>JBBSVU010000009.1:0-59789 GCA_038046645.1 archaeon
TCTTGATAGCTTATGCAGGAAATCATTCCTTTGGTTGCAGATTGTTTCATGCACTTTAGCTACTCTTATTTTTTGCTTTATTCTGTTGTTTGAACCTTTCTTTTTCTTTGAAAGTTTTCTCTGTTCTGTTGCTAATTTCTTTAGAGATTTATTAAGAAACTTTGGATGATCGACATGATTTCCATCAGAATCATAAATGAAGTTTATTGTTCCCAAGTCAAGGCCTATTGGTTTATCTGTTTTTGATTTTAGCTTTTTGCTTTCTGCGATATAAATGCACAACAAAGCAAACCATTTGCCTAAGCGTTCCTTTTTTATTTGCACTTGTTTTATTTCTCCATTTATTATTCTGTGTGTTCTTATGGATATTTCTCCTATTTTTGATAAATGAAGTTTGTTATATTTCTTATTTTTTATTTCAAGAACAAATCCAGACTGATTATAAGTAAATGTTTTGAACCAGTCTTTTCCCTTGAATCTTAAACAGCCTGTGTTCTTTCCGTTCTTCTTCAGCCTTGATAATGCCCTTAGGTTTGAGAATAATCTGTAAGATTCATACTGCAGTGTTTTGGAATATATTTCATTCAGTTCAGGATATTGTTCTTTTAGTTCTGGAATGGAAGATTGGATTTCTGACTGATTTATTTTTTGTTGTTTATTCAGTATTTCAAGCAGTTTGTTGTAAGTAAGGCGGCATTTATCAAGAACAAAAAACAGTTTTTGTTCTTGTTCCTTTGATGGATATATCCTGAATTTGTATGTGAGCAGCATGAACAAATAAAAGCTTTTTGGGCTTTATAAAGGATTTGGGGGAGTGGATTTCCTGTGAACTCTGCTCGCTTTCATCTCAAAGTGTCAAATAAGCATTAATAAAGTAATAATTTAATAGTTGAAGAGATATATTGATAAATGTTTGACACTCTGGCTGCCACTTAAAAGAGGCAGATTTTCCACTCACACAGTTAAATGTTTTCTTAGGGATATTTGAAGAAAATTATAGTAAAAGCACTTTTTATGTATAAGATAACAAAATATATAAAGGGCAAACTACTTTATTTTAGTTAAAAGAATGTTTCTATAGGAAAAAACATTTTTCTGATGTGAATTTATGCAAAAACTACCTGAATCAGACTTGATTAGAAAAACATTAACTATAAGGCAGATGGATGTGCCACCAAGCACAGCACTCACTAAAAGAGCCATGCTAAGATGGTTTGCTTTAGCAATCGGCCAAATTAGTGAGAATGAATCAAGGGACACAGGCGTAAATGTAATTGATGCTGTTTTTTATTTTTTAATTTCAAAAAGAAAACAACCAACAACATTAGAGGTAATTGAATATATTAAAGAAAAGCACAAAAAAGAAATGTCTGAAAAATTGACAAGATACCATTTGAACAAATTAATAGATTTGGGATTCCTGCAAAGAAAAGGGAATAAATATATGTTAAATGCTGCACCGCTTGCAGAAAGGGACGATCTAAAACAATCATTTGAACATTGGTCTGCAAAAACATTTCAAGAAGGGATTGTAAATATAAAACTAGTTTTGGATAAATTGGTTGAAAGCTATAAATAAATTCTAATTAATATCGCCTTGCAACCATCAAGGATTTAACATAATTTTTCAGTGGCTTAATTTTTATCCCGCCTGTGCCTGAATGAACTAACTGTTCATTTCCGATGTATATTGCAACATGATCAATTCCTTTAACCCCTCTTCCAACCCTCTCACTCAAATCAAAAAATAAAACATCGCCTGGTTGCAAAACTCCGGAAACATATTTGTTCGGGGCTGATTTATTATAAAAATTTTCTTTATCAAAAACTACTATGCCACTATGTGAGGAATAGCCTAATGCATTTTCAACTTTGTTGGATATTCCAACTATCTTAAAAACATTATATACAAAACCAGAACAATCTACCCCTGGGGGCAATTGTTTTCCACCCCAAATATAGGGTAAAGCATCATAACGCTTTTGCAGCTCCAAAGCCACTTTTGTAATTTTCTCCCCATTTGTAGACAAACTATTTATTGAAATGCTGTTAAAAACATCTTGTGCTTGGTCAACTGTGGCAGTATTCTCAAGAATTGATGCATCTACTTTTGAATCTTCAGGCATGCAACCTTCCACAACACCTAAAAGCTCATAAGCAAATGTTCTGTCACCTGAAGTTAGAGATTTTCCAGCATTCTTCTCCCAAGCTTCCTTGCATTCAAAAGCAAAAGTACAATTTTCACATAAATATTTTGTTTCACATTGTTCACTAACTATATCAAACTCTGCAATTTGCTCGGTTATTTTGCAAGCTGAAACAACTGTTGCATTTATTGCTTCAAACTCGAGGTTAACATCAGAAAAATCAGTCAAGTCTGATGCATCATAAATGTGGAAAAAAGCAAAATATTCGCCTGATTTTTTCGGTTGAAAATTAACTTCAAAATAATTAAGGTCATTAGCAAGGAGGGGCATCATTAAACCGGATTGTTCATCAACCAATTCTTTGCTGCCATCATCATTTTTTTTAAATAGACTTCCTGAAATTTTGATATCCTGTGTTCCAAGTTTGCCGATATTTTTTATTGTTATTTTAGCAGTAAATTTATTGCTCTTGCTCAAATCCAGAAGATTTTCATAGTTTGAATCTGCTTCTAGCTGGGCTGGTTCTTTTCCAATAAAAACCTTGCAAACTGCAAGCTCCTCTTCAAAACACCTAGCAGTAATCTTTGTGTTAATTGTTTTATCAAAAATAACTTTCCGTTCGTCCCAAACAATTTTATTTGAACATCCTTTGCCACTCAATCCTTTATCGCAGCAATTTGCAGAATCATTGCAATTGAAGGCAATACTTCTTGCTTTGCTTTCAAAAACAGAGGCATTTGTTGCAAAATCAGCATTAAATAAAAAAGGAATCATTTGACTTTTACCTAAATCAAGCTCTGCCTTGATTAACTGCTGTTTTATTGCTGCAACAGGGTCATGTGGCCATAAATAGTAAGGGGCAAAATATGTAAAGAAGATATATAAAAGAACAATAGCTACAATTGCTGCAATCAACAACTTAAAGACAGAATTCATAGAACAGATATGTTTTATTATTTAATAAAGTTTTTGATTAAAATAACGCTATGCCTACTGTTGTTATATCGGAAAAAGACCCGGCTGGGATGAATATACGGGAAGAATTATTAAGGGAATTTGAATTTAAGCCTAATGGGAAAAAATTTGAGGGAAAAGAGGTTTTACAATATAAAAATTTTGAAATTTTATTAACTCAGGAAAGGCAGGTTTTTGCTGATTCAGTAAATTCATATGAAACTGATTTATTTATCTTTGCTTCAACGCATGCATCAAAAACCGGAAAACCTTGCTTAACTGTTCACCCAATAGGAAATTGGGGCAAAGCAGAATTAGGCGGGAAGGATAAAACACTTGTAAAAACATCTGCAGAAGTATTAAGTAATTATTTGCGGGGGCTAAAATTTTATGTAGAAGAAAACAAACTAAATTATGATGTTTGTCTGGAAGCAACACATCATGGCCCATATTTAGAAAAGCCTACAATATTTATTGAATTAGGCTCTTCAGAAAAACAATGGTCAGATAAAAATGCAGCAAATGCAATTGCAAAAACAATTGTAAATTACTTTAACTTTAATGAAACTAAGCCAACAGTATGCATTGCACTTGGCGGAAACCATTACTGCTCGGAATTTACGAAGCTTGTTTTAAGGAAGAACTATGCTATTTCACATATATGCCCGGAATATGCACTCCAAAATTTTAATGAGGATAACCTAAAGCAGATGATTGAAAAAACTGTTGAAAAAGTGGATTGTATTTTAATTGATGAAAAAGGTTTGGGAAAAGAAAATCTAAGGGTAAAAGAAATTCTGCAGAAAAGTGGGATGCGGATTGAAAAAGTGAGGAAGTTGCTGAAGGAATAATTTAATTGGTACTTCATCTGTAAAAGTAAATCCAAGAAATTGAGTTATAGCAAACGACATTAATTTTTGAACAAATATTATCGTTTACTAGATAGCGAATGACATTGAGTTGGTCAATTATTTTTGTCATTTGCTATAGATTATGTCAATTTGTCCACAATCTCTTTAGTCCTGCCAACAATTGCGTATTTTGTTTTTCTTAATTCAGTTAAATTTTTTGAGCCGGTTAATAAAAAACCTATTCTCATTTCTTCGAGGAAATTGTCCAAATAATTATGCAAATTTTTAGGGCCTTTGGCTGCTGCCTGCAGCACAGGCAAAGCTATTCCAGTTAGATCTGAACCAAGAACTAGGCTTTTTACTGAGTCCAAACCATGCCTTATTCCGCCAGAAGCAATTATTGGCTTACCTGAAACTTTCTTGCAGCATAGGATGCTAGCAATAGTGGGAATGCCAAAGTTCCAATAATGATTTGCAGTTTTTGAACCCCTAAACTGCTCTATTGCCGCCCAGCTTGTTCCACCTGATCCCTGAACATCAATTGCCTTAATCGGCAATTTATTAAGTTTTAAAGCAGTCTTATGGCTTATCCCATGCCCTACCTCTTTTACATAAACTGGTTTCTTCATTTGTTTACAAATTTTCTGGATGTTCTCAAGGGCTTTTTCAAAATCTTTATCGCCTTCCGGCTGCACTGCTTCCTGCAAGGCATTCAAATGAATTGCTAATGCATCGGCTTCAATTTTATCAACCATTTCGGCAATTTTTTCTGGGGCATATTCTGAAAGCTGCGCTACCCCGATGTTTGCAGCCAAAAAAATATTTGGCGCGACATCCCTGACATAAAAAGTAGATTTTAGATTTTTATGCTCAAGCATGGCCCTTTGGCTTCCCAACCCAAAACCTATGCCAAAATGTTCACAGGATAAAGCAATCAGTTTATTCAGTCTTTGGGCTTCTTTTGTGCCGCCAGTAATAGCACTAACCATTAAAGGGGCTTCAAAATTACGTCCAAGAAATCGGGTTTTTAAATTAATTTCCGAAAGATTCAGTTCAGGAAGTGCATCGTATTCCAATACAACATCTTCAAAACCTGCTGTCTCAGTATGTTCAATTTTCTTTTTTATTGCTATGTTCAAATGTTCAGCTTTTCTTTTTTGTATGCCCATTATCTCGCCTAAACAAAATAAATTTCCGTGCCAATTAAACTTTTGCTAACCAGAATATTATAAGTATTGTTCTTTTTGCCCATATTATAAACAAATGTTTTGATTCCTTTTGCATTCTCTTTTATTTGAAGTATTTTGCCTTTCATTGAACCAGTAACATCACTAGTTTTTGCTGCTTTAATATGCCTAAAAACTGATTCAAGATTTTTGTCTGTTATTTTAGCTATAACTTTTGGTTTTGAAGAATAGTCAATGATACCATCAACATTTGTGCCATAAATCAAGCGATTAGCCCCAAATAGTTTGGCTAAAAATGAAGCAACTGTATCCCCACTAATAACTGTCGCTTTCTTTTCATAATCAAATACCATATCCCCATAAAGCAAAGGGACTATGCTAGTGTCTAAGGACATAAGCTGTTTAATTGAGTTAGTGTAAAAAAATATTGGCTTGCCATGATTTCGCTGCATAACCAAGGCAGATGTTTGCATTGGCAAAACATTCAATCCTTCTTTCAAAAAAATTTCCATTATTTTTTTGTTCAACCGTTCCATGGAAGCATGCGTCTCTACAAAACCGCGAATATGCTTTTTGCCACTTAAACCATCCTTAATCCCATATTCTTCAACCAGTTTATGCCCAAAAGGCCCAGCACCATGCACAACAATTAAATTAAATTCCTTTTCCGATTTGGCTTTTTTAATTTCCTTTGCAACCTGCCTCAGAATATTTTCCCTTACTTTAAGATTATTATTTTGTTTATCAGTACAAATACTCCCGCCAATCTTAAGAACGATTAAATTCTTAAATTTCATAAAAATAACCTTTGTATTAAACCATTAATTCATAAGAACAATTTTTGTATTTGAAGATAACCATTTACAATAATGTCGGCCCCGGCAGTCTCAAGGCTTTTTGCATCCGCAAATTTATTTTCCAGACCTATTGCCTTTATGCCAGCATTTTTGGCTGTTTTCATATCTATGGGCAAATCCCCTATATATATGCAATTCTCTGGCTTCAGCTTAAGCTTCTTGGCAATTAGGTAAATAGCTTCAGCATTTGGTTTATCCTTTGGGCTTTCCTTCCCAGCTAAAATAACATCAAATAAATCAAGTGCCCTTTTATCAAGCCTTATCTGGTCCCTTGAGCTGCCGGTGAACATTGCTAATTTGTAAGATTCAGACAATTTTTTTAGGGTTTCCTTTGCAAAGGGGAATGAAATATCCTTTCCTTGGGTTGCTTTGGTAAATAATTTTCTTTTGATGTCGCAACAAACTTTAATGTCCGGCTTTACCTTGTTTTTTGGCTTGTATTTTTTAAAATAAAGGTCAAATATAGATTCTGCCGGCCTTCCAAGCAGGCTTAATAAAAATTTCTCATCTGTTTTTATGCCCATTTTCTTAATAACTTCTAAATAAGCTTGCAGATAAATATTGACAGTATCAACAATTGTGCCGTCCAAATCAAATATAATGCATTTTATTTCAGGAATTTTTTCAATTGCCCCGGAATTTGCATCAACATATAAGTAATCACCATCTTTTATTTTTGAAATATCAATAGCATCAATGCTTGGAATCTCAGATATTATTGAACCGACAGCAACTATTGTTTCTGCTTCCTTGCAAACAAGCGCTTTTGGCGCAACATTGTTTTTTTTCATGCGGTAAAGCGAATAAGAACCAACTGTAGAGCCCACTGCATTTGGGAAGACCAAAATTTTTCCTGCGACAGTATTGCCAAACAAATCATTATCTTTTTGAATAACCTTTCCAGTATCCGGATCTATGCTCCCTAAAAAAGAGATTTCCTTTTTAGAAACAATTGCCCTGCCAAAACATTTTCCCTCGCAAATTGTTCTTCCTTTCAATGTTGTTTCTTTTAATTTGGGATTCATAATTTCACTTCTTCAACAATAACATAGCTTGTTGCCATATCAACACACTTTCGTATATTCCGCATCCTTACCTTAAATGAATTCAGCTGCCGCCCATAAAAGCAGGCTTTTGCTGAATTAGTAACCATTGTATTAAAGCGTCCTTTTAACGGAGCAACAGCCATGCAGGTATCACAGGCTATCTTTGCTCCCGATGCTTTAATATTTTGCAAAAAGCCTTTCTTTTCTGCTTCCTCAGCAATCTTCCTTGAAACACAAATCCAAAATTCCTTTTTTACTGTTTTTCCTTTTAATAATTCATTTAAATACTTTAATTCTTCAAGTGAGCAGTGCGGGCAGCCAATAGCAACTAAATCAACATGGTCGAATTCATCATAAAGTGATTTCCTTGCATTTTCCAAATCATCATGGGTTATTTCAATTAAGTCATCAGGAACTTTTGTTTTATTTGGGGTAATGCCTTCCATATGGAAGATTGCCAAGCCGGCAAATGTTGCAATTGAGGCGCAAAAATTCTTCAAACAATCCAAATTAGCATTTTTCTTTTCAATGCCTTTTATGTAAGGAATCTTATTGCCTGCTTTATCCGCAATTGCTTTTCCCAAAGCGCCAAAATCCTCAATAAGTTTAACCCTTGCCCCAACAACAACAGTTACTTGCGCCTGCCTGTTTGCATCTAAATGCATCCCATATTCGGGAGTAAGGCCTGTAAGGGCAGATGCGAGCGCAGATGGCCCACCCTCCCGATTAGTATAAGCACCAAAAATAGAGTTTGCATAGCATACTGCGCTTGATTCAGACCAAGCAATATGCATGCCTTTTTTTGGGGCATACCCTATCAGATAAGGAGTGCAGGTAAGCGTTGTATTTACATTCATCTTTTTGAATGCATCAATAATGGCAATTTGTTTTTTTGCAAAATCCTCGGGAATGCCAAAATTTTTCCAATTAAGTGTATCCATGCCAGCAGGATTTAAGGTAGCGGTTGTTTTTACCTTTCCATCAACAGCCATTTCTTGCAAAAATTCAAGCCCAGCATCCCCTAAATTATGATATGAAACACCTGCTATCTGCACTGATTTCACTGGAATAAGGCGTTTTGCCTGATAAATTTTAGCAAGAGCCAAAATAATCTGCATTGCCTTTTTCCTTGCATTGCCTTCTTTTCCTGATAGCATCCTTTTTTCTTCAGCTGAAAGCTCCATAAAAATCACAACGCTAAATACCTTAATCCTTTTTTATTTTTCCAAATTTAAAATATTTTTTCAGTTCAACTTTCTTAAGCAAAGCTTTCACAAAATCAGCAGGGTCTTTTCCTGCCGGAATTGTAAGGTCATATATTGCCTTTGCCGTATCCCGTGTATTGGCATTAGCACTAGGGTCTAATGAAGAACCTTTACCTTTTTTTACAATAAGATTTTTATCTGCCTGAAATCTTGTAGCTAAAGACCATTCAATATTTGAAAAATCATTTATATCAATTATATCTTTATCAACAACAAATGCATGTTTTAAGGAGGAATGCCCTCTAAAAGCTGCTTCCCCTGCTTTTATTCCGTCATCTGCATTTTTCTTGTCAATCTTAACAACGGCATGCAACCAATCACATCCTCCAGGAGTAATGCTAACATCCAAACAATTGCAAACCTTGCTTACTTCTTTAAATATTGTCGGTTCCCTTGGCATGCCCATCAAGGTTTTATGTTCCAAGCCGCCAGGCAATAATGCATGCCAAATTGCATTTTTTCTGTGTGTGATTTTTTTTACTTCAAAAACAGGCTGTTTTCTTACAATATCATAGGTTTCAGTCAAATCAACAAATTTGCCTTCATCTTCAAATGAATTAATTATGCGGCCTTCCAAAACAAATTCACAATCTGCAGGAATTAAAATATCTGAGGTTTTTGCTTTAACAACATCAAACTTTTTAATTGAATTTGCAATTGTCAATTCATTAATTCCTATTTCGGTTGATGTCGCCCCAGCCAATGAAACCTGGGCAGAATTACCAATGCATAACGCGACATCCAGTTCATTGCCGTTCCTTTTTATGAATTCATTCAGGTGCCTAGGAAGAATCCTTACTGAAAACCTTTTTTTATCAAGTTGCATGCACCTGTGAAAAGAAACGTTTTGGCCTAATTCATTATCCTTTGCAATTATTACCCCGCTTGTTACATAGTTTCCGCCATCCTCAGGATAATGGAATAATAATGGAATTTTATCCAAATCAACATGCTTTTCCCCTATTTCCTGGCAAGGCGCTTTTGCTATTTCATTAGGCTCGGACCTATTTTCAAGTGCATTAATCATTAATTGAATTAATCTTTCAGGTTTTACCCCAAAATATTCTGCAACAAGTTCTTTTTTTGAAAAAACATTTGCTGCTATCCTAAATTCGGATTCTTTCACATTTTCAAACAGAAGCGGATTCCCATCAAGCTGCTTCATTAATGAAGAAACATCCAATCGTTTCGAAATCTGCTTTTTTGTTTTTAACAATCTGCCCTGCTTGCCAAGCCTGCTTAAAAAATCCCTAAAACTCATTTTTCCTTCCACCTTTTGAATTTTTTATTTTCTATTTCTAAAACATCCAGGCACTTGCCGACAATAAAATCTTTTATATCTTGCAAATTTTTTGGCCTATGATAAAATGCTGGTGATAAGGGCAGTACAATTGCTCCGCATAAGCTCAATTTGTAAAGCATTTCTAATGCAGCAGTACTTAACGGGGTTTCCCTTATGCAAACAATAAGTTTTTTTCTCATCTTTAGAATATTGTCAGCAGCCCTTGAAATTAAATTGCTTGCATCAGCATGCGCTATTTCGCTAGCGGTTTTTATGCTTGCCGGAATAATTATCATTGAATCAACAAGGAAACTTGAGCTTGAGATGCCTGCAGACAAATCCTTGGAATCATAACAAAAATTAGCAAGCTTCTTTACTTCATTAATTGAATACTCAGTTTCTGCTTTCATAACTTCAGAAGCCCATTCTGAAATGATTAAATGTATTTCAATCTTCTGTTTTTTAAGTTCTTTCAGTAATTCGATCCCATAGTCAATGCCTGAAGCACCAGAAATAGCAACAATTATCCTTTTCATTGTACACCAATTTTAGTTAAAATAACCTGACGTCCTTCTTTCTTTAATGCTTTGGCAATTTTTTTCTGTACCTTTGGAGAATCGGCAAGTGCGAACATGCAGCCACCTCCCCCTGCCCCGGTTAATTTTGCCCCTAAAGCTCCGCTTTCTAAAGCTAATTTGCAAAGCCTGTCCAATTTTTGATTTGAAACACCAATGTCTTTTAACATATCCTGATTTCTATTCATTAATTCGCCTAATTTCACCAAATCATTTTTTGACAATGCAATCTCTGCTTCCCTTGATAAAGCATCAATCTCATCCAAATAAGCGCTAAATAATTCTTCATTAGCTTCCTTGAATTTAGCTACATTTTCAACCAAATCCTTTGTGCTGCCTTTTCTCGGGGTATCAACAATCACAACATACAATGGCTTTCTTAAAGTCAGCTTTCTTATGCCAAAATTCTTCTTAAACCATATCAAGCCGCCAAAAGTAGCGACAGTATTGTCAATGCCTGAAGGATTTCCATGAAATATCTGCTCAGCTTTAAATGCCTTTTCTGAAACCTTATTCTCATTCAGACCAAGCTTGAAATATTCACCTATGGCTCGGACAATTGCAACACTCAAAGCAGCAGAACTGCCTAACCCAATCCCAACAGGCAAATCAGATTCAATATACAATTCGAAATTTGTTTTTGTTATCTTTAATGAGTCTAATAATCTTATAACTATGCCTTTTAGCCATTTTGTTTCCGGGTCATCCTCCAATAATTTTTTATTCTTCCACCTGTTTTTGTAATTGCAAAGAATCCCGCCTTTTTTATAAGGCTTTATTTTGGCAATTGTCTTATTTTCTATAGAAGCTGCAATTGCAGGCTTGCCATAAACAACAAAATGCTCACCAAAAAGAATTACCTTACCGTAGCCAATTCCCATAAAAATCATGTCTTAATTTTAACAGTCAAATGTATATAATAAACAAAACAGATTATTAAACCAGATTATTAAATGCTGTGTTTTTTAAGGATTTACGCGGAATTTAGCTATTTTATGACCTTAAACTTATATCCATAACTAATTGGCCCTATCTTTGAACCCTCATTTATCTTCCTAAAAACCTTCTTTACTTTAGCGCCTATGCCTATTTTAGCATCCTCGGAATCTACAATCTGGGTCAAAAGTTTTACTCCTTTCCCCAAATCCACAAGCGCCAAATGGTAGGGAGTTTCATATTCAAAGCCTTTTGGGCCGACATGCACTTTAGTATAACTAATAATTGTTCCAATACGAGGCATTTCCTTTATGATAATTTTGCCTTTTCTCCTGCATTTATGGCAGAGAACCCTTGCAGGAAAATAATAAGTATCGCAGGTTTCACAGTAACTTCCCTCTAGGTTATATCTTTCAGGGAATTTTCTCCAATTCAAAGGCAATGCATTATATGGCATAAATATTCCTCCTAATCCTCACATTTTTTTATAAATATGGACAACTGCTGTTGCTCCGCTTCCACCAACATTATGGGTTAATCCTATTTTAGCATCTTTTACTTGCCTTCCTTCAGCCTTTCCCTGCAACTGCCAGGCTATTTCAATTGCTTGTTTTATCCCTGTTGCCCCAACAGGATGGCCTGCTGCTTTTAAGCCGCCTGAAGTATTAATTGCTATCTCTCCCCCAATTTTAGTAAGGCCTTTTTCGGCTGCCTTACCTCCTTCCCCTTTTTTGAAAAATCCTAAATCCTCAATTGCCAAAATTTCGGCAATTGTAAAGCAATCATGCACTTCGGCTACATCAATATCATTAGGCTTCACATTTGCTTGTTTGTATGCTTGTTGTGCAGCAATCCTTGTTGCTTTTAATTCAACAAGGGATTCTCTTCCAGATAATGCTAAGGTATCCGATGCTTGTGCGCTTGCTAAAATTTCCACACCTTCTTTTCCCAATTCAATGGCTTTTTGCTTTGAACATAAAATAACTGCTGCTGCGCCATCAGTCAATGGAGAACAATCAAGTAATTTTATCGGTTCAGCAATATATCCTGATTTCATTACATCTTCAACAGTAATCTCTTTTCTAAATTGAGCATAGGGATTATGAACTGCATTTGCATGATTTTTTACTGCGCAAGCGGCCATCTGCTCTTCTGTTGTTTTAAATGCCTGCATATGCGATCTTGCTAATAAAGCATATAAACTGGGAAAGGTAGCTCCATGGAATAATTCTGTTTCTTGGTCTCCTGCCCCGCCCAAAGCAAATGATGCTGCTTCTGTGCTTACCTCGGTCATTTTTTCTATGCCTCCAACAGCAACAATATCATGGGCACCGGAAGCAATTGCAAAATAAGCATTTCTTAATGCAACTCCGCCAGAAGCGCAAGCTGCTTCAAGCCTTGTTGAAGGTATTGGGTTTAATCCTAGCTGATCTGCAATTAAAGCACCAATATGTTCTTGCCCAATAAATCTGCCAGAAGCCATGCATCCGCCATAAATTGCCTGTATTTCTTCCCCCTGCAATCCTGCATCGCTTATTGCTTTTACCCCTGCTTCTGCAATTAATTGCCTGAAACTTTTGTCCCAGCATTCACCGAATTTTGTCAATCCGCAGCCAATAATTACAACTTCCTTCATAATCATCTTCCTTCATTAAATTATAATGATTTTATCTTTCTCCTGTGCTTTATGTACAAAGCATAATCAACATACTCTTTCTCTTTAATCATATCAAACACTTTTTGCTTGGCTCTTTTCTTTGCAATATTTTTTGTAACAGTAATATCAAAAGCATCTGAACCAGCACCTGAACCAAAAGATACAGCCAAAATTCTATCGCCTGGTTCTGCCTTATCCAAAACTGAACATAAACCTATCATCGTAGCTCCAGAATAGGTATTTCCTATGTAAGGGGTAAGCAGTCCCTGTTCAACCTTCTTTGGATCTATTTCCAATATTTTTGCAGCAGTTAATGGAAATTTTCCATTTGGTTGGTGGAATACTGCATAATTATAATCATCGGCATTTGTTCCTGCTTCCTGCATCAAAAGTTTTGCTGCACTTATTACATGCTTAAAATAAGCTGGTTCTCCAGTAAATCTGCCGCCATGTTCTGGAAATTCAGCATGCTGCCTTCTCCAAAAGTCAGGGGTATCTGTAGTAAATGAGACTGTGTGATTTATTTGTCCAATAATTTCATCCTTATTTTTCCCAACAATAATAGCTCCTGCCCCACTTCCTGCGGTAAATTCAAGTGCATCATTTGGCCTTCCTTGTGCAGTATCAGAACCGATTGACATTCCATATTCAATCATTCCACTATTCACTAAACCTAAACACATCTGCACTCCTGCTGTTCCTGCTTTGCAGGCAAATTCCAAATCTGCGGCCATTAACCTTGTACTTGCGCCAATTGCCGTTCCAACAATGCTGGCTGTCGGCTTTACCGCATAAGGCTTGCTTTCAGAACCAACATATAAAGCACCGATCTTTTTTGCGTCAATATCAAAATCAAAAACAGCCTTTCTTGCTGCTTCAACAGCCAAAGTGCAGGAATCCTCATCAAAGGCGGCAACTGCTTTTTCCTGAACATTTATCCCTTTTGAAATATGTTTTCCGTCCTTCTCCCAAACTCGCGCAATTTCCTCTACCCTAATCCTTCTTTTTGGGATTTGTACTCCGTATGCAACAATTCCTGATTCCATAATTTCACTTCAGTCCTAAAATTTTAATCAAATAATTAAACATTAAATAAAATAATTAAATATCAGGTATTTTTATTTTTTCTTAATTCTGCTAATATTTCTTTAGCCCTGTCTGCTTTTATATTCCCTTCCTTTACCATTTTGTCTGCAATAATTTCAATCTCATTATCCTTCGCGCCACCAAGCACAGCAATATTTTTGCTATGCAATTTCATATGCCCTTTCTGGATCCCTTCGGTGGATAATGCATAAATAGCAGCAAAATTTTGGGCTAATCCTACGCAGGCAATTATTTCAGAAAGTTCTTTTGCCGAATTTACTTTCATCAGCTTAAGGCAGATTTTTGCCAAAGGATGGGTTCTTGTTGCCCCTCCAACAATCCCTACTGCTAAGGGAATTTCAATCTCCCCAACCAAATCACCATTTTTATTTTTTGAATATTTTGCTAATGGCTTGTATTTCCCGCTTAAGGAAGCATAAGCATGGCATGCAGCTTCTGTTGCCCTGAAATCATTCCCAGTTGCAATTACAACAGCGTCAATCCCATTCATTATTCCTTTATTGTTTGTAACTGCTCGATAAACATCAGCATCAGCAAAATAATAAGCTTGCAATATCCTATCCACATTTTCTTTTCCGATTGCTTCTTTCTTCCAGACTGCTTTTGCTTTCACAACCCTATTTAATGCCAAATTTGTAAGGATCCTTAGCCTTGCTTCCCCGCCAGAAAGCTCTTCCAAACTGTGGGCTATTGCCTCGCACATTGTATTTACCGCATTAGCGCCCATTGCATCCCTTGCATCAACAAGCAGATGTACAACCAAAAATTTTTGCTTTCCTTTGATTTCCCTTGCTTCAATATTCTTTGCTCCGCCGCCAAACTGCACCAAAGTTTTATCTTGGGCATTTGCCAATTCAAGCAATTGTTTTTTATTTTTTAAAATTGCTTTTTTTGCTTTCGGAAAATTTTTAACACCAACAAGTTGAACCTGCCCAATCATTATTTGTTCTGATGCCTTTGCTTCAAAGCCGCCGGAATCAAATGCAAGCTTTGCTGCCTTTGATGCTGCTGCTATAACACTCGGTTCTTCTGTGGCAAAAGGAATTAATCTTTCTTTCCCATTAATTTTGAAATTAGTTACAATGCCCAAAGGCAAAGAAAAGCAAGAAATAGCATTTTCAATCATCCGGTTGGCTAAATCAAAGCCTAAAGCATTAATATTCTGCTTAAGCAATTGTATTTCTTCCTCACTCAATTCTGAATTCTTTTTTAATTCGTTCAGGCGCTCTTCCAAATTCATTTTATAAAAGCCTGGGATCTGCGAAGCCATAATATCATAAGAATAAGCAATAAATTAAAGTCTGCTATAGAATAAAGTATTTTCGACAGTTTATAAACTAAATAGTTGTTTTTAGGCTAAAAATTCGACAATTGACAAAATTTCAGTGAATAACCTATTGCCAGAAACCTATTTATTTACATAAATCAATTATTCTATATGGCTAACGAATTTGAAAAAGAAATGGAAACAATCCAAATATATGTAAAGGTACAGGATAGAAAAGGGAGATATGCAAATGTCAAGCTAACTGAATCTATCTTGAAAAACCTTAATAAAAACAAAAGGATTATCGGCCTTGAGGTTTTTGATTTAGCAAAAAGCAAAAAGGATGAATCTTTGGGCAATATTGAAGTAAAAAACAGCAAATCAAGCCCAAGTGAGTTCATCAAAAAATTTATTGGCTAATTGAAACTCCTACTTGAAATCAAAGAGGATAACACATATAGGGTGCTTTATTTAAGCCTTTGGCTTCTTTTTCTTTAATGCAACAATTTTCAGAAACCGAGAAGCAAATTTTGAAAAAACATGTCTCCAATCTAGACAATAATGTCTATTTAATTTTCAACCTGCCGCCAGAAGTTCGTGCGGTTTTATTCGCATATGTTTCAAGAAGCCCGCTAAGTTTCAGGGAGAATCTACTAAAACTACTGAAAGGCAAGGAATTGAATGTTTCTAATTTGGTTGAAAAATATTCTGGCGAAGAGCTTGATTTTTCAAAAGCAAATGAATCTGCAAAAGCATTTCATGAAAAATGGGTTGTCGGCTATGGGCATTCGTCAATAGCAGAGCATGCTGTTGCATCAATTGCTTTTGAAGATGTTTCAATCATTGCAAGCAAGGTGATTGAAGATAATAGGTTAGCGTCATATACTGAAAAATCAACAAGGTATCAGGTATTTGACAAAAATAGATATTATAAGCCAAAAAAAATAATGGATTCTAAATTTTCAGGCGGATATGAAAAAACCTGCAATAATCTTTTTGACCTTTACTGGGAATTAACCCCGAAAATGATGGATTTTATAAAGGAAAAATACCCTATTGAAGCAGGGATGAATGAAAAATTATATGAAAGCGTTTCAAAAGCAAGGGCCTGTGACAATTTAAGGTATTTATTGCCGTCTTCAACATTGACAAACCTAGCAATGACTGCCAATGCCAGGGTTTTAGAACATGCAATAAGAAAAATGCTCTCAAATCCCCTTGATGAAATGCAAGAATTAGGCTTTAAATTAAAGCAGGAAGTAACAAAAGTAATCCCTGTGCTTGTGAAATTTGCTGATTATAACCCATACATTGCAAACACTGAAAAGAAAATGTATGCAATCTGCGAACCTTACTCTGCGGAAAAACCAGTAAAAGGAAATGCAAATGAGAAAGAAGAAAATACTGCTGAGAAAGATGTTACGCTTGTTGATTATGATAAAGAAGCTGAAAATAAATTAATTGTAGCAATTCTTTACAGATTTACCCACAAAAATTTTGAATCCTTGCTGGATAAGGCAAAAAAGATGGGTGAGAAAGAAAAATTAAAAATAATTGATGAATTCCTTAATGAAAAAAGCCAATTTGATTCCCCATTACGTGAATTAGAACATTTGAATTATGCCTTTGATGTTCTTGTGGATTATGGTGCTTTCAGGGACATACAAAGGCACAGGATGTGCACCCAGACAAACCAATTGGTAACAACCAAAAATGGCTACTCCCTGCCTGAAGAATTAATCGAAGCTGGTTTTAAGAAAGAATTTGAAAATGCAATGCTTGAGGCAAAAGAAACATTTGAAAAAATTGCTGAAGAAATGCCTTATGAAGCCCAATATGTTGTTCCGCTCGCATATAAAAAGCGCGTTTTGATGACCTGGAATTTAAGGGAACTGCACCATTTCATAAGATTAAGAAGCAGAAAAGAAGGGCACATTTCATACAGAAAAATTGCATGGCATATGTATGATGAATTAATAAAAGTGCATCCTTTCATCGCAAAATATATTGCATGTGACAAAAGCGAAGGGCCAAGCCGAGGATAATAATAACCATCTTAATTAAAATTAAGAATTATTTTACAGGCCTTCTTATGCACATCCTTTTTGCACTTGCTGGCTGTTTTCTTCTTCTAGGCCTATTGTAAAAAACACTGGCCCTGCATGGAATATATCTTTGCCTCTTACAATGTTTTTAAACATTATTTTTCTGCCATAAAATTTTTCTCTTTCCATTGTTATGCCATGAGGATAACCAAGTACTGCAACATGCACACCAGCACTAAGCATCCTGTCTAGCATATGCTTATCCCTTTCAAGTACCATTATTTGATGCGCTTCGAATAATTTCTGCATAGCCTCACTACGTAATTTTTGTTGCACACTAGAAACATCTGACAATCTAGATCGATGCCTTCGTTCTGCAGGTTCTAACCTTCTAAGCTGTGTGTAAATTTCTTGCAACCTAGAGGATATCCTTTCCTGTTTAGGGGATTTTTGTGGCAAAATATTGGAGTTATGCCTTAGCAAATCACGTTCCCTTATTAATTTGTTATACCTAACTACTTTTTCAGGCGGATTATCCTGTAGTTTCCCTTGTTTAGCAAACAATCGCCCAGCCCTAGCCTCAAGGCTATTTTTTTCCGTTCGGACTGTCAGCATCTTTTCAGTTAATTCATCTGAATCAAGCGATACTATTCTCCTGTTGTTTCTTATACACCACTGCCAGGCCCTATAAAAAAACCTGAAATGCGAATTCTGCCTTTTCATAAACGCATTTTTTTCTCCTTGTGCCATGCTGCTTACTTGTTCAAATTGTGCCATTTGGGAAGGCATTACCTCAATGCCTATGCATTGCCCTTCACGTGTATTCAATCGCAATGCCTCTTCAGTCACAGCCCAAGAAGGAAAATGATGCTTTACTTCAATTAACCCAACTTCATTCATAGGATCAGCCATTAATATATATTGACCATAAGATACTTGTTAAAAACTCTGTTGAGTCTCACGAATATAATTTTCAAAGAAACCTTTTTATTTACCTTTAACTTAGCAATAAGTATGCTTCAATATATTGGAATTTTTGGAATGCTCTTGTTAGTAATTGCCTGGATACCTGAAACAGTTGAGATGATTAAATCAAAAAAAGCCCATTTAAATAGAAAATTCATTTTATTGTATGTTTTTGGCTCGGGTTCATTAATTATTTATTCTTAT
Organism: archaeon; assembly: GCA_038046645.1. Classification (GTDB taxonomy): domain Archaea; phylum Iainarchaeota; class Iainarchaeia; order Iainarchaeales; family 0-14-0-20-34-12; genus 0-14-0-20-34-12. Next base: position 18,347 of record JBBSVU010000009.1, read on the forward strand.
TTTATCAAAGATTTCGTTTTTTTAACATTAAATTCCTTCATCACATTAATGGCTTTGCTGAATGGCTATTATGAAATCAGAAAGATAAGAAAATAAGTGGAAAATAACCACTGGGATTAGTAATAAAATTAGCTTTTTTGGCTAGTGCCCAATTCAATTGCTTCCAGGGAATCTACCGCCAGTTTAATATTTGCAGGCAGTTTTTCCCTTTCGCATATAAAAAAAAGATTTTTTCGTTCATTTGGGAAAAAAGCATCAATTACAATTATGTTTTGGTTTGTATGGCCATTGGAATAATGATAACCAACATTGCGCAAATCATCCAACCTTACTTCCAATTCATTAGCAATTGCCTTAAGATGGACTTCAACTGCCTTTTCTTTTTCAGTAAGAGATAATGGAATATTAGTTCTATCAGATACTCTTTTTTTGGCAATATAGCCTCGTATCTCATGAAAAACGCTTAATTGTGAATGCTCTGAAACTGAAATTGCTGGCATCCTTGCCAAAGACTTGTGCCTTACAGTTGCTATTGGCAGCTTACCCACCCTTCGTTCAGGCCTTGTAGGCAATCTTGGCGGCATAAAAATCATAAATTAAATATCACGATTAACACAAAAATCTGCAAATGCCCTTAGCTTTTTCTTTGCAATGGTTTCTGGAAGGATTCTATCAACACTTTCCCAGGAATCTTCAACAATCTTCCTTGCTTTTTTTAATGAATAATCAATTGCCCCATATTTCTTTATTATATTAATAGCTTGCTTAATCTCCTGCTTATCCTTGGTATGCTTTTTAAGGATTTCAACAAGTTTCTTTCTGTCTTCAACACTGGCCTTTTTTAAAGTATAAATTACAAGAAGGGTCTTCTTTCCTTCAGAAATATCCTCACCAATTTCTTTGCCCCAATTTTCGTTTTTAGGGTTTACATTAAGAATATCATCCTGTATCTGGAAAGCTAATCCTAGGGATTCACCAAATTTGCCTAAAGCTTCAATTGTTTTCTGGTTTGCATTTGCCAAAATTGCGCCTAATCTGGCTGAAAACCTTGCTAAAACGCCTGTTTTGTAAATGCACATCTGCAGGTATTGTTTTTCATTGGTGTCAAAATTCTCTGATTTATGCCAATGTATGTCAATAGCCTGACCTATAGATACGCGCAACATTTCCTCAGCATATAAATCATAAATTGCCAATCTCTGCTTGTCAGACAATTTGTGCAGGTTTCTGTAAATAAGTGGCAGTGATGAGAAATAAAGCAAGCTACCATCATTTATTGCTGTATCAATGCCAAATAATTTATGCATTGCTGGCTTGCCTCTTCTTACATCTGCATTATCTTGGATATCATCTAAAACAATTGTGCCATTATGCACCAATTCGGGCAGAACTGTAAAAGGCATTGCTTTTTTTTCATTGCCTCCACAAGCCATGCAGGACCATAACATTAAAACAGGCCTCCAGCGTTTTCCTCCTCTGCTTAAAAAATCCCAAATAGGAATGCTTACCTCTTCGCTTAATGTTTTAGTATCCACCAAATAGCTGCTTTTCCCTAAAACAAGATTCACCCAAGAATTAGAAATTTTCTTAGGCAGGATTTTTCCAATTTCCTTGTCTATCTTTGGCTTGTAGCTTTCAAGCTCTTTCATTATGTCCATTTTACCACAATAAGAAATAATTGGTTAATCTTAATTTAAAATAATGCTGTTCTAAACTTTATTGCAATCAGCCAGGGTTTAAAATAATACAGTTTGGGGGCTTTTGCAATCAATCAAGGATAAGGTTCACCTTATTGCCAAACATTTTTTCTAAGTTAGACTGCAATTCTGCTTTTAAGGATTCAATCTTTTCCTTAGTTTTCTCAAGGCTTTGCCTCTTGGCCATCAAATCCCTTTCAAATGAATTCTTCTCAAGGTAAAGCGATTCAACAGACTGGACTGCATTTCGCAAATCACTGCCTGCCTTGCTGCTAAATAATTCCTGCCTTATCTTAAAGGCTTTTTTCTGCAACTCGTTCTCCTTCCAGAAAAGCTCCTCCAATACTTTGCTCCCCAAAATCTCCTTTACCTTTGCTGTCTTCTGTTCCTTTTCTTTTTCTTCAAGCCCTATCTTCCCTTCATCAATTGCCTGCAATAATTTTGTCAGTATTAATTGCGTATTTTTTCCGCTAACATCCTGCTTCAATGCTTCATACGGCTTGTCGGTAAGGCGCTCAAAGAAAGCAAGCATCCCAATTACAAATAATTGCTCATCATATGCAATTCTTTTAAATTTCTTCAATTCCCTTTCAATGCCTGAAAATAACTCATAGCATTTCTGCTTCAATTCCTCGGTTTCTTTTTCTAGCTGGAGCTGCTCGTCCTTTAATTCTCCCAATCTTTTAAATTCTTCTGACTTTTCAAATCGTTCCTTATTTAACTTTGCTTCTGCTATCTTTGTGTCATATTCAACAACCTTAAAGCCTAAGGCATCAACATCATTGCTTAATTTCAAGGAATGTTCAATTGTTTTGGTTAATGAACCAATACTTTCATCAATTTTGGCGATATCGCTTTGTTCTAACAAGGTTAACAGATTCTTGAGGTTAGCATGCAATTCTGTTAGCACTGACCCTATTTCTTTTACCCTGTCTTTCATCGCAATTGATGAATAAACAATGCTTTTGCCTGTTGAAAACACAGTAAAATCAATCGTTTGGATTGATTTCTTGCAATATTCTGCAAGTGCAACAGTATCCCCAAAAGGGATAACTTTAAGCTTTTCTGCAACAAGGCTGAATTTCTTGACCATTATCTGCTTGCTTGTATCAAAAACCTGCTTTGCCCTCGGATCTATTTCCTCTGTTGGCTGCAAATTCTTTAACTCGGTTAGCAAACGGTCAAATTGCACAACTAGGTGTTTCAATTCAGATAATTTCGATTCAACACTTCCAGTATCCAAAGTTCTGTTCTTGTCAATGTATCTTTCAACCTCGGATAACTTTAAATCAAGCTGCTTGATCTCCCTTGGTTTAGTGCTAAATAATGCCTTAATAAACTCAATTATTTTATCAAAAAATCCCATAAGCATACCTTCAATTGTAGTTGGAATCTGATAATAGAAAGGATTATTGGGATAAAAAACTATTGGTTGCTTTTCATGGTGTTGAAAACAGAAAATCAGAAAATTAAACGCTAATGCATTTGTCACAGAATTGCGCTATGCACTGTATTAACTCCTCGCTTGTGCTTTTAGTGACAAGGATTACTGTCAAAACCTTTTTTAGGCGGTTTTTTTCTACTACTCGATGTATTAATTTCTCAACAGTTTTTTCCTGATTATAAATTAAAAGTGTGGTAATGGAATCAATGATGACAAACTTCTTTGTCGCCTGAATCCTTGAAAGTGAACGCTCAATAAGTATATTCAAATCACTAAGCTGCGTTGGGCTTTCAAGAAAGGTAATGTTTTTTGTGTCTTCAGTATGATTCCCGACACTTTCTTTTGTAATGCTGTCAATAAACTGCATTTTATTTGTATCTATATCTGCATTCTTCAAATCCTGTTGTAGGGTTTCGGCAGGCATATTTGTCGTAAAATAAACACCTGAGAAATAGTTATTGACAAGGCTAAGGACAACCTCTTTCCTTACAGACTGCATATCCTCGCTTGTTTCAACCAGCAGTATTTGTGAACCTTCTTTAGCAGTTGAAAACTCCTGGATTATTTTTGCTTTTATCTTTGACTGCAAACCCAAAAGTTCAGAAAGTTCATCCGGCATTTTACCACAATTTATTCCTTTTGCAAATTACTCAATATCCTCAAGCTGTTCCTGCTCTGCCAGCACGTTTACTCCCTTTTTCTCAATTTTTAAGGGATGCAAAGATTCACTTGTTTTTGTATACCTCATCTTAAGGACAGCACAACTTCGGATAAATCTGCTTTCAAGCTTGCTGTGGTATAACAAAATAACCCCATCTGCAACATATTCTTCCAAGCCAAATAAAGTGAAAGTACGGTCCATTGTTCTTTCATTCGTTATTATTGTTGTGCACCCTAATTTCCGCACAACCCTTCTTAATTCAAGTATCTTCTTCCTTGCTTCAAGCTCTTTTTCAAAGTATAACCTAATAATTACCCCTGGATCAATAACTACTCTTTTTGCCTTTATCTTCTCAACAAGGGTCTCAATTGTATCGCACAATCTGTCAAAATTATACAACTGGATAGTTTCAATCAATAATAATTTTTTTTCAATTAAAGGTTTTAAATCCCAGCCAAAAGCCGCTGCTGTCTTGATAATATCATTTGCCTCAAGCTCTAATGAAATAAAAACACCGGGTTCATTAAATTTTGTAGCGCCGCGGTAAAGATATTCTATTGAAGCAATTGTTTTTCCTGAACCTGGATCACCGCTTAAAACAATCAGGTTGCCTTGGGGTATGCCCCCATAAAGTATTGTATCTAAGCCATTTATTCCGGTTTTTGTCCTTTCAATTATCCCATCCTGCTCTTCCAAAAAACTCACCTATTCTATTTATTCATAAATATGAGATATTATCTGATTAAAAATCATACCCTACAGTTCAAATATTTGCTAACAATTAAATGGACAACATAAATAAAAATAGAAGGATTGTCATTAGACAATCCCCTCAAAAGTTAATTGCCAACCTTAAATTTTACCATTACAAGTAACTATTGCTGTTCCTGTCAATCCACTTACTGTGTAAGTAACGGTTGCTGTTGCCCCTGAAACTGTGGTAGATGATGCCGGGCCATCCAACTGCTGAACAGTAAATGCGGCATTTGCTGCTGTCGGTGATGTAGCACATGCGCTCACAGTTACTCCTTCTGAAATATCTCCGCTAGCTGCGGTAACACAGTCTGCCCCAAAGGTAATTGCTGAACCTGTTGCATTCTGCAGGGTAAATCCTACCTTATCTGCACCTGTTCCAAATACCCATTGTTTCATAACTATTTGTGAATTGCTAGAGGCACAAGTAACTCCTCCTGCTGCTGAACTTGTTACATATATCAAAATACCTATTATTACTGCTACAACAATTAGAGCCCATCCATAGGTCATCAGGTACTCTAATGCTGACTGTCCCTTATTATTCATTAAATTTCACCCCATATTTGTTCCTGATAAATCAGGAAGTTTAATAGAATAAGGTTTCCTAATTTAAAAACATTACTATTTGAGCTTTTTATGCCGCATGAAAAAAACAGTAACGCTGATTATTTAGCCTTTAGCTTATTTTTTAATGCAAATTCAACCTCTTTTGGCACAAATCCACTCAGATAGCCATTCAGCCTTGCCAATTCCTTAACAAGCCTTGAGCTCAGGTAAAAGTATTTTTCATCAGTCATTACAAAGATTGTTTCCATTCGGTTGTCAAGTTTCCTATTTGTCATTGCTTGCTGAAATTCAAACTGGAAATCCGACACTTCCCTTAACCCCCTTAAAACCAAGAAACAGTTCTTTTTTGCAAGATAATTTACAAGCAATCCATTGAAAGAATCAACCTCAACGTTTTCAATATTGGAAACAGCAGTCTTTACAAGCTTTATGCGCTCATCAATTGAGAATAGGTGGTTTTTTTCAGGATTGCCAGCTACAGCAACAATTACCTTGTCAAATATCTTGGATGCCCTTTCTATTACATCAATATGCCCAAAAGTAATAGGGTCAAAACTCCCTGGATAAATAATAATTTTTTCCATAAAATCAACTCCGCCAAAACCAAACCAATTTCAAAAACCTTTATCTTTAAACATTCACCTTCAATAACCTGATAAAAAACAAATCCTCTCAAGAATAATTATTAACGAATCAATTTTTTTATTTAATTGTTTTAAAGAATCATTGTTCCCGAGCACAATATCAGCAAGTTTAATCTTTTTTTCTGCTGCCCCCCGTGAATTAATCCGTGCAATTGCTTCCTTTCGGGAAAACCCTTTTTTCCGCAGCCTTTTCAGCTGATTTGCTTTTTTGCATTCAATAAAAATCACTAAATCAAACAAATCCTGCATTTTGGACTCATACAAAAGCGGAACCTCAACAAGTAGCATCCTTTTATTTTTGTTTTTTACAAAAAATGCTTTCAGTTCTTTCCTGACAAATGGCCAAATAAGCTTTTCGAGCTTTTTCCTCTTAGCCTGGCTGCTGAAAACAAGCCCTGCGATTTTCTTTTTGTCAAAAGTGCCAAATTCTTTTTTGAGAATTTTTCTGAAAAAAGCTTTTTTATAAATAGCCTTGACTATGGAATCAGAATCTTCTGCCCTAAATTTTTTTGATAGTTTTTTTAACACATGACTTTTTCCCGAAGCTATATTGCCTGTGATTGCTATCTTCAAAACTGATGGCATAATAACTATTTTAAACAGAGAAACATTATTCTTTCTATGCAGGGAATGATTCATATTTACACCGGCAACGGAAAGGGAAAAACAACTGCTGCTTTAGGGCTTGCATTAAGGGCATATGGTGCTGGCAAGAAAATTTTGATAATTCAATTTCTAAAAACTCAAAATACAAATGAAGTTGAAGCAATAAGAAAAAATCTTCCCTATTTAGCGATAAACTGTTTTGGCTCTGGCAATTTCGTAAAAAGGGGCAACATTCCAAAAAAAGAAAAAGAATTGGCAAATAACGGCCTTGAAGCAACAATGCAGGCATTGAAATCAAATGAATATGACATGATAATTCTTGATGAGTTGAATTTAGCCGTATACTTTAAACTGGTTAAATTGAATGATGTGCTTAAATTGCTTGAAACCAAGCCAGATAATCTAGAGCTTATAATTACTGGAAGGTATGCTGCAAAAAAATTGATTGCAAAAGCTGATTTAGTTACTGAAATGATTGAACGCAAACATTATTTCAAAAAAGGAATAAGTGCAAGAAAAGGAATTGAATATTAAAATATGGAATAATTTTTGCTGGCTCTGGGCACAGTCAACTATTTATTAGGTATAGAATAATAATAAGTAGGGGGTTGAGCAAATGGATGATTGGATTAAGGTATTAAGCGGATTAGTAATCTTAAGCCTAGTTATAAGCGGTGTTGCTTTTTTTAAACAACCTACACTATTTTCTGAGAAAAAAGATGCCCTTGATAAAATCAAGGAAACTAGCACAATAACTGCATGTTATATTAGTTATCCTCCATTTTCGGTAAAAAATCTTAAAACCGGGCAAATGGAAGGAATCTCTATTGATATTATTGAAAACATAGCCAAAAAAATGGGCACTAAGGTAGAATATGTCGAAACCACTTGGAGCAATATCGTACTTGACTTAAAATCAGAACGTTGCCAGGCAAATATTTCTGGGATTTTCCCATTAATTGAACGTGCATCAGGCGGGGTAATTTTTACTAAAGCTTACGGTTATATGGGAAACAACGGAGTGGTAAAAAAAGAGGATAATAGATTTAACTCTATTGATGATTTGGACCAAGAAGGAGTTATAATTGCAGTAGTTGAAGGCGAGCAAAGTCATGTATATGCACAAGAACATTTTAAAAAAGCAAAATTAAATGTCATGTCTTCAGCAGATATTTCCTTGGCTTTTGTGGAGGTATCAGCAGGCAGGGCAGATGCCGGGCTTTCTGATGGCATAACTACAGAATTATACCTAAAGGCACATGATGAGGTAAAAGCCCTGCTTAAAAAAGATTTCTTAATACGGGGAAGCACTTTTGCACTAAATGAAAAAGACACTAAATTGTTGGCTTTCTTAGATAATGCTATTGAGGTAATGGCTGTAGCAGATGAACTCAAAGAGATATATGCTAAATATCCCTACACTTCAATAATTCCTAAAAAGGTAAATACCCAATAAGCCTAAAAAAGTAAATATTTGAGAGGGAGTGATTTAATATTTTCGACCTGAATTTTATCTGGATTCAGAAAGAGATTCTAATAAGCGGGCTTTTGATAACTTTAACACTATCTATTTGGATAATAATTTTTGGAACTATTTTGGGATTGTTAGTAGCATTCGGGAAAACAAGCAAGGTTTTTATCATCAGAAAATTTTGCTGCATTTATGTTGATTTCTTCAGGATGATGCCAATACTAATAATGCTTATTTGGCTCTATTATGCCTTGCCGATTGCCACAGGCATGGCTTTTGGGGCCTTTGAAACAGGCATTTTTGCCCTATCCTTGCACTTGTCAGCATATGTAGGAGAACTTATACGTTCAGGAATTGAATCAATTCCAAAAGGGGAAATAGAAGCCGCAAAAATTCTTGGATTAAGCAGGCTGCAAATAATTCACCGGATAATGCTGCCTCAAATTTTTAGAAAATTGCTTTCACCTTTAACTGGGTTGTATATTGAAGAAATCAAAAACACTACAATAGTATCAGTTATAGCCCTTAACGAACTATTGCACACAGGCCAGATTATAATAAGCCAAACATACAGGCCTCTTGAAATTTACACTGCAATAGCAATAATGTTTATTATTATCCTGATTCCGTTAATTGTCATATCAAAAAAGTTTGAGTATGCTACTTTTATAAGAAATATAGAGTGTGAACATTAATGGCGAACTATTTGCAAATCAAAAACATAAAGAAAAAATTTGGCAGCCAAACTGTTTTGGATAATATAAATTTTTCAGTTAACAAAAAAGAAGTTGTTGCAATTATGGGCCCTTCGGGTGGGGGAAAAACAACCCTGCTAAAAATAATTGCGGGGCTAGAAAAAGCCGATAGGGGGCAAATAATCTTTTCTAAGCTAAACCCCCATATCGGATTTGTATTTCAGGAATTCAACTTATGGCCACACAAAACTGTGCTGGAAAATGTTATTGAAGCGCCAATGCTGGTAAAAAAAATAGAAAAGGAAAGAGCAATAGTTAGTGCCAAAAAAATACTTAAGGAAGTTGGGCTTTCCCACAAGCTCAATAAATACCCTCTTCAACTATCCGGAGGAGAAAAACAAAGAACCGCAATAGCCAGAACATTAATTATGAATCCTGAAATAATTCTTATGGATGAAATCACTTCAAACCTTGACCCTGAAAGAATACGCAGCATAGATGCAATAATTAAAAAACTCATAAAAGAAGGCTTTACCCTAGTCATTGTATCCCATGACTTGAATTTCATCGAGAATATATCTAATAAAATCATCTTGCTGGATAAGGGCAAAATTATTGAAAGCGGAAACCCGATAAAAATACTCAAAAACCCGACAAAGAAAAGAACAAAAGAATTTATTTCTACTGTGCTCAAAAAACAGCAGTGTGCAGGAATTTGAACCAATTAACTACCCAATAATAAAACTGTTGCAGATCAAACAAACAAGAAAAGGCTTTTCATCGCAACATCCAAGAGCTCCTTTACAAAGAAGAACAAAAATACAGAAATAACCACTATTACTGGAATATACTTTATTCCTGCCTTTTCTTTGCCGAATTGGATTACCCCTAAAGTAAGTGAGGCAAATATTCCGGTAACAATCAAGGTTACAAGCGAAAACAGATTAATGAAATCTGTGGGAATTATTGTTCTGGTGCCGCCCAAAAGCCCCGTTATTTGTATTGCAGAGCCCGCAGCCTGCTGTGCAAAATTAGACATATCGATATTTGCAGTCTGCGAGCTAAAGATTCCGACAATTGTGCTTGATATCCCTAAAAGAACTGGCGCACCAATTGCTGCTGTGATAAAAATCATCATGACATAAATGCTTACATTTGCCTGGGCTTCCCTTTCCAGGGTATTCTGCTCCCTTAGCTCATCGCCTAATTTTAAAAGCAGCTCACTCATTTGCGCCCCGCTCGAAATCCCCTGAATCAAAAGGCCAAGATTTCTTTCCAAGGATTTTGATTTTATTGTTTTCGGAATATCGACAAGGACATCAGTGGTTTTTTCACCTGTCATTATCCTCTTTGATGCATTCTTTAATTCAACCGCAAGCGGGCCGAATTCCTCCCTGGCTGAAATCAGGAAGGCTCTTTCTGTTGTCAAGCCTGATTTTAGGTTTGACGCAATCAGATGAAGGGCGTCAGGCAAAATCTTTTCAACATAGGAAGCCCTGCGGTCTGAAACATTCCCTATTACATAATAAACAATTAAAATAAATGCAAGGAAAAAAACCGGGATAAGAACCAGCATATCAAAATTAAGCAAATAGCCAACAATAAATGAAAGAATCAGGCTAAGGGCTATTGAGTAAATCAAAAGAAACCCGACAAATTTAACTGGATCGGTGTTAAAACCGGCATACCTCAATTCATTCTCAAATATTTGCTTCACTTTTGCAGGCACAAAATTTGAGAATATTTCATAAATCATTTTATGCACCCAATGCAGGCCTTTGCGATTTTACCATGCCTAAATACATGAAATTCATAAGTATAATCAAGCCAAGCAAAATCCAAAGCATGGATTCATTAATTTGAATCTTTGGGAAGCTGCTCAATATTATTAAGAATGTCAAGCCTAACGAAGGTATTACAACACCGACCATCATATACATCAGGGAAAGCAGTCTCAGCTGGTTTCCATATTTATTAATTTCAATCATCTGGTCCTTTACTGCAGTAGAAACAGATTCCTGCAAGACACTAGCAACCTCTGCCCCGCCTTTTAATCCATTAACAATCTGCCAAAGGATATTCCTGAATTTTTGGCTGGGGGTTCTTGTTGCAAAATCCTGCAACACTTTATTCTGGTGCTCGCCTGCCTTAATCTGTGAAAGCAGTTTCCTGAATTCTTGCCCCAATAATCCAAAATCACCCTCAGCTACAATCTCCATTGCATTAAATAAAGTAACACCGCTCCTTACCTGAATCAGCATAGTCCTTAATGCAAAAACCAGGTTATTTTCAATATCCCTTACTTTTTTCTTTACTCGCATTGCTGGATAAATTAATATTTGCAAAGCAATAAGCACACAAAAAAGAACTGACAACCCCAATCCTAAAGTAATGTATTCTGCAACAAACCTTTCCAGCAGAACAATAAAAAGGACTGAGAAAACAGCAAAATAAACTAACAAATTAAATAGAAGCATTGCCAAATATTCCTCAGCAGTGAACTCAATATCAGCATGCTTTAATTGCATATCTAAAAAAGGGAATATTTTCTTCAGCGCTTGTGCTAAACCTATAAACGGCAGGGAAACAGTTTTCATTACTTTTTCAGGGAATAAAACAAAGGGTATCATTATTTTGCCTCTTTCATCTCCCCTAACAACATTTTTTTATCATTCCTTCTTATTGCATCCAAAACAACAGTTGAATTGGAATAATATTCAGCAATGACCTTTCCGACATCAGTTATGTTATGTATAGACTGATTAAGCATCCATTCCAAAATCATCTTTTTTTCAAGGATTTCATCATTAATTTCTGCGGGCAATAACCCTGTGTACAAGCCAAGCTCCTCATAGAACCTTATGCTTTCGCTATATTTCTCAATTGAATCTTCCTTTGCCTTCCAGCGATAAAGTATGTTTGCTTTTACTGCTTCTTCATTGCCCCTTCTTTCAGTGATATATTCAGATAATTGCAAAATCCTTCTAACACCCAAGCGCCTGTTCCTGAACATCACTATATTCAAGCCAACAGCATCTAGCATTGTGCTAGGAATCTCAATTGGTGGATTTGTTAATCTCCTAATTGTTTCATCAGCAGTATTCGCATGCACAGTAGTATATGCGGAATGGCCTGTATGCATCGCCTCAAACAACACCTCTGCTTCCTCCTTTCTCCTGATTTCCCCTACCACTATCCTGTCTGGCCTCATTCTCAATGAATTAACAAGGAGGTCAAGCATAGTAACTTCCCCCTTGCCTTCAGGATTTGGTTCCCTTGTAGTAAGCGGAACCCAATGAAGGTATTCTGGAAGAAAAATCTCCCGGGTATCCTCAATACTTATTATTCTGTGGTTTGGCGGGATAAATGGCATGCTTACGCCCAATATTGTTGTTTTTCCAGATGCTGTCCCTCCGCTAAACACGACAGACATTTCATATTGGATTGCCTCCCATATTGTAGCCATTACTTCAGAGGAAACTGTTTTATTGGAAATCAAATCAGTAACTGTCCAAGGATCTCTCCTAAACTTCCTGATTGTAATTGTATTCCCTTTTGTGCTGATTGGGAATAAGGTAGAATTCACCCTGTCGCCTGAAAGCAAATGTGCATCAAGTAGCGGATCCAAAACAGTTATTTGCTTACCTATTTTTCTTGCAATTATATTAGCATAATTCAAAATATCGTCTTCTGGCTTGACAAAAACATTTGTTGAAAGCCACCCATATTTTTTATGGTAAACATGTATAGCTTCTGTTGCATTATTGATCACAAGCTCTTCAAGGTTTCCATCAGCCAACAAAAATTCAATATTCCCCAAACCAAACATTTCATTAACCAAAACTTCAGTAAGGAAATTTAAGTCTTCCTGCTTGCTTGTCTTGGATTCTTTCTCAAGCATTGCAAGCGCCCTTAACCTGACAATTTGCTTTAATTCTTCAACTTTTTTTGGGTCGGTTGCCTTATCAATATTTAATTCAACACTTGCAAGCAATTGTTTTTTTATTGAATCAAGCAATGCTTTTGTGCCTTTTCCAAATTCCGGCAGATTTAAAAAATAAGAATCAGTAAACCCTTTTTCCTTGCTGATAATATTTATGTCAATTTTCGCATTTCCTAACTCAATAGCATAAGTTTCCAAAACATTTACCATAATATCACTCTTCTTCAATGTTTTCAACATATTTCAAATATACTGCGCCCAATGGCGAATAATTAAGTTCAACTAACCCTTCTTGCTTTAGGATATCAGCATATTCCTTAAAGTTTTTTTGGGAAATCCCCAATGATTTAACATCATCGTAAGTTACTTTCTTTTTTTCCTGAACCATTGAAAGAATCTGGTCCAATTCAGTAATAATCCTGTTCTTTTTTATTTCCACAGCCATTGTCTTTATGCTTTCCTTGTTTTTCTTGTGCCCAAAATGTTCCGGCTCAACAACTACTGGCAATTTTTCTATTTGCTTACTTTTTTTCTCAAGCTCAACCATGCTTGCCAAATTATCAATGCTTTTCAAAACCTTGTTCACATCAACATTTTCAGCATGCTCAGCAATCGCCTCCTTATCTACATTGTGCTTGTCCATGAGATTATCCAATTTTTGCTCAATCCTTTCTAGCCTTGGGCCATCTACCTTTTCCTTCAGTTTTGCATGGAAAGGATGCAATCCAAGCGGCTGCTTTTTTTCACCAATATTATCCTGTTCTGCTTGCGTTAACATCAATTGCGTTTCTGCCTTTTTCCTCTGATATTCCTCTTCGCCGATTCTTTTATTTGCCAAATCAAGCTCCAGTGCACTCATCTTACTTTTCAAATCAGCAATTGTTTTCTCTAACCTCTGGATTGTTTTTTTGGTTATTTTCCTTCTTTTGCTTTTTTTCTTAATTTTTTCTTTTTTGACTTCCCTAAATTCCTCGTGCCTTAAATCATCTGCAAGTATGCCCAATCCACTGCTCCTGCTTGCTGCCTTCATTTCTCCCACAATTGCAGAACCTGAAATCGGCTTTTCCCGGCTTCCTGAAAAAATTCTGCTAAGCTTGGCTGAAATAGTTTTGAAAAAATTTGACACAATTTTAGTTTTATCTTCCATGATAAGAAAACACTCTTTATGTTTAAATCCTTTTTTATCAGCCCTGCAAGGGATTACTTGCTGCTTTTACCTTACTTCCGGCTGAATTTGCATCAATAGATACAAGCACATTAAAATCTGAGAAAAATAAATTCTCAATAGACTCTTTAAAAGTAAACCTAATGGAGGTGATTACTGTTTTAGTTGCTGTTTCATAAAGCTTCTGGCCGGCAATTAAGATTATGGACTTTGACTTGCAGCCTGTGCCTGAACAATAAAGGAAAAAATTAAAATCCACAGAAGGATTAAAATGCCTGCTGATTATTTTTTGGGAAAGGAAACAGGTCGGGCAATTTTTTGTTTCTAGATAAATATTCAAGTAAGGATTAATGCTTCCTTCTGAATACACCTCCTGTGGGCATACCCCTGCATTGCATTTTATTGCATTAAAATCATCATCAAAAAGGATTATGTTAAAATCAATCCTTTTCACATTAACCATTGAAAAATTTTGGGAACAGGAATAATGGTTTGCATCCTCAAACCTTATTTGATTCAAGTCATTATTTTTTATTGCCATGCAGCTTGGCAAAGAAACAAACTGCAGGTTTTTGCTTTGGCCTCCCCATGCCTGATTTTTTATGGCAGATAAATTAATGTCAAAACCGTCATAGGCATTTGAAAAATTCCGGTCTTCTACAAATGCCTCATAAAGATTTAGTGAATCAAAAAAATTGCTTATTTTCGCAGATTCAAACGGCAGGCTAAAATTTATGTCAAGGTAATTTCCATCAAATGAATAATTGAATGGCAGAATCCTTTCAAAAGCCTGCTTTGCCTTTCCGGATTTTGGCAGATTCCCGATATTGCTTTGCACATTAGATATTTTTTCAGTTAGGTTCGTAAGTGAAATAGTATTTTCAGAATTAAATGTATCATTGCGTGATTTGGCAATGTAACTATTCAGCAGAATAATCCCTAAAATAAGCACAAGAACCATCAGGCTAAACATAAGCCCCCTTGAATTCAGCGCTCTTGGATTCATTCCCCTTGAATTAATTCTTAGTAGCATAATGAATCTATTTTCTCCAGATTGACAAATCAATCTTATAGAACTGCATCTTCGGGCTAAGGATGCAATATGCCTGCACAACATTATTGTTTAAGCATTCTAAAATACTTTTATCCCTATTTACAATGGCATAGATATAGCCTGTGCTTGAAAGCGATTCATTCAGGAAAATTTGGAAGTAATTTGAACATGGCTGTGATTTCTGGCCGCAAAAAGCATTTACTGTTTCCTGCTTTAAAAATTGCCCGCTTATCGGGTCATTTAAATAAAAATCAAGCTTTGTCTGGCCTGAATTTAAATAACCCGTATTCTGGACATTCACATCAAGCAGGATTTGATTGTCAGAAACTATTTGTGCCTGAATAATATCTAAAGTTAAATCACGGTATTTGAAGGGAATGAGTGCAAAAATGTTCCATAGAATGCTGTTTGCAAATCCATTCACATCGTTATAATAAAAAGTAGTCCCTTCTGCAGGGAATTTCAATGAATTAATCTCACAGGCATAATTTGAAGTGCAAGGAATCTTTATTATATAATAACTTGCCCAAGGATGGTCTGCATCAATATAACCGATAATATAACTTATGTAATTCTGGTCAACTTGCTGTATTAAAGTTCCTGAACCCAAATCAACAACCTGCGCGCCTTTTGGCAAAGGAACTAAAATATTGGCATCATATGCTTTTTGCGACCCCTGCAATTTTTCCCCTATTTTTTCCGCAATTAAATCATAAACAGACAGTAGTGAATTTTCATCATTGGCATAATAAAATTGCCCTCCGGTTATGTTTGCAATATTTGTCAATTCAACAACATCTGCATCAGACCCTAAACCAATAGTGTAAATTGTAATTCCGTGATTTTTTGCATCCTGTGCTGCTTCTGCAGAGCTAGGCCCGGTATTTGTTTTGCCATCAGATAATAATACTTGGAATTTTATTGCCTCTTCCCTTCCATGGCCTAATGGCTGCGGCTGCAATTCCTCTGTTGCAGTATAAATTCCTGAACCTGTTGCTGTGCCACCACCTGCACTTAAACTTTCAATAGCATTTATCACCGCAGCATGGTTTGGCGTTAAAGGCAGTTCTTTTTTTGCAGTAGTTGCATAAGATACTACCCCCAAAAAATCTTGCTCTTCCCAATCTGCCAGGCTAACAAAGGTTATCGCTTCTATTTTTGCTGCATTAAGTTTTGTCCTATAAATATTAACATCATAATTTATTGAATCATCGCTCCATGCCTGTACCCTCCATGTTCCTCCTGAAGGATAGGTCAAATTGCTCAAATTAGACTTATCAACTTCAATTGTTATTGGTGAATTTGAAGAAGAACCTGAAGATGAAGGCCAATATTTTGATTTTGGTGAATATAATCTCAAGCGAGGCTTGCTTGGCCCTGAATAGCCTGTGTATTTCATTTTTATTGCAAATGCCTCATAATTCCAATCAAACGTTCCCAAAGTAACCCAGTTATTATATTGCCAACTCAAACACCAGCCAAACCACCATTGTGTGCATGTCCTTGTTCCATCATTAAAAGTTCCGGAAAATAATTTCTGGTAATTTACTGTAAACTCATCCATGCTGCCTGACCTGTCCAAAACAAGCATAATGTCAGCAGGTTCCCTGCCTGCGGGCTTGACACTTGCATTTATGTCTGCCCTAATCTGCTGATCGCATTCTAACTGAGTTGCGGGGTTTATTGAGATGCCAAAATCAATATTCAGGTCATTGCCATCAAAATATGCAAAATCATTTTCAAAATCCTTGAAATATAATTCAAAGTAATTTTCATAATTTTTTAGGGGATATTTATGTGCCAAGGAACCTTTTTGGGCACTTACTTCACATTTTGATGGCGGCTGCTTTTTCATTAGCTTGATTGATTTATGGGCAATCGGCCTATTTTCAGGGATTGTTTTCCCGACAGATTGATACAAGCCAAGCAGTTCAGCAAAGCAATCATTAAATTTCTGGCTGCTTTTGCATTTTTCAGCATTGGAATCAAAAACGCGCAGGCTTAGGTTAAAATCAACATCCTGCGGTAACAATTCAGCCAACCTTGCGGATATTGCATTCATCTTTTGGCTAGCTGTCAGGGAATTACCATCAAGCACTTCCAAGAAAAACCCATTATAATCTAAAGTAGTCAATGCATCTGCTGCCAATGTTTCTGCTGGAAAATGTTGCAACACAACGCTATTTTCCGAAACATTCACCATGGCAAAACCCAAAAAACCCAGGGCAAGCATTAATGCAAAAAAGAGTTCTGTTGTGAACACAAACCCTTTATTCATAGATTGTGAATTCAACATTTGTGTTCACTCCGCCTTTCAAAACAATTGAATTTAATACTACCCTTAAATAATTTGTATCTGTTGGCTGCAGGCCTATTGTTGTTGTTTGCTGGGGATTTTTAAATTCCAAAAAGAAATCATATTTTCCAAAAAGCAATTTTTGCTTTGCTGTCAGATAATCCATCGACTGCAATTTTGCCAATTTCACCTCATTTATGAGTTTTGGCAATGAAACTATTCCAATTACATTTACATCAGTGCCTGTCCAACTATCTGGAATGCCTTTGCTGTTCAACATAGTATCTAAAGACATTTCTGCCAAAGCCTGCATTTCCCGCATTTTTATTTCTGAATTGAAGGTCTCAAAATTGTGCGAATAATAAGCATAAAATGTTCCAAAAACAAGCAGGAACACTGCTACTGCAAATACCACATCATAAAGGACTATCTGGCCTTTCCGGCCTGCATAATGCATTTGCTTGCAGGCATTAAACATTTTTTACCTCTAACTGGTTTGTTTTTTTTATCTCGATTGTGCCTGCCACCAAATTAACATTTGGCAGAGTGCCAAAGAATTTGCAGGAAACATCCCCGATGAAAATATTATTTCCTGAAATTATCAAATCCCTATCAAGCAAAAATTCTGCTTTTGAGAAATTCTGGGCATTTGCCTTTGAAAGCAATCCTGCCAAAGAATAACAAATCTTGCTTGATTCTGATTTATTTTTCAATATATCTGACTGCATTCGCATATTTGAGGCAAAAAGCAGCACCATCACAAGCAGCAAAAGCGCAATTGAAACAGCAAAAACTGTTTCTGTGGAAACCTGGGCTTTTTTGTCAAACATCTTTTTCCTGCCAAACATTTTTTTCCTCTTTGAATCCAAAAACAAATATTTATTCAAATTGCCTGGAATGCAACACTGGCATCATTAGCATAAACCCGCATAGTGTAAATGCCTTCAGCAATTGGCAAACTGCCTGACAGGTTAAAATCAAGGGCATAAGTAAAGTCAGAACCTTTCCAAGTTATTGAAAGCTTATTCCCCAAAATGCTGCTGGAAATAACGCCTTCAGGGATTTTTATTTTGGTAAGCATGCTATTCCCTGAGCCTGCTGCATGGACATACTTTGCTGCATTACCCAATGCCTCTAAAGAAGTGCTAAGGTTTTGCATCTTCATTGTTTCAGCATATGTTAAAAATGAATAGCTGGTGATGACCGCAACAACTGCCAAAAGCACACCCATTGAAATCACATATTCAGTGGCAATTTGGCCTTTTTCGTTAAAGCATTTTTTCATTAAAAAACCCATGTACTTATTAGAATCTTTTTATATAAAAATATTGGCTCAACCCTAAAAATTAGCTAAATTAGGGTTAGAGGACATAATCTTTGCAAAGCTCAGGCACAATTATTTTTGCCTTGGTATTTTTTTTCATGGATTTGCTAAGCTCTGAAATCGCATCCTTTTCACCATGCACCAGAAAAATTTTCTTCATTCTGATTCCTTTGGCAAAATTAATCAAATCATGGAAATCTGAATGCGCAGAAAAGGGAATATGGGCAACATTTGCATTTACTGCAATTTCCTCTTCATCAATCTTCACTGTTTTCTTGCCTTCAATCAATTCCCGGCCTAATGAACCTTTTACCTGAAACCCGACAAGAACTATTGCATTCAAAGGATTTGGAGCCATTAATTTAAAATATGTCATGGATGGGCCGCCAGTCAGCATACCGCTTGTTGCAAGAACAACAACATTCTCATTCTTCATTACATCCCTTTTGTGGATTGTTTTGGATTTTTGCATAAATTCACTTTTGAATGGGTCATCATCAGCAATAAGAATCCTATTTATAATCTCAGGCTTGAGATTTATCACATTGTGCCTGCATATCCTGTTTGCCCTTATCAGCATGCCATCCAGAAAAACATTTAATTTTTTCAAATAACCAGACCGCATATAATTTTCCAAGAAAAACATTATCTCCTGTGCCCTTCCAACTGCAAATACTGGAATTAATACCTTGCCGCCTTTTGAGATTGTTTCATTTATTAAATCAGCTAGTTTCTTGCTGGAACTTTTTAGGCTAGGCAGGGAAATCCTATTGCCATAAGTAGATTCGATTATTATACAATCAATCTTTTCATCTTCTTGTAAATTTTTTGCAGCCAAAAGAACACTTGTTTCCCTTGTGTTAAAATCCCCAGTATAGAGAATCTTCTTTCCTTTTATGTTCAAAAGGACCATTGATGCACCAATTATGTGGCCTGCATTGAAAAATTTAAATGAAATATTCTTTGATAAGTTATACTCATTTTCATATTCAACAATTTCAATTAGGGAAATAGTCTTCAGGACGTCCTCTGAGGAGTAAATTGCAGTTCCTTCTTCCTTGCCTATGCGCGCAGCATCGCTTAACAGCAATTGTATTGTATCCCTTGTTGGCTTGGTGCAGAAAATTTTCCCTGAAAAACCGTTCTTCACAAGAAATGGAAGATAGCCTGAATGATCCAAATGGGCATGCGATAAAAAAATAGACCATATTTTAGGGATTAATTTCAAGGGAATTTTTGGAAATCTTCCATCACATTTTTCCCCCAGGTTTATGCCGGCATCAAACAGGAATTTCCTGCTGCCTGATTCAATAAGGATGCAACTTCTTCCAACTTCCTGCGCTGCACCAAAAAACTTAATTAGTACCTTATCCGCCATGCTATTGCCTATTTACCTAAAGTATATGGTAATGTATTTTTAACGGCTAGCAATAAGGCCATTAAATGCCTTAAAAATGCATTTTAATGCGGTTTTAGGCTATCTTTTCCAAAAAAGTGTGTTTTTTAAGCTTATAATATAAATATATTATATATGCAATCAGCTACTTGCTTTAATAGGGAATGCTCTGCCAAGGTAAAGCTCTGCGAGCTTATTTTGAGAAAATATGCCAAAGCAATAAACGAAAGCGAAACAAAAACAATAGGCCAAATAAAAACAATGATTAATCCAGAGGATTTGAGCTTGGCTGCATTTATTTCTGAATTCAAAGAAGAAAATTATTCCTATGAAAAAAATTTCCTTGAAGTTTTAAAGAAAATATTTGAATTCATACAGAAGGAATTCACATATATAGAACTGGATATTGAAATAAATTACTGGTTAACGCCTAAAGAAATAATTACCAATAAAATAGGCGATGATGAGGATTTGGCAATGTTCCTTTGCGATGTTGCAAGAGCTTTGGGGAATAAAGAATGCTATGTAATGATGGCTGAATTAAGCAATCTAACCTTGCACAGCTTTGTGCTGCTTACTGTAGAAGATAAAACATATATCTTGGATACGTGCCAAAACCACAAATTTGAACAATTTTCAGGCAGCAGGGAAGAGGTAATTCAAAAATATAATTTCAAGCAAGCGCACATAAAAGACTTTGTCACTATGTTTAATGATATTGAATATAAACAATTCTTGAGTGAATAGTTTTTTCAATAAATTTTTGAGTGAATAATTCTTTCAATAATAATAGTTTTAAATTTTAAAATACAAAAAAAATAATTTCTTAAAGAATTATTTTTTTAAAAGTGAGAAAATGACTGAACATAAAAGTGCAGGCTTTATTGTGTATAAGGATAATCCGCGCGAGTTCCTTATTTTGCATTATGTCAAGAATCACTGGGATTTTCCAAAAGGGCATATTGAAAAGGGTGAAAATGAAATAACTGCAGCAGTAAGGGAGCTGAAGGAAGAAACAGGCATTGAGCACATTGACATAATGCCGTTCTTCAGGGAGATGAGTGAATATTATTTCAAGGATGAAACAAAATTGAACCATAAAACTGTGGTATTTTATTTAGGGAAGGTGCATGCAGACAAGGTTACAATATCAAATGAGCATATGGATTATGCTTGGCTGCCTTTTGAACAGGCGCTTACTCAGGTAACTTATAAAAATTCAAAGGAGTTATTGAAAAAGGCCAATAACTTTTTGAAGAAATACAAATTATGAATATTAGGCAGCAAAAAATTCCTGCCAATAAAAACCCTTTTTGAAAATATGGGTAACAGATGATTTTCCCAAGAACAACGAAAAATTATTTCAATATGCCTGCTTCTTTAAGATGGGTTCTTGCAAGTCTTTCAATCTCTCTTGGGCTCATTATAAGGGTTGAATCTAAACGGTCCATTTCTACCATTAAGGCAAGGGCAGGTGAAGCATTTGTATAGCTGACAAGTTTTGCGGTATTGGTGCGCTTTAACTTCATATCTTTTGCCATATCTGATCTTTGTACTGAAACCTTTTTAATAGCTAAATTGCAAGCATAGTTATGCAATTAGAGAAAACAATGTTCAGGGAATATGACATTCGCGGCCTTGTAGATAAACAATTGACAGAAGAGGCTGCAAAAGCCATTGGAAAGGCATTTGGCACTTTTTTGCTGAAAAGAAAAATCAAAGATTGTGTAATAGGCCATGATGCACGCGAGTATTCTGAAAGACTGCAAAATGCCTTCACTGCCGGCCTTATTAGCACCGGAATTAATGCTATTGATATTGGCCTTGTTATAACCCCTATCACTTATTTTGCACAGGTGCATTTCAAAATAAAAGGATGCGCAATGATTACCGCTAGCCACAATCCAAACGGATTGTCTGGTTTCAAATTAGGCTATGGTTATGCAAAAACCCTGCTGCCTGAAGATATAAAGGAAATGTGTGAAATCATTGGAAATGAAAAATTCACTGCAGGGGGGGAAACTGGGAAACTAAGGAAGAAAGAAATTTTGAATGCTTACATAAAAGATTTGATTTCAAAAGTAAGAATAAAACCAGAAAATAAGGAAAAAAGAAAATCAGAAAACGGAGCGCAAAAAAATAAAAAAATAAAAATTGTGATTAATGCAAGGAATGGGACCGCCTCTGAAATAGCTCCACTCCTTTTTGAAAACGCTGGATGTGAAGTAATCAAACAATTTTGTAAAATTGATTTTGATTTTCCGAATGGAAATGCAGATCCTTCTTTGGATGAAATGCTAAATGAAACAGGAAAAAAAGTTCTTCAAGAAAATGCAGATTTGGGCTTTGCATTTGACGGTGATGGCGATAGGTTAGGCATAGTTGATGAGAAAGGCAATGCTATTTATCCTGATAAATGGCTCATTCTTCTGGCAAAAGGTATTTTGAGAAAATACCCTCACTCCAAAATTGTTTTTGATGTGAAATGCACAAAAGCCTTGGCAGATGAGATTTCAAAAAATGGCGGCATTCCTGTGATGTGGAAAACAGGGCATTCACACATCAAAAAGAAGGCCCATGAAATTAAGGCAGCGCTAGCAGGGGAACGCTCAGGGCATATATTTTTCCTGAAAGGATATTATGGCTATGATGATGCCTGCTTTGCCGGCTTGAAAATTCTGGAATTCATTTCTGAAGAAAACAAAAAATTATCGGAATTGATTGATGCTTTGCCAAAATATTATTCAAGCCCTGTGATACATGCACATTGCGATGATAAAGCAAAATATCAGGTAGTAGATAAGTTAATTGAAATATTCAAGAAAAAATTCCCTAGGAAGGTAAATGACATTAATGGTGCAAGGATTGAATTTGAAGATGGTTTTGGCTTGGTAAGGGCTTCTTCCAATATGCCTGCGCTTGTTTTGGTTTTTGAAGCAAAAAGCCAGAAAAGGCTTGATGAAATAACTAATTTATTTAAGGAAGAATTGGGAAAATTCAAGGAAATAGGAAAATGGAATATTGGCGGTTAAATTTTCAAGCCCTTATGATTGAACAATTAATTTAAAGTAGATCCTCTGTCACCAGATAATTAGCCTATGTATTCTACTAACACCTACCTTTTCTTTTCAATTAATATCGGTTCCATCAGCATAATTGTATTATACTTTGATTTTTCGCCCAAAGGGATTGTAACAGGGGCATCTAATCTATAATAATTTTCCTTCCACCCAAACTCATGTGTAGCATGGAATACCCAAGTTTTGCCTTTTTGTTCAACTACCCCGATTAATTTTTTATCCCACTGGAATAACTCAACAACAGAACCATGCTTATAAGGCGTTCTGCCAATTCGTTTAAAATCGCTATCTCCAATAACCCTCCAGTTTATCACTGCCTTTGGATTTATCAAATCTCTTGGGGTAATATGTGTTTTAGCTGCCCTTTGCAAACCTTTGTGAAGATCTGCTTCAGCATAATATACTCGTTGTTTAGGTGTTCCTTCCAATGTTCTTCCTCTCATTTCAAAAGCTGCACTTAGGGTATTTGGAAGCTGTGGCTTTTCAGTTCTTTCTCTTGTTGTTACAACTGGCCGCACGATTCTTACGGGTTTTGTACCCCCTACTCTTACTGTTCTTCCGCCTGTTTTCTTATGCCCTTTCCTAATTGGCCCGCCAGGCCTTCTTGTAAAACTTCTCCCTTTTGCCATTTTATCATCCAAAACAATTTAACCTAAAATAATTCAAATATTAAAAGATAAAGGAATCTATAACTTTTTAAGGATTTTCTAATTTAATTAGGCTGTAATAATTCTTTTTTTAATTAAATAGGGTGAGGTTATGGTAAGGGTTGCGATTAATGGTTTCGGAAGGATTGGAAGGGCTTTCTTTAGGGCAGGATATAAAAAATTGGAGATTGTTGCGATTAATGATTTGGCTGCAGCAGATCAATTAGCTTATCTTCTGAAACATGATTCTGTTTATGGCAAGTTTAATGCTAAGATTGAAGTAAAGGAAAAAAGCTTCTTTGTAGACGGCAAGGAAGTAAAAATATTTGGGGAAAAAGACCCTGCAGCATTGCCCTGGGCTTCATTAAAGGTTGACTTTGTAGTTGAAAGCACAGGAATTTTCAGGGATACTGCTTCATGCAACAAGCATATTCAGGCAGGGGCAAAAAAGGTGTTAGTATCTGCGCCCCCAAAAGGCTCTGATGTTAAACAGCTTGTGATTGGGGTAAATGAAAAAGAATATGACCCAAGCAAACACCATGTTGTAAGCAATGCTTCATGCACAACAAATTCTTTGGCGCCAATTGTAAAACTTTTGGATGATGCCTTTGGAATTGATAAAGGGTTTATGACAACGATTCATGCATACACCCAAGACCAAAGATTATTGGATTCAACACATTCAGATTTACGAAGGGCAAGAAGCGCTGCAATTAACATAATACCAACAACAACAGGTGCTGCATCTGCTGTTGGCGAGGTACTGCCGCACATTAAAGGAAAATTAGATGGAATTGCATTAAGGGTTCCGGTTGCTGACGGCTCAATTACTGATTTCACTGTTTTGGTAAAGAAAGAAACAACTGTTGAAGAGGTAAATGCTTTGGTAAAAAAAGCGGCTCAGGAAAGCCTCAAGGGAATAGTAGAATACTCAGAAGAAGAATTAGTAAGCACAGATATTATTGGCAATACACATTCATCTATCTTTGATTCAGGCCAGACAATGGTAAATAAAAATATGGTAAAGGTATGCATGTGGTATGACAATGAATGCGGATATTCAAACAGGTTAGTTGATTTGATACTTTTAATGAACAGCAAAAGCAGAAACTAAGGAGTAATAAAAATATTAAGATCATACTCGTAAAAAATCAAAGGTGAACCTATGTTATCACTTGATAATTTCAAATTCATAAGCAAGGAAAAAATAGCTGGAAAAACAGTTGTCCTAAGGGCTGATTTAAATTCAACTGTTGAAGCAGGAAAATTAATTCCAGGCCCAAAATTAAAGAAACATGCGGATGAGATAAAAAAATTAAGCGATGAAGGCGCAAAATTAATTGTAATAAGCCACCAAGGAAGAAAAAACTCTGATGATTTTATTGAATTAAAGCAGCACAGAAGGGAGATTGAAAAATTAATCAAAAAAAGAATTCAATTCAGCGGCTGGGAAAACAAGAAAGAAATGGAAAAAAGGATTAAGGGAATGAAAAAAGGGGATGTTCTGCTTATGGATAATTCCCGCTTTTTGGAATATGAATGCGAAGAATTATCCCCAAAAGAGCATGCAGTAAAAGAAGAAATAAAGACAATTGCTGAGCTTGCAGATTTCTTTGTTGTTGATGCATTAAGCATTGCGCATAGGTCGCATGCAACTGTTGTAGGATTTATCCCATTATTGCCTTCATATATTGGCCCTTATTTGGAAAAGGAATTAAGGGCTTTGAAGGAATTAAAACCAAATAATAATGTTTTGTTGTTAGGGGGAATGAAACCTGCTGATTCAATTAAGGTAATTAGAAATGCGTTGGAAGAAGATAGGGCATCCAAAATTTTGCTTGGCGGAATTTTAGGGGAGTTAGCCCTAAAAGCGCTAGGTTATTCTTTAGGAAAGAAAGATATGTTTATTGAAGAAAAAGGCTTTTTGCCATTGGTTGATGAATTTGAAGCATTATTTGCAAAACACAAAAATAGATTAGTCGTTCCTGTTGATTTAGCAATTGAAAGAAATGGTAAAAGAGAAACCTTGCTTGTAAAAGATTTGCCTGTGGAATATAATATTTATGATATAGGCCCAAAAACAGTTGAAGAATTCTCAAAAGCAATAAAGGATGCGAATACTGTTGTTTTTAACGGCCCTTTAGGAAGATTTGAAGATGAGAGGTTTACTGAAGGCACAAAAAAGGTTGTTGAGGCAATAGTAAACTCAAACTGCTTCTCACTTATTGGCGGCGGGGATACACTAACCTGTTTGCAGCAATTAGGGTTTAAGGAAGAGCAATTCTCGCACGTAAGTTTAGCCGGAAAGGCTTTGCTGGGCTTCCTTTCAGGAAAGAAACTTATCGCATTAACTGTTTTGGAAAGTTATGGGTAAAATAAGAAAAATTAGGAAGGAAATTTTACTATAGCAAACGACATTAATTTTTGAACAAATATTATCGTTTACTAGATAGCAAATGACATTGAGTTGGTCAATTATTTTTGTCATTTGCTATAGCTAAAAATAATAAGGAATGAACCGCACTTAACGGTTCATATATTTCTTTAATTCCCAATCTGTTACTTGCATGCTATAATCAAGCCATTCTTCTTCCTTTGCCAGCAGGTAAAGCTTAGAGCTGTGCGGACCTAAAGCATCTAAAACTACTTTATCCTTTTTTAATTCATAGATTGCTTCAATTAGGGAAGCAGGCAATCTTTCAATGTTTCTTGCGGATAATGTAGATTCTTCCAAATGGTAGATATCTTCCTCAACTGTTTTTGGTGGCGTTAATTTATGCTCTATTCCATCCAAACCAGCAGCAAGCATAGCTGCAAATGCAAGATAGGGATTAGTACTAGGGTCAGGGCACCTTAATTCACAGCGTGCTGCTTTCTTTGCCCCTGGCAATATCTTAGGTATTCTAATTAATGCAGACCTATTTGTGCAAGCCCATGAAATATAAACTGGTGCTTCATACCCTGACACCAATCTTTTATATGAATTAACTGTTGGGGAAACAATTGCTGAAAGCGCTTTTGCATGCTTTAATTGGCCTGCAACAAAATGCCTTGCCAATCCAGATAAATTATACGGATCTTTTTCATCATAGAAAAGATTTTCTCCGGTTTTCAGATCATTAAAGGATTGATGGACATGCATTCCGTTCCCTGCATGTTTATAAATTGGCTTTGGCATGCAATTTGCAATCAACCCATATTTCAAAGCAACTGATTTTATCACATATTTTAAAGTTAAAGTTCTGTCAGCTGTTTCAATTGCTTTTCCATACTTGAAATCAATCTCGTGCTGGCCTTTTCCCACTTCATGGTGTCCTGCCTCAACCTCAATCCCAAATTTTTCCAAATCATAAATCATTTCCTTTCGTATTTCTGAAGCCAAGTCCATTGGGCTAAAATCAAAATATCCGCCTGAATCATGCGGGATTAATTCCCCCTTGTCCCCGCATTTAAAAAGGAAGAATTCAATTTCCGGGCCTGTCATGTATTCATATCCCAAAGCCTTTGCTTTTTCAACCATTTTTCTTAAAATTCCTCTAGGGTCTCCTTCAAATGGCTTTCCTAGAGGGGTATAAACATCACAAATAAATCTGGCTTTTTCACCGTTGCTCCAGGGAAGAACCACATAAGTATCCTTATCCGGCTTCAAGAACATATCACTTTCATGTATTCTTGCAAAACCGTCAATGCTTGAGCCATCAAACCATATTCCTTTGGAAAATGCCTCTGATGCTCTTTTTACTGGAATTGTTACACTTTTAATATTTCCATGCAAATCCGAAAAATGCAATTCAATTAATCTTACACCGTCTGCCTCTAACCTGCTTAATATTTCCTCCACCAAACCACCCCAACCAAAAAATTCTAAAATTAAAAGCGATATTAATTAGGTAATGCAGATATTTATATACTTTTCCGGATCTTTCAAAAACAAATGTAGCATATAGTGTCATTTAAAAAAGTTTTTGTCATATTTCCTCCTATAAAGTACCTGTAAGTGATACAAATGTCCACCAAAAGCAGCACAGAAGACAAGGACTGTAAACTGATTTTAAATTCCTTGCTGGAAAACTCTAAAATTTCCTATAGGCAGCTTGCAAAAAAACTGAACCTTTCCACAACAACAGTCATAAAAAAAATAGGGCAGATGGAAAATGAAGGCATAATCCGGAGATATTGTGCCCACTTAGATTATAACAAATTAGGCTTTGAAGTTCAAGCAGCAATAATGGCAAGGGTTTCAAAAGGAAAGTTGTTTGAGGTAGAAAAGAAGATTGCAAAGCATGAGAATGTCCAAGCAGTATATGATGTTACCGGCGATTATGACGTCATCATAATCGCAAAATTCCGGAGAAGGGCTGAATTGGATGCATTCTTAAAAGAGATACAGAAATTTGAATTTATTGAAAGAACACATACCCTTCTTATTTTGAATACACTAAAAGAAGATTGCGTCAGAATTTAGGTTTAATATCAAAGGACAAAAATAAAGATACAAAATTTGTCTTTTGATATAACACAATCTTTTTATTCTGTTTCTGGATTCATTTGATAAATACTTTAAGTAAGAGGCATAACTAAGTATAATTCAACAGGAATGTCTTTTGCTTTATCATAAATTAATTTATGAAAAATTAAGGCAAAAATGTTGGTGAGAATCAATGCATTATGATGTTATTGTTGTTGGGGCTGGCCCTGCTGGCTTGTATGCTGCAAGGGAATTGGCTAAAAAAGGCATAAAGGTTTTGTGTGTTGACAAGAAGCAGGAAATAGGTGTGCCAAAACAATGTGGTGAAGGCCTTAGTCTAAGATACTTCAAAAATTTAGATATTAAGATTGATAAAAAATATTGTACTCAGGAAATTAACGGTGCTTGTTTATACACTCCGTCAGAAAAAGTAATAGATATTGATTTTGGCAAGGTTTCTGGCTATATTTTGGAAAGAAAATCCTTTGAAAAAGAATTGGCAAAAGAGGCTGCGTTAGCAGGGGCAGAAATAAGGGTAATGAGCCCGGTTGTAGAGGTAAAAAGAGAAAACGGAAAAGTCAGGGTTAAAACAGCTGGCTTGTTTAATGAAGAAAATACTTGTGATTTAATATTTGCGTGCGACGGCCCGCAAAGTTTTACTGCAGGCAAATTAGGGTTAAATGTCCAATTAGATTCTTATGATATTGATTCCGGCTTCCAGTATGAAATAGCTGGAATAAATTATGAAAAATATGGCATCAAAAGAAATATGCTGCATATTTATTTCGGCAATGAAATAGCTAAACGAGGATATGTCTGGATCTTCCCGAAGGGAGAGAGTGCAAATGTCGGCATAGGAATCGGGGCAAATGTAAAAGGTTCTGCTAGAGAATATTTAGATGCTTGGATAAAAGGCAGGGAAATGTTCAAAGGCACAAGCATAATTGAAGTAAATTCCGGTGTAATTCCTGTTGGCGGTTTGTTGGATGCATTGCATGATGATAATCTGCTTGTTTGTGGTGATGCAGCAAGGCAAGTAAATCCTGTGCATGGTGGGGGAGTAGGTTCAGCAATGGAAGCAGCAAATATTGCTGTCCAGGTAGCAGAAAAAGCCTTTAAGAAAAAAGACTTTTCAAAAGAAACCTTGAAAGAATACACTGAAACATGGTATAAGGGGACAGGGGCTAAATTCAGGAAATTAATAAAAGTAAGGCATATGCTTGAACAATTCACTGATGCAGACTTTGAAACCCTTGGAAAGGCAATTAACGGAGATGATGTAATGAAGATTGCAGAAGGGGAATTACCCCAGGCAGCAGCAATTGTCTCGAAAAAGCTTTTTACTAATCCAGGATTGATGAAAATAATGCTGAAATTTTTCAAGAGCTAAAAACAGCAGGCAATGATGACATAAAGGGAGATTAAGCCCGCTCAACTTCTTTTTCTGTGCAAATAAAAAATAAGCTAATATACTGTTTGTACAATAGAAAAACTTATGACTAATAAATTTGGGATTCCAAAAGAAGAATCGATAAGAATTCGAACAAGAGACAAAACGTGTGTATATTGCCACAAAAAAATGATTTACCCTTTTATTAGCAGCAAATATAGAGATTGTGCGACTATTGAGCATCTTAATTATGATGGCCCATTTTATTGGAAAGACGGACTACAGATAGAGGATATTGTGATTTGTTGCGGTGAATGTAATTCGAGTCGCGGCACAAAAGAATTATTGAATTGGTTTAAAAATGAATATTGTCTAACAAAAAACATCAATGAAAATACTGTCGTTCAGCCAGTTAAAAATTATTTAAATCGTAAAAGAAAAAAATAAGATTGTTTGTAATACAATAGTAAAGCTATACATTACTTTTGCGCCGGTTTTTTTTGCCGCCTTTTTCTTTTCTTTGTACTTGAAGTGTTTTGCAAGCGTTTGCATTACTTGGATGAAACTGGTTTCTGTTGGCAATAACTGGGTTACATCTTCATCCCATCTGTTTTTGAGTTTGTTTGCGTTTTTGAACATCTTGATAATGTTGAATTCGTGTCCTGATTGTTTGCATTTTTGTTCGACAAGTTTTTGGTTAATTGGGATTTTATGGGAAATTATTGTGTACACATCAAAATGGTCTCTTGGCGCATTTCTTGAAATTGCAGCGCTTACTTTTTCTGCAATCATTTCTTCTTTTGATAGTGTGTTCACTGAAAATTCTGGGATAAAATCAGGATAGAAATGATTGGCTTTGTGTTTTTCTGGTTTTTGGTTGAGTTTTGCTCTCTGGTTCAAATCAATGAAAATTGTGCCATCCTCGTGAAATAGTTTGTAATAAACAATCAGCCTAGTAAATTTATCTACTCTTTTATCGTGAGTTATTTTTCCAAATTTTGTTCCCTTGAGCTTTGCCCTTATTTGGTCTTCAATATCTGAAACTTTTTTTGTGGTTGTAAAATCAAGGTCTTCGGATAAGCGCGCGTGGTCCAAAAATATTTTGTTAAGTGCTGTTCCGCCTTTAAAGTAAATCCCGGCTATATCCTGAAGAAGATAAAGCAATTGCGTTAACAAGTAGTCCTTTTCAATTAACTTAATGTTAAAATTTTTGTCTCCTGCAATAACCTTTAGTTCATTAAGTGTTATTTCCATTGCATACTCTCCTTTTTGGTTGCAATAATGAATCTATGACCCTGAATTTTGCGTTCAACTGTTTTTGGAAAATTTTTTTCCCTTTTCCTTTTAAAGTTAAGCCTAATGTTAAAAATCTTCATAACTCCGTATTTTTTGGGAGTGAAAACAAGAAATTCAAAAGGTATCTGGTCTATCAGTTTCCAATAATTTGCAGCTGCCTTGCCTGCAATACAGTAATCCTTGCCATTCATAATTTCATCAATCAGAATAAAAGGATATTCTGACCATTTTTGCCCCACTGCTTTTATGGGCACAAGAAAGTATTTAGATTTATTCAGCTTTATAATTCGGTCCTTCTTCTTTAATCTGTGAATGTAAACATTCATTTCATTATCATTTGCAAAGTTATCTTTGATGTCATCTCTTATGAAAAAGTACTTTTCCTTAAGTTCTAACTTTGAAATGAATGCTAGTTCTTTTTGGCTCAAACTCTGCTTCATATTGTTCACCAATATTAACAATATGTTAATTTTGATGAACGGCGGTTATTTAAATATATTCATCAAACAAGAGCTAAAAACAGCCAATTTTGTAAAGAGCTTTTAAAACAGTAAAAATATTGTATCTTTACATTATGTTTCCTTGCATCCGCAACTACTTTCTTGCACTAAACCGTGTCTCTTTACAGTATTATTTTTTAATGTCATTAACACCCACTCATAACGGCAAACGCGAAGCATTTTCCGTCAACGCTTTTGCGCAAGCAAAAGGGTTGTGACGCTCCATGGGCTGAAGCCCATGGCGTCTTTATATTAGTGGGCTTCAGGCGGAAGCCCAATACAGAAAAAAATGAAATGGGTGCGCTCCTCTCCAACCTGAAGGTTGGAGCTTCCGCGCACCCATGGAGCGTCAGTGATGAGGTGAAAACCTGCTGTTTTTAACCACCAAAGAATTGCCTTTAAATAACTGTTTCTGCAATAGCTATTAATATGCAAAAGAAAGATCAGCTCAGATTTGACCTGCCGAACATTACCCTTTGGTATTTGGTAAAAGAATTAGAAAGCCAGATAAATCAAGGGCATATGAATAAGATTCAGGAACTTGACAACAATTGGTTAAAGGTAACCATAAATAAGGATGGAACACACAAAATGATTCTGACCCCGAACAATTTCTTTATGTCAGAATATGTGCTGAATGCAAAGCAGCAATCATCTGGGTTTGGAGCTTTCCTGAACAAAAGGGTAGAAAATAGAAGGATACTTTCTTTCAAGCAGCATGGCCTAGATCGGGTTGTGGTTTTTGAATTTGCTGATTCATATTTGATTTTAGAATTATTTGCAAAAGGGAATATCATTATTACAGACAAGAAATTCATTACAATAAAGCCTTACAGGCAAGAAATGTGGAAGGACCGAACCCTAAAAAAAGATGTGCCATATATTTTTCCCCAGGATAAAAGGGCTAACATACTTGAGATTAATTTCAGAAAATTCTATGAAATAATAAAAAATAGTGAAGATCCTTTAGTTTTTGCACTGATTGAAAACATTAATCTAGCTCCGCTCTTTTTGGAAGAAGCCTGCAATAAATCAGGCATCGATAAAAATAAGCCAGCAAAAGAAGTGAGTGAGAATGAATTGAAAATTGTCCACAAAACAATACTCTCATTCTTTGAGAGAAAGGTTGAGCCTGTTTTATTGCTACAAAATAGCAAGCATCTGTTATTGCCATTCCCTTTGGAAACTGTCCCGGGCAATATTGTTGAGAAATTTGATTCATTAAATGACGCAATAGGAAAATTAAATGTTGAGTCAATATCAAAGAAAAAAGATTTAGGGAGTGAAAGAAAATCAAATGAATTGAAAATAAGCATGGAGAACCAAAAAACAGCATTGGTTGAAGTACAAAAAATGGCTGAAGAAAATAAGGAAACAGGAAATAAGATTTATGAAAATTACGTGCTAATTAAAGAAATATGCGAAATAATAAGGGATATGAAAAAAAATGGGGAAGAAGGCATTGTAGATAAGATTAAACAACGCTTCCCGCAGGTAGACAAAATTAATATTAAAGAAGGCAAAATCACAATAAATATTAGCTAAATATTACACAGAAAAACTGCGATACTTACTAATTTTATTCTGTTGCGGTTTCTATCTCTCTTTCATCAACAATAAAAACATCACTCACAGCAACTACTGCTGAATAAGGGACAGTTATAGTTGAATCTCTTGAGTGCAGTCTCTTGGCAAATTTGCTTGCCTTGTCAACTTCCACAAGCAATCTTTCAATCTCCCCGGTAACTTCATTCACCATCAAGTCTGAAAGTCTTCCTAACTCATCCCCTCTATTGGTGATAATTTTCTTTGCTGCTAATTGTCTTGCAATGGTATATTTGTACATTCCTTCACCCTATTTAGTAAATGTCTTACTTATTTATAAACTTTTCTTAATTGGCTACATAAATGCTGTTTAAAGCAAAAAAAGGATATTTATATAACATTTGGCTCAAATAATTGTGTGGTTCAATGGCTGATGAAAATAATCCAAAAGGCAATAAAAGCCAGTTTAAGTCTACTTTAATCAAATATTGCATCCTTTTCGGGGTTTTTATTATTGTTGGAGCGGTTATGCAGCATTATGTAGTAGAGCCTTTTATTGGCCAAAATCTGCAAAAAACATTGGATACCTGTTACTCTGACAAGAATATTTTGAATTATGAAAACATTGCTTGCATAAAAGACAAAACTGATTGCACAGGCAGCCTTACAGAATGCAGCACAAAATTGGAAAAACTAAATTCTGATTATTCAGCTGACCTTGACAAGCTGATTGCGTGCAAAAAGGATTGCAATACTCAATAAACCAATTGCAATTATTCCACATCAGGCACATTTACTAATTTTCCTTGCCTATCTATGGGAATCGTTTTTCTTAATGACGTAAGTATTGCAATTGCCTGGTCCCGCAATGCGTGATCCTTAATTCTTGCTGCAAAATTTTCTGCTTTGTTTAGGTCTATGTAAGCTACCTCAAAAAATACTGGCGTTCTGCCTCTAACAAAACCAATATTAACGAAATTTGCATTTGGAATTATTCCTGCTTCCTTAAACATTTCCAAAAATTCTGGTGTCACAAATCTTCTAATTCTTCTATTTTATGATTTAATTGCATTGCTTTCAGCAACACCCGCATATGCCTGCTCAATAGCTTTCTGGCTTTGCTTATCAACAGGGATTCTTCTTGAATGTGTTACTTTTAAATCTGCGCTTACTGCAACAATTTCCGAAAAATTATTTGGAAAAAATAAGTGTGCTAAGGTTAATGCTAAGTTATACCTTGGAGAAGGCGTTCCTCTTAGTTTAGTTCTTTGAACATATCCAGGTAAGGGATGTCTTCTATCAGTAATTTCAACAACAGAAGCATGTTCTCCCCTAACCTTTATTGGCTTTCTTCCTGAAAATTTATTGGCTGGTTTCCTCATATTAAATACTGCATAACTAAATTTTAAAATAAGATTGGAACCATTAGCAAATAATTTCTTCTTCAATTTTTCCTTTTGGCTCTTTCTCAGTAAAAATTTGGGCTTGGAATTTGAACACTTTTGTTTCATCCTGCTGCCATGCTGTTGGAATTAAACCTGCTTTTTTGCATGTTTCTTTCAAAAAAGTCTGAACGTCAAAACCATATTCTGTTGCAACCTGCGGCAGCAAAAGGCCGGACATCGATTTTTTTACAACAATTAAACCATCTCTCCCTATTTTTATTTCATCTTCAACCTTTTCCTTATTCACTGCCTTTGGTTCGGTTAAAATGGAAATTTCAATTACAATTTTATCCAGTTCAGATGCTGGCAACGGATTAAAGCGCGGATCTTCAAAAGCAGCATGTGTTGCTGCCTCAATCACCGCAAACCACAAAGGGCGAGAGGCATAAGGAAACCCAATACAACCCCTAAGTTGTTTTTTAGGATAGGTATTCAATGTTACAAAAACCCCCCTTAGCTCAAGAAACTTATTGTTTTGCGGCACTGCCTCATACATTCTGCTTGTGTGCAGATAATATTCTATGGACTTTCTTGCTAGGTTGATTAATTCCTGAGCATCTTCCAAGTTGAATTCGGCCATATTGTAAGCACTAGCATTGATTTTTTAAAGGCTTTTTATTTGCTTTAAGATAAGGGGGTTGGCATGAGGTTCGCTTTTCTGGCGTTAGCTGGGTTTTTGCTTTTTTCAGGATGCGTAGATGAATCTGGCATTATTTCAAACAGGATTGACTGCTTAAACCTAAGTTCACAAGCTTCTGGAATTCTGCCAAATTGTGAAGATGAATCTTCTTGTTTCGCGGAAATAAACAAATATTTTACTTTTTCATCAGAATATTTTTCAGCAAACACAAAAATGCTTCTATATGAATACAAAAATAATCTTGCAAGGTCCTGGTTATATTACAATCAGGCAATAAAAAATCTTGAAACAATCCACGAAATATGTTATAATAAAGCAAACACCGGAGAACTTCCAAAAAACATAAATGAATTGGCAAACAATATTGATGAATCTTTCGAGCAAATAAATGCAGCAAATGAAGTTAGCTTTAAAATAATAGCTGCTGAAAAAACATACCTTGAATCACTTAATATAAGCTTAATTAAAGAGGAAAATTTGGCAGATGATTACATACAATTAACAGACAACTTAAACCAATTCCGGGAACAATCGCCGCATAAATCTGATTCATATTACTATTTCTATTACCAAACAATCAAGGAGTTTGAAGAATTGGGCTCAAAGTACAATATACAAACTACCTTTGTAAAAGAAAATGATTTGGTTGATTTTCTTTATGCTGCCACTAGAAAGTTAATGGAAAAAAACAGTGAGGGAACAACATTTTTCCCTTTTATCTTGAATTTTTCGGGGTTTCTACTTGAGAAAATAAAAAGCAGCAAAGATATAAAAGAAACAGGGAATTTCCTCAAAAATCTGCCTGCATTTGAATTCCTCAAGGCGTATGCGAAGCTTGCATCTGAGAAAGATTCAGCAAACGAACATTTCATAAAAATGCTGACATCCTTAGCTATGCATTATAAAGAAACTTATGCAAGGATTGATTCATTATCTGCTGGAATTAATACGAAAAATAGCAGCATAAAACAAGAACTTAATTCAGATTTGAGCGAACATGAGAAAATCTTCGCATTGAAAGCAATTACTGAAGAAATACGGACATTGGAAGAAGACAGTTATTTAACAAGCCAGAACAATTTATTTGAAGAAATTAAAAATTCTTCAACCGCGATAAACATCCGGCTTAATGCCTTAAACTCGGATTATTATTCCGGCAGGTTAACAATAGGGCATTATTTGAGTGAATTAAAAGTGATAAATGCTGAATTGGCTAAAATTGAATACTATTTAAATTCAATAAAAACAAATTATTTGAAAAAAATAAATGATGTGTGCTCAAGCAAAATAAAAGAAATAGCGAAACAGGTCAAGAGTCAAAGAAATGAAATATCCAACAAAATAATTTTGAGGGAAGGCTGGTTTTATGAAGCTAACTCATTTTATGAAAAAGCCGTGCATTGCGATGAAATATTGAAAAAGTATTCTGAATTAAAAAAAATTCATGAAAATCAGGAAAAAATTGAATTAAATGCAGAAGAAGAAAGATTAGCTGAAGAAATAGGGAAAGAAATAGATTCATCAGGCATTGAACCTTTATTCGAAAAGGTCTGGAAAAAATTTTCTTTCATAAAAACATTGGCAAAATATGCAAAAAATGAAAAATTAGGGCAATTAGATAAAGAATTTGAAACGATAAATGAGTATTTCAAAGAAGGTTCTTTTATAATAACTGAAGAAAACTACAAAAAGTTATGGGTTATTCAGCTTAAAATTAAAGAATTCTATCAAAAGTTAAAAATTGAAGAAATTTCACAGATAAGCCTATTCCTTGAAAAAAACGCAGAATTAAGCACAATTCTCAATGAACAAAAATATGGATCTGCAATTTATTTGAACAAGCTTCAGTTCAATGTGCCATTTAGCTATTTAGGGGAAGAAATACCAATAAACTTCCAAATAATGCCCAAATTTTTAGAGATAGAAGGCAAAACAAATAATTTGACTGCTTTTTATTCAGACAATTCACTTAGCATAATCTTCCAGGAGATTCCTGCAGGCCAGAGTTATATTGAATGGTTGTCTGAAGAAAACGTAGAAGTAAAAAGGGATTTAGAGTTCATTGGTTCGAACAACACTGATGCAATCTTCTCTGAAAAAATTTCTATTAATTCAGAAAGGATTATCCAAAATTTCAATTTTTCCGAAGAACTCGAAACATATGGATTGAATATATCCCAAATTTATATTTTGTCAGACAACCGCGAGATTGAATTTTCCAAAAAGCAAAACATAATAGACTTTATTGCAGATTTAAGCAAGAGCCCAATTAACATAAACTATATTCTCCAAAATGGGCTGTTTTTTGAGAAAAAATTAATTTCACACGAAAAAATTTCTGAAGACGAATACTTGGACCAATATAATATAAAAATAACTAACCGTTTACCGCATAAAATAGAAAAAACTAGCCAAGTTCTTTTAGAATACACCCCTGAAGGTACAATAACTAAAAAAAACATCTGTTGCAACAAAGGCCTGCTTAAAATTTCAGGAAACTCCTTAATTATTGAAGCCAATGGATTA
The DNA here is from genome assembly GCA_038046645.1 of archaeon. Classification (GTDB taxonomy): domain Archaea; phylum Iainarchaeota; class Iainarchaeia; order Iainarchaeales; family 0-14-0-20-34-12; genus 0-14-0-20-34-12. Next base: position 55,603 of record JBBSVU010000009.1, read on the forward strand.
AACCCTTACGAAATGCTTGAATTAAAAGCAGAAATACAAATAAGGGATTATTCTGAAATAACCAAGGCACTTAGTGAAAAATACAAGTTAGAATTATTGGAATTTTCAGTATCTGAATTTGCCGAAGTAAATGAAAAAGCAAATAACGGTTTAAGCAAATTAGGGGAAATTGCAAACAAAACAGATGGAAAGAACCAAACAGAAGAATTAGGCAAAATAAGGGACAAACTAAAAGAAATAGAAACCTTAAATAATTCCTTAACCAAACAAAAAAATAAAATTAAGGAAGAATTGGAAAGTTTAGGCAAAAAAATCAAGGAGATAAAGGGTTTTCAAGCTTTTGTAGGTGCTGAAGAAAATGAAAAAATAGGGAAGGCTTCAGAATTGTTTGATTACTCCAATTCATTATTTGAAAAACGGCGATTTGCAGATGCTGAAAAATCACTCTCAGATGCTAAAGAATTAATAAGGTCTATTAACTACCCGAGCCAATTTTCGGAAAAGGAGATTAACAAAAGAATCACTGAAGTTATTAATGCGTTTAACGAACTTTCCTTATTCGGGGTTTGCTGCTATGACAACAATATAAATAGCCTAATAAAAGATAAAGAAATATTAATTGGGCATATGCAAAGAAAAGAATTCTTAAAAGCTCTTGAAAAGAAAGATGAAATATCACAAAAAATAGATAATTTGAATAGAATTTGGAAAAAAGAATTTAGTGATTTGGTAACCTCAACAAAGGATTATTTAAGCAGCCTGAAAAAAACTGCAGTGCTTGATTCTATTGCCGAATATGAACTATTAAAGAAGGAATTAAGCGCATTTGAAAAAACAAAGAAAATAGGCATAAGTTATATTCCACCAATAACATTGAATGAATTGGAAAACCTTGAGAAAAATGCTAAAGAAATAAAGAAAGAAATCAATGAAAAAATAAACCCAATGCTGCAAGGGCTTTATGCGACAAGCAGTGATGAAATCACAAAAGCTTTAAGAAGCTATTTAAAGATAAAGGAAGATCTCCATGAACTGAAAACAAATGTCGATTTCATCAAAGATTCCATAAAAAAGGCATATTTCCAATTAAAAGAAGAGGCCTTTCAACTTGTGAGTGACTTCAATTACGACATAAACAATGCTGAAATTATAGATAAAGCAAATAATGAGCTTGCAAAAGGGAATTTAATAAAAGCAATTGCATTAACTGGGCTAGCTTCTATGCCTGCTAAAGAGAAGGGGCAAAACAGCCTAATTCTCGGGATTTTGCTCATAATAATGATTATTAGCATTTATGTAATTTACTCTTTTTTTAAAAAGAATAATGGGAAAGAACCTAAAGCTATCAAGGTTTTTGGGCAATACAGTTATGTTTAAACACTATTTTTAGCCGGTTTTAATCTTAGGCTCTTTTGGCTTTCCTGACTCAGTTATGTAAAGATATAGGCCGCCAAATACAACTAAGCCAATTAAGATAAGCACAAAGGATTGTATCCATGCCCAACTTAGCTCTTCTTTATCAAAAGCAACCGAAATTACTTTGCAAGAAGCCTTCTTGCCTTCATAGATATAAGTACAGGTGATATCACTCTTGCTTGCTTTGTCAGAAGTAATGGATATATCCTCATAAACAGTCTGATATGGGTTAAGCGCATCAAAGTTAAAAGAGCCTATCTCCTGATTATTGTTTAAGACCTTTAAATAAATATCTGAAATCTTAGATGAAGAAATATTTTTCAAGGCAATTTTTGCATTTACTGTCTCCCCTATTTTAGCCTTGCTCTTATCCAAGATTATCTCACTAATTACTTTATCAGTCAATTCCTCAACAACAATCTCAACAACATTTGAAAGCAATACTTGTTTTTCCCCAAATATATCTGTGAATTCAACTGATGAAGGAATTATTGTAATTGTTCCGACCCTGAGTGGCTTTATCACATACTCAAATGTTTTTTCCTCGCCTGCTTCAATTACCCCACTAAAATAAGAATCCCCTATGATATCATAGGATTTTGGCTCAGATTCAACAAGATTTCTCATATAATTAACATCCACATTAGCTTTTTTTGAACCAATATTCTTCAATTTTAAAGTGACTTTCAGCATTTCACCAAAATTAACTGTCTTTGTTTCCACTGATTTAACAAAAGTATCCTTTGAAAATAGGGGTGTTTCATAAAAGCCAAAAATAGAGCTAGAAAGAATCGTTGCTTTAGTTATAGAATTGCTGGTAGAAATACAAACATTAAGGTCATTTTTCTCCAATAAATCATCTTGATTAAACCAAATCCTCGAAATGCATTGCCCTGAGCACTTGAAATCTGTTGCATTAAGTGACGCTTTTTTGATTTCATTCAAATAAATATCTAGTTGAACTGTTCCGGCAGTTACAGGGAAAAACTCAGTGTTAAGGGAGAGAACTGGATATAAACCGGAATCAGTCTCACCTAAGAAATTATAAGTAAAACACTGCTGTTGATTTTTGCCTTCAACAATAAAATCAGAATAACCACTATCTGAAAAAACCTTTTCTGTTGAAGCAAACGCCGCTTGGTTAATAAAAATTAAAAAAAACAAAAAATATATTATATTTAATTTATTCATTTTTCCCCCTCTTATTTCTAATTTTAGTAATATCTTTAGACTCATTTATTTTATTAAGTATACTTCTAACCGCTTGGTTTAAACTTTTTTCGTTTTTTACTACAAAAACCTTATTTTGGGGGTATCTCTTAAGGATATTTTTTTCACAATACTGTGTTTCTTCACAAAAAAGGTTATCTAATATTTTAATTGTTTTATACCCTCTTCCAGACAATCTTTTTTCCAAAATTTTAGGTTTAGCGATCAAAATAAAAACCAAGTCAATAGGAAGCTTAATCTCACACAAAACATGGCCTTCAATAATGAAATTATTTTTATTTTTCAAATATTCCTTCAGTTTGGATGCTAATTTAGTTAAAGGCAATTCAAGTTCACCTTCAACCATTGAACCTATTCCCGCATCCAATGCAAAATCCCGCTCGTTAACTAAGGCATACCTTAATTGTTTTGCCAGGACTTTTGCAATTGTTGTTTTGCCAGTTCCTGGAGTGCCGGTAATTAAAATTCGCATAATCCAAATGTAAAAAGAAGATCTTAACAGGCTATCTTTCTATCGAATAAGACAACTAGATAAAAAAGTAAAGAGGGGGAAGGGGTTACTGAGGATTTGCTTTCATCTCTTAATTTGTAAAGCGGGTGTGTCATCAGAAAGGGCTATGCCGCCACTCTCCAATTCCTTTACCAATTCTAAAATCTTTTCTTTATTCAGATTGCTTATGTCTGTATCGGTCCTCATATTACCCCTACGATAAATAGAATAAACTAACTTATTTAAATACTTTTTGGTAAAATAAGGTAGAATAAAGCTCTATTTTATGTATAGTAAAAGCATATAACTTTTTTTCAAAAAAGAAGGCAAAATTAGCCTTTTTTCTTATGTATAACTAATAATTGGGGAAAAATCTTTTTCCTTTTATTTTTTGCGAAAAATAGATTTATGTATAAAGCAAAAAATAGGGACAAATGAGTGTGTCAAGGAAAAAAATAGTTTCTTTTTAACCGTATGAGCGAGAAATCTACATCTTTCAAGATGTAAATGACCCCGTGTTGAATTTTTATTAATATATACTTTCAAACCTTAAGAATATTCCTTTATTACTATTTATTCAACACAGTGAGCGAATATATTTCAGGGGAAATCTACTCTTCCAAAGTGCTTATAAATCAGAAAAATCCAATCTTGCTCATGCTGCTCACATACAAATTCAGGATGTACCCATCAAAAGAACAAGAACAAAAACTATTTTTTGTTTTGGATAAATGCCGTCTTACATACAACAAACTGCTTGAAATCTTAAGCAAGCAGGAAACAATAAATCAATCAGAAATACAAGCAGCAATACCAAAACTAAAAGAACAGTATCCTGAACTAGATGGAATATACTCCAAAACACTGCAGTATGAATGTTATAGGCTCTTTTCAAACCTAAGGACATTGTCAAGGCTAAAGAAGAATGGGAAGAACATAGGCTGTTTGCGTTTCAAGGGAAAAGACTGGTTTAAGACATTTACTTACAACCAGTCGGGCTTTGTTCTTGAGATAAAGAACAAGAAATATAACAAACTATATCTCTCAAAGA
>JBBSVU010000010.1:0-49524 GCA_038046645.1 archaeon
CAGCAAGAAACATAATGGATGCTTCTTGGAACTCTTTTTTACAGATGTTAAGATACAAGGCTGAAAGCGCTGGTACTTCATTTGTAAAAGTAGACCCAAGGGATACAACAAGCAAATGTTACAAGTGCGGAACAATAGTTAAAAAACAATTGTATGAACGAATACATAAATGCTCATGTGGCCTTGAGATAGATAGAGACTACAATGCAGCATTGAATATATTAAAATTGGGTCTGGACAAGGCCTGTATGCCTTTGGAGCTTCCTGTTAAGGAAGCAATGAATTAGGAAGCCACAGCCTTTAGGCTGTGGAGGATGTCACCGAATTTCAGTATTACCAATATGGCACACAATTTGTTTAAAATACTTATATTGCGGCTTATGGGCGGCTTTTTCAGGAAGATTTGCCTGTTTAAATTCCTTAAACAATTGCAATTCCCTTTAATCACACTTTTTAAACATTTTTCAACTAGATTTTCTTTATGTATCGGCGAGCGCAGTTCAAGGTTGTAATCCAGAAAGTGGAAAAGCCATTGTCAAATAGGGCAGATGAAGAATTAAATTGGATTTGCAGAAGCCTGGGCTTTTTCGAGCCAATTGACAAGGAAAAGACAGCTGCCTGTGTTTTCCGAGAAATAGTAAAAAGCACAATCCACGAAAAACCTTTAAGTTCTACAGAAATATCCAAAAAGGTGAAGATGAGCCGAGGCGCTGTAATCAATCACTTAAACAGGCTGTCAAGGTCTGGCCTGGTTGAAAAACAGGGAAGATATTATTTTGCAAGGTCAAAAAGTGTTGTAACGACTATTTCTGAATTAGAGGAAGAGATTGAATTTATAATGAAAAGGATGCGCACAATTGCAAAGAATATTGATAAGGAATTTGGCTTAGAAGTTGAAGACTAAGCATATTGGCGCATAAATCACACCCAAAAACTAACTCACAACGTTTGGCTTGTAAAACCAATGTAATTATGCATTGGTTAAGTAAGAATTTTTTAATTTAACACTGTGTTTTACAAGCCCACGCCTAAAAGCGTGGGTTCCCAAACGTTGTGACATAACCTTTTTATATTCCTAATTTATTATTTATACATGGAATCAAAGAAATTGAAAATATGCTCTTTTTTCATAATTGAATTAGTTCTAGCATTAATATTCCTTTATGTTTTAGGGAATATCGTGCAGGTTGATTTCTCAGCAAAAAAAGTAAGCTATGTTGGAACGCAAACTGATGTTGTTGTGTTAATTGGGATTGTACTTGTATTTTTGATTATCTTTTTCGCACTGAAAAAGAAGCAGCACTATTTGCATGATGCACAAAAAGAAGCATATGCTATCCTTAAATCAGCAGGCAAGGATAAAATAAAAGATGCAAAGCAAGACCCTAGAATAATCGCTTTGCTGGCAATAGAATTATTGTTTGCAGTGGTATTTGCGGTTTCAATCTCAGCATATTTAGATCCCGACTGGAGCATTATTCAGTGGGATAAGGTAGGGGTATATCCGCCCTTTACAACCTTGCTAAATGGTGTTGTATTTATAGTAATTCTTGGGCTGTTTTTATATCTTTACAGTTTGACAAAGCCCTACAGAGAAATGAGAAAGGAACTGAAAAAGCAGAAATAAAACTCATTTGTTAAATTAAGGCATTGCATATTTTCATATTACTTATTTCCAATTCACATTAATATCATCAGCTCTCTGATTCGGCAGAATCTGTGTTTCTTTCATTTGCATCCTATTTCCGGCTTTGTGCATTATTATTCCTAGCCAGGCAATCATTGCTGCATTGTCTGTGCAAAATTGTGTTTCCGGAACAAATACTTTTGCACCCCGGCTTTCACACATTTCTGCCAGCATTTTCCTCAATGCCCTGCTTGCAGCCACCCCACCTGTCAATAAAACCTCTTTTTTTTCGGTATGTGCTATAACCCTTTCTGTTACCTCGGTCAGCATTGCAAATGCATTATGCAGCAAGCTGTAGGAAACATCCTTTTCCGAATTATGCTTATCCAGCAATTTGTTTTTTGCCGCAGTCAAAAGCCCTGAAAAAGCAAGGTCAGAGCCTTTTACTGTGTAAGGCAATTCAATATATTTATTGTTTTCCAAATACCAAGAATCAAGAGTAGGGCCGGCAGGAAACCCAATATTTAGTTCACGGCCAAAAGAATCCAAAAGATTTCCGATTCCAATATCAATTGTTTCCCCAAATATTCGGTATCTGCAATTCTCAAATGCCATTATTTGGGTGTTTGCACCTGAAGCATAAACTATTACCGGGTCTTTTGCCTTTGTTTTTGCCAAGCCTATTTCAATATGCCCAACACAATGATTTACCCCTAATATTGGAATATTGTTCAATAAGGCAAGGGTTCTGGCTGTTATTGCCCCTACCTTTAAACAATTTCCTATCCCAGGGCCTTGCGAGAATGCAATTAAATCAATATCTTTTATTTTGCAGTTTGCCTTTTCCAAGGCGTTTTGGATAACTGTTTTTGAGATAGCATAATGATGGTCAGCAGCTTCCCTTGGCAAAATTCCGCCATGTTCTGGCTTGAATGCATCTTTCTCGTTTGCAAAAACATTGCATTTAGAATCCACAATACTGCAGCCCAAGGTATGTGCAGTGCTTTCAATGCCTAAACATTTCATATTTTCACGCATTTAATTTTTTTAGTTATTTCATGCAATTTTTTGCATATTTATTTTTTCAGAAGATTTTCTTTTTCAATGCTTTTTCAATCATTTCCTTTTTTATTAATCCTTGCCTTATTATTTTGTTTTCTGTTGTGTCATAAATTGTTGACGGTTTTTTATTTTTTAGATTTCCAGCAGTGAAAATTAAATCAACATGCTTATCAAATGCAAAGAGCTCTTTTTCAGCATAGATATTTTCCCTGCCAGAAAGATTTGCACTTGTTGATATTACTGGGCAGTTTATTGCTCGGCTTAATTCACATGCAAATTTATTCGAGGAAATCCTGAATGCTACCTTGGTTTCACCAATTTCTTTTGGCATTCTTTTTTTTCCATTGACAATTAAGGTTAATGGCCCTGGCATGAATTTATTGACCAATTTTCTAGCATCCTGGTTTAATTCAAAGAAATCGTAAGCCATTTTTTTGCTTGCAACAATAACTGGTAATTTTTTATCCTTACCCCGCTTTTTAATTTGAAAAATTTTTTTTATCGCATTTTTGCAGTTAAATTTACAGCCTAAACCGTAGCTTGTTTCCGTAGGGTATATCACTATGCCGCAGTTTTCAAGTATTTCTTTGCCTAAATTTGCAGCCATCATGCTGTTTTTGCCTATTCTGATTATCATAAGATCCCCATAATTGTAAGGATTATTGCATTATATATCAGGTGCGCAAGGATGTTTGGAAATAAATTTTTATTGTCCTTGGCTGATTTTCCCAAAATTAATCCAAGGAAGAATGCTCCTATTACCTCTATGTTTGATTCATAGCTGTAATGCAGTATTGCAAAGAGGAATGCCTGGAAAAAGTTCCCAAGCTTATGCAGTAAAAATCCCCTAAAAAATATTTCCTCGCAAATAACCCTTACTATTACCAAATATGCAAGGATGAAAGGGCCTTCAGCCATAATTGACTGTATTTTATCACTTATGATTTCGGAATCATTTAAACCTAAATAGTTGCTTATTAGGCCTATTATAAATAAAGCTAAAAAAAGTTTTACTAGCAGAATTATTGTTTTTTTGATTAAATCAAAAGCATCAATTTTTGTTAGCCCAAAGCTGTGCAAAATTTCAATGAATTTCTTCGGGTTCAAGGGTTTTTTTATCTTTAATTCGTTTGCCCTGAACCATATTGGAAATCCGATAAAAAACAGATCGATTAAGTAGTTCAGCATAATGCTTATTTCTTGATTTCAGTATATCCACAAGCACCGCAACTATGCCTGTCCTTATGTTCAGCCATAAAGACTCCAGCTCCGCATTTTGGGCAGCTCTTTTTTGCCCTTTTTATTGAATCGCCCTCAAGTTTATAGTAGCTTGCTTTTGAATTCTTTTTTTTCTTTTTTTCAGCCATAATTTTCACTTTTTAATTATTTTTGGGGAAACCCCTATACTGATTTTTTTACTTTTTCTTTTTTTCCTTTGCCTCTGCTGCAGGGGCTTCTTCCTTTTTTGTTTCAGGCTTTTTCTCTGCGCCGAAATGCTTTATCACAACAGGCTTTACCTCTACCATTTTCAAATACTCTTTGTTTGGGTATATCCTTGCTTCAGCTTTTGCCTTTGTTTCACCAAATCTGTGTGATATTACCCCGATAATGACATTTTCTTCATTTGCATTTTTCATGGCAGCAATCTTCTTTATGAGATCTTTCCTGCTAGGGCTTGTTTTCATGCCGTTGATTTCAAACCTTAATTCTTTCCTATTTAGTATTTTATTGTCCTTTTCATCCAAAATTTTTATATCCATCAAAGTCACCTTATCTGCTAAGCCTTAGTGCATGCTTTCCTATTTGCCCAATGCCCATCTTTTTTGCAATCTCTGATTTTTCAGGGTCAAGAATCACAACATATCCTTTCCAGAATGTAGTAAATGATTTGCCATGGCAGGCAGGGCATTCATTGCCTTCTTCAATTACCTTTCTGCAGTCCCGGCATGCTTTTCCATAATTAGCCATAATCATCCACCTTTAAAAAAATTATTTTTTCCTTTCTTTTGCCTCTTTTTTCCTTTCTGGTTTTTCCTCAGTTTTTCTTGCTTCCTTTCCTTTCTTAGGTTTTTCATTGCCTTCTTTCAAATCTTTTATTTCAGTTTCAACCCATTCTTTTTTCCCGAGGAAAGGCTGCCTCATTGTCAAGCCAATCTTTGAATCAGCTATTGTGCTTTTTAGGCTGATTGTGACAACCCTTGCAAAGACGCTATCTTCCTTGCCCAAGCTTCTTTTAGTTTCCTTTCCAACAAAAGAATTATTCTTAGAATCATAATCTATGTATTCATCCATCATTTGGCTTACATGCACAAGGCCTTCCATAGGCCCAACACTTACAAATGCGCCAAATTCAGTTGTTTCATTCACAATCCCTTCAATTAATTCGTGCATTGACGGCTTGTAAACAAGCATATCTGCTTCGGTTTCATAATATGCAGCGCCATCCCCTAAAACAACATGCCCATGGCCTGTCTTTTTTGTATTTGTTACTGCAATAACAATTCCTACGTCTTCGTCAATCACTCCTTCATATTGTTCCCTAGTCAAATCCAATATTGCCTGGTCCAAATCCTTTCCGAACCTTTGCGGTGGAATCCTTATTTTATCCTTAACCTTAACAATCTTGTACATTTTAGCACCTTCAATATAATCTTTGAAAGATAATAATTATTTAATATAATAATATATATAGCCTGCGATTATGTATATATTTAAACCCTTTTATGTGAAATTGGCTTATCCTGCTTCCAAGTATTTATTTTGCCTCAGATAAATTAACCTTGCACCATATCCTTTTATACGTTTCTTCAGCAGCCTGTCAGCAGTAGCTATTGTATAACCCTGCTTTGCAAGCTCAACCAAGGAAGCATCTGCTGTTTTTGCTTCTGTCCTGATTATTTGTATCTTTTTCTTCTTTAATAGCTCTCTTGCTATATTCACTTCTTTTTTGTATTTTTCAGATAATTTATCCAATTCAGCATCTATTGCTTCTGTTATTGCGAAGGTTGTTTTCCCAACCAATTTTTCTATTTCATTAAATACATCAATCTTATGCTGGCTTATTGCAAATAAAATATTTGTGTCAATAGCAACAATATTTTCATTTTTCATTTGACTACTCCATAGCCAATTAATCTCCATTTAAGCATCTTCTTTTTGCTTATTGCAATTTTCTGCCCTTTTTCGACAACCATTGCATTGTTCAGAATACAGGAAATATTCTTGCCTTTTATATTCTTTATTGTGGCAATAGTCGGCATTGCCCCGATAACCAAAACAATCTGTTCATTTATTGTTAAAGTATATTCTTCATTTATCAGGGTGCGGTCTAGCTGGTTGAATTCAAATTCAATATTTTTTATGGGATCCCCCATTAATCCTGGAGCAGCAATTATTTGGCCCCTTAATTTATCGCTTCCCACAATGCTAGGGTCTAAGGCTGTTTCTATTGCAAGTAACCCGCCTGCCCTTGCTGTTTTAATTCTTCCCTTGCTTGTGCTTATGCCCCTTACTTCTGTTAAAAATTTCTTATTTTCCAGTCCTGGCAATATCTCTACCTTATCCCCTATGCTTAATTTCCCTTGTATTACTGATCCGCCTAAAATTCCGCCTTTCATGTCCTTTGCCTTTGTCCCAGGCTTATTTATATCAAAAGAGCGTACACAAAACATTTTCATTGGCTTGTCAACAGAATATTTTGGGCTCGGGATATATTTCTCAATTGCATCAATTAAATATGACAAATCTATCCTTTGGTTTGCTGTTGTCGGGATAATTTTAGCATCTTTATATGGAGTTTTTGCAAGGAAATCCTTTATCTGTTTGTAATTTTTCAAAGCCTCTTCCTTGCTTACCAAATCAACTTTATTTTGTGCAATTATGAGATTTTTTACCCCATTAATTGTAATTGCTGCCATATGCTCAATTGTTTGGGGTTGTGGGCACTCTTCATTTGCAGCTATCACTAATATGGCACCATCCATTATTATTGCCCCGCTCAACATTGTCATCATCAAGGTTTCATGGCCAGGTGCATCAACAAATGAAACAGTCCTTAAATATTCTGATTTCCCTTTGCAGTTTGGGCAGGTTTTTTCCACAGCATATGCATCATTCCCCTTGCATTTCCCGCATTTATATATATCAACATCAGCATACCCTATTCTGATAGAGATGCCTCGTTTCAATTCCTCGCTGTGCGTATCAGTCCAAACCCCTGTAATTGCTTTAACCAGGCTTGTTTTTCCAGAATCAACATGGCCTATCATGCCTATGTTTACCTCTGGCTGAGCCATTTCTTTGCTCTCTTTTGGCTCTTTGATGTCCTTATCTTTTTTTGGTTTTGCTTCTTTCATTAAATCATAACCTATTCTTTGTTGCATTTTTTGCTATAAGTTTATTTGGCTTCTTCTTTTGGCTTTTCCTTTGGCGGGAATATTTCCTCGAGTTTTTTTGAGCCTTTTTTTGTTACCTTTACATTTAACTGGTGTATCTCTGCGCTTACAGTATTTCCTCTTACAGTCCTTTTTACCCTTATTCCCTTTACCTTGCTTCTGAATCCTACCCCCGGGGTTATTAATTTCTTTTTTCTGCCGCTGCTATCCAGCTTTGAATTCATGGGTATGCCGTCCTTATCACTGCCTCCAGTAATAATTCCTTCATATCCTTCCAAACCAATTTCTCCAAGGTTTATTTTGTCTTTTATTTTTTTGCCAACATAAGCCGGCTTTTCCATTTTTTTGCTATACGCTTTCCTTGTTTCAGGATCTGATATGACAATATTCATTTAATTCACCTGCATCAATAATTATTCATTTTTTATTCTTCTTCTTTTGTTTTGGATGCTGAATTTTTTATCTCTTCAAATGTTTCCTTTGTTCCCTCATCCATCTCCAAATATTTTTCTATATCCGCAAACTGCTTTTCCGGAATATAAACATAAAGGACATCCTTTTCTTTAAAATGCTTGTCTGCAATTGCTTTGCTCACAGATACCGCAATTCTTTCCCCGGCCTTTGCCTTATCTATGTTTTTGCCTTCATTCTGCAAGGATTCAATTAACCCTATTATTTTCCCCTTATTTACTAGCAGTACCTTTGGTTTTAAAATGCCAGAAATCACTTCGATGCCAAATACCGCTGGCCCAGAATTTCTGAAAATATGCCCTGGCAATACCCTTATTTTTGCAGGATATATAAGTTGTGCTTGCTTGATCTCTTTCTCATGCTTCTTCTGGTCTTCAACCCAAGCTTTGTATTCTTCCAATAAAGTGTATATTACATTTCCTTTAAATAACTTAATACCTAAAGTATTTGCCTCTTCTTCTGCTGATTTTTCAATCTCAGAATTAAAACAAAAGATTACTGCATTGTACAGGTCATTTTCCTTTACGCTCATTGCTTCAATAACATCTTTTTTTGTTACATTCCCGACATCTGCCTTCCTTACATTAATTCCGTTTTCTTTCATAAGGTGGACAAGTGCTTCCAAAGAGCCTAAGGCATCAACCTTTGCAATTACCCCTTCCTTTTCAGTATCAATCTTTATTGATTTTATCTCTTCCTGAATCATTTTTTTGTTTTCAGGAGAGCTTCCTTTTATTAATGGTGAGCCAGAAATAGCTTCTTCCAAATCTGGTGCGCTGATTTTTATGCCAGAGGCAGCAACTATTTCATCTATTGAATCAAACTTACTTTTCGGGTCCCTTATTTCTGACAACGGCTTTGGCTTTAACAATGCCCTTATCTTTGTTTCAATAGCGCCATTTTTCCCGCCAAGCACAATTGTATCCCCTACTTTTAATGATCCCTGATATAAAATAACATCAATGGTTATTCCCAATCCCTTCTCTTCCTTTACCTCTAAAACAGTTCCTTTAGCTTCAGCATTTTCAGCAATTTCAAGTTCATCCTTTAAGAATTTTTGGCTTAATCCAGTAAGCATCATAAGAATTTCAGGAATGCCTTCCCCCACAATAGCAGAAATAGGCACAATTGCAACCTGTTTTTTAAAATCAGTTATCCTGTCAAACCTTTCTGCTTCAAATCCATAATTATAAAGATTAGCTACTATCTGGTATAATTTTTCATCCAATGCATTTTGCGCAGCTATTGTTTGATTCTTTTCATTATCTAAAAAAGAGCCGGTTACAGAATTCCATTCATTTGTTTTATCAATCTTGTTTAATGCAACAATAAACGGAGTTTTATATGTTTTCAAAATATTGATCGCTTCGATTGTCTGCGGTTGAAATCCTTGTGTTGAATCAACGACCAGAATTGCTAAATCAGCAATGCTACCGCCTCTTTTCCTTAAATTTGTAAATGCAGCATGCCCTGGTGTGTCTATAAACAAAAGCCCGGGTATTGTAACGGAAAACCCGAATTTCTTAATCAAAGTTCCTGATAGTTTATCAATTATCCTTACTGGAACTTCAGTTGCGCCTATGTGCTGTGTTATTCTTCCTGCTTCCCTGTCGGCTAATGTTGTGCCTCTAATTCGATCAAGCAATTTCGTTTTTCCGTGGTCTATGTGACCCAATACCGTAATAATAGGCTGCCTAATCATAATTTTTCCTCAATTTTAAGTTAATCCAGTGCTCCCAAACCCATTTTCGTTCCTTTTTGTTTTGCTTAATTTTTCTACTATTTTTATTTTAGGTTTCTCAATTTTGTTAAATACCAATTGCGCTATCTTTGTGCCTTTTTTAATCTCATAAGGCTCTTTTCCCAGATTTATTAAAATTACCTTTATCTCCCCACGGTAATTAGGGTCAATTGTCCCAGGGGTATTAAGGACAGTGAGGCCATATTTTAGTGCTAGGCCGCTTTTTGGCCTTACCTGGCCTTCAATATTTTTTGGCAATTCAATCCTGATGCCTGTGCTTATGCATTTTATCTCACAAGATTTTAACACAGAATCCTCATCTGAAAATAAATCTAGGCCAGCGTCTTCCTTGTGCGCATATTCAGGAATCCTTGCGCTTTCAGTTATTTTGTTAATTAATACATTAGCCATTTTCTCCAACTTATTTCTCATTCGAGCTGTAAATCCATTCCAAGCCCATTTTTTTATAATTGTGGATTTCTTCCTGCTTGAAGAATAATGCTATTTCTTTGTCTGCTGCTTCCTTGCTTTCTGATGCGTGTATCAGGTTATTCTGTGTGCTTAATGAATAATCTCCCCTGATTGTTCCTGCCTGCGCTTTTATTCCGTCGGTAGCACCAACCAAATTTCTCATTACTGCAACAGCTTCTCGGCCTTCCACAACCAAAAGAATAGACGGGATAGCAGACATATATTTTATCAATTCATCAAAGAATGATTTTCCCTCATGGTGCGCATAGTGTTTCTTCAGTTTTTCGGGTTTCAAAAGTTCCATCTTTGCCCCTGCTATGATTAATCCTTTATGTTCAATCCTTGTGATGATGTCCCCAATCATTCCCCTGTTAATTGCATCAGGCTTTATGATTAAAAGAGTTTTTTCCATCTTAACTCCTCCATTTATTTTTATATCAAAAGGACAAAAATAATTGCATAAAATTGTCTTTTGATATTAATTATATTTTTAATCTTCGCCATAATATTCTGTCCACTTGAATTTTCTTGGGTCTCTTCCTAACTTTACCAAGTTTTTTTCACATTTCTTTGAACAGAAAAGATATTTTTTACCTGTTTTCCTTACGAACAAAGTACCACTTCCTTTAGGCACTTCATTTCCGCAAAATGAACATTTCATGGTTTCACCTCCCCGGCTTTTTTCTTTTTTATTTCAAGCAAAGCTTGAAATGATCAGTAAAGTCTTTGACTTTACCTGATCTTTGCAAAGAAAAGAAAAAAGTTAGGGGCATCAAAAAAGAAAATAATTGCAAAAAAATAAAACCAAATTAATTTTACCTAGCTTTGATTTCAGCTGCCTCTCTTTCTGTGCTCAAGAGAACGATTACATCGCCTTTTCTGACCAATCCTTTTACATTCCTTCTTTTTATCCTTCCCTTTTCCGGTCCGTCAAGAATTTTTGCCATTACCTGTGTAATCTCTCCCTGTACTCCAGTCCTCCTTATTATCTCTACAACCTCTGCAGGTGTTCCTTCATCCATTTTGTTTCACCTTTATTTCTTTAATTCCTCTAATTTCTTCACTAGGTCAAGCAGGTCTTTTTTTCCATCCTTGCCCTCATCCATTACTGCTACTGAAGCAGTTGATACATTCAGGCCAGCGCTTTTTCCTAGTTCTTCCTTTGATTCAACAAAAGAATAAGGAACCTTTTTTTCCTTGCATAACATAGGCAAATGCATTACTATTTCTTTTGGGTTGACATCGTTTGCCACTAAAACAAACTTTGCCTTTTCCCTTTCAATTGCCTTTGTTACTTCATTTATCCCTACTTTAACCTTTCCGGTTTTGCTTATTTTCCTAAGCATTGCCAGTTGGGCTTCCATTAATTCCTTAGGCACTTCAAACTCCATCGAAAAACCTCCTTTTAAGTCATAGGTTTTAGAGGAAATAGAATTTCCCCAAAAATAGACTTTTACTAACAAATAGCCTTAAGAAAGGTTTAAATAAGTGATTATTTAGTGCTATGCGACTGGGGAAAAGAGTGCAGCAAGCCCTTTCCTTAAAATAGTTAGTTTTCTTGGGTTGTCAACAATAATTCTAAAATAACGTTCAGCAATATCAGTACCATAAGCCTCTTTAAACCCAAATATATCCGTAGCAGGCTTGAAAGGTTCTACCTCATACATTTCAGTTATTATTTTTCCTAATACAGAAGCAGGAACTGAAACCAACCAGTTATCTCCTGGGATTATTCCATGCCTTTGCAATATTGCCCTTGCTTTTTCATTCTTTACCCTAAATTTTTCAGGCATTTTATTGAACGTAAACCAGCTTACTGATTTGCTTGGCGTTATTCCATAAGGTACAAGAAGACCATGTGATTCCCTAATTGTTTTTTCTATCCTAATCCTTGTTCTTGAACCTTGCATATCCATATCTTTTTTCAGTGCTTTTTCATAGCCTAATGGGCTTACATGGAATTGGCCAAATAAAGACCCTTTTTTCAATTCTTCTGGAGGCAAGCTAGTTGAAACCCTTAACCATCGTAAAACATCTTGATTTACACAAAGACCATAACCGACTCTGCTCAATGCAAGGCTTTTTGATTTAGAGTAGGAATTTACTGCAACAACCCTTAAGTCTTGGAATTCTTTCATAAGCCCGGTAACAGTTCTTTGCGTTTTTACTACTTGATGCCTAATATCAGGCATCATTACATCATAAATTATAATGCTTTTTGGAGATACCTGTCTTACTCTATCTAGAACATGTTTAATGCCTTCAAGGTCATAAGGTATGCCCTCTGGATTTGTTGGAGCAGCTAAATAAACTAATTTTGGCTTTTCTTGTGCTATCCTTTCTACAAATCGCTTTGGGTCAAAGTTAAAACCAGTTGCTTCAGGCCTAGGCACTGTTGCAACCTTTAAATCTCGATCCTCAGCCTTTACCTGCATCATATAATACCAAGGATAATCCCCTACAATAGTGTCAGCATAAGGCTTTTCTTCTGGTGCTGTATTGAATAACATTTCATTAGCCCTTCTTTTTGTGCTAAATGTCATTAAATCATTTAATATAGTTGTGCTGCCAGCTCCAACAAAGATTCCTTCTGGTGCTATGTTATACCTTAATCCCATTTCTCTTCTAAATAGATTAATTATATTTGTAATGACTGCATAAGCACCAGCTTGAGCATTGCTTCTTGCATCCCTATGTATCTTTCTTATCTCTTCCCTTCTTCTGCTTTTTCTTAGGTGTTCTCTCCACAATCTTCTAAGGCTTAGGATTTTTTTCCAATCACCTGTTACCGCCTTAGGCACTTTTGCCTTTGCAGCAGTTATCGCAGCCCTTTTCCGTTTCCAATTGATAATCCTTTGTCCTAATCTTGTTGGCATATAAATCAATACTATATTTATTCTCAGTTTTTCTTAAAAATCTATTTAATTATGTGTAAACCATACAACCGGCCTTTTTCCTTCTAAAGAATCTACCCTGACAAACCCAAACCTGTCAAAATAAATGTGGTCATTTACTTTTTTATTTAATATTTCCGAATCACACAATCCAATTATTTTTTTAGCATCAGGCATCATTAATTCAATATCACTGCCATCAAGCAACCAGGGTATGACTTCCTTAATTTTTATATCTCCAGCATATTCTGCCGTAACTTCATAATCGCTAATTGTTTTTATCCTCACATTATAAGCATTCCTCATTCTCACTATCTGCCCTGCTTTGTATTTTGAAATTATTCCCTTATCAACGAAAAATTCTTGCACTCCTTGGTTTAATTCATAAATTCTGCCATCAATCTCTACATTTGTTTTTGGAACCAAATCAGCGCTTAATTTCAAAGGTTCTTTCATGAATGTCAATTTTTCAGCGTTTTCTGCAATCACATCTTTATTCAATGCAGCCAAAGTGCTCCATAAGATTTTTGCATCATTTGCATTTGTCCCTAAATTAATGATTGCTTTTGTTAATGCTTCTGGTGTAAATCCTCTTCTTCTTAATGCCCTTATTGTTCCCAACCTTGGATCATCCCAGCCAATATAAATGCCTTCTTCAATCCCTTTCTTGATTTTTGATGTTGATAAAACACTGCCTTCAATAGCTATCCTTCCAAAGTAAATTGTGTGTGGATATTCCCAATCAAAATATTTATACAAGAACCTTTGTTTTGTTTCATTCTGCTCATGCTCCTGCCCCCTAATTATTAAAGTAACCCCAAGCAAATGGTCATCAACTGCTGACGCTAAATTATATGATGGCCAGACCTGATATTTTGTTCCAGCCCTTGGATGCTTTGGATTATCAATCACACGGCAAAGCCACCAATCGCGGACAGAAGGATCTTTATGTTTTAAATCAGTTTTAATTCTGACAATTGCCTCTCCTTCTTTAAGTTCATGATTTTTCATCTTCATGAATCTTTGCAGATGTTCTTTAACATCAAGGTCTCTGCATACGCAAGGCTCTTTTTTCTTTACCTTCTCGCGCCATTCTTCAACCTTGCAGGTGCAAACATAAGCATTTTCCGCTTGAAGCAATTCTTCAATTTTATTATAATAAATTTCTATCCTGTCTGAAGCAAAATAGGTTTCATCAATTTTGCAATTTAACCATGTTAAATCCTCTTTGAAAATCTGTTCTGCATTTTCAATTGGTTTTTTTACTTTCGGGTCTGTATCATCAAACCTCAACAAAAAGCGCCCATTATGCCTGCGCGCATATTCATGGCTTGTTATTGCTGCCCTGGCATTTCCCAAATGAAAAGGACCATTTGGATTTGGTGCATACCTTGTTACTACTTGCATTCCTTCCCTTACCCAATCCAATTCAGCTAATCCTTCCCTTTGCTCCCTTGGCTTTAATTCAAAACCTTCAGCATTAAATTGCTCGAATTCCTTTTTGATTTCATCAATTCCAAAGGAATTCACTAATGAAACAGCATTTTTTATTTCAGGCATGGCGGTTTTCAAATCTATGTCTGGCAATACCGCTTTTACCTTTCCAACAACAGCGCCAATGTCTGCCTTTCCTTCATGTTCATATGCATTCTTTATTGCATATTTATAAGCTATTTCCTTTGTGTCCATTTTTATCATTCTCACATATCTAATGCTGTTGACATTTTTTAATGATTGGGGTGTATACTTTAAGGCATAAATTTTTCTGAATTTGGCTGATTTAAAAATATATTTTAAAAATAGGTTAAAAAAGATTTTATTTACTGTGCAGTTTTTGCCCTGTCCCAGCAGGCTGCGAAGTGATTGTTTAAAACATCAACGATCGGCTTGTGATTCCAAATAGCGAAATTATATTCCTGCTTTTCCTTGTTCAAGTTGCTCAATGCAATGATTGCTTTTTTATTGTCAATTGTAAATGCTGTCAAGCCATGGTTTACATGCTTGAATTCTAGATTCTCGGATAAATATCTTTTAACATCCTTGTGCTGCCCGTGATGCAAAATCTTTACATTTACTTTTCTGTCTGTCGCGCCTTTTATTGATTTAATCAGGGGAGAATGCCCTGTATCCAAATCGATAAAGCCAGTAACATTTTCTTTTGCATTATCCAATTCCTGTGCAAGTATTTTCAGGAAATCATTTTTGCTTTTTACTTTTATAACTGTATCTTCCTGGTCTTCCGGGGTTGAAGCATATGAAAGTTCTTTTACTACATTGTCAACTTCTTTTTCAATATCACAAAATGTTTTTTTCTTTTCTTCAATTAAAGTGCCGAATACTTTTCCTGCTTCCATTATCCTGTATCTCTTTGGCCTGTTGTGCATTTCAATAATTAAGCCTCTTTGCACTAAACTATCAAGGATATCATATATCCTTGTTTTCGGCACTTGTGAGTATTGGCTAATCTGAGGAGCTTTAGCTTCCTTCAGTTTAAACAGGCTTAATAAAGTCCTTATTTCATAATCAGTAAGACCTAAATTAGCTAATACCTCTTTTACCCTTTCTTCCCTAACCATAAGAAAATCGCCTACTATATATATTAATACTACCTATCAAGTATTTAAAAGTACCGTTTTAGAGTTATAAGGTTAATTTTTACTATTTTTGCCATTTTTGAATGAAATAGCACAATATGCAACAACATTATCATAATCTCCAGTTAACGAGCCAGAAGTTGTATATCCTTCAATTTCTGCATTATTAAGGCCTTTTTGCATGCAATAATAAAGCAAGCAGGTGATTGGCAGATAGCCGCATATGCTTAAATTATGCTTATTTACCTCAGAATGAAAACCTTCTGGGTCTATTTTAGTTATGTAGTGAATAGCTTCAAAATCAACCTTTCTAGCAAGTTTTTCACTTATAAAATGCGAAAAATCAGAGCTTGCTATTACCGCAATATCTTCGTTTTTTCCTATCTCTGCAAGTATTTTACCTAGTTTTTTTATTGATTCATGATTATCCTCAGAAATTATTATTGGCACAATCTTTGGTTTTTGTTTCTCTTCCTTAAACAAATGCTGCAAAAAAGGGATTTGAACCTCAATTGAATGCTCGCCAATATGCGCTAATTCATCAAATTCTGCATCGCTTTTTTCAATTATTTTTTCAGCAATTTTTTTATCTACCTCAATCCTGCCAAGGGGTGTTTCCCAAAAATCATTCTTATCTATTGAAATAGCTGAGCCTAAACCAGTATGGTTTGGCCCGAGTATTATGTAAGTGGCGGCTTTCTTCAAGCAGGAAAATGCCTTTGCTGCTGTTTGCCCTGAATAAACATAGCCTGCGTGCGGTGAAATAATTGCACCACAATCTCTTTTGATTTTGCAGTTCGAGAAAAATTCTTCCAATTGGGATTCCAATTGTTTTGAATTTTTGGGGTAAAATTGCCCTGCAAATGCGGCAGTTCGTATACTCATAAAAATAATATGTCCGAATAATTTAAAATATACTTTGAATTAAAATTCTTTGAAATCAAAAAGAAAAAAATAAGCCATTACGCTAAAAAATGAGAAAAAAGAAAGAGAATTTTATTTCTCTTCATATGTCCTTTTATTGTCATCATGGGCTTCGTGGGACATTTCTTCCCTTGCGCCTTTCTCGAGCACAAATTCAAAATCTGATAATTTATATTTGAATTCAGCATCGCTTTTTATCAGGTTTTTATTTTTCATGAATTCCCTTGCCAAAAGCCAGTAAACCAATGCTAAACTCTGCCTTCCCTTGTTGTTTATTGGGATTATTAAGTCAATATTTGCAGTCTCATTATCCGTGCTGCACATAGCTATTATTGGGATCCTTGCATTTGTTGCTTCAATAATTGCCTGATTATCTGCACTTGGGTCTGTTATTAAAAGCACTGATGGTTCTAAGAATGATTTAAATGCAGGGTTGGTAAACGTCCCTGGGCTAAACCTTCCAACAACAGATTTTGCACCTATTGCTTCTGCAAACAGCTGTGCTGGTTTCTGCCCGTATTGCTTCTTTGAAACAATAACAATCTCTGAAGGCTCAAAGCCTGAAAGGAATTTTGCAGCAACAGTTATCTTTTCATCAATCATGCTGACATCAAATACCTTTAATTTATCCGGCCTTTTTTTGAATATGTATTTTCTCATCCCAGCTGTCTTGAATTTTGTCCCTATATGGGAACCAGTCCTCAAGTATTCCTTTGTTTCAATCAGAGTATTGCTCATTACTTCACCTATTTTTTGTATTTCATTATATCATCAACAAGGTCAACATGGCTTAGCATCATTCGCCTGCAGCAGTATCTTTTTATGCTGAGGTCATCAAGTACCTTTTTTGCATCCTTGTTTGTCTTTATTTCATTCATAAATTTTTCATAATGTTCTGCAATTGGTTTGCCGCAAGTAAAACATCTTATGGGAATAATCATCACTTCACCTCTTACTCAGCTGCCTTTTTGCCCTAGCCCCTCTTCCCAATGGCTTCTTTGATTCTTTTCTTCTGGGGTCATCGACAAGCAGCATTCGGTCATAATTCATAAACTTCTGTTTAAGCTGCTTGTCTGCAGAATACTGCAATAATGCTTTTGCAATTGCAGCCCTTGCACTTACTGCCTGGCTCACAGGCCCTGAGCCTGAAACCGAAACTTCAATATCAACCTCTTTGCTCAATGGCTGTGCCAAATTAAGCGGTTCTGAAATAAGCATTTGTATATATTCAGGGTCTATTATAGATAATGCCCTGTGATTTACACGTACCTTTCCAGTTCCTTTTCTTATTACAGCCCTGGCTACAGCTGTTTTCTTTTTTGCCTTTACGCATAATCCCCTAATTCTCTGTTTTTCGGAGGGTTTTCTCAGTATTATCTTTTTAATTCCTGATTTTGAACCCTCAATTTCAAATTCTTGTGGCTTATCCATAATTTCACCGATAAATATTACCATTTGCCCCCAATCTGTTTGCTTATCTCAGCAATTGTTAAATATTTCCCTTTTGTGCATTTTGCGTCTTCAACTGTAATAATTTCCTTACCCTCAAATGCTTTAGGCAGTCCAACATATACCCTTAATTTTCTATATGCTTCCTTCCCTGTTAATTTTTTATATGGGAGCATTCCTCTTATAGCAAACCTAACCAGATTTACCGTAGCCTTATAAAATTTCGGGCCTTTAACAGGATTGCCTTTTGCTTGTAGGGTAATTCTTCGGTTAAACCTTTCCATGATTGCATTTCTCGTTCCCCTTACTATTACCTTTTCAGCATTCAAAATTGCAACCTGTTCTTTGTTAAGCAATTTTTCTGCAACAAATGAGGAAAGCCTGCCAAGAATCAATCCGTCTCCGTTAATTATTACCATTTTTGCACCTTTAAGTATTATTTGACAATTATAAAATCCTTTCCCTTATATTTGGCATCACAAACATCTTCAAAGGATAATGCCTCTCCATTCTTCTTTATCTCTGCCAAGGCTTTTTCGCTGAAATTTAATGCAGCTATCTTGGCTTTTCCGTCTAATGCCCCTACACCAAGTACTTTTCCTGGAATAATAAATATCTTAGCTGGATTTTTTTTCAGTAATTTGTTTAACTTATTGAGATTTACTGAAACCCTTTTCCTTCTTGGCGTTTCCAAGCGTTCAGCGATATCTTTCCATATCACTTCCTTGGTTTTTGAGTATTTTTTTCTCAATCCTACAATAATTTTTTCATCCATATTTTCTTCACTTTTTAATATTGCCTAACGGGGTTTTCCTAAAAAAGATTTTCAATCTTTTTTAGTTTTTTTAACCGTAATTTCTTACGATTTTTCATTTCTTTATTGCGTGTATTTTTTCTCATCTTAGTTTCTCTTTTTCTTTGAAAGACCTATATTTCTTTTTCTCTTTAGAAAAGAGAAAAAGAAAGATGGTGCAGGAGACAGGATTCGAACCTGCGAAGGCACTAAGCCACAGGATTTCCTCCGTATGAAACGGCTTAAGTCTAGCAGAAACCTAAATATTAATTTAAGTATAATTTTACTCAGGATTCACCTGCCCCGTTGGCCGCTTGGGTACTCCTGCATTATGTGGGTCAGACAATAATTTATCTCACACACTATTTTAAAACACACTGCTAACAGCACGATTCCCATTCCATTGAGAATCTTGCGGTTAAATCTCTTTGACTGCTTCTTCAAATTCCTTTATCTTTTCCTTTAATTTCTTTGTTGCTGCCAAAAGCACTTCCTTGTTTTCTATCTGGCCATAACTTTCAACAGTCAAGACAAAGTCATTTGAATATTCTAGTTCAACATTTGGATCTTTCTTTAATTTCTCAATATCGTTGTTGGTCCATTCATAGGAATCCTTTGTTATTATATCACTGTATTTCTTGATTGATTTTCCTTCCTTGATTTTAGGAAGTTGAGCATATGCAATTAAAGCAGGCTGCCATTTTACATGTTCTTTCCCTGTGCCTAAAATAGCAGTCATCTCCAATTTAATTATCTGCCCTTCACTTAATTTTGTAATGGGTATGTTTTTGAAAGCCACCTCTGCTTTCAGGTCTTGGCTTTCTATATCCGAGCTATACACAATGCACGGGCCTTCTTTTTCCAAAGTTAATTTTAATGTATCTTTTTCCCCATATTCTTTCAAATTTGTTTTTATCGGAATTAAGCATAACCTATTTGCAAGCAATTCATCAAACAATACAGAATCATTTCTATATATTGAGACATTTTCTACAGATAATGTCGGAACATGCGACATGATTGCCCTTCTTATTGTGTTCATGAATGTAGGTGTTGTGTCCCTTATCAATAATTTTAAGGAATCGTTATCCTCAAGTTTGCTTATCTTCAAATTAACACCTCTTATTTCTTAGACCTATATTTCTTTTTTCTCCTGCAGCCATCATGCGGCATAGGGGTTACATTTTCAATAGCATTAATCCTTATGCCGTTTCTTGTCAGGCTTCTTATTGCAGCTTCACTGCCCTTTCCTGGATTTTTTGATTTTATCCCGCCAATGCCCCTTACCTTGACAATTACGCTTGTAATGCCTCTTTCCCTTGCTCTTTCAGCAACCTTTTCCGCTACTTTCATTGCTGTGTAAGGCTCACCTTTTTTATGGCCGCTTTTTGTTATCTGGCCGCCAGTGCATTTCGCAATTGTTTCTGCACCAGTGATGTCTGTAAGCACAACATGTGTGTTATTTGGCGAAGCATAAATATTGACAATTCCTTCCTTAATTTTTTCCATCAGTTTTCACCTTTTCTGTTTCAATCTTTTCGCCTTCTTTTGCCTCTGCTGCAGGGGCTTCTTCCTTTATGGGCTCAGCTTTTTTCCCCTTTACTTTTGGCTTTAATTCTATTTTTTTATTGCCATAATATCCAATATGGTCTTCCTCAGATTTTGTTACTAAGTAACTTGGTGAGGTAACCCTGCGGCCCATTATTGCAATATGCCCATGGGTAATCAATTGCCTTGCCTGCTTGATTGTATTTGCCAAAGCTTTTCTATATACTATAGTTTGCAATCTTCTTTCAAGTACTGATTCTAATTTCAGGCCTAAAACATCATCTAATGTTGCATCTTTATTTAGCATATTTACTTTTGACAGGCTGTTTATAAGTTCTCTTTCCCTTTTTACCCTTTGCTCCAAATTGTATGCCAATAAGTTTCTTGCATTCGCTCTTTTGTTTCTTAGCACTGCTTCCATTTTCCTGATTTCCTTTTTATTAACTAAACCATAATCTTCTAGGGTCTTCTTCTCGTTTTCTATCCTGTCCTTAGCCCATGGTTTTTTAGGGTTCTGATATTTCTTTCTGCTTTTTTTAGGATCTCCCATAATCTATACACCAAATATCATTATTTCTTAGCTTTCTCTGCAGGAGCTGCTGCTTTAGCCTGTGCTCCCTGCTCTTTCTTAAATACTCCGACAGTTGTTCCTCCTCTCCTGAATCCTGTCTTTGTCCTTTGTCCCCTGACTGGCAAGCCCAATGCATGCCTTACTCCCTTATATGATTTTGTCCTTTCCATCCTTTTGACATCCTCCCTTAGTGAAAAGTCCAAATCACTCATAATTAAATGTTTATTATCGCCAGTAACATAGTCCTTTCTCCTATTAAACATCCATTCCGGAATGCTGTGTTTTTCAGGGCTTGTCAATATTCCTTCAATCTTTTTGTCAATTTCTTCAGGTATGTTCCCAAGTTTGCTTTCCTTGCTTATGCCGGTTTCTTTTTCGAAAGCAGCAGCTGCTACCTTTGCAAACCTGTGGCTTACTCCCTTTACTGCCATTAATGCCCTTGATATTGTTTTGTTTCCATCAAGGTCTTTATTCATTATTCTTACAATGTGCCTGAATTCTTCCGGTTTTTCCATTATATGTCACCCAATAAATATTACTTTAATGCTTCAATTATCTCTTTTTGTGTTGCATGTTCCTTCAACTTTATCACATTATTTGTTGGGAATAACTGCAGAATATTGCATTTCTGCTTCTTTGTTTTTGCCCCAACAATCTCAACAGCATTCTTGTCAATGCTTTTGGTAATTATTACTTTTTCTCCGGCATTTCTGCCTGTTTTCTTGTAACATACCCTTCCTGCTGCCATTACCTTCATTTTTTCATCTTCTCCAAATATTTTTTTATCAGTGCAATTATGCCATCTTCATTCAATTTATCTGTATTGAGCACGATATCAAAATTTTGCATATCAAAAATATTAATACCATACTCATATAAGTATTTCTTTTTCCTTTCATCCTCTTCGTTTTTTATCATCTGTTTTGCGACTATTAAGGGCATTTCCCTGCTTACTACCATCTTCTTTACCCTATTATTCTCCTTTGATTCAAGGAATACCTTTAATGCTGCATCATTCACAAGCCAAGAAGCCAAAGCGTAATCTGTTATTACATTTTCGCTTCCTTGCTTCCTGAATATGCCATTGACGGCATTTATGAAAGCTTCCTTCCCAAGCTTGAAATCAAGCTCTTCAACAAGGATATTGTGCTCTTTCGCAACATCCTCTTTTATTTTTTCTTCTGTTAAATATTTCAACCCAAGCTGAAGGGCCAATATTTTGCAAACATTCCTAGTGTTTGTACCAGGCCATCCAGTTATGGTAATAATCATTATCTCAGGTAACCTCTACATTTTGTTGATTGCCATCTCAACATACTTTTTTATCTCTAATTTTATTTGGTCGCTTGCTTTTACGCCGGTTTTTACCTTTGCTGCTTCAGTTATTATTCTTGTGCTGCAATTGTTGCAGAGCAATCCCCCGAAAATCCTTGAAGGCCTTCTTTCGGTTTTTGACCCTTTTCTGCTTACTCCTAAAACAAAGTTTCTGCATATGGGGCATCTTGCCTTTTTAGACCTTTTCTTCACTGACCTTATTTTTGCTTCCCCCTTCGGAGTCCTTATTTTTTTAGCGTTTCTAAGAACCATAATATCACATATTTACATTTTTTTCTTGTTAACAATCTCAATTATTTTCATAACTATTGAAACAACTACCGAACTTATTAAAGCCATAAGGATATACCATCCAAGCCATCCAACATCCGGGCCAAAGAATGGCAATTCAAAAGGCAAGGGAATAATAATTCCATTGTACCATTCCTTTATGAAATATAATGCTATGATGAATACAGGAAATGAGAACAACATGTATTTCATATTGCCCTGCATCATCTCCTTGGTTATATCCAAATATTCCTTCTGAATCTCTCCAAGTTCTTTCTTTGATTTTTCATCAGTCTTTTTCATCAATTCATTCATCTTAGGCTGCATTTCCTTCATTTTCTTCTGATCATCCTTCAGTTTTTTCTGGTTTATGAATTTCATTCTCATAACCTGCGAAATTATTGCAATGGCAAATGCAATAATTGCAATATCAATTGCTGTATCAATAAAAACCATATTACCACATATCACTGTTTAGAAAGCATCTTCTGCAATAAAGGATAGTTGTCCAATATTTGTTGGTGTGCTAATTCTTCATATAATTTATATACTATTCCAACTGTTAATAAAATCCCTGTTCCTGATGTTAATCCGCCCAATAACATGTTTCCCAATCCGGCCAATAATCCAACAAAGATCGAGCCCATTATTGTTATTTGCGGAATATATCTATCAAGAACATTTTCAATTATTCTCTTGTCTCTCCTGAATCCCGGAATATACATTCCTGAATTTTGCAATTGCTGTGCAATATTTGAAGATGACTGCCCGCCTAATTCTACCCATAATTTTCCAAATACGACACAGAAAATAACCATTAACAGCAAATATACAATTCCTTGCAATAACTCTGGTGCCATGGCAATTAATCCAGTAAAACCTTCTCCAGATATTGCCAAAACAATTTTTGTGAAAAGGTTGAATGGAGTGCCTGTTGCCCATGCTAGTCCGTCTAAAATACTATTTACAAGTGGGATGCCTTTTGCAGCAAATGCCCATATTTTTACATTTGCAAACAAGGCTGTTGCTAAAATAACCGGCATTACTGAAACATAAAGGAATTTTACAGGATATCTTCCGCCTAATCCCCTATTGCCCATTGTTATCGGGATATTCACATGCATAGCATGCGCATATGTTACAATTAGGAAGATTATTATTGTAAGCAACACTGGCAACAAGATTATGAAATTAACACCAGTGCCAAAGCTTGCAATAAATTTTAGGATAATTCCGCCTGCAGGCTGTATTGCACTAATGCCTGGAAGCATCATTAACTGCCATAAGAATGATGCTGAAACATTTCCCGCAATAAATAACCCAATGCCTGAACCAATTCCATATTTGCTTACTACCTCATCCATGTACATTAAAATAATTCCACCAAAAGCTACCTGCAATAACACAGGCAAGAACATGCCTGGCATAGGTTTTAGCATGCCTGATATAATATATACTGCACCCTCAAAGAAACATAATATTATTGTCAGTATTTTTTGCAATGACTGGAATGCTACCCTTCCCTCCATTGTGCTTACGTCTATTTTTATAATCTGCCCACCAATTAACAATTGCAATACAATTGAAGAAAGTACAATCGGACCAATACCTAATGTTATTAATGTCCCTATGTCACTCGCAAGAATTATCTGCAATCCTGCTAATTGTTCAATTGCCGCTTCAGACAAACCCATTAGCGTGATTTTTCCCAAAGCAAAGAAGATTAATAAAATGCCTAATGACCATATTATTTTATTTTTCAGGCTTGGCTCTGCTGTAGGTTTTTTTACCTCAGGAATAAGCCTGAACAATGGCATCAAAGCATTAGTAATTCCCATTTAAGCACCTTTTTACTCTTCTATCTCTCCATCTGCTTCAGTTATTTTGGCCCTTGCCTTTTCACTCAATTTTACATTTTTTACCAAGTATTTATGATTCAATTTCCCTGAACTTAATAATTTGGCTATTCCCAAAATCTTGCCATCAATGACAAAATAATCCTCATCCTTTGTTACCAATTTTTGCTTTAATAAATTATCCAATTTTTCCTCAACCCAGCTTAGGTTTACAGCACTTCCCCTTTCCTTCATCTTTAGTTTTGGCTCTTTAGCCTCATTCCTGTACATTAACTTTTTGTGTTTCCATGAACCAGCTCGCCCTCTTCCGCCTGTGCTTCCTCCGCTTCTTCTATTCTTAACATTTCCCCAGCCATGGCTTCTGTTTCCTCTTAGCTTGTTCTTCTTCCTTCTTTTTCTTTCAACCATATAAAACCACAAATTTATTCAAATATTAAGCCATCCTCATTATTAATAAATTTATTTTTTCAGCCCTGTATCCAAGCGCCCCTCCAACTTTGAAATTCTTTTTTATCCCTTCCCTTTCATAACCCTTGCTTGGCGGGTTTAATCTGAATACCGGCTTTATTCCTAACTTAGCAAGGATTTTTTTGTCCTTGTTTGCTTGCTCAGCCAGTTCTTTGAATGAATTAACTTTATTCTTTTTTAAATATTCCAAGGACAGTCTTTTATCCCCTGACAATCTTGCCCTTTTTTCAAGCAGATATTCTAATGTTTCCAAAGAAATCTTGCCCCATGTAATATAATCCTGGACTTTTTTTAACATTCCGTTGTTTGATTCATTTTCTTCAATCAAAGATAAATGGTTGCATCTTGTAAGATTAAGCATCTTCATTGTATCCCTAAATATCTGCTTTAACTGAACATTTCCCCTTACTCTTATTACAGCATACATATAATCAACCCACTATTTCCCCAATTTTTCGATATCAGGCGATACCTTTAATTTCGTTGTTTTTGATAAAGCATCTATTGCCGCAGTTACATAATTCAATGATGTCCTGCTGTCTCCCCTTGTTTTTCCCCATACATCCTTTATGCCTGCATATGCAATAACATCCTTTATTTTATCCCCAACTACCAAACCCACACCTCTAGGGGCTGGCATTAATTTTACTTTTACTGATGAGCATTCACCTTCAACCTTGAAAGGAACAGAATGGTTTGTTCCACAAGTACATTCCCAGCTTCCGCATCCGGATTTTACCCTTACTAGATTTAAGCGGGCTTTTCTTGAAGCCTTTCTTAATGCGGACAATCTTTCCTTGTCCTTTCCTAGCCCTAATCCAACATAGCCGTTTTTATTTCCTACAAGAACAGCTACCCTAAATGCGAATTTTCTTCCAGCCCTTACAACCCTTGCGGTTTTTGTTGTATCCACTGTTTTCTCAGTCAATGAAGCTAATGAATCAACAATTTCTGGCTCCATTATCTTCATTTTTCCATTAAATATTTCATCCAAATTTGTTATTTTGCCTTCCATTACCATTTTTCCCAATCTGGTTTTTGGAATCCAGTTAATAGGTATTTCAGCATCAATGGATTCTTCCTGCCTATTGGCCCTTTTCCCTCTCTTTAATTTTCTATCTTCGTTCATTTTTACACCTTGCTCTCATCAATCTTTTTCTTTGATGCATTGAATACATTTACTATGTTTTTCGGGTCAAGTCCCTGTTTTAAATATTCTGAAAATCTTTTTTCTAATTTTTCCTTATCCAATGCCTTGGCATAATTCTCAATTGTTTTCCCGCTGTACATATCTTCGGTTGGCAGCACAATTACATCAACCGGAATTGCCATGCCAGAATCAAGCAAACCCTTTACAATTGCAAATAACCTTGATTTATGGTGCGGTGTTTGTATGCCTATATCCACAATAGCTTCATTAACCCCTTTTGCAATTGCCCTTTTTCCTAATAAATATCCTGTAAGATAGCATGATGGGATATTTTTATTTCCTTTAAATCCAAATCCGTTAAGTTCTTTTGAGAATGCCGCAACAATTGTTTCATCGCCATTTCGTGAATATTTTACCAATTGTGCACTTACATACTTATTTGATTTCCTTAGCACTAAGCGGTGTTTTTCGGATTTTAACAAAGCCAGCCTTTTGCTGTAATCTGTCTCTTTGTTTCTCCTTCTTTTCAATGGAATCTCATGCCTTACCTTACTCATTTTATCACTCTATTATATTTTTTTGCCTTTTACAACTGCTTCAAGGTATCTTTGGCCCCTGAAGAAATTGCCTGATATTCTGCTGTATAATTTTCTATAACCAATTTTTTCAACATCCTTTGGGTGCTCTTTTTTCAATCGCAATAATTCCTTTCTCAACCGCCTTACTTTTCTTACCCAATTTCTTTTATGCTCTGCCCTCACTTTTTGTGTGCCCTTTCTTTTGCCAAATCCTCTTTTTCTCCCTTTTTTTCTTGATGTTGTAGCATCCCTGCTCCTTCCCCGGCTTTGCTCATTTGTTTTCCTTTTTGTTATTACTTTATCTTTAATCAGCTGCCTTACATCATCCTTTGTAATTGATTCCTTTATTCTGCTAACTTGTGTAGCATCAACATATAAGTGGCCTTTTCCGACATTTAGGATTCTTGCTGCGTGTTCCTTAGCCCTATTAACATTCATATCTTCACCTTAATACCTGTAATTTAATACCCGTAACCCTAATTCATTTGCTTTTTTAACTATCTCAATCCTTTTTCTTTTTCCTACCTTTCCTGCTACCCTTACTACAAAAGGATTTTTTTCCTTTGAACTAATCATTAATTCTTCAATATTATTTACTGTTTTTTCAGGATAGCCTGATGGGTGCAGATGCCTTATTTCTTTTGCAAACCTGTAACCTATTTTTGGCCTGTATCCATCATGCTGTTTCATCTCTATATCTATTCCCCTTGGAACTCTCCAGCGCTGCCATTTCTTGTTGCTTATTCGTCTTATCCTTCTCTTGCCGAAGCGCCCTCTGAACAGCACATGCTTTTTGCCTCTAATCTTTTTTTGTTTTTTAAGTATTTCTTTTGGAATCTCCTTTCTCTTCTTCTCTGGCTTTGCCTTTGTTTTTACCGGTTCTTTCTTAGCTGTTGCTTTAGGCTCTACCTTTGATTCCTTTTTTAGTTCAACCTTTTTTGATGTGCCTGATTTTTGCATTTTCTTCACCTGTTACTTTGCTATCCCTGTTTCTTTTTTGTATAAATATATGCCATCATGGAATACCCTTAAATCAAAGTTCTTTACCCTTGATGCTGCTTCCAAATTTGCTGCAGTCTGCCCTACTTCGTATTTGTTGCATCCGCTTACAGTAATATCCTTGCCTTTTATCTCGACTGCTGTTTCCCCTATAATCTTTGCGATTCTCACTTTTTTGCCTCCTATGAAATTATTTATCTCAACAGTTTTATCCTTTTTTTGTATGTTCATAGGGAAATGTGAGTAAATAACCTTTAACCTGTAAATGTATCCGTTCTGTACTCCAACAACCATATTTTTGATATGGGCAATAAGTGCGTTTACCTTTGCAACGCTCTTCTTTTTTGAATCATTTGCTGCTGCAACAATCTTATTGCCTTTCTTTTCAATCGTTATGCCTTCAGCAATGAATTTATTTGTAACTTTTTTATTTCCTTTTGTAAGCGTTAATATATTATCGCTTAGTTCGATGGAAATATCTGCGGGAATTTCAATTTCTTCAATCTTTGCTTCCTTTTTTGTTTCTTTTTTCATTTTCTCATCCTTTAGTAAATATAAGCTAATAATCTTCCGCCAAGGTGTTTTTTCAGTACTTCCTTGTGAGTGAATACCCCTTGCGGGGTTGATATTATTATGATTCCAATATCCTTGCTTGGCAGATATCTTTTTTCATATTTTTCAATTTCATTATTTTTTACCGCATACCTTGGCTTTATTGCCCTGCATTCATTTATTTTTCCAGCTAATTTTATTTGGTAAATATTTTCTCGGCCATCATCTATTGTCTCATATCCTTCGATATATCCTGTATCCTTCATTACATCAAGGATCTTCCCAAGCAGTTTTGAGGCAGGCCTGCAATGGCATTCTTTTATTACTGCCCTTTCTGCATTCTTTATCGCGATGAGCGAATCTGCCAATGGGTCCATTTTAGTCATTTTCTTCACCTATTTTAATATATCTCATTAACCAAATTTCCTGAAGCCAAGTTTTTCTGCGACTTCCTTGAAACAACGCCTGCAATACATTAAACCATATTTTCTTATCAGGCCCTTGTTGTTTTTACACATTCTACATTTTAAGTGATTCATAAGTATCCTACTCTATTTTTACACCAAATCTTTCTTTTGCAAATTGGATTCCTTCTTCCTTTGTTATCTTGTGTTTTTTTCCAATTGCTGTTGCAGTTTTCTTCCTGTTTTTCACCCTATACCCTGGTCTTTTTACTGTTATTATGACATCAAATCCACGGGTCCCGATTTTTGGGTCATATCTTATGCCTTGCAATTCAATATGTTCCTGTAATCCAAAACCGAAGTTTCCATAAGTATCAAAATTGCTTGCTAAAAGAGTGTTCCCTTTTGCATTCAATGCATTCTTAAGGAATTTTTCAGCATCTGCTTTTCTCAAGGTTGTTTTTAATCCAATCTCTAATCCAGGCCTTATCCCCCATGCTGGCTGCCTTATCTTGCATTTTGTTGCAATGCATTTCTTTCCAGTCATCTGTTTCATTATTTCCCGGCCTTTTTTCATGCCGTCTTCATCTGCGCCAAAGCCCATATTTACCGTAACCTTATCAATCACAATTCTTCTCATTGGATTATCCATTTTTCACACCTTAACCTTCAATGACTATAATGTTGCTTGCCAATGTTTCAATATTTTTGCCCTCACTTTCTATTGTTATTAATTTAGGCTTGTTTTGGCTTCCTGCCTTTATGCTTTTAATTATTCCCTGGTGGCCTGCGTGTGTGCCGCCCATTACATAAACATTTTTTCCTTCTTCTAATGGCAATTCCTTCAAAACCTTATTGTCATTAAGTGAAATCTTTAAGCTGTCACCGTTGTTTAGTTTGGTTTTTTCAACTACCAGAGTTCGGCCATCTTGCGTTCCTATTACATATTTTCCGCCTTTCTTCACTGATTTGCTTTTCACTTTGCATATCTTTGTATTCGCTTCTTTTTTATCAATTTTTTTAACCATAAATCTTCCTTTGCTGTCTAATTCTGTCCTGTATTTTTCATCAAGCCCTTCAATTTCAATAACATCAAATAATCCAACAGGATATTTCAAGTCAGACCTTATGTTTCCGCTTACTTTTAATTTCCTTTCCTTTACTATGGCTCTTGCCTCTTTCTTGTTTCTTACTACCTTCATTACTTCCCTTAACATTGCAAGTAGGGGTATTGAATCTGATTTTGCATTTGGCCCGGCCCTTGATTTTACTGCCCACTTAAATTTCTTCCTGTCAAACAACCTTTTTTTGCTTGAAGTAAGTGCCTTTTCCTTTCTGCTGTTTCCTTTACTGGCCACTTTGCTCACCCTTTGCTTTTTCCTTGCCTCTTTTTAAAGCGGCAATCCTTTTTTTGTCATCCAATATCAAATTAATAATAATCATGTTTGATGCCCTTAATGGAATCTGCTTCTCAGTCCCAGATACCTTTTTTCTTGATATTCCCTCAACATAAGCTATCATCTTTCCACAGTCTATTTTTGTTACCTTTCCTGATTTTCCCTTAAAGTCTCCCCTTACTATCTTTACTTCATCGCCTTTTCTTATTGGGAATGACCTTTTTTTGTATTTTGCCCTTAATTCCTTGCTTAAATGCCCGGCGATCTGCTTTCTTTTTGCGTGCAAAGGTGCCTGATAAAATCTGGCCCTTTGTTTTCCTGGTTTGCTTGATATCATTTATCTCACCAATAAAAATCATGCTATCTGTGTTGCTAACCCTAATACTTTTGGGAATCTGTCCCCAACTTCTTTTGCAACATATCCTTTAACCTCTGTTGCCTTTGGCACTCCTTTATCATCAACCAATACAACAGCATTATCCTCGAATTTAACTGTTAACCCATTTGCCCTTCTTAGGCCCATCTTACTTCTAATTATTACGGCTCTTTCAATTTTCTTTCTCATTTCAGGCTTACCTTTTTTTACAACAACGTTTACTAAATCGCCTATTCCTGCTTTAGGGCTCATTCTTTTTCTTGTTCTGTGGCCGAATACGCTAATTATGTAAACCTCTTTGGCTCCTGAATTATCTGCGCATGTGCACATGCTTAGCCTTGTAAGCCCTCTTCCCTGCTTTACACTCATTGCCTTCATTTCTCTCTCCCCAATATTTTAGTTATCACAAAATTTTTGGTTTTGCTTAACTTTCTTGTTTCGCCGATTTCGACAATATCTCCTACTTTGGCATTTATGCAAAGCGGATTATGAACATTCAACCTTGACCTTACTTTTTTATACCTTTCAAATTTTTTGACATATTTTGTCAGGGACCTTATTACAATAGCATTCTTTGGAACCTTTGCACTTATCACAGTTGCTTCAAGCACATTTCCCCTGACACTCACAGTCCCGTGGTAGGGGCATTTTTTATCGCCGCAATCCTTTAATTCTATCTGTGCCGCTGTTTTTTCCTTGTGCTCTTCCTTATTTATTTCTATTTCCTTTTCAAGGGATTTTGGTTTTTTTTCAGCAACCTTCTTTTTCTTATGTGCACTTTCCATGATGTTTCCTCCAGAATTGTTTTATTCGGTCTTCTGGCTTTGATTTTAATAAAATACCTTCAATATCAATCTTTTCCTTGTTCGGCAATTCCAATTCCAAGGAAACTTCTTTCTTCGGAATTGTTTTTAAGGAACTGTTTGTTTCAAGAATTATTGTGTTTTCTGTTTCATCCACAATCATTCCTTTCAAACCATCCTTTTTTTTATCACCGCTTTTTATCCTAACCTTCAAGCCTATTATTTCATGTGCTAGGATATTCTCCTTTTTAATCTCATAATTATGAATCATCAATCATTCCTTCATTGTAACCTTCTTTTAGCAAAAATCCCTTTACCTTCCTTCTGTGCTCTCCCTGCAATTCAATAGTATTTTCTTTTATTGTTCCACCACAGGCCAAGAATCTCTTAAGTTTTGTGGCTAATCCCTTCAATTCCTCCGTACTTCCCAATCCATATACCTTGGTTACAACCTTACCAAATCTTCTCCTGTCTATTCTTACTTTTATTATTTCAGTTTCCTTTGCAATCTGCCCACAGATGCAAAGTTCTTTGACTTGCCCGCATTTTGTGCAAAATTCACTCATTTTATTTTTTGACCCCTTTTTTCTTTTTTATTATTTTTTTAACAACATTTTTTTTCTTTTGTTTTTTCTCCTTCTTTGCTGCAACCTTTTCATGCCTGTGCAATTTGTGCACTTTAGGTTCAGCATGTTTCCTTGTTTTTTCCTTTATTTCCTTGTGCTCTTCTGTAATTTCTTTAGGAGTTTCAATTATTTCTCCGGAAAGTTTTTTCTGGTTTAATACAGTTAAAATCCTGGCAATATCCTTTCTTGTATTCCTTATCTTTGTTGGTTTTTCAGGTCTTGTGCCTGATGCAATTACTGCTCTTTCTTTGGATAATTCTATTTTAAGTGTCCTTAATTTAGCTTCTAATTCTAATGCTGACAATGTCCTTAATTCAGCTGCCTTCATTTCTCTTCAACCCTTTCTTCTTTTTTCTCTTCCGTCTTTTTAGCATGCTCTCCTTCTGCAATTTCTTTATGCTTAGCTTTCCATTCTTCTGTTTTTTCCTTGTGCTCTTCCGCAGGTTCTTTATTTTCTTTATGTTCGGCAGCTTTATGCTCAGCCTTCTTCTCGCCTTTTTTTTCATGCTTTACAAATTTCTTTTTCTCATCCCGCTCTTTTTCAGCAACAGGTTCTGCTGCTTTTTCAGTATTCTCTTTTTTTTCTAAGGGTTTTTCTTCCATAACCTTTTCTACAGGCTTTTCTTCTATTGCTTTTTCTTCATTGGCCACAACAGCTTCTTCAATTTTATCGGCTATTTGTATTGCCGGTTTTACTTCAACAACATTTTTTGCTGCCTCGGCTTTAGCCTTTGATTTTTCAATTATTTCTTTAATTGAAATCTTATCCGGGAATATTGTTCCAGGCCTTATAATCCTTAATTTTATCCCAATTGCCCCAGCTTTGGTATATGCTGTGCCTTTTGCATAATCTACAAGTTCAGTTAAATGCCCTGCTTTTTTCATATATCCTTTTGAAATTCTGTGCTTCATTTTTCTTCCGCCCTTGCCTGTTAATTTTCCTTTCAGTACAAGGTCGATGCCCATTGCTCCTCTTCTTAAAGTATCTTCAGCTGTCCTGAATGCAACGCTTTTCCAGGCAAATCCCCTTTCAATCAATGCAATTATCTTGTTTAAGGTAGCTTTAGCATTTAATTCTGGAACTTTAATTTCATTAATTTCCAATTGAGGATTTTCTATCTTGAATTTTTCCCCAATATTCTGTGTTAATTGTGCAATTGTTGATCCACCTTTTCCAATTGCCAATCCAGGCCTTGTAACATCTACAATAATTCTTGTTACTAACGGAGTCCTGTTTATGGCCATTCCACAAAACCCTGCTTTGTTCAATTCTTTCTTCAAGTAATCCTCAAGGTTTATTCTCTTTATTCCTTCCTGGATGAAAAACTTTTCAATCATTGCTTCACCTTTTTAGTAGTAATTCCTGGGATTTCCTGTACAATTATTTCAATATGCGTAGATTTTCTTCTTCTTACCTTTCCGCCGATTTTTCCCTTTGTTTGCATGCTTTTCCTTCTAAATCCATATGCCGCGTGGCAATGTCTTATTACTAAAGCATCAGCATCAAGGCCTTTTTCCTCTGCGTTATTTTTTACATTTTCAATCAATGAAAGCCAAGTCTTAGCCAAGAATACCGGATAACGGCCAGCCATTAATCCCTTGCCTTTCCTATGCCCTACTTCTTTATGATAGATTCTTAACGGCAAGCAGGCTTCCATATTTATTATCCTATTAAGTAAAGCCTCTGCTTTGCTTACTGGCCAGCCCCTTATTAGATGGCACAATTCAACCGAGAATTTTGTGCTTATCGGGGCATTCTTTGCCATTGCCTTGGCAAATCTCTTTCCTCCCATCTGTGCTTGATAATTTTCCTTTACCATAAATATTACCTTTACTTTCTTGTTGCGATTGCAGTGCTTGATTTTGTTGCACCAATCCCTGCTTTTCCATGCCTTACCCTCTGCCTTGTCAAAGCGAATTCTCCTAAATAATGCCCTATCATTTCTTCATTTATTAAAACCGGGAAGAATTCCTTGCCGGTATAAACTCCGAATTGCAATCCAACCATATTTGGCATAATTGTAAAATCCCTTAGATGTGTCCTTATGGCTTTAGGGGTTTTTCCTAATGCTAGAATTTTTTTATTATTCTCAATCCTTTCCAATACTTTTTTATTTAATCCTTTTAGGATTGTTTTCCTTTGCCTTGAAGGCATTAATTTCGCAATCTCTTCATTATTCATTGATTGCAACTCTTGCAAGGTTTTTCCTCTATATACAAATATCTTAGCCATATAATCACTTCTTTCTTCTTCCTGTTCTCTTTGATGCTATTGCACCTACTTTTCTGCCTGGAGGTGCATTTCTTGAAGTACTTTTACTTCTTCCTGGGTGATGCTGAGCTCCACCAAATGGATGGTCACAAGCATTCTTTGCTACTCCCCTGCATTGCCAATATTTTACGGTTTTAGCCCTTGCAGCATGATATGCTGTTCCTGCTTTAACCAAAGGTTTCTCTCTTCTTCCACCGGCTGCTGAACAACCTATTGTTGCTCGGCAATTTACCGGAACAATCATTGTTTTGCCTGACGGCAATTTTATAGTTGCATATTTGTCATCTTTTGATTCAAGTAAAGCATAACTTCCTGCTGCCTTTACAACCTTTCCGCCGTCTCCAGCTTCTCTTTCAATATTAAATACAGGGCATCCTTCAGGCAAATATGATAATGGAACAATATTTCCAACAGTTACTTGATTTGTTGCCCCTGATACTATATCATCGCCAATAAATAATCCTTCAGGTGCTATAACATAATTAATTATGCCATTCTCAAACAAAACCTTTGCTAGAATATTATTTCTTCCGCTCTCTTTAATCAAATCAACAATCTGGCCTTTTAATACAGGGTTTTCAATCATTACTTTTAGTGGGTAATATGAGGTAGCTTCCCCCTTTCTCTGGTTCCTGAAAGTAGGGCTTCCTTTTCCCCTTCTTTGGCTGTATAGACTTTTACCCATTTCACATCACATTATATAATTCCTAATTTCACTGCGATATCATTTGCCTTGAATTTTTTATTGATCCTTACAAATGCTTTTTTCCTTCCCTTCATGTCATTTACTACATTTATCGAATCAATTTTAACATCATATAAATCTTCAATCGCTTCCCTAATTTCTTTTTTGGTAGATCTTTTATTCACTACAAATACCAATTTATTTTCCTTTTCAATTGCATTTACTGATTTTTCTGTAATCAAAGGATGCAGTACAATATCATAGCTCTTTAAGTTAGTCAATCTTGTTTCAGCCATAGAGCTCACCCAATTTCATGAATGCGTCTTCGCTCCAAAGAACTAAGCGGCCTGCATGGGTCCCTGGTGCAAGCAATTCAGCATTTAATGAATCAACTGTGCAAATATCTACTCCCTCTAAATTTCTTGCTGCTTTATACACATTGCTTTTCTTTCCAGTGACAATCAAAAGGCTTATTTTATGCTTGTATTTCTTTCCCCTTAATTTTCCCTTTCCTGCCCTTAAATGCTTTTTATCCTTTGCATTCTCAACATCTGAATAAACATTTAATTTTTTCAGAACATCAACAACCTTTTTTGTTTTGTCTAAGTTCTCAAAGGTATTTTCGATAACCAAAGGCAATTCAATTTTGTCAGAAATTTTATGCCTTGCCAAAATAAGTTCTTTCTTTGCTGTTGAAGCAATTGCGCTTTTCACAGCCTTTTTTCGTTCCTTGTCATTTATTCTTTCAATAAGTATTTTTCCCACTTGTGGCGGATGAGCTTTTGGCCCTCCTACTGCCCTTGGCACACTTATAACCCTACCTTCAATTAAATGCCTTCTATTCTTCATTCTTGGCAATCTTGCTCTTTCAATATTAATTGTTCTTTCTTGAGTTGGCATATCTCTCATTCCTTCATATTCAACAGAAAAATCCCTTCCAGCATAAGGCTTTACCCCTTGCGGTTGTAAATTAGCTGTGTGGATTGCAATTACTGCCCTTCTGATTAATTTATCATCGTATTTTTCATTGAAAACATTTGGAACATTTACTTGCTTCAAAACCTTGCCGTCAATAGCATAGACATTTGTTTTACTCTGCAAGCAAACTCACCTTTTCAAATTCATAAGTAGGATTCCTTAATGGCCTTGTTGCAAACCTTATTGCTATTGGCCTTTTGGCTGCTCCGCCGACAGATCCCTGCACTATTAAAAATTTGTTTTTTACCTTCCCATATCTCTTGAAGCTGTATGCGTTTAATTCTTCAGCATTTCCTATCACTAAGATTTTTTTGTTAAATTCAGTCCTTGTATGGTAGCCAACCTGCCCTGCCCTTGGTACAGTGAACATTACTGTTGCAGGATGCCATGGCCCTATTGAACCAATGCATCTAATATACTTTGATTTTGGCCTGTGTTTTTTGACACCATATCTTTTTACTACTCCGCCAAATCCTTTTCCTTTTGTTACTGCTTTAAAATCCAAAAATTCCTTTACCTTAAATACTTCATCAACTGAAATATCCTTCCCTAATTTCTCTTCAGCAAATTTTAATTGCTCTTCAACCGTTCCTTTTAATGATAATTCTACCAAATCAGGCTTTTTCTTAGGCATGCCTGTCAAGTATGGCTGGGTATGTGCAAGCAATCTCACTTCACATATTTCATCCATAAGTTTTCTGAAATCAACATCCTTCTTTTCTTCAACCTTTTTTTCTTCTTTATCTTTTCCTTTCTTTTCAACTTTTTTATGTTTGTGAATATGCAATTTTCTTGCTAGATGTTTGTCCAAATTAGGGGCCCATTTTTCTGCCAGTGTTTCTCTTCCGCCCTGTATCTTTTTGTAAGCCCTGATTCCAAATACTTTAAGGTTAGGAACTTCAATTACTGTTGCGGGAATTACCGCTTCCTGATTTGCAATAACCGAGCCTTTTCTTAGGTCTATTCCATAAACCTGTAGCATTCCAGCTTTATATCCCAAAAAGTTTTTTATAGTAGAATCAGTCTTTCCTTTAAATTTGTGGAAATGTGCTACGTGATGCTTTGCCCTTACTCTTGGATAATACTGTAAGGAACCAGCCCTTGGTTTACTTTTTTTAGCCATTCAATTTTCACTCTTATTATTATTCTTTAATATAAGCGCGCAAATTTTAATATAAAAGCCAAATAAATCTTTTTGTAAAGTTACTTGCAGACATGCCTTGCATATCTTAGAAAGTACCACTCAAAAGGGATCTCTATTGTGGCATTTATACATCAGCGCATTTTGAATAAGGTACGAATCCACTAAATTTCCATTTTTAATATAATAAAATGGAAATTTACTGTCTGTCAAAAAAACAACATAGTTTTTCTGACATGCCGATATACAGTGTACCTAATTACATTATTCTAACTATGAAGCTTTTTAAACCTACCGTCTTTTCTTTTTCTCTTAAGAAGAGAAAAAGAAAATACAGGTTGTCAAAAGAAAAAGAGAAATAAAAAAAAGCTAGGTGCTACAAAAAGAACTACTAAAGTTAGGTGTTTCAAAAAGAAAAGAACTGTTTCCCAGCTAAAAAATGAAAGAAGCTTTGTTGCCCCAAAAAAGAAAGAAACTATATATAATTTCCTAAAGGAATTTTAAATAGCCTAAAGATTTATAGAAATTCCATAAGAAATTATATTTAGCATTAAGAAACTAATTATTTCTTAAGGAAAAATCATTCAAAATGTTGAAGCATTTCAATAGGTGCTGCTAGTTTTGAACTCTGTTCTATTTAAAAGAACAATTGTTAACATATTGTTAACAATATTACTTTGGTGAAAAAATGCTTGGAAGATTATTTCATTCGATGGCAAAGGCTAAGGTTTTTGGGATAGTGCTATTTCAAGACGGATTGCATCTTAGGGAAATTTCCAGGCTTGCGCATGTTTCCCCATCTGAAACTAAAAAGGAATTGGACAATCTGGTAAGCACAGGGGTATTAACTAAAGATAAAAAGGGGAACCAAATTTTTTTCTATGTAAACAATGACTGCTCCTTTTTAACCGATTTAAAAAACCTGTATTTAAAGACTGAAGGCATATTTAAGCAGATAAAAGAGAAACTTTCTGAAGTTGGTGGGATTGAGTTTGCATTTATCTATGGCGGCACAGCATCTGGCAATTTTTCTCCAAAGGGGGACATTGATGTTATGGTAATCGGCAGTGTTGATGAGGGGAAGTTAACCCTGAAACTGTTTGAGTGCCAGAAAAAAATTAAAAGGGAAATAAATTTCGTTAACTGGTCAGAAAAGGATTTTTTGGCAAAGGTTAAGGAAAAGGGTTCATTTATACGTTCGCTGGTTGAAAATAAACGGCTTTGGCTTATAGGGGATAAAGATGGATTTGAAAGAATTGTTAAATAAGCAAATTATTGCCAAAGTAAATCCCGATAGAAATCAATCTTTCGAATTAATAAAACTTGCAGGGGAAAACTTGGTTGCAGCAGAGGATAATCTGAAAATGAAGCATTTTGATTGGGGTCTTGCAATCGCATATAATGCAATGCTTTCTGCGGCCAGGGGTCTTATGGCATTGAAGGGTTATAGGGCATTTGCAGAACAGCATCATTTGGCTGTGGTGCAGTTTTGTGCTGCAGTCATGCCTACAGAATCAACAATTTTAGTTGTAACATTTAACAGGTATAGAGTAAGAAGGCATAATGTGGTCTATGGGCAAAGGGAATCAGTTGGTGAAGACGAAGTAAAAAATGCAATTGATAGCGCAAAGAAATTTGTTGAAAAGATAAAAGAATTAGCAGAAAAAAATAAATAAAATAATCAGAAAAAATAAAAAAAGAAAAGAGCAAAATGCCCTTCAGTTCAATTCAGTTATTTTCAGTATTGCGTATTTTTGTTTTTATCAATAAACTTCTTCTATTTCCAATATTAAATATGCCTTTTTTGGGTTTGCTACTTTAATCATAGTATAATTTTGAGCATTTATTGGGTTATTGTCATAGCAGATTGGGTCATAGACACATTGCTCAAAACCGTACTTATTTACATAACCCCATCCAAGCGCAACAGAGTATTCTGAATCACATCCAACCAAATTATTTTTCGTTGGCACAGTAAAACTATGTGCTTTTATCCAAGTATAATTACCATTACTGCCCGAATAACCTCCATGCAAATACAGTTTTTTTTCAGGAGGTAATGTATGTGCATTATTACTATATTGGGCAGCCCCTAACTTTTTGAATTTTATCTGTGGGACAATTTTGCCTATCTCTCCACAAGACAAGTCTACCTGGTTAAATAATATTTCCATTCCGCTCTTTAGTGTAACTTTACTCCCCACTGTAGGCAATTTCACATAATAATGTGAGGGTATTTTTACAGTCACTTTCTTATCCATCGGAGTAAAAGCACTCACCAATCCCATAACTAAAATCATTGCAAATAATATTCCAAGCAATTTTTTCATTTACCACACCTCTACTTTTAGTATTGCTTTATGTGCTGAACTATCCCCTAACTTATCATAATCTATGTCTATTTTTTCTGCAGTTATTTTCATATGGTAATTTATGAACCAATAATAGCTTTTTGGAAAAGCCCAAGCAAGTAAATCAAAGTCTATGGTTTTATTTTCCAATACCTGCACAAAGCACATATTGATAGAGTCATAACCACAACTATAATGTGTTTTATATGGGTAAGGGTAGTATTTGTTTGTGTTGCCGTTGTATATCCTCAAATTAACTGCTTCATCCCCACAATCAGGGTTTGAACCATCAAAGCTGCAAACCTGTGAATTCCACCAAATCAATCCAATTCCATTTGGTAAAACTTCTTTATCCATCATCCCATTAAACGCAACGTAATAAGTTTTATGTTTGAATACATTTGGGATGTTAATTTTATTCTTTATTATTGGCGGCAAAGCAAAAACCATTCCACACATTAAAACCAAAATTAAAGCAATTCCAAGAATTCTTTTCATTTTTTCACCTTTAGTTTAATTCTGTTATCTGTAAAATTGTGTAAACAGTCTCACTGTTGTATAGTATTGAGCTTCCTTGTTTAAAGTTATCTGAAGCTAAAACACTGCAAATATTGCCTTCTTTTGTTTGGTTTGAATAACCCTGATTCATGCTGTAAACACCCTCTAAAACAGAGTTGTATTTATCGCATTTTGAAAAATCTTTTGTGTAATCCAATCCAAACTGCACAAGTTTCATTTTAAATTTCCCATACTGGCTATTGACAGTTTGTGTTTCATTTACCTTTAATTCAATCATTTTCCCAAGGGTTTGGCC
Organism: archaeon; assembly: GCA_038046645.1. GTDB lineage: Archaea > Iainarchaeota > Iainarchaeia > Iainarchaeales > 0-14-0-20-34-12 > 0-14-0-20-34-12. The sequence goes on from JBBSVU010000010.1 coordinate 39,595, forward strand.
GCAATCATCTTCGTCCAAATCTTCATAGCATTTATTAGGCATGAAGAATTTTACGGTAAATTCATTAGCTGGAACATACCATAGTAATGAATCCAAGTAGATAACTCCGCCATTCTTTAAATGAGCATTATACCCTGAACCCGTCATTCCAATTTCAGTCCCTGCCAATTTCACATAATATGAACTTGCTGGATCATAGTTCTTCAATGTTTTTGCAAATGAATATTGCATAGCTTTATTTTTAAGCGCAAAAGGGTCTAAAGCAAAAACCATTCCACACATTAAAACCAAAATTAAAGCAATTCCAAGTATTTTCTTCATCAAATCCTCTCCAATATTTATTATATTATTACTTTAAAAATAAAGAATAGGGAAAATTATCTTCCCCGATATATAAATGCCCCTAAGATTAATAGGACAATTATTCCTGCAAATATGCCGCTTCCCAATACCGGAAAACCAGTTGGCGTTCCTGTACTTATGCTTCCAGCAGTGCTGCTAGCTTGTACTGCATTAGCATCCTGTGCCTGATTTGCAGAACTTAAATTTGCAGAATTCATCAAAAGCAAGGTTTTCTTTGACTTGAATTCACAGTAGCTTGGAACATTATAAATCAACCAGGTTTTGTTCATGTCGCTTGACAAGTAAACAGTGAAATCCATTTTTGTGTTTGCAGGTATTGAGTAGCTGTCTGAGTATAATGTTAAACCAGCTCCACTTAATTTTACTGTTAGTCTGTCATCTAAAGTGTTATTTACTGATACCTTGAATGTGTTTGTCCCATTTGATAATTGTAATGTATTTGGAACATTCAATTCAAAGGTTTCACAGGCTTCGTCCATTGCTTCTGCCGTAGTTGGAACATCCTTGATTTCAACATTGAATTTCTTTGCTCCAATGTCATCATATGTACAAGTCTGCCCGTTTAAGAAATGGCCCCTAATTTTCAAATATGCATCAAATACTCCGCTTGGTGAACTATCTAATGCTTCAACATTTACTTTTACAGTTTTATCTTCGCTTGGGTTAATTATTTTATCCCAAAGATATGCGTTTACCATCAAACCATTAATCTCATCATAGGCTTCCGCCTTTTCTAAATAGAATGGTTCTCCAGTAGCATTATGAACCAAAAAATTTACAACTGTTGATTTTTCCTTTTCAAGATAGACATTTTTTGTTTCTATCTGAATCAGGTTACAGTTATTCTTTCCATCATATCCATAATTCAATTCTGCATGGGCAAATACTGAAAATAAAATAAAGAATACCCCTAACAGAATTACTGCCAAGCTTTTTCTTCCAATTTTCACGGTCATATACTAATTACTGTCACAGGTTATTTAAATACCTTTCCCTTTGTCACATTAAATAGTTATATCACAAATTAACCGAATTTGATGAATAATATAATTCACTTAATAAGAAATTAACCTATGCTGCCAAATGCCCTTAAACCCTTATTCTTGGCCTTTTCTAGCAAAGATAGTTTCATAGTCTTCAAAGGTAACAAGCTTTATTGTATTTGTTTTTGTATCTACAAAATAAGTCAGTATAAAGTTACTGCCTATATGGGCCATTCTTTGCTTTTGCAGCGGAGCAGGCATTTGCTTGAATTTGTAAGGATCTTTTATTATTTCTCTTAATATGTTCTCTATGGTTTTATGCAATCCAGTATTTTCCTTACTGGCTTTCTTTACCTTTTCAGCACACTCAGAACTGTATTGCAGATTGTACATACAAACCATTTTTGCCTATATGTTATTCAATAATATTCACTAATTAACGTTTATTATTTGTCTAATATTATATCAAATATATTTTCCCTTCTTTTCAATCCTCAAAGCATCTTTTATGAATTCAGGCTTTAATGCCAGATGCTCAACCGGATGCCAATTATTTTTATTCATCCATTCTTCATCCTCGTCAGTGAATTCTTCCTTATCCACATACTTCTTCAATATGTCTAATTTGTTTATTTTCTCAAGCTCAAGTACCATTGCCTTTCTTGCAATTTCTGTCCATTTTATGTGAGGGTATTTTTTGATTCCTTTCTCCAATTCTCCGCTTACAGACATTGTGATATTCATAATCTCTCCTTTTTGCTTTTGATAAAATTCACATATATATGTGATTAACATATTTATATATTTTATGTTAATATCCGCGGAGAATTAGATCCAAATTAAACATCAATTAACGCAAGTTGCCAGTAGCAAACAGAAAAAGTCATTACAAATCCTAAAGTAGTGAAAAATATGTTTGAGAAAACTGCCAAATTAAACTGGGAAAGAATCCCCATGCCCATATGAATTATAACTGCCGCGAAAAAGGAAAGCCTTATTTTATGCATTATAAAAACCCCAAATTAAAAGCAATGTAAACTATAAGATATTGGGCAAGCATCAATGGCACCATCTTATTTTTTAAGCTAGAAGTTTCTTCAGCAAAAACCAATAGCAAAAACCTTGTTGCATAGAAGATAAAAAGAAAGCTTCCTGATAGAAATGTCCAGCCAACAACAACACTAAATTCCGAGTAAGCCCATAGTTCAATAGCTATAACAAAAGTTGCAATAATAATTCTGGAAAAGTTGTTTTTGCTCAAGAAAAGCACACCAAAACATAGGAAAGCAAAGGAATAGTTCAGGTTCGCCAGAACCATGTTTATTATCCAGAAAATATCGAGGCTAAGTAAATGATAGAAAAAATCCAAGTACATAAGTAAACTATGTTCGAGCTTACCGAAGCCTTAATCCCTTAAATTTAAGGTTTTTATATAAATCCACTGTTATTTATCATTTTTTAACTTAAGAAAGTTATATAAATAACCTTGAGCATTATTATTGTATGTGGGTTGCTAAACTAAAAATAAATCATAAGGATTGCCCGATTGTTTCAAGGGCCAAAAAATTCAATTCTAATGTATTATCCCATCCTGGAAAATACTCCCAAGAAAATGGCCAGAGCAAAGTCAGGATGGAGTGCAAATTTTTAGGCAATGAATCAGCAAGAAATGCCTATTATTCTGATTTAAAAAATGACCCAAAAGTCCTAAGCTTCAATTCTGAAAATGATTATTTTGTTTACGAATATAATTTAGGCCAGGAAGGAGAAATGACCAGCAAATATTTTACTTCGGATTTATCTTACACTAAGCCAACATTCAATTCAGCTGATAATAATGAATATTGGGAAGTATCCTCTTTTACCAAAGAATCATTGAAAAGGTTTTATGATTCTTTAACTGCGCACATGGATAAAGTAGATTTATTGCAATTATCAAGGAAAGATTCTTCAGCTAATCTATTTTGTGGTTCTCCTATTGACCTTTCTGGGCAGCAGAGAATTGCATTTGAATTAGCTTTGAAATATGGTTATTATAATTTTCCAAGACATGTGAATCTGGAATTTTTGGCTTCCCAGATGGGAATTTCAATTGCAACACTGCAGGAACATCTTAGAAAAGCAGAAGCAAAGATATTCTCTTCTGCAGTCTTATTCTAAACTTTAAATTATCTATTCAATTCTTTAATTCTCTAAAGTGCATGCGTGCCGTTATCCAATCAGAAATTGCTTTTTTTACAACGGCCGCATTATGTTTTCCTAATTCCTTTTCCACCTCTTCAGCCATGCTAGTTAAGAATAATCTGCAATCCAGTAATGGAAGTTTTTGTTCTCTTATAACTCCTTCAGCAATTCTGTGGATAACTTTTCTCTCAGTTTTACTATTTATTCCTGCAATATTTAGCAACATTTCAACAGACCACTGATTTCTTTCTAAAATCAAATGATTCAATGCAGGATTATGTCCAGCCATTCGATATACCTGTACCTCTCCAAGGCGGCCTAGTCCAAGTTTTTCTAATCCTTTTCTATATCTTGCATCTAACCCCGAGCTCAATCTTGCAACCTCTGCCATATGGTGAAAATGGGTGTGGCTAGATAAGTCTAATTCCTTAATTTTAACACGTCTTCTTGCAGGCAATAAATATCTTCTTTTTGGTCTCATAAAAATCACAAAAATTCACAATACTATACTGTTGCCTTAAAATCCTCAAAAGCCAGATGGATTCTTTTTTCATTTTGTTCGGTTAATAATCCTTTTTTTCGTAGCGCTTCTATTAATTGATTTAAGTATGTTTCAGATAATGGTCTTGGAGAACTATCTCTATTAATTTCTCTCCAAGTTTCTAGCATTGTTTCTTTTCTTCTAATTCCTGCAATATCCAAAACTAACCCAATTAATTCTTCGTTTTGTTTATTTAAAAAGGCCCTCATTCTTTCCCTTGCCTCAGTATCTCTCCTAATATCTCTTTTTGTTTGTAAATCATCAATGGCTTTTGTATAAGTATCTTCTATTAATCGTCTTCTTCTTGTAATCTCTGCCAAATGGTGAAAGTATCGTAAGTCGCGTATTGGATTTGGTTTTTTTCTTACCGCTCTTTTATTTGGGGATAAAATATATCTAATTCTTCTAGGGCGGTTCATATTAATCATTTATCACAATGTCATTTTTAACCTTTTACACAGATTAAAGGCTTCATTTCTACAACTTTTTTAGCTATTCCTGCATTATGTGTTACATCAATTACTGAGTAAATATTCTTGTATGCATCAGGCGCTTCCTCAGCCAATCCTTTCAGGGAATGGCCCTTAATTATGATGCCTTTTTTGCTTAGTTCACTTACAAGGGTTTCACCCCTGAAACTCTTTATTGCCTGATTCCTAGACATTACCCTGCCAGCACCATGTACAGTGCTCCCAAATGTTTCTTTCATGCCTTTTTCTGTGCCTGCTAGAATGTATGAAGCAGTGCCCATTGTTCCGCCTACAATAATCGGCTGGCCTGATGATTTATAGGCTTTTGGAATGCCTTCACAATTAGGCCCAAAGCCACGAGTGCTGCCTTTTCTGTGCACCAAAACCTTTTTCATTTTTCCATCAATTTCATGCTCCTCAATTTTAGCAGTATTATGCCCGACATCATACAATTGCCTTATCTCTTTCTCATCAACCCCAAATGTTTTTGAAAAACACTGCCTTGTTAAATGTGCAATAACCTGTCGGTTTGCAAATGCACAATTTGTTCCTGCATTTACTGCTGAAAAATATTTCTTTCCTTCCTCGCTTTGAATCGGCGCTCCTACAAGTTCTTTATCCTTAATTTGAATATTATATTTCCTTGTTGCATCTTCCAATTCACTTAAATAATCTGTTCCAATCTGATGCCCTAATCCGCGAGAACCGCAATGTATGCTGATAAGAATTTGATCTTCTTCTAAGCCATAATTTTTTGCAATTTTTTCATCAAAAATCTTGCTCACATATTGCACTTCAAGGTAATGATTTCCAGAACCCAAAGTCCCAACTTCTTTGTACTGCCTTTCCTTGGCTTTTCTGCTTACTGCCTTTGGATCTGCTCCCTCAGCAACGCCATTTAATTCAGTAAATTCTAAATCCTCTTTCAGTCCAAATCCGCGTTTTATAGCATATTCAGAACCTTTCTCTAATACCTCATCAATCTCATCAATGCCTAAAGCAAGCTGCCCTCTTGAACCCAATCCTGCTGGAACTTTGTTATATAGAAGTTGGGCTAATTCTTCCTGCTTTTTCAGAATGTCCTTTTTCACTAGCGAAGTTTTTAATGTTCGTACTCCGCAATTTGAAACAACAAATCCATTTGCAATAAAATTGTGGGTTTTTGGTATTGTAAAATCAAATACCCGTCCCTTAAATTTTATTTTTTTAACAATATCTATTTTTTCCCATTCTATTTTTGTGTTATTAATAATAGCAACCTCGATGTTTTCTCTTAGGTTCTTTATTTGTAGCATTCCTTTTTTAGTTAAAAAGGGGTGATCCTCAGTTGCCTTTATTTTATTTCCATTTTCCGTAATAATTTCCATCAAACTATTAGCAGGTCTATCCATAAAAAATAGTGGATTTACCATTTTTACTTGAGTTCCATCAATTGTACCTACAAGGTGCTTACCAAATTCGAATTCGGATATTTTAATCTGGTCTTCATTAGTAATTATTTTTGTATCTCTAGGAAGGCAATTAATATCAAAACCGATTGAACCAAAGGTAATTATCCCTTCCTGCAAATCCATTGCACATACTCCGCCAATTGGACTGCCATACCCAGGGTGGCAATCCGCAAGGGCAATTGCGTATTTCTGAATCCCCGGTAAGCATGCAACATTCCTTAATTGTTTTAATGTTGACCAATCAATTCTTTCTTCATCCTGCAAAATTTTCATGTATTTTTCATCTGTGTAAACCCTAGCAGGAACTTTCATATCATTTTCTTTTGGAAATTCCCAGACAAATTCTTCAATCTTTTTTGGTTCAACCATGCGATCAACTATTTCATAAATTTTTTAAACATCAACAACACATTGTGCAATGCAAATATTTCCCTGTTTTTCAACCTTCAACCCAGAATATGTTGCCGCTTTTACTTCAGTATTCAATATGTGCTTTTTCTCATTTAATTTTTCGCCGAATGCTGTTGCAGTCAGGGAAAAAGTATTTTTCCTTTCACTAATATCTTTTATTTTGAATTCCTTGAACAAAAACTGCTTTGCATCTGATAAATACAATAATTCATTCAGCCATTTCACAAATAATTTTTCCAAAGAATTCTCTTCTATCCTGATCTCAAACTTATCTTTTTTCTGCACAGTCTCAAGCTCAACCATTATTGAAAACATTGCTTTTGCTGCTTCTTGGAATGCTTCCTCAAATGAATTTCCATAACCTCTAATTCCCATATCTGCCTTATGCTCCAAAAGCCCAAAATAAGGTTTTATCTTTTTGTTTCGCATATTTATCCAAGGTTTTTTTATTTTAATTTTTTTGCTAATTATCTAGAAATAAAAATCAGCATTCTATTTTTTTTATTCGATTTTCATGCCTTCCATGCTCAAATTTTTCATTCAAAAAAGTATTTGCAATTTTTTTCATTTCTTCAACATTAAGGATGCGTGCACCCATACACAAAACATTTGCATCATTGTGGTTGCGGGACATTTTTGCAGTGAATTCATTATGGCATAGCGCTGCCCTAATCCCCTTTACCTTGTTTGCTGCAATACTCATCCCAATGCCCGTGCCGCAGATTAAAATTCCAAAAGAATTTTTTTCTTTTGCAACCTTCTGCGCAACTCTTTTCGCATAATCAGGGTAATCAACTGATTCTTCAGAATTCGTTCCTAAATCTTCTAGCTTAAATTCAGATTTTGCTGTTTGAAGGAATTTTTTCAATTCTTCCTTTGCTTTAAAGCCAGCATGATCTGATGCAATATAAATTTTAACCATCAATGAAACTTAGGTTAAAAAGATATTAAAATACTGTGATGTTAATGAAAAGGAATAATTTTTAACAACAATTGCCTTAATTTCATTGGTGGTTGAATGCCTGCAAGACCTAGTTGGGTGCGAAGAAACATAAGAAGAAGAAAAATAAAAGCTTTAAAAATAAGAACTTTAAACAGAACAAAAGATCCGAGTACCAAAATAAGATTTTAAAACTTAATTACTGGATTTTATTCCTTCAATTCAATCTCAATATGGACATTTTCAGGAATATCAACTCGCATTATTCTCCTTAATGTCCTTTCATCTGATTTAATGTCAATCATTCTTTTATGAATTCGTAATTGCCATCTTTCATATGTTTCTGTTCCACCACCACACGGACTTTTTCTTGTAGGAACAGTCAATTTCTGCACAGGCAATGGGATAATGCCAGAATGCTTTACTCCGGTTTTTGCAGCTACATCTATTATTTTTCTGCTAATGTCATCCAGCTGTTTGAAGTCTGGACTGGTCAATTTAATTCTCGCGGTTTTCATGTTATCTACCTAAACAACATAAATCAAATTACCTATTATTCTCACAAAAGATATATAAATGGATAATAAAGGTTAAAAAAAATAAAAAAAAGGGAAGAATTACTTCTTCCTTTCTTTTACTTCTATTATCATACCTGCTGCAACTGTCTGTCCCATATCCCTGATTGCGAATCTCCCTAATTGTGGGAATTTCTTATATTCTTCCGCAACAACAGGCTGTACAGGCTTTATCTTTACTATTGCAACATCCCCTGTTTTTAGGAATTTAGGGTTTTCTTCTAATACTGCACCTGTTTTCGGGTCCAGTTTCTTAAGCAATTCAGTTAAGGTACAACTTACCTGTGCTGTGTGCAAATGGAACACAGGAGTATAGTTTGCAGCAATGGCTGTTGGATGGTTTAATACAACAATCTGTGCTGTGAACTCTTCAGCAACTGTTGGTGGATTATTCACGTGTCCAATAACTTCTCCCCTTGTTACATCTTCCTTGCTTAAACCCCTTACATTGAATCCTACATTGTCTCCAGGCCTGGCTTCAGTTAATTGTTCGTGGTGCATTTCAACAGATTTTACTTCTCCAGTCTTGCCTGAAGGCATAATGATTATTTTATCATTTGGCTTCAATATTCCAGTTTCTACCCTTCCAACTGGTACAGTTCCTACTCCTTTGATGTTATAAACATCTTGGATGGGCAATCTTAATGCCTTGTCTATTGGTGGAGCCGGGGCTTTTATATTATCCAAAGCTTCCAATAATGTAGGGCCGTTGAACCATTTCAAATTCTCGCTTTTCTTTACTATATTGTCGCCTTTCCAGGCTGAAATCGGGACAAAGGTAATATTTTCTAATTTAAAGCCAATTGTTGTCAGTAATTTTGTTGCTTCAGTTTTCAAAGCATTATATTTATCCTGTGAAAAATCAACTTCATCCATTTTGTTGCATGCAATAATTAATTGCTTTAATCCCATCACTTGTGAAAGGAATGCATGCTCCCTTGTCTGTGGCTGTATACCTTCCTTTACTGATATTACCAAAACAGCTGCATCAGCCTGGCTTGTCCCTGTAATCATGTTCTTTACAAAGTCTTTGTGCCCTGGTGCATCAATAATTGTTAAGTCGTTTGTTTTTCCCATTAATTTTTTGTAAGCAACGTCAATTGTTACTCCTCTCTGCCTTTCTTCCTTTAGTTTATCCATTACATAAGCAAATGCGAATGTTGCTTTTCCCATTGCTTTTGCTTCTGCCTCAATCTTTCTGTACTCCTGCTCACTCAATGTTCCTGAGTCGTAAAGCAAGCGTCCTACAGTAGTAGATTTCCCGTGGTCGACGTGACCAATGAAAACCAGATTTACATGTGGTTTATTTCCTGCCATCTAAAATTCCTCCATATTTTGATTTTACATTAGCCAGCTAACTTTTCATTTCCCCTTTAAAGGAGAAGAACCGTTAGCAAAAACAAATATAATAAACAGTGCTAAATCCAATAGATATAGTACACTGTTCGTAAATTAAGATTCTTCCATATATAGCAAAAGACTTTAATTTTGAAACTTTTATTGCCTTTTGCTAGATACAAGTTAAATCCAAAGGATTTAATTGTACACTTAAAGCTTGCTTTAAGTTGTAGTAAAGGATTATATTATATCCCTACATCTAAGTCCTTTACTATAAATGTTAATAAAGCTTTTGTTTTGGCTGAAAATCCTTGTTTCAACAATAACTAACACAAAACTAATTAAAAAACTTCGCGAGATTCTAAGGATTATTTTAAAAGAAAAATATTTTTTCCTTAAGTTAAATTACTTTTTTTATATTTTTGAAAAGCAAAAGCGCAATGTATTTAAATAGAAAGAATCCATATAATACAAAAATAAAACAATACTGCATAGCCATACTCAGCTTTGTTGTATTGTAAATTACTATATGGAGGGAAAATGATGAGAAGATTTATTTTTGTTGCAGCACTTGTCCTTTTATTAGCAAGTGTTTATGCAGCAGCTAATAGAGAAACACTAACCATCTCAGGAATATTAAAAACAGCAGATGGCAACTATCTAAATGGAAACTA
>JBBSVU010000011.1:0-7677 GCA_038046645.1 archaeon
GTATTTGCCCACACACATATTTAGATTCACTAATTAAATTTATATATATGAAAGACCTAAATATATAATAGTTTTTTCTAAGGTAGACTGGGTGGTATGATGGTTTGGCATAAACAAAAGTATCTTTTTTTATTATTTGTTATTTTAGGAATAATATTAATATCTGGCTGTGTTCAACAGCAAGCAACCGAAAAACAACCTGAAGGAGAGCTTGGGGCAGGAGAATCCGTATCCCAACCAGCGGCAGGGAAAGGAAAATTTGTGGTTGCTATTACAGATGATGAACCAAGCAGTGATGTTAGAGCAATAACTGTTAATATTGAGCGAATTGTGGCAGTAGGTGAAGATGGCAAAGAATTTGTTATTGCCCAGGATAAAAAAATAAATATAATTAATACTGCTGGAATTAATGCATTGCTAGGGGAAACCGAACTCCCTTTAGGAAACTATGAAATAAAGGCAGAGTTTGGGGATACAGTTCGATTGATAGATGCCAAAGGCATAAGAGATCTTTCATTGTCCAAATCAGAATTCACTATTGCAAAAAATGTTGATGTTAAGGCTGATGGCACTACTTTTATCAGATTGGATTTGCCAGCGGATAATTTCTATGCTAAAGCGGGTGAAATTCTTAAAGAGCCTAAAATAGAAACTATGATAGTTGAGGATGCAGAATTAACAACATCCAAAGTAGCGGAAGGAGACAAAACAGTTGATACATTTACTCATGTTAATTTTGAAGGAAAGGTAGTTTCCCAGAACATAAGCACTGTTGATACTGCAAAGTTTCCTAAAAAAGTCCCATTTCCAGCAAAGCCTATTGTTGAGGTTCATGTTAAAGAAGGCACTGATGATACCAGTGTGACAATATTTGAACCTAATGGGGAAATAAAAACAATGTTGCAGGATAAACCAGATCTTAGTAAAGTAATCAATGTGGTTGAGCAAAGAATAGGGAAAGAGGTATCTGAATTAGGCAATACTATTGAAGTAACCCGTGAAGATACTGAAAGAGACTTAAAGGAAATAAAAGAAAAAACTGAAGAAGTTAGGGAATTCCTTGACGAAAAAGCTGAAGATATTTCAGACAGGGAAATAAAGGATAATTTGGAAAAAGGAGCTGAGGGTACAGATAAATTTATTCAGTTTGTTAAAGATACGCCTTCTGAATCATTTAAATCTGCTGAAGAAAGAGACAACTTTGCAGAGGGATTGCAAAAGATGCATGATAAGATGAAAGAAGCTTTTGAAAGCGATAATCCTGAAGCATCTTTTGGAGTAATTGATATGATTGTTAAAGAAAATGAAGTGTTATTTAAAGCACTTCCAAAAAAAGTACAAGAAGATTTAGAAAAAAAAGCTGAAGAAATGGAGGAACCAGAAGCAGACTTTGATGCTATTGCAACTAGAGTTGATGATGCAAGAACCGCTTCCGAATCTGTTACATTAGGCCCGACAGTTATTGACGAAGCTAATGATATGATTGAAGACCTGCAGAAATTAACAGAAAGTGCAAATCAAGGAATTAATGATTTTACTGCGCCTTTTGTTTCAGCAGGCATTCCAATAGAGGATATCAAAGGAACAGGCGATAAGATAACTGTTGTGGAAAACTATGTTGAAACAGTGGATAATGTTGTAGAAACAACGGATTTGATTGGAGGGATTATTGAATTAGAAACTTTAAATAATCCCGCATTAGTTAATCCGCCTGTGTTGGATATTCCGACAGAATCAATTGGGCCTCCGGTTGAAATAAAAATAGATGAAGCAGAGGTTGCAAGAATGAAAGAAAGCATTCGCAAGGCACAGGAGGAATACAAAACAATAACTTCGGAAGAAGCTGTAGAAGCATTAAAAGATGTTGAGAGAATTGCTGCCAGAAATGGCATAAAATCAAATGAGTTCAAAGAAGATCCTAGGTATATGGTAACTCTTACCCGTACTTTTGACAAAGCAGAAACAGCGTATATGAAAGACCCTGAAACTGCTAAATTTTATGGTTATGTTGGAACAGAAAAAGACTTTGCAAAAGACCAGAAAAGATATGATGAAGTTCCACCAATACCGGCTTATGATGAAGCAGTTAAGTTTGGATTTGCAGGAAATAAAGAAGAGTATGACAAAGCAGTTGTTTATCATTCTATTGCCGTAAATGAGAACTTAGCAACAGCAGCACCAGATGTTTATAAATCCTATAAACCAGATGCAGAAAAAATAGGTGAGGCTTTTTCAGGAAATCAATTGTCTACTCCTTCATATAAAGAAGCAGTTAAATATGGCTTTGCCGGAACAAAAGATGACTTTGATTCCAAAATGGGTTCACAAACAAGCGGCCTTATGTTAAAAGATTATATTCCAGATCCGCAATATTATACCCCCCCGGCAGGATACTATATATACACTACCATAGATCCTTCTACAAATAAAGAGACTTATCTGACAGCCCCAACTTATGTGGAATATGGCAAATCAAGTTACAAAGATACAGAAGGCAAGGCTTGGTCAAGAGAAGATGATGGTTCATGGGCTGCATCAGACGGAACCAAATACGAATTAGCTACAAATACCGAGTCATTCAAGGATTCATACAAGGATGCACGTTGGGCATATGTGCCACCAACAACAGACGTAATTGGTGCACCAGATAAAGGAGTTAATTATTATGTGCCAACAACAGGTTATACCTATAATCATAATTATGAAAAAGGGGAATACACGTATGAATATAAGGATCAAACTTCAGGAAAGACTGTTGAAGGCACTGGTATTGTGGGAGATTATGCTCCTGCCCCAGGAGGAGTGGGTTTTAAGGCTCCAGAAGATTGGAAAGCACCAGAAGGCTTTGCGATTCAAGGGACTATGGAGTATAAGGCAGGGGATACAACCTATACCTATAATCCTTTAACTGGTGGGTGGATGGCACCTAAAGGTGAAGGAATAGCAACGCCTTTTACTGCCGGAGAAACTAAAATGGATTCTACTGGTGTTGTTTGGACTGCTAAAGGAGATGGTGTTTGGACAAGTTCTACAGGAATGACTTCCCAAGCATACACTACCTATATCCCACAACCAGCAGCATATAGTGCAATTGCCTCTGGCGATTATATGTCTGGAGGAGCGCCAATTGTTGGATCCGGATCCCAAGTAGGGGCAATGCCAGCTCCAGGAGCACCAGCAGGAGGTCTATCTTGGACCTATCAAGAAGGAGGTTCATGGTCAAGCTCTACAGGTCAGACATATGTTCCTGCCCCAAGTGGGGGAGATGGTGCAGTTTATGCTGGAGGAACTTCATCTGGAAGTGGTTATGTTAGTGGAGCCGGTGATTATATGTCTGGAGGAGCGCCAATTGTTGGAAGCGGATCACAAGAAGGTGCAGCCCCAGCTCCAGGAGCACCAGCCGATGGAGGGGATATGGGAGGAGCTCCAGCACCTGCACCAGCCCCGGCACCTGCACCAGCCCCGGCACCTGCACCAGCCCCGGCACCTGCACCACCAGTTTGAAGTTATAGCAAACGACATTAATTTTTGGACAAATATTATCTCGTTTACTAGATAGCAAATGACATTGATTAGGTCAATTATTTTTTTGTCATTTGCTATATTATTAATAACTCACACCTTTTGGTGTGAGTTATCTTATTTTTTATTCTCTAATTTTCTTGTTTTTTTAGCATTCGGTTCTGTTCCACAATATTTAAATAGTTAACTTACGTTAACATATTATATGTTTTCATTCCCGCAGGAGCTTGAAGCCCTATACTTGATTCCGGCTTTGAGAAAAGAGCTTGCAAAAGCCCTTATCAAAAAGCATAAGCTGAATCAATCAAAAGCAGCAGAACTTCTCGGAATAAATAAAGCAGCAGTTTCCCAATACCTGCATTCGAAAAGAGCTTCAAACATAAAATTCCCAAAAGGATTTTCAAAGGAGATAGAAAAATCTGCGAAAGAAATATTTAATGATAAAGTCTGCTTGGTTTCTGAAATAATGCGATTAAGCAGAATTGTAAAAGAAAAAGGCATAATGTGCCAAGTGTGTTTGAAGTATAATAAAGGAGTTCTATCTGTTTGCAGGGAAAGGCATGCCTGCAGGCAATAATAAGCGGTTCAAAAACTTGAAGGTGTTTTTATGGCAAAAAAAATTTCAAAAGCAAAAATTGTGAAAAAGAAGAAATATGAAGAAAAAGTTTCAGATAACCCTGTTGAACCCAGAAGAATCTATTTGGATAATGCAGCTACAACCATGCTTGCGCCGAGAGTTTTTGAAGCAATGAAACCATATCTGGAAAATTTGTGCGGCAATGCATCATCAATGCATTTGGAAGGGATGCAGGCAAAGCAGGCGCTTGAAGAAGTAAGGGTAAAAATAGCCAAAAAGATTAATGCTATCCCTGCTAGATTATTTTTCACAAGCGGAGGGACAGAATCAAACAATTGGGCATTGAAGGGTTTTGCCTTTCCTAATAAAGACAGAGGCAATCACATAATTATTTCAAGCATAGAGCATGATAGCATATTGAACCAGGCAAAATGGCTTGAAAAACAGGGTTTTAAGGTAACACTTTTGAAGGTAGATTCAAATGGCTTTGTTGACCTTCAGGATTTGCAGAATCAGATAACTGAAAAAACGCTTTTGGTTTCAGTAATACATGCAAATAATGAAATCGGGACAATCCAGGACATTGAAAAAATTGCAGCAATCTGCCATTCAAGAAATGTTTTATTCCACACAGACGCCTGCCAAAGTTTTATGAAATGCAAGATTGATGTTGAAAAGCAAGGAATTGATATGCTTACAATAAATGCCCACAAAATTTACGGCCCAAAAGGAATCGGTGCATTATATGTCAAGCAAGGCCTAAAAATCATTCCACTTTTGCACGGCGGAGGCCATGAATTAGGATTAAGGTCAGGAACAGAAAATATCCCTTCAATTGTCGGATTTGCAGAAGCAACAGAAATAATCACAGAAAAAGATGTTGAAAGAATGCAGAAATTAAGGGATTATCTGATAAATAGAATTCAGAATGAAATTCCTGAAACAATTTTAAACGGCCCGGTAACTAATCGCCTTTGCAATAATGTAAATATTATTTTCAAAAGGATTGAAGGTGAGTCAATTCTTTTAAGATTGGATGCTTTGGGAATTGCGGTTTCAACAGGCTCAGCCTGTTCTTCACATACATTAGAGCCAAGCCATGTTTTGCTTGCGATCGGCATCAAACCAGAATTAGCGCATGGCTCAATCAGATTTTCATTAGGCATTGAGACAACAAAAGAGGATATTGATTACACAATTGATTGCGTGAAAAAAGTTGTGGCAGATTTAAGGGAGATGACCCCGATAAACGAAGGTGAATTGTAAATTAATTTTTAATAAATAAAATTGAAATGCAAAATATGAATTTATTTTTAATTTGGTGAAAAAATGGTTGTATCAAATTATTCAAAAAAAGTCATTGAGAATTTTATGAAT
The DNA here is from genome assembly GCA_038046645.1 of archaeon. Lineage (GTDB taxonomy): Archaea > Iainarchaeota > Iainarchaeia > Iainarchaeales > 0-14-0-20-34-12 > 0-14-0-20-34-12. Next base: position 5,477 of record JBBSVU010000011.1, read on the forward strand.
CCAAAGAATATGGGTTCAATGGAAAATCCCGATGCAGTTGGGAAAGCCGGAAATCCTGTTTGCGGAGACCAAATGAATCTATATTTAAAAATTGAGAAGAATAAGGAAGGAAAAGAAATAATTAAAGATATTAAATTCAAAACTTTAGGATGTGGGGCTGCAATTGCCACAAGCAGCATGATTACAGAAATAGCAAAAGGAAAAACAATTGATGAAGCAATGAAAATTACAAAAGGCGAGGTAGCTGACTCTTTGGACGGTTTGCCGCCAATAAAAATGCACTGTTCAAATCTTGCGGCAGATGCCTTGCGTAATGCGTTGAAGAACTATCTGGCCAAAAAACCGCAATAATCTGTTTTTGCATTATCTGCCTTTATAAAGCCTTGAGCTTTTAGCCAACACAAGCATTTATAATATTCTTGTTTTTATAATTGTATAGCATCTAATGGATGCTAACCATCATTTTTATGCACTTTTTCAAATTGAGGTGATTTTAGTGTCAGACAAGAAACAACAGGAGAAAAAAACTCAGGATAAAGCCAAGAAAACCGACGAAAAAATGGTTGAGGCTATAGCGGAGGAAGAGGAATTAAATGAAAAATTGCCTTTCCCTAATGCAGTAATTGTCAGGATGATTAGGAAGAGCGTTACTCCGGGAAAGCAGATTAAAGGCGCGGTAAAAAGGGAGCTTAATTTGTGGATTGCAAGTTTAATTGAAAAAATCTCCAAGAAGATGGATGCCCATCCCTACACCTATGTTGATTACGGCATGTTTAAGGATGCAATCGCTACCTATGAAAAGATGGAAGAGATTGAAAGAGAAAAAGAACGCCTGATAAAATACTTAGAAAAAATCAAGGATGATGTCGAAACATTAGAAAGGGAAATTGACCAGAAATTTAAGCTGTAGGTAATATTATGAACCCAAATATAGGTATAAGAAAAAGGCCAAGGAAACGAGAGGTAAAAGTGGTATTTGGCTCCAGAAGACAATTTTCTTCGGCAAGATTGTCTGAGTTTGAAAGGAAATATGCCGCAGATGCGAGAGCTTTGGTTAAGAAAATAGGGGCAATGCCCCTAGAAGAGATAGCTAAATTGCCAGAACAAAGAAGGCTTGTTACTTTGGGAATTAAAAAAGGAAATTATATTACAGAACCCCTAACATTTACACAGGCATTAGCTATCCTTCCCCTTACAAAAATACAGCGTTATACAATATTGTCCGAAAGGGCAAGCATTACCGGGTTTAGGGGTAGTGATGCAAAGACAATAGTTCGAAATTGGGGCAGAATGGTAAGAACAGCCCAAGAAATTTTAGCCAATATAGGGTCGCAAAATACCTAGAGCCTAGGCCCTTTCTCTTTTTTATTTTTTTGTTATTATTTTTATCTTAGTAATCTGTGCCAGTGTTTTTACATTCTCTTTCTTGCCTTTACAAAAGCACATAAGGTTTCATCAAATACAAATCCCCGCATCGGGGCAATTATATGTTCAAACTTATATCCCTGTTCTTCAAGAAAATCACGTAAGGCTTCAAAATATCTTTTATAAAACTGCGGAACATACCTAATTTTTTTATTTCTAGTGTAAATCCTTGTTCTTTTTCTGACATATTTACGTAATTCAAGACTATCCTCATAGTCTATTGGTTTACCTATTTTGTAAATAACATAACCTTTTGCCTTCCCATTCCAATCAAGTGAAAAAATTGCCCCAGCCCTGTTTCTTCCTGCCCTTAACATATCTGATAATGTGCATACGTCATCTACTGAAGGCAAAGCAGAAACTGTCTGGTGTTTTTCGGTTGGAATATGGGTGTGCACAAAAAAGAAGCCTTTGGGATATCTTCCGGAAAGTAGCATAATGCTAGTTCGGTTGCCTGTCTGTTTTAGTGCCCTAAACCTTTTTCCACCGCCAGATAGCATCAATTCCCTTTTCCTTGACTTAGGATGCTTTTCAATCATTCGTATTGTTGGGCCTTTTGTTGGCCTGGCGGGTTTTATGTTCAATCTTCTTCCAGCCATAACAAATTCCTTTTTCTTTCTTTATTTAATCTGTGTTATATTTTTTATCCTGAAAAATTCATGAATCTTCTTTACACTGTATGCATTTTATCCCAAAAATTTTCCTGATTTTTTTTGCAATGTCAGAATGCGGGTTCCTGAAGAAAAATGCCTGCAATTGTGTCTCATTATGCGGCC
>JBBSVU010000011.1:7777-42888 GCA_038046645.1 archaeon
TCAGAATGCGGGTTCCTGAAGAAAAATGCCTGCAATTGTGTCTCATTATGCGGCCTTCTCTGCTGAGAAGCCTTTTCAAAATCAATTATCACAGGCTTATTTTTATTTTTTGAGATTAAAATATTTGAGCCTTTACCAGCAAGCTGCCCATGATCTACTCTTGCCTTATCCAGTCTTCTTGCTTGCTTAAATAAATGATTAATGATTTTTTTCAATTCCTTTTTTTCTGAAATTTTTCCAAATCCCTTCCCTGAAATTTTACCTAATTCTTTATTTTTGGGAATTTTCCCAAGCACAAATTCTGCAAAAGTTATTCCATCAATGAATTCCATTAGGATTATTCTTCTTTCAAGGTCAAATGCATAGAGTTTTGGCCCTACTTTTACTGAATTTGCAACCTTTAAATTCTGAATCTCCTTTTCAACCATGTTCCTCCTTGGGGAATCGGATTTCTCAATCTTCAAGGCAAATTTCCTGCCATTTTTTTCAGCCAAATATACTTCAGAACTGTATCCTTTTGCGATTTTGCCCATCAATTCAAGATCTTCCTTTTGCAGAAACTCACCAATCCTTTTTTGCAAATCTTCATGCATGTTTAATCCCCCTTTTTTGATGTATTTTATTTGCCTAAAACGTATTTATATGGTTATCAATATGCCTTAAACAGGCCTTTTGCCGCATATTAGTGGGTTTTTATAAACCGACCAATTCCTTTTTAAATTTAATTTCAGCTTTATATAGTATAATTACTTATTTTATAAATAAATATTGTGATTGAAAATTCTGTTTATAGGAGGTAGATATAATGGCAGATCAAAGACAACAACCTGTAATCTTTCTTTCCGAAGGGACAAGAAGGACTAGGGGGAGAGACGCACAGCAGGTAAATATAATGATTGCAAAGGCAGTAGCTGATGCAGTAAAATCTACTTTAGGCCCAAAAGGAATGGACAAGATGATAGTAGATGAATTAGGTGATATAACAATTAGTAATGATGGTGCAACCATATTGCAGGAAATGAGCATTGAGCATCCAATTGGAAAAATGATGGTTGAGATAGCAAAAACACAAGATGCCGAAGTAGGGGATGGAACAACAACAGCAGTTGTTTTAGCAGGAGAATTGCTTGATAAAGCAGGAAAGCTGCTTGAAGACAGCATTCATCCAACAGTTGTTGTAAAAGGCTACAAAATGGCTGCAACAAAAAGCAATGAAATCCTTGATAAAATTTCAGACAAGATTGACAGGAATGACCGCAAGGAATTGAGGCAAATAGCCTTAACCACTATGACCGGAAAAAGTGCAGAAACAGAAGTAACTCTGGCAGATTTGTGCGTTGATGCGGTTATGCAGGTTGTAGAAGAGCAAGGAAATACTTTAACAATTGATAAAGATCATATAAAGATTGAAAAGAAAGAAGGCGGCTTATTGAAAGACAGTGAATTAATCAAAGGAGTGGTAATTGACAAGGAGGTTGTGCATTCAGGTATGCCAAAAAAAGTGGAGAATGCCAAGATTGCTTTGGTTGATGCTGCTTTGGAGATTAAAGAGACAGAAACAGATGCTGAAATTTCAATAAATGACCCTTCACAGTTGCAGGCTTTTATTGAAAAAGAAGAAAGCATGTTAAAGGACATGGTTGAAAAGGTGAAGAAAAGCGGAGCAAATGTTTTATTCACGCAGAAAGGCATTGATGATTTGGCGCAGCATTTCCTGGCAAAGGCAGGAATCTTAGCAGTGCGCAGAATCAAAAAATCTGATATGGATCAATTGGCAAGAGCAACAGGTGCTTCCATAATTACAAGATTGGATGATTTATCCAAAGAAGATTTGGGCTATGCAAAGATTGTCCAAGAGAAGAAGATTGCGAATGAAGCAATGGTGTTTGTTGAAGGTTGCAAGAACCCAAAAGCCGTAACCTTATTCCTAAGAGGAGGGTCAGAACACATAATTGATGAAGTAGAAAGAGCAGTAAATGATGCTATTGGCACTATTTCAGCAGCAATCAAGGATGGAAGAATTGTTACTGGCGGCGGAAGCGTTGAAATGGAACTCTCAGTGCAATTAAGGGATTATGCAAAGAAGATTGGCGGAAGAGAGCAATTAGCAATAGAAGCATTTGCTGATGCTTTGGAAATATTCCCAAAAACTTTGGCAGAAACTGCAGGAATGGATCCAATTGATACTCTTGTTGAATTAAGGGCAAGGCATTCAGACAGCAAGGCAGATAGTAAATACCTTGGTGTCAATGTCTTCAAATCAAAGATTACTGATATGAGAAAAGAACAAGTAATAGAGCCTTTAAAGGTAAAATACCAAGCAATTAATTCAGCATCAGAGGTAGCTGAAATGATATTGAGAATTGATGATATCATTGCAGGCTCAAGCAAAGGCCATATGCCACCAGGAGGAATGCCTCCAGGTATGGGTGGAATGGGCGGAATGGAAGGCATGGAATAAAATCCAAATTGATGTAATTAAAAGGTTGCAAAATGCAACCTTCTATTTTATTTTTTTGTCCATAAATTCTAATTTTTTATTTTTATTCTAATAAATTACCCATTTTCCTGCAAATTTGCTTTTAGAAAAGATTAAAAATAACCATTTCCTCTTAATACTGAGGTGGTTTATTGATTGACTTGTTACAGGGCCTAGGAGATACCTTATGGCTGTCATTAAAGAAATTAGGTCAGTCTTTCGTTGAGTTAGTTCCTAATTTAGTAGGGGCAATCATCATTGTTCTTATTGGTTGGATTATTGGAAAGGTGATAAAGAAGATAATTGTTACCTTGATCCAGCAGACCAAGATTGATGAATGGGTTGAAGAGCAGAATCTGACTGCAGCCATAGGAGGGCAGAAGATTTCAAATATTGTTGGAAGCTTCCTCAAATGGTATATTATTGCAATATTCTTAATACAGGCAGTTACTGCATTCCAGCTCACTGTTTTGCAGGAATTCCTGACAGTGCTTGCATACTATATTCCACAGATTATTGTAGCATTGCTGATTTTAGTAATAGGTCTTTTGATCGGCCGCTATGTAAGGAATATTGTTGACGCAACAACCTATTTCCATAAAAGAACAATAGGGATTATTGCAGAGGTAATAATCATCTACGTAGCAATTGTTCTTGGATTAGATACAATTCAAGGAGTAGATGTGACAATATTATTAGACGCATTCAGAATCTCATTGCTGGCATTTACCTTGACGATTGCAATCATTGTTGGAATAACATTAGGATTTGCATTCAAGGATGATGCTAAGGATTTAATCTCAGAAATCAGGAAAAAGGCAAAATAAAGGGTTAATCCCTTTATTTTTTTCTTTTTTTATTCTTAATTATCTATTTAAATATTATTACATAGTTCTCTATATACTATTGCCAAATGTTTCTTTTAGGCCTTAAAGAAATAGTTTTCTTTTGGATTCCAGAGTTTTCTTTTGGACTCTAAAAGACTTTTCTTTTCTAACGAAAAGGATTTTGGGCGTGTAGCTCAGTCTGGTAGAGCAATGGTCTTATACGCCATCGGTCAGCGGTTCAAATCCGCTCATGCCCAAACCAAGCCTTTCTTTTCTTTAAAAAAGAAAAGAAAGTCTAGGTATTATCCCAAGAAAAGAAACTAAAAATAAAAAACGATGTAATATGGCTAGAAGACCTTTAAGTTTTGGAAGACGCAGGGTTGTAAAAAGTTTAAAAAGCCCTACAATTCCGCAACTAAAGCTGCCTAAAACATTATTTGGAAAAGTATTCCCAAGGCCTTTGGAATTGCCTTTTGCGAGAAAAGGAGAACCAAATGAAGGAACCTTGCAACATTTGGCACAGTGTAAGGCAGAATTTGAAAGGGCAAGAGACAAAAATGATTTTAGGGAAATGCATTTTTGGAAAGGCCGTTTTGATATTTCAATCAAGAGATTTTTGGGGAATGTGCCAGAAGGTTTTGGGACTGAAGCCTTTGAAAGTTATTGTAGAACTCAGGTTCGTAGTGCTTCTATCCAGTCTGATGTTGCTGAGTCAAGGGAATGGGAAGATTTAAGGAATCTTTCTGAGGAATACCGAAAGCAGTTTTTGTTAAAAAAGAAGAATTAGCTAATATTATTTTTGATGTTTTATGCCAAATCCAAGAATTCCTAGGAGAACAGGCACTAAGCCTAAGAGAAGAGAAACATTAATCTCAAAAATAAGCTCTCCAGATACTCCTGAATTTTGGGAAAAAGGGGCAAGTAAGTTGGCAGAAAAAGGCTTGACCGAAGCTGCTGCTGCAAGCAGAGCTATAGCAGAAAAATTAAGAAGTCAAGGAGAAAACCGTGGAGTAAAATTTAATGCCTTGAAAATAAGGAGAAAACCAAAATCTTAATGATTGGGTTATTAATATTAAAAAAATATTTTTGTGATTTTTATGACAGGAACACTGCAGGAATACACGCTTGAAAAAGAAAAAGAGATACTTGAATTCTGGAAAAAGAATAAAATTCCGGAAAAGGTTGAAGAGCTGTCTTCCAAAAACAAGAAAACGTTCTATTTCATGGACGGTCCTCCATATGCAACAGGCCATATACATATGGGCACTGCTTTAAACAAAATTCTGAAGGATGTTGCTATACGTTCAAAAAGAATGCAAGGCCAAAATGTTTTCTGCAGGGCAGGATATGATACACACGGATTGCCGATTGAGCACAAGGTTGAGAAGGAATTAGGCATAAAGAATAAGCAGGAAATTGAAGAATATGGTGTGCAGAAATTTGTTGATGCCTGCAGGAAATTTGCAACAGAGCATATAGACACAATGAATGCTGAATTCTTAAATTTAGGCGCTTGGCTAGATTTCAAAAACCCTTATCTAACACTTACAAATGAATATATTGAAGCAATCTGGTGGACATTCAAAAAAGCAGAGGAAAAAGGCCTTTTATTCTTAGGAAAATATCCTATTCATGCATGCCCAAGATGTGCAACTGCTGTCGCATATAATGAAATCGAATACATTAAGCAGACAGACACAGCGGTTTATGTCAAATTCCCTGTGAAAGGAAAAGAAAATACTTTTTTATTAATCTGGACCACTACGCCATGGACGTTAATTGATAATGCTGGTGTAATGATTCACCCAAAATATGAGTATGCAGAAGTAAAGATGAGCAATGGCGAAAAATGGATTCTTGCAAAAGAGCTTGTTGAACCAATAATGAAGATTCTGGAAGCAGGTTATGCGATTGAGAAAATTTATGTTGGAAAGGAATTGGAAGGCTGGACATATGAAAATCCTTTGTCAAAGAATATAAAGATTCCAAAAGAAGAATTGAAAGAGGCCTACAGGGTTGTTCTCTCAGATAGGTATGTTACTTTGGAAGAAGGAACTGGTTTAGTGCATGTTGGTTCAGGCCATGGAAAAGAAGACTATGATGTTGCTGTAAAAACAGGGCTGCCGATAATTTGCACAATCGGTTTGGATGGAAAAATGGATCAGAGAGCAGGGAAATATGCAAATGGAATAGCCAGAATAATTGACAAGGAAATTGTAAAGGATTTGGAAGAAATGGGAATGCTTATTTACAAGCACCATTATACGCATGATTATCCAGTATGCTGGCGTTGTAAAACTCCATTATTAATGATTTCATCTGAACAATGGTTCTTTAAGATTGAAGACATAAGAAATAAACTGATTGAAGAAAATAAAGGTGTTTATTGGGTTCCTGCCTGGATGAAAGACCGCATGAATAATTGGCTAGAATCTTTGGGAAATTGGCCTATCTCGAGGGAAAGATACTGGGGCACTCCTTTGCCTATTTGGGTTTGTGAGGATGAAAAATGCAAATCCCGCAAGGTTCTTGGTTCTGTTGAAGAATTGAAAAAAGAATCAGGATTGAAAGACATTAAAGATTTGCACAAGCCGTTTATTGATTCTGTTTTCCTGAAGTGCAAATGCGGAAGCAGGATGAAAAGAATCCCGCATGTGATGGATGTCTGGTTTGATTCCGGCGTAAGTTCCTGGGGCGCTTTGGATTACCCAAAAAGAAAGGATTTGTTTGAAAAATTCTGGCCTGCTGATTTGAATATTGAAGGCACAGATCAAGTAAGGGGCTGGTGGAATTCGGAAATAATTACCTCAATGATATGCTTTGACAAAAAACCGTTCAAGGCAATTGCTGTGCATGGCATGGTCTTAGATATTGGCAAGAAAAAGATGTCAAAAAGCCTTGGCAATATTATACAGCCGAGTGAGGTTATTGAAAAATATAACCGTGATTACCTTAGGTATTATTTAGTTAAGTATTCAAAAGGCGAGGATTTAACATTTGACTGGGAAATTTTCAAGGATATAAAAAGATTTTTCAATATTCTCTGGAATAGCATAAACTTTGCCTCAATTTACCTTGATTTGGAATTCACTGAAAAATTGCCAAAGAAATTAATGCCAGAAGACCGCTGGATTCTCAGCAGGTTAAATTCATTAATTCTAGAGACAGAAAAAAATTATAATAATTATACTTATTACCAGATAATTTCAGCAGTAGAAAGCTTTGTGCTTGATGATTTCAGCAGAACCTACATTAAGCTCATAAGGGACAGGACTTCTTCTGACAAAGAAAATGTAAGCATTATGTTCAACCATATTGTTTCTGCACTTCTGAGGCTGCTTGCGCCTGTTGCACCGCACATAACAGAGTATGTCTACCAGGGATATGGAAAAAAAGCAAAAGGCCATAAGGAAAGCATTCATTTGTACAATCTTCCTGTTGCGGATAAATCCTTGATTGATGAAAATCTCGATAAGGAAATGAATCTTGTAAGAGAAATTTCCCAAAATGTTTTAAGCATGAGGAATGAGAATAATTTGCGTTTAAGATGGGTTTTGAAATCATTAGCAATTGAAAGCAATGATTCATTAATCCCAAACCTGAAAGATGTTCTGGCTAGCATGACTAATGTGAAAAAGGTTTATGAAGTAAAAACAAAGCCAGCAGGAAATTTCATCATGAAGGAACTTCCCATGGCTAAAATTTATCTTGATAAGGATGCTGACGCTTCTTTGAAGGAAGAATGGGAACTGCGTGAACTGATAAGGAAGATACAGGACAAAAGGTCTGATTTGAAATTAAACCCAAATGATACTGTAAAGCTTTTGATAAGCTGCGATGATGCAAAATTCCTGGATAAATTCAAAAAAGACATTGAAAAAGAAACCAGTTCAAAAATTACGCTAAAAAATGGCCAGCTTGAAAAGTTGCTGGAAAGGTCATTCTATTTTTCAATTGAAAAATAATTTTCGAAAATTAAAAAAAAGAAATAGGCCAGCGCCTTTGCTGGCATGCTTTATTTTATAATGCTGTTTATTGTACTCTTAAAATTGCTGCGTACTGTGCATTAACTCCGTCATTGTCTGTGTCTTGGTCTACGACGTGATACAATGCATACTTTGAGCCGCACATTTCAAACACATCAAACTTAGGTGTTTTTCCGTGGAAATTATAGTTTATGAGATTGGCTAAGTATGGCTGTGATACTGATTTTTTGAAGAATGCCGTGCCTGACTTCAAAACCTTATTGTTTGCCGATAATGTTTCGTAATAAAAGCTAGCATTATCATTAAAGGTGCCGTTATCTTTCATATCTGTTAATTTAATTGTGCATCTGACTGCCCCATTTGATGCAATAGACAAAGCTTTAGTATTGAAAGTGTATGTAGCTTGCCCTTCTTTCTTTATAACTAAGCCATTCCATGCTGAAACAGCATTTGCTGAATTGCATGCACCTTCTTTATAACTTGCTTGAAGTGTCCAGAAACCATTTGCATTATATTTGCCCCATTTTTCCATGCCGCAAGCATATGCTGTTGGCAAAAGCAGTGCTAATGCTAGTGTAATGAAAATTACCAATAATTTTTTGTTCATTGAAACCCCCCTTAATTTTATATGGAAAATAACCCAAGGATATCTTTTTAAATATACTTTTTCACTCAAAAAAGTTATTTCCTATTTTTATTGCTAGAGTTAATCTTTAACTTTGAAGTAGCTTATTTTTAGCTATCCTGCAAAATCAATTTGGATAAATCAATTTGGATTTTTGATCCTTTGCCAATTAGCCAATTACCAGAATCTTTTTATTGCAATTACCAGAATCTTTTGATTGCAATTACCAGAATCTTTTGATTGCAATTACCAGAATCTTTTTATTGCAATTACCAGAATCTTTTGATTGCAATTACAAAAATCTTTTTATTGCAATTACTAGAATAATAAATGCCAAGCAAAGGCCTACTATAAAATAAGGGCTTAATTTTGGGCCTGCCACCTCTGCATCAAAGAATCTCATTATTCCTATTTCGCTTGTCGGGCTTGAAACCCTGTTGCCTCTATTTAGTTTTACCAAGTCATCCACCTTTTGTTATAATACTTAACTATTTATACACCATTTATTATAAATCTTTATATAATCATGCTTTTTATTCCTATTTACAGGGAAAAAAGTTGATGATAATAAGAAAATAATTGCAGAAAGCAAAGAATGTGATAAAATGCCTGTGATTCATGAAGGCCCTGTTGGCATAAACATTGATGCAAAATTAATAATTAAGATAATGACAGTGGTTTTTTTAGCATCCTCGCTTTTATTTGTGCTTACATGGACTAATACATTCCATTGCAAATCAATCCCTGGCTGGTGCGATGTTTATTATTCCCTTAAAAATGCGATTTTCTATGGGGACTTAGGCATAAAGTCCCAGCCTAAAGTAGCGATTGTTTATGGTGAAGACGGTTTAGGTGATCCCTATGCTTTGCAAACAGTTATTTCTGATATTGCAAAGATAAAAGGGCAAAAGCCTGATATGCTTAATTTGAAATTTTTAAGTTTAGGAAACCTCAAACAATATGATTTGGTAATAGTGGACCATGCAAGAACAATATCCACTGAACAGATAAGCATGTTTATCACATATGCCAACCAGGGTGGCAAATTAGTCTGGACCGGGGATGCAGGAACACAATTGCCAAAGAATGAAAATCCAGAGCAATACCTGCTTTATATGGATGAAACCACAAAAGACCAAAGCGCTCCGCACACAGCAATAAACCCATGGGCAAGAAAGCTTGGCACAAAGATGATTCTTCTTAATGAATTGATCTCTGTGAATTATCAGGGAAATTACTGTAACTTTAAGCCATGCCCGCTTGCATTGAATTGTGACGGCAAGCTTGTTGCAATAAATAAAAAACATCCTTTGGTTTATGGCCTAAGCCCGATATTGGAATTCTGCTTTGTTGGGCAAAATAATTTTTCTTTAGTATCCATAATTGGAAAAAACCCGAGCACAGTTGTTTTGAGCGCAGAAATGGGTTCAAATATATTTGATGAATCGCAAAATAATTACGGAAATATTCTGCCGTTAATTGTCCTTACATCCAAATCAAGCATTTTGAATATGAACATAGGGGAAAATGTTGCATATTATGCACTTCCTCCGGAATATTATGCTTACAATCTGCTTGATGACAAGCACAAATATTATTCCTTAATTGAGAATCTTTATTATGGAATGCTATTTGGTTAATAGCTAAAATAATTTTATCCTAAAACCTTGGCATAAGGCAGGGAAACATATTTAAAGGGGAAAAGTATTTAGATAATATTAATACTTTAACATAATCGGTTTTCTGCTGTTTGCAGGCAACCAAAACGTATAAAAACAAATAATTGCATAAATTAACATATTAATTATAAATAATTAAAAAGGTGATTTGGTGGCATATCCTGAAGATGAAGGCGGAGCAGATGTTGGTGCATCCTATAATTATGCACCCTCAAGATTAGGTCGTAATTTAGAAGGCGTAATTCCATTGATTCTTATTGTTGTAATTGCAGCAGTAGCTGGAGGCTATTTAGGCTTATGGGATATTCCATTTGTTTTCCAGCACAGTGCTACCAAAATGCTTATTATAGGCCAGCCTAGTTTAGAAACAATGGCTGTATTTGACCAATCAAAGGATTTGGTAAAATATGTTACCAAGAGTTCAGAAAGCATGAAATTGAATCCTAAAGAATATATTGCACAGTATGATATTGTTTGGTTAGACCAATCCAATATTCAGCCTGAAGGCGCAAAATATATTCCAAGGCAATTAGGTGAAGCCTTAACTGAATACGTAAAGAAAGGCGGAAAATTAGTCACAGTTATGGACAGCGGCATATTTAGAAAAGGAGACATTAGCATTGTTGGATGGGAAGGAACATTCCAAAGCGATGTAGTTCCAGCAAAATGTGAAGCCGATTATGTTGGGAATCCAAGTTGCATAAATGCAATCTTCGTGCCACAAGCAGAGATTTGGTCTGCAGACCCAGACCACCCAATTATGAAAGGCATTACAGTTGTGCCGGCAATACCAACTATGCCTAAGCTCTCATTAACTACTTTTAATGTTACGCCTAATGGCTATGAGATAGCATATATACAATCAACTGCAACACCAGAATCTTATCCAGGACTTATAGAAAAAAGATTATTGTTGGGAAAAAGCATATATATCAATTATAACCCAGGCATAATCCCACCAATATTGCAAAATATCTTAGTATACTTAAGATAACCAGAAGTGTCTTAAACACTAAAATGGTTATGCTTAGAAAAACAAAAACGTACGTCTAATTGGAGGTGTACACAATGACAGAAGGTACAGATAATACAGTATATGTAGGTAAAAAAGGTACAATGGCTTATGTATTGGCTGTTGTAACACAAATGAATCAAGGGGCTAATGAAGTATTTATAAAAGCCAGAGGGAAAGCAATCAGCAGGGCTGTAGATGTTGCCGAGATTGTGAAAAACAAATTCTCAAGCGAGGCAAAGATAGAATCAATTATCACCAGCACTGAAGAGGTTGAATCCGACGAAGGCAAGCCAGTAAAGGTATCAGCAATTGAAATAAAGATTTCAAAGTAATCTTTGATTAATTCTGATATATCCTTTTTTCTTTTTTTTCTTATTTTTGTTTTCTTAACTTTCAGCATATTTTTGTATCTTTTTTCTTATTTTTTATTTTTATGCAATTCATTTGCCATTTAGCTAAAATTTATTTTTGTACTATTTTTAGCATGTACCAAAATCCCTTTATAAATCAAAGCCGAATGTTTATTGTGGAAAGGTAATGTTTTTCATTTCCCTCACAAAAATTGAAAATTGAAACTTACAGTTTCATCTCTCATCGCCTTTCCCTCTTTTTTATTTTTTCTGCCTAATTTTAAATCTAAAAATGTAAACTCAGGAGTTTATTCAAAATAAACCAAATTTATATTAATCACTTTAATCAGGATTATTTTAATGCCAAAAGGCAAAATAATTTCGTAAAATTGTTTTTTGGCATTAGGTAATGAGAGTTGGAACAAAACGCAGATTAGGCAGCCATCTTAATCCATAAAATTCCTTAGTATGGTTGCCTGATCATTCTTTTATCCCGGTCATTACAAAGAAAGCGCCCCTCCTTCCCAACATCCAGCTTAATTCTGAAAGCTCTGCAATCTTCCCTATGCTTGGCTTTGAACTAATAAATTTTATTTTATTATTGCTGAACCAGCCTTTTACCTCCCTGACTGAATGGTAGGATTCGTGCGGATGCGCATATTTATCCGCTAACCAAATAATGCCTTGCTTAGGCATTTTTCCCAAGAAGAATAATTTTCTTGCTAACTGCATGCGTTTTTCAAAGTTCTCGCCAGCTAAAATATTTACTATCTTCCTTTTTATCCTGTGCCTTGCCCTTCCTATCCTGTTGTACAATCCAATGCTAATCATTCCCTTATCTTTCACTAATTTAACCAAATGCTCAAATCCTTTTTTTGGATTTGCAGTATGGTGCAAAACCCCATATGAAATCACAATATCAAATTTTGCCCCTTCCTTAGATAATGCAGGATTCAAAACATCACTTTGCATCAAATGCCAATTTTTAATATCAAATTTCTTTTTTAATTCCTGCGCTTTTTTCAGGGAATTCATGCTTATATCAAGCCCTACAACATTTGCGCCGCACAACGCTAAAGAAGCGCCTAATTCACCTGTGCCGCATCCTGCTTCAAGTATATATTTCCCTTTAAAATAATCCAGATTCTTCAGACCAATGGCATTTTTTACCCAATTTGCATATGTTTCCATACCCTTTTTCCTTGTTACATTTCTGCTGGGATAAGGGTATTTTTCATAAAGGCTTCTTACTTTTTTTAATATGTCATCTGCCATTTTACCACAAATTGCCCTGTTCTTGATTTGACCTTTGTATGGAATTATTTAAATAACTGATTGGCTAATTAATTAATGATTATATAATTATGATATTATAAAATCTAATTGATAAAATAGTTAAATATTTGAAGTGGTTTTATGAAGCTTACAAAAAGGATGAAGGTTAATTATGGTCTTGCGCAGATGCTGAAAGGCGGTGTAATAATGGATGTAACCTCAGCAGCACAGGCAAGGATAGCTGAGAAAGCAGGTGCTGTTGCTGTCATGGCTCTTGAAAGGGTTCCAGCAGATATTAGGAAGCAGGGAGGCATAGCCAGAATGGCTGATCCTGTAAGGATTAAGGAGATTATGGCTTCTGTTACAATCCCTGTAATGGCTAAGGTAAGGATAGGCCATTTTGCTGAAGCACAAATACTGCAGGAATTAGGCGTTGATTTTATTGATGAATCCGAGGTATTAACACCTGCGGATAGTCGTTACCATATTGCTAAGCTTGCATTTGATGTTCCTTTTGTGTGTGGTGCAACTTGTTTAGGCGAGGCTTTGAGAAGGATAAAGGAAGGTGCATCCATGATAAGGACAAAAGGCGAAGCAGGAACAGGCAATATTATTGAGGCAGTAAGGCATATTCGCGTGATAAATGAAGAGATTGCTTTATTGAAAACAAATAAAAAATTGCAGAAATCATTTTCAATTAAGGAACGCGTTCCTTTAGATTTGGTAAAAGAAGTTGCTAAAAATCAAAGATTGCCCGTAGTTAATTTTGCTGCAGGCGGGATAGCAACCCCTGCTGATGCATCTTTAGTTATGCAATTAGGTGTTGAAGGCGTCTTTGTTGGTTCAGGTGTCTTTAAATCTTCAGACCCTGATAAAAGGGCTGCAGCTATTGTTGAGGCTACAACTAATTTCAAGAATTCAAAAATACTTGCAAGGGTTTCTTTTTGTTTGGGAGAACCAATGCAGGGCATAGACATAAAAGATTTAGATATAAAGTATGCTGAAAGAGGATGGTAATCCTGCTTAAGATTGGGGTGCTTGCCCTGCAGGGCAGCTTTGCAGAGCATGTTGCAGCATTGGAAAAATGCAAGGTTACTGCTGTAGAAGTGCGGCTTCCTTCGGATTTAGAAGGCCTTTCTGGATTGATTATTCCAGGCGGAGAATCCACAACAATAAGGAATCTTCTGCAATTTTCCGGTTTGGACCAAGCAATTATCAAAGCAAAGAATTTAGGCATGAAATTTTTTGGCACATGTGCAGGCACAATCCTTCTCGCCAAAACAATAAAAGAGGAATCTAATTTTACCTTTGGCTTTATCGACGTTTCTGTTTCAAGGAATGCATATGGCCGACAAATATATTCATTCGATAAAAATGTTTTGATAAAAGGCATTGGAAATTTTGAGGCTGTTTTCATAAGGGCGCCAAAGATAATATCTGCAGGAGACAGTGTCAAAATCCTCGCAAGGGACGGCAAGGATATTGTTATGGCTGAAAATGATTCATGCTTAATTGCAACATTCCATCCAGAGCTTACCCCTGATTTAAGGGTACATAAATATTTTATTAATAAAATTATGAATGGCTGATTAATGAAAAAAATTATTAATAAAAAAGGTTTGAAAGATACTAATTAGTTAAATAAGAACAGTTAACTTAGAATTATTTATTGGTGTCTTGTTTTACAAATAGTTAAATTAAAGAACTGCCTTTCCCTTAGAAAAGGCCTTTGCTAAAAAACAACATTACTTTCTTAAGAAATCGAGTATAAAGTTGCCTCTCTTTTCCTGTGTTTGTGATCCTGATTCTTTATAGGCCCACTTGCCCTTATTCTTAAGCTCTACTGCTCTTGCTAATTCCTTACTATCGCTTGCAAATAACATATCATCCTCACCTCTTCCATCAACTCTTTGCAATAATAACAATATTAAAGCAATAACTATAATAACTGCTCCTATTATTCCTAGCCAGAAAGGATTTAAAATACCTGAAGCTGTTGAAGCCAAGCCAGCCCATGCAGGTTTATTCATTTCTTCAAGCTCCTGCTTTTGCACATTTAAATCCTGCTTTACTGAAGTGATATTATTTATCAGGCCTTCAATCTCCTTGCTTGTTTTTGAGTCTGTGCTGCTTAATTTTTTTGCTTCCAAATCAAGCAATTCAACATTTTTTGATATATTTTCAAGCTGCTTGCTTAGTGATTCTATTGCTCCTTGTTTGTCTTTCAATGTTGATTGCAATTCGCCAATTGTTTTATTGATGTTTTCTGTTGTTGTTGAAAAATCATTCAGCTTTTTCTCAAGCTGTGTGTTTAATTCCTTTAATTTATTCAATTCAAATGTCATTTCATTCCTGAATGAATCAGATAACGGATTAAAAACAGAAAATTGCTTTGAAACAGTGTTCTGCAACGCATCGCTCTTGAAACTATCTGCCTTAATAACATAAGTTCCGGCATTTAGGCCGACCATTGCAATTACTGCAAAGGTATTTGATGTATTATATGCCTTGATTACCTGCCCTGAAAGAGAGTCAAAGTTTATTATCTTGCCTTCAGCAACATAAATTTTTGCAATCTGCTGGTCATTTAAATAAACAATTGCTTTGTCAATTGTTGAATCTAAATTTAAATTAAAACTCCATGCTGTGTTTGCGCTTATCGAATCTGAACCCTGGATTTCTGCAGCATATGTTGCATTCACTAAAAAAATTCCTAAAATTAAGAATGCGAGAATTCTTTTCATTGTTTTACACCCCGAATAACCCCTAATTATGCTACCATTTAGGTTAAAATTGTTTAAAAATAATGTGGTTGACTATGTTTGTATCTGTTTTGTGATTTGGAGGTGTGGTCTATTGGCATGACGTCGCTTTCACAGAGCGAAGGTAAGCGGTCCGATTCCGCTCACCTCCAAAATTTTCAATTAGTTTATTTCACAAATGCGCTAGCCGTTACACCGGCATCCCAAGACAAGCGAGGCCTTATCTTAATCATCCACAATTTTTCAGAATTGTCATCTAAAACAAGGGCATATCCCTTATCCTTTGGCATTTCTTGGAAATATTTATCAAAGTCCTGATGCAAATAGCTAGGCCTTAATGTAGCTATTGCCCCAATATCATCCTGTGCTGTCATCCTGTGGCTGATAAATAAATCACATTGTGAAATGCAATCCGGATGCAATCTGTTTGGCCTTTGTGTAGCCAATACAAGACTTAAGCCTGGCTGCCTTCCAACCCTGACCCATTCTAATAATACTTTCAAAGCAATATTATCCTCATCCTTTGGCATGAACATGTGTGCTTCATCTATTAGCATCCAAATGATAGGCATTGAACTTTCTTTTCTCTCTCCCCTAATTAATTTTGCTTCTTCCTCTTTCCTGTAAAGCATTCTTTCTTCAAATAATTTCTTTCCAATCATTCCAACAATAATATCCTTTGTGCCTTCCATCCCAATTGCCTGCCTGTAAGCAGAAACATCAATTATATTTATTGTCCCAGGCTTTACTATGTCCTTAATTTTTGTGCCTGTTTTTTCAATCAAGCCCCAGCCTTTTGCCGCTTTTAATCTATTTATCAATGCTTCCTTTGCCAGCTTATCCGCATCCTGGTCTGCTTTCACTGCCCCAATTAATTCATCAATTCCATAGTATGTGCCCATTTTTTCAGAAACATCATCCACAATCCTGCTTAATAAAACGCCTTCAGCATCCTTCCAGGTCAATTTGAAAAGAGCCATCCATTCCAAGCCAGATAATTCAGATGCTTTTATCGTAAATGCCCCATCAGTAGGGATGCCATTCTGCTTGTAAAAATCCTCCTTGCCTTTCGGGACAAAAACACGGGCATCAGCAATTGCCTCTGGCTTTAAATCCCATTCAGCCAATGCTTTCTCATCCTTTTTGTTTGGGAATTTCAACCCCCAGAAGATTCCAACCAAGTCAATTGCAATTACAGAAATCCTATTTCTTATTTCTGGTGGCAATTGCGCAAAGCTTTCAAGCAAAACACAAAGCGAGAATGATTTTCCACCACCGCGCTTGCCGCATATGAGCATCACATGCGGGCTTGCTAAATCAACCATTACCTTTCTTCCCAAAACAGGATTTTCGCCAGAAGACATCACAACCTTCCCTAAATAGCCTGTCCCTTCCTTTCCGTATTTTTCAATCCCTTTCTGGCTTCTCCCAATTACAACTTCATCCTTGCTTAATTCTATGACCATGAATTAGATTAGTCTTAACTTATTTAAATAACTTCTTTTCACAGTTAGATAGAAACAATGCTGGAATTAATTTTTTTTATAAAATTTATTGTTGCTGTTGCAGTTGTTCTTGTACTTGCTTTTTTGGCAGAAAAGGTTAGCCCTAGGTTTGCAGGCATAATTTCAGGAACCCCTACAGGCACGGCAATAACACTTTTTTTCTATGGTTTGGAGATAAGTCCCGAATTTGCTTCCAATAGTGCAATCTTTAATCTAGCAGGGCTTCTGGCAATGTTGACCTTTTTTTACTTATATTATATTTCTTCAAAAATAATCGGGCGGGAAAGCATTTTAGTTTCCTCAGTTTTTGCAATCATTGGTTATTCTATTGTAACCCTTATTTTGCAAAATATCAAATTTGACCAAATAACTGCTGCGTTGGTAGCCATTATTAGTGTTCCTGTGTTTATGTATCTATTTAGGAAAATACCCGATAGTAAAGTTGAAAAAAGAATAAAATTAAGCAATACGATATTATTCATCCGTGCGCTGGCTGCCGGAACCATAATATTGGCAATTACCACACTAGCTAAATTTGTTGGGCCAACCTGGGCAGGGCTTTTTTCTGCATTTCCAACAACTGTTTTTCAAATGATAATCCTTGTCCAATATACTTATGGAATTAAGCCAGTCAATACTATAATAAAAAATTTTCCAATAGGTCTTCCTTCCTTGATTTTATACAGTTTAACTGTTTATATGGCATATCCAGTAATAGGAATATTTTTTGGTACTTTGCTTGCATATCTTGCAGCAATTATCTGCCTTATCCTCTGCCTTTTTATTGAAAAAAAGAGCACTAATAAAGCTAGTAATTAGCCCAAAATAGCATTAAACAGCAAACCGACAAGTACAAGTGAAACAGCCAAATTCCAATACGAAAAGCCTTTAAAATATGCATTATCTTATATGATTACATGGTTTCCAAGCCAAATATAAAATATCTTTTTGAGCCAAGAAGCATTGCAATTATTGGTGCTTCGCATGATAAAGAAAAGATAGGGTATACAATTCTGGAAAATATTGTTGCATCTAATTATGCAGGCAAAATTTATCCAATAAATCCAAAAGGCGGAGTTTTGCATAGCCTAAAAGTTTTCAAAAGCCTTGATGAGATAACTGAGGATATTGATTTAGCCGTAATTGTTATCCCTGCAAAATTTGTGTTTGATGAAATCAAAAAATGTGCAAAAAGGCATGTTAAATTTGCACTTATTATATCATCTGGATTTTCTGAAGTAGGAAGTTCTGATGCTGAAAAGAAAATTGTTGAATTTGCCAAATCGCACGGGATGAGGATTCTTGGCCCAAATATCTTTGGATTGTTTTCTGCAAAATCCTCTTTGAATGCGACATTTGGCCCGAAAAACATCAAGAAAGGGAATATTGCTATCATAACACAAAGCGGAGCTTTAGGGATTGCTATGATTGGCAAGACAGCATTTGAGAATGTTGGCCTTTCATCGATTGTTTCCGTGGGGAATAAATCAGATATTGATGAAGCAGATTTGCTTGAATATTTCATGCACGATTCTGAGACAAAATCTATTTTGATTTATATTGAAGGCGTAAAAAACGGCGAGAAATTTTCAAAGGTTTTAAAAGAGGTCACAAAAAATAAGCCGGTTGTTGTGGTAAAAGCCGGCCGTTCTAAAAAAGGTGTGCAGGCTGTAGCTTCCCATACTGGTGCATTATCTGGTTCGGATGATGTTTTTAATGGGGTTATGAAGCAATGCAGAACCTTAAGGGCAGATACCTTAAAAGAGGCCTTGGACTGGTCTGAGTTTTTTGTTTATTCTCCCCACCCTAAAGCGCCAAACACTTTAATTCTCACTAATGGTGGGGGAATAGGTGTTTTAGCGACAGATGCTGCTGAAAAATATGGTGTAACCTTATATGATAATCTGGAAGATTTGAAAAAAACATTTGCAAAGGATATGCCTTATTTTGGTTCAGTAAAAAATCCTGTTGATTTGACTGGGCAGGCAAATCCTTTCCATTATAATGCAGCACTTAATTCTGCACTGAAAAATAAAAATATTCATGCAGTTATAGCCTTATATTGTGAAACTGCAGTTTTTGATACTGATTCATTTGCAAAAATAATACTTGAAAATTATTCTAAGTTCCGTGAGGCAAGAAAACCAATTGTATTTTGCTTATTCGGGGGAGAAAAAACAGAAAAATGCCTCGCCTGCCTGAGGAAAAAAGTGCCTGTTTTCTCTGAACCATATGATGCTGTCTCTTGCATAGGTGCACAGTATGCTTATTACAAATATTTATTAGAAAAATTTGATAAAATAGATACTGCAAAGATTAATTCTAGATTTATTGATAAAATAATAAAAAATGCACAAAAGGAAAAAAGGCAATTTTTGTTCTCAAAGGAAGGGCAGCAGATAATAAATAGCGTAAATATTAAGCAGCCAAAATGCTTTGTCGCGCGAAATGAAAGACAAGCGGTTGAATTTGCAGATAAAATAGGCTATCCTGTAGCCCTAAAGATTGTTTCAAAGGACATATTGCATAAGAGCGATGCTGGCGGTGTTTTTTTAAATGTGAAAAAGAAGCAGGAAGTTATTGATGCTTATCATTCAATCATAAAAAATGTTAAAAAATTCAAGAAAAATGCAAAGATTGACGGAATTGAAATATGTGAGATGGTTCCAAAGGGAACAGAATTAATTATTGGTGCAAGGCAGGATCCGATATTCGGCCCTGTTGTTATGTGCGGTTTGGGTGGAATCTATGTTGAATTAATGAAGGACTTTTCCTTCAGGTCTGCATTTTTAAACCGCAAGGAAGCGCTTTCCATGTTGCATGAATTAAGGTCTTACCCTCTTTTATTGGGGGTAAGGGGCGAGAAAGGTAAGGACATTAAAAGCATTATTGATTCAATAATTAAAATTGCAACAATAATCAGGAAACACAAGGATATTACTGACTTGGAGATAAATCCTTTGACAGCCTATGCAAGAGGAGTAAAAGCAGTTGATGTAAGGATTCTAATTTCCAACCAAAAGTAATTAAAAACCAATAATTCTTCTTAGATTATACAAGTTTAATTCTGATTATCTTATCCGGAGGTTTTTTTATGAAGAATACAATCCAAAATCTTGCAAAAGCCTTTATTGGTGAAAGCCAGGCAAGGAACCGATACACTTATTATTCCAAAATCGCAAAAAAAGAAGGCTATGAACAGATTGGTGAAATATTCCAGTTAACAGCAGACCAGGAAAAAGAACATGCTTCATGGCTTATGAAGATGATAAATGAATTGAAAAAGAAAACCTCAGATAATTTGAATGAGATTAAGGTAGAGGTTTCTGTCCCAACAATTGTTGCAACAACTGTTGAGAATCTTAAAGCAGCAATAGCTGGTGAAAACTATGAATACTCAAAGATGTATCCCGAATTTGCTTCTGTTGCTGATAAGGAAGGCCTGAATGATATAGGCAAAAGGTTCAGGGCAATAGCTGTTGCTGAAAAACACCATGAAGAGCGCTATAAAAAATTGCTTGAGCAGCTTGAGAAAGGCACTTTGTTCAAGAAAAAGGATGCTGTTTGGTGGGTTTGCAGGGAATGTGGCTATGTGCATTTTGGCAAAGAACCACCAGAAAAATGCCCTTCGTGTGATCATGAAAAAGGGTTTTATCAATTAAAATGTGAGGAATACTAATTTGTATTCCTAAAGGTAATGTTAAGAGGTGAAATTATGGTTGAAAAAAATGAAATTTACAAATGTTCTGTTTGCGGAAATATTGTTGAAATACTGCATGTTGGCGGCGGAAATTTAGTTTGCTGTGGAAAGCCAATGGATTTACTGAAAGAGAATACTGTTGATGCTTCTTTGGAGAAACATGTGCCTGTTATAGAAAAAACAGCCACAGGGTTTAAAGTTAAAATTGGTTCAATCCCGCACCCAATGGAAGAAAAGCATTACATTGAATTCATTGAAATTATTGCAGACGGCATTGTTTATAAAAAATTCCTGAATCCAGGGGAAAAACCTGAAGCAGAATTCTGCATCAGTGCAAAACAAGTAACTGCAAGGGAATATTGCAATCTGCACGGTTTATGGAAATCCCAATAAGGATTTCCTATCCTTTCTATTTTTGCTTGTGCATGCCATATGGATGATTTAAAATTATTGAAGCATATTCAGGAACTTAAGGATTCTGATATTAGGCAGAAAATTGACAGAAGAATCTTAGAATTTAAATCGCTCGGGGAGAAATCAAATGCCTTATTGTTCTCCGAACTCTGCTTCTGCATCCTTACTGCAAATTTCAATGCCGAAAAAACCATCAGGGTTCAAAAAGAAATAAAGCCAAGCGGATTTTTGGCCCTTTCAGAAGGGAAATTAGCCAAAAAACTGAAAAAACTAGGGCACAGATACCCAAACACGAGGGCAAAATATATTGTTGAAGCAAGGAAATTTGCCCGAAATCTTGGACAGCTAATTAAATCCCAAAAAACAGATAGTGAAGCAAGGGATTTCTTCGCAAAAAATGTGAAAGGCCTGGGATACAAAGAATCAAGCCATTTTTTGCGGAATATCGGTTTTGAGAATTTAGCAATAATTGATTTCCATATTGTTGACCTGCTTGCACGCTTCCATTTAATTAAAAAACCAGAATCAAAAGCACTAAACAAGAAGCGCTATCTGGAAATAGAATCCATATTGCAGAGGATTGCAAAAACATGCGGATTGAACCTAGCGGAACTTGATTTGTATTTGTGGTTTATGGAAACAGGGAAATTGCTGAAATAGCCTTATTAATTATGTTAACTGTCGGATATTTATGAAAAATGGCTTGAAATGTGTATTTTGCCCCTTAGGCAATGTTTTAAAAAGTTCCATCTGCTATATTAATAGAAATGTTAATGTTTTTTAACATTTTTTGAAAGCTTTCAGTAAGGAAATTGATGTTATTCTTTTTCTTTAATCATTTTATTGATTATTGTTAGCTTTTTTTATTTAAAGGGGTGACATGCAATGGCTGATGACCAATTCAGTAGAAAGTTATTCAAAGTAACTTGTGCTGATTGCGGGCAAGAAACTGAAGTTCCATTTGAACCAGATGGCACTAGGCCGGTTTACTGCAAAGACTGCTATCAAAAGCACAAAAAACCACGTAGAGATAGATACTAACTAATAGATACTAATTCTGACAATTAGTTTTCAAATCTTTACAAATTTTTTTATTTTATATTATTTTTTATTTTATAATTTTTTCCAAACTTATTTTTTGCATTATCTCTTTAGGTATTTTTCTTAACCCGTATTTTGTCATTTTTTTATTTTTAACCATCTTTTTTACTCTAACTATGTTGTGCGGAGACCAAACACTTTTAGCCCTTCTTGGGCTGAACCTTACAATATGTTTTTCTTTCCCCAAACTTTTCAGTATTCCATCAATCCAGCCATAACACAGGGCTTCTTCAACTGCACCCGTGTACAGAATTCCCTTTCCCAAATGTTTCTTGTAAAAAAGCAGCCATAATTCCTTCTTTTTATTGTGGTTTTTCCTCAACCATTTTCTGAATTCATTCCTTGAATTAAAATAAATTGTTTCCCCTATTTCCATTTGCTCCACTCTTTTTCAATAAATTAATTTTGGTTACCGATGAACATTAGTGTACTGGTCCCACTCATCTACAGGTATGACTTTTGTTAATGATTCAATTATGCTTAACACAATTGCTCTTTTCCATAACTTTCGAATTCTTTGCATATATACTTTTATGTTATTAAACCTTAAATGTATTTGGAATTAAACTTAGCATTAATATAAATAGTTTATGCAATTTATTTTTTATATGGGTAAAAACAGCAGGCGCAAAGCCGAAAGGCGTAAACAGCCAGAACGCAAGGTTCCACAAGAAGTAGCCAGGCGTGTTTCGTTATTGAATCAGGAAGTGCAAAGATTAACTGCTGAACTGCCTGTTCTTCAAAGAAGGGTAGCTCAAGCCCAGGAGATTCTTAGGTTAAAGGCTAAGCGGCCAGAAGGGCCCTCTAAAGTGGATTTCGGAGAGTTTATTACTGCTAATATTAGATTTTATACTGCTGCTGTAAGGCAGATGGAAGCTGGTGATAAGCTATTTGCTCTGCATCAACAATATGGCGGCCATGTTGGTTTGAGCCAATTTACTGAGCACAATCAACAGATGATTGAATCAAGAAGAAGTATTTTGAGTTTATTCCAGGGATTGCACATGAGTTTTGATAATTCTGACTATAACGTATTTCTAACTAAATTAAATCAAACATTGCCTGTTATCACAGGATTAATGAGAAATCCAAACCAACTTGTCCACTAATTAGGAATTTACTTAATGCTAACTAGCAGATTATTGAAACGCAGTAGGGTGCTTGAAAAAAGCCCTTGCATACATTGCTTCTGCCTTTATTCCTGCAAATGCCTTTGCCCTATTTGCTACTTTTGCAGCATATGCTTTTCCTGCCTGCCTTTTCTCTTTTTTAGTGAAATATCCTGTAAGCCCTTTGTTGTAAGAACCTCTTGCTGCTTGCAATTGATTGTCATATCCTACAATGCCACGTTTAGCAGCCATATTCATTAAATATCTTAAGTAGCCAATGCCTGCATCAAGATTGCATAAAGGATCAAATGTATTCCACTTTCTATCATTTGAAAATCTTCTTAAGCCTAACCGCATTATCTCTTCTTCAGCCAAAGGGGTAATCTGCATTAACCCTAAATCATTGTTTCTGCCAACAGCTTTTTCATTAAAAGTGCTTTCCTGCATTATTTGCCCCAACACATCTTCAGGCTTAATGCCATGCGCTGCAGCAAATTCAGAAGCAATGAATTGCAATACTAATATTCTTTCAGCAGAAACTTTTGCTTTCCTGTCTCTTGGTGCTTTTGTTTGTGCAAGCAGTCTTTCATATGCCGGAATTCTGCCTTCTATATCTTCTGGCCTAATATTGCTCAAAGGTTTATATTTTAATTTCGGCAGTTTGATTCTCTTAAATTCTTCTTTTGCTTTGCGTGCAGCTTCCTTGCTATTTCTAAATACTTCTTTGCGCTCAATTTGATTTTGCATTCTTAGCTTTCTGCTAGAAACAGTGTTTCCTTGATCAGTAAATCTGCCTTGTTTAGCTGCATTGTTTGCATTTCCTGAATTTATTGCAGCAGTTGTTTGTGCCTGCCTTGCTTCAGGGGTTAATGCCTTGCCAATAAAATAACCCGCAGGAAGCATTGCAGCAGCACCTATTGCCCCTACAAGCGCTATTCTTCTAAGTTTTCTTGAATGTCTTAGTGCTTCTATCAAACTAGGTCTTCTTCTTGTCGGCATAAATTATTTTTTACAGAAAGTGTTTTAACCAGCTTTATTAGCTTTAAAATCAGATTTTGAAGATTGAAACCGAAAGGTATATAAATATCATGATATATTATGATAGTATATGACTAATCATGACATCGCTGTCAGTGGCAAAATGAATAATGAACAATTGTCAGAACTCCTTAAAAAGGTTGCTCCGCAGTACAGCGAGCTTTCCCTGGATGTCTCTGATGTTGCGAAATTTGCCAATGATCCTGTATTTTTGGCTATGCTGATGTTCCAGCTCACAAAAGAGAGGGAAAGAACAAACCAGTTGCTTGAGAGGCTGGAAGAGAAGTTTGACAAAATAATGCTCATACTTAAAACAAAGGGAATAGAGTCTTCCACTCTAAACACACAGAACACACAGCAGAGTTTTGAAGTCCTGCCGGAACAGGATGAAAAAATTTTGCATTTAGCAGAACTAAAAAAAAGAATAACCTGTGAAGAGGTCCAAGTAGAGTTAGGCTACAAGGGTCATAATGGTGCTTCACAGCGTTTAAATAAGCTTATGAAGGAGGGACATTTGAAGAAGGTTAAAGCAGGAAGAAAAGTCTATTTTGTTCTTGCTTGTGATGCTGATTCTACCGAGAATCAAATCCCCCAATAACCTTCCACTCCCAACCAACAAATGTCCCTTCCTCCTTTGCCTTAACCCCTTTTCTTTCTCTTTAATCTATTTTTTTGAAATTAATATTAATTATTTTGAAAGAGAAAGAAAATTCGTTAACGGTCAAAAGAAAGAGAAAACTAATCTAAAAAATTTAATTTTTGCAGCCTTACGTCAAGAACAAGAAATAAAATAAAAATAAGAAAGGGGCTTTTAACCCCAAGGTCTGCTAATGATGTAACTATTTACTTAGCTGCATCAACAGTTTTACCCATTACGTAGATAGCCTTCAAAGCCAAGATTATGGCTGCTGGGGCTACGAACACTACAATCTGGTTTATTATGCCCTGTAGATAAGTTCCTAATGGATTAAGAACCGCATCTAATGGCAATAATGTAACGTTCCCTACTGACATTAAAGCTATTGTGGCTACTAAAAATGGGATTAATTCTTTATCGGATACATTCAGGAATCCTACGATTAAACCTAGGACTACTAACAAAAGGGTTACATACCCCATATACCCTGCTACTAAAGAACCTCCGACTGCTGCTACTATTGCTAATAGCACACCTAAAATAAAGGCTATACTTCCTAACTGTTCACTCACAGTTACACCTCCATGTATACTTTTAATAATAATTAACCATCTATTTAAAGCTATCTGTCTATGCTTTTTTCGACTATTGACTACATTTGCTATATATTATATATTGTAAAAGTAACTGCTTAAATTAGATTTTTGGGTTAATCTGCTTTCTTGTTTCTGGCTTTGAATAATCAAATGTATCCTGTTTTTTGAGTATAAAATGGCATTCCTTTTCGTTATTCAATGAGCATTTTGTCTCAACACAATCAATGTCATCATCAAACACATTTGAAAAAATAGCTGCTAACATTCCTCTTATTATATGGTCTGCATTCTCAGTTGGGGTTTTTATGATTGCAGTAAAAGGATTGTCAATTAATGCAACAATTGCTTGTTTTTCTTTATGATTTACATTTATTACCTGCAGCAGCCCCCAGCCTGAATAAGAAAGATATTCAATCCAGAATGACAGTAATTCTTCCTTGTTTCTGAATTCAATCTGCGAACTTTTCTTTATTTGTACTTTTATATTTTCTTTTATATCATAGTAAAGCTTTCTGCAGAATTCCTCATCCTTAGAGGCAATCAACGAGGCAAAAACAGCCAAAGGGCTTATTATGAATGGTTCATTTGCCATATAAAAATTATTGTGGATAAATTTCAGATTGTTTGTAAAAATAAATTTATCAAAGAATCTATTCAGCATTTTGATTCCCCTTCAAAATTTGGTGTATGGTTCTGTATTTTTCAACATCAATCGGCCAGACAATTAGTGAATTCCCAACCCTTTTGCTTAACAATAAATGTTTTTCAATAAGTTTTTTCAGGTAATAAGAATATTTTGTTGAGGCTTTTCTCTTCTCTTCCCTTGATTTTGTATTCTCTTTCATGTGCTCTGCAATCTCCAAAGCAGAAATAGGCCAATATTCTTTAATTATTTCAAGAATAACAGTTTCTCTATCAATTATCGCTGGCATGCCAATATCATATATACCTTAATCTAACTTATATTTAAATATTTGCCAGAAATAGTCTGGCATGCCAGATTTTAGGATTTGTAATTGCCTATTTAGGTGATTTGAACTTAAGTAAAATAAAAAACAGTTAGATAGGGCTTTTCTTTAGTTTATTCTTTTACTAAGGGTTCTTCATATTCTTGACCATGTGCGATTCCCAAGTAAAATCTTCTTTTTATTTTGTATTCTTTTGCAATCCTGTCAAACAATTCAGGTGCTTTTTTCCTTTGAAGCCCAAAATATCTAGGGCCTTTCCCATCTTGGCTTCTTACCTCAAAAACTAGTTCATCATATGTGCTTTCAGAAATAAGTTTGCCAAAAGTAACTGCTAAATTAGCTACTTTTACTAGGTCTTCTTTTCTCACTCTTAACACAGCGCGTATTTTTTTCCCAACCTCTGTGTTTGCTGGAAGTTCTATTGGTGTACTTTGGTTAAACCTATTTCTATAATCCGAATAAGTAATTTTATGCCCTTCGGAATAAGTTCCAAACCTGTTTCTGCTTAAAACCCTCTTAATCAAGCTTCTTTTTGCAGGCCCTTTATTCTCGCCCCTTGGCTTTTGTACTGGTTTTCTTGCAACAGGTTTTTTTATAGGCATTCAATTCCACCTTTTGTCTAATTCTAACTATAATTATGACTATGCGGATTTAACTTAATAAATCTATGCAGTATGTAAAAAAATAATTATTCGCAAATATTGCTTTTTCACATTTCCTCAAGCACAATCATTGAAACTGTTTTGTCAATGCCGTCAATGCTTCTCAAATCTTTTGTGATAAAAGTATCCAAATCCCTTATGCTTGCACACCTTATTTTTACCAGCAAATCTGTCTGCCCTGTCACAATATCCACAGAATCCACGCAGCTGAATTTTTTTATGTGCTTTGCAATCTCTTGCTGTGTAATTTTTCTCCCAGCAAGCTGCTGGTTGACAGTAACCATAATATATGCTGCCAACGCCAATCCTAATTTTTCATTATCTACTTGAATAGTATATTTCTTAATCAATTTTTCTTTATGCATCCTTTTGATTCTGTTATGCACAGTTGTCAAGGGTATATGCGTTTTTTTGGAAATTTCCCTGTGCGATAAAGATGAATCTTCCTTCAATGCCCGTATAATTAACCTGTCTTTTTCATCCATTCCTCTCACCCAATTATAGCTATTCTAATTATGCTAATATGGAACAAATGTTCCAAAATTTATTTAAATATAGCTATTTTTAGTAAAATTTTCCATTTTTTTGGAATTATCTTTATATATGCGATTTAGTCTTATTTAGTATTAACTAAATCTAACTGAATGGTGAAAGCATGGAAAGGGTAATACAGCATATTTTGAGCAAGGAAATGAAAGATGTTTTGACAGTCCAAACAACCGCATTGAAAGCAATCCATGATTATATGTGGAAGCATGATATATTGCAATTAATGCCGGTTATGCTTTCCTCAGTAACAGACCCATTGTGCCACAGCGTATATGACTCATCAATATCCTATGGCGGGCAAAAGCTTGAACTAACAAAAAGCATGATTTTGCACAAGCAATTATCAATGATGCGCGGTGATTTGAAAGGAATTTATATCATATCGCCGAACATCCGTCTTGAAAAAGAGCATTTGGGTGAAACCGGAAGGCATCTGTTAGAATTTAGCCAGGTAGATATTGAACTAAGAGATGCAAAATACAAGGATTTTATGAGATTTACTGAAGGATTATATTCACATATCTTCAAATTTGTGAGAAAGGAATGCAAAGAAGAGCTTTCTGCTTTTGGAAGAAAAATCAAAGTCCCAAAAAAACCATTTAAGATTTATGAATCGGCAATGGAATTAAAGAAGGAATATGGCCCTTCCTTTGACCTAGAGCTTTCAAAAAAAGAAAAGGATTTGTTTTGGGTGATGGACCATTACCGTGAATTTTATGATAGGGAAGACCCTGTAACTAAGAGGCACGTGAATTATGATTTAATGTATCCTGAAGGTTTTGGTGAAGCACTGTCAGGAGGGGAAAGGGAAACAGACCATAAAACAATACTCAGAAAAATGGGTGAAAGAAAAACCGATATCAGCAAATATAAGCCATATGTTGAAATCTCAAAAAGAGGCTTGTTGAAACCTACTGCTGGCGGCGGTTTTGGGGTAGAACGTTTAGTAAGATTCCTAACAGGAAAAAAACACATAAAGGATGTTTCATTATTCCCAAGGGTTCCAGGGGAAGAAATAATTGTTTAAATCCTTCCACTTCTTTTATTCTGTTATTGGTGATATTTTGGCTGTCAAAAAAATACTGCTGTTAGGCAACAAAATTTTGCGTAAAAAAAGCAAAAAAGTTTCTCTGCAGCAAATCGATAAAAAACTTATTGCTGATTTGAAAGACACCCTGCTTGATTTTAGGAAAAAAGAAGGCTTAGGCAGGGGAATAGCTGCTCCGCAAATAGGCATAACCAAAAGAATGCTCTGTATAATCACCAAAGAATTTTCAGGAATTATGATTAATCCGAAAATTGTGAAAAAAAGCAAGAAAAAAATTAAAGTTTGGGACAGCTGCTTTAGCTTAAAAGCCGCGATTTTCTGCAAGGTTTTAAGACATAAGGAAATTGAGGTTGAATTTTTTGATGAAAAAGGAAAAAAGCAGAAAATTGCCGCAAAGGATGCCTTGTCTGAATTATTGCAGCATGAAATCGACCATTTGGGCGGAATAATGTGCACCGACTTAATCAAATCAACAAAAGACATCATCATGCGAGAGGAATGGGAAAAGAAGGGCAAACCGTTTTTGGCTGATTGATTCCATTAATTTTTCACAAAACCTTTTTTGGTAAAATAGTTAAAAACAAAGGTTTTATATACTTTTCAGACAATTCATACTAGTGTGAATAATATGAATAAATTGAAAACAGTAGAAATAGGATCCAGAGGACAACTTGTGATACCCCAAGAATTTAGGAGAGATTTGGGAATAGAAGACAAAGAGACATTAGTTATAATTGAATCAAATAATCAACTTATAATATCAAAACAGCAGGATGTAATGCAAAAGCTTCAGAACAAAGAACAGTATGAACTTCTTTCAGAAAAAGCGTTAGGCAAGGTTTGGAATAACAAAAAGGATGATGTCTGGGAAAAATATTTAAGGTGATTTCTGTGAAACAAAAAAGTGTCATTCTGACAAGATTTCCATTTACTAATCTTAGAGATTATAAAATAAGGCCGGCAGTTATAGTTTCTAATGAAAAATACAACAAAAGCCACAGCGATTTTATTATTTGCCCAATCACTACCAAACAAACTATGGCTGACTTCGAAATTCTCATAGATAAGGGAAATTTTTCAGGTTATCTTGAAGAAATAAGCTTTATCAGAACTGATGTTATTGCCACGATAGATAAAGAATTGAGCATTAAAGAAATTGGTCAAATATCTGAATCATTATTTGAGAAATTATTAATTAAATTACAAAAAAATTGGCAATAATAGCCAACTTTAGAATGATTAAGTAATTTAAATGAATTCTATTATATTAGAGTAAACTAATCAGGTATTTTTATGGAACTCACAAAAATTGCAAGCATCTTTGAAAAAGCCAAAGGTTCTTTTTACACAAGAGGCTGGGTAAAAAGGAAAAGGGAATTGAAAAATAAAATGTTTATCCTTTTGAGGGATGAAACAGATGAATTGCAATGCGTTCTTGACCGCGATAAGGCAGACAAAAAACTTGCAGATATTGTTGAGAAAGCAACTATGGAATCAAGTGTTGAATTAAAAGGCGCATTAAGAAAGGATGAAAGAGCACCAAATGGCTTTGAATTGGATATTGAAGATTTGAAAATAGTCGGATTGGCTGACACATTCCCTATCGGCAGGGATTTAAGCGAGGAATTTTTGCTTGATGTCAGGCATTTGTGGATAAGAAGCTCAAAAATCTCAAATGCATTGAAAGTAAGGGCAACTGTTTTTGAAGCATTTCGCGAATTCATGAAAGAAAATAATTTTACTGAAACTTCAGGCCCAATGTTTGTTTCAGGCTCTGTTGAAGGCGGCTCTACATTATTCAAAGTTCCTTATTTCGACAAAACTGTTTACCTTACACAAAGCTCCCAATTTTATATGGAAGTAATGATGTTTGCATTGGGAAATTGTTATACAATAGCGCCAAGTTTTCGTGCTGAAAAATCAAGGACTCCTAGGCATTTAACCGAATTCTGGCATGCTGAGGCAGAGATGCCTTGGGCAGGTTTAGAGGATATAATTGATTTGGAAGAGCGCATGCTGAAACACATGGTTGAAAAAGTTGTAATTGACCGAGAAAAAGAATTAATTGGGTTAGGAAGGGATCCAAAAACATTAGAGCCCAGCATAAAAAAGAAATATCACCGCATGACTTATGAGGAAGCGGTAAAAGAAATTTCAAAGAAATTTTCTTATGTTAAATCAGGCTATGATTTAGGTGAAAAAGAGGAAAGAGAATTTACTAAAGATTTGGACAGGCCAATAATTCTGACACATTACCCTACTTCATTAAAGCCATTTTATCACAGGTTAGATCCAAAAGATCCAACGCATGTTTTGTGCAACGATATTCTTGCACCAGAAGGTTATGGTGAAATAATAGGATCAGGGGAAAGATGCTGGAATGCAAATGAATTAATTGATAGAATTAAAAAAGATAAATTGCCTTTAGAGCCTTATCAATGGTATATTGATTTACGAAGATTTGGTTCTGTACCACATGCAGGCTTTGGCATGGGCTTGGAAAGATTTGCTGCCTGGCTTTGCAAAGCTCAAACAATTAGGGATGTTGTTCCTATTCCAAGGACTATTACAAGGACTTATCCTTAAATTTAATTATGGCATTCTTCTTGATGTTCTTGGCCTAACTGCCTTTATTGGAACAGCCCTTCTAGTTCTCGTAATTGTTTGCACTTTTACAGGTTTATTTTTGAAAGCTTTATCTAAAGCGGCAGCCAATGCACTTGATATCTTCTTGAGTTGCATTACGGTTCCCTTGCCTTTTGCATATTCCCTATTATCTGCAGAAGCCCAATCTTCAGTATAAGTATCATAAAATCTTGTTGCAGCTAACATAGTTCCTCTAAAAGAACTAATATTAGTAGGTCTAGCTCCAGCTGGTAAATGGTTTCTTAAATATGGGATAGTGAGATAACTATTCAATCTGTTTCTGACCGCAATTACTGCAAGCTCATCAATTCCAAATCTTCTTGCAATAGTCTGGGCCTTTGTTGCCCTAAAAACTTCCGCAGTTACTTTCATGAATAATTCTTTGTTTGCAATTTCTTGGCCATTATGGACAGATTCCCTAATAAAACCTATTAATGCTTCGTATCTTTGTTTTGGAGTAACTGCATTTTCCTGCCTTTTTTCCCTTGCTTTTCTTAAATCTTCAGAAGATATTGGAATAGGGCGCATTTTTAGCTTGCCATGGCTTTTTGGCTTTTGAGCATCATAAGTTACACCAGCTTCTTTTAGTGCTGTTGCTAATTCACCAGAGTGAACACCATTACTTTTAGCCAGTTCCATAACAGTTGATCCCCCTAATCCACCCTGCCTTTTTATTCTTGCTGCAAGATTTTCAAGTTTTAACCTATTCCTAAATTTTGGGTTTCTGGAAAGAAATGCATCAGCTAATTCTTTTGGAGATTTTTTTTCTGTTATTAGCCCATATAGCGGAAATGCTTCATGAAGTGCATCTAAAACACGTTTCTGCTCTTGGCCTAATTGTTGAGATAATGCTTGGCTGTGTGCAATATAATTAATTTCTGTAGCAGGCATTCTTTGCAAGTTTGCTTCAAGTAATCCTTGAACCTTTCTTATAAATTCATAAGTTATTACTGGTGCTCTTTTTTCTTGTGCCATATTTATTCCCATATTAGCTTGTAAAGCTTAATATGTGTTATTTATCTATTATAGTTATTTATCTGCAGGCTTATATTTAAGTATTTTATTTATTATTGATTCTCCAATCGCCTTAGGCATATCAACTGCTTTTGCCACACATTTTGCTTCTGCAGTGCCAGGGCTTTGGCAGCTATATTGCAGGAAGGGCCACATTGCCCAAGCAGGAATATATTTGCCAAATATTTGGTCTTTTGTGCAATCATCATCTGAAAAGCATTTTGGCGTAATGCATTGCCCATTAGAGCAAACATGCCCCAAAGCATCAGAACAATCATAGTGTTCTTTATTCTCCATTACTTGCATTTCCCCACAAAATGAATTCTTTGTGCCTGCAACATAACAAATTGAATATTGCAAATCCCCAAATACTGTATTACCGTTACAAGTAGGATTGACCCAAGATTGCGGGCAGTCAGCCATGCTGAAACATTCTACATCTTCAATCTCAGCTTTAACCTTGCAGCCTGCTTTATAATTTTCCTCATAGCACACTTCGTCAGGATCACAAGCTTCAATTTCTTTTTCTATAATTGATCCTTGGCATGACGAACCATATTCTCCTGGGTTCAAACAGGAATAATCAATGTGCTGTTGATAAACATTAGAGACATTAACCTCTTCACAGTATAAATTCCCATAATAATTATCCGCAGGACAATCGGCATCTGAATAGCATCCAACAGATTCACATTTATTCTCAATGCATTTTTCTCCTGCCCCGCAGTCTGCCTCAGTATTGCAAAATCCTTCTAGTAAGACACACTTTGAATCAATGCAATCATGGAAAGGCCCGCAATCATCCGAGAAAGCACAAGCAGTTGCCTTGCATTTCCCAGTATCACAGACAGCATTTTCCCCGCAATCTGAATCCTTAGTGCATTTTGATGGCTGGCATTCCCCGACAATGCATGTTTCATCAATAGAACATTTGTCCATTAATTGCCCGCTTACAAAATCTACTGAGCAGTATGCTTGCACAGTACCTGCTTTTTCACAAGTATGTTTTGCAACAGTAGCATATGCATCGTTTTGATTGCAAAATTTCGTTCCAATAACATCCTCACAGTCAGAATCCTTGCTGCATGCAATATTTTTACATTCACCATTCTCACAGGTTTCATCAGTTTTGCAGTTCTGCACTAATTCAGTATTGGCTGAATTTGAGCAATTGGCAAATATTGTCCCTGGGCTATTGCAAAAATAGTTTTTGGTTTGGTGGTAAACATTTCCATTTAAACAATAAGGCTCACCAATTACATCTGTCCCGCAGTCTGGATTTTTATTACAGGCAACAGATTTACATTGGCCATTATCGCAGGCCTCATTTTGGGCACATTCTACTTTAAGTTTATCCTGGTTTGATGATGAACAAGAAGCATTTGCTGTCCCAGGATTATTGCATAGATATGTTTTAAATTGCTGGAAAACATCATTATTTGAGCAAAAAAGATTGCCAAAATAGTCATCAGTTCCACAATCAGCATTCTTTGTGCATGTGATTTGGATATTCTGGCATGAGCCATTGGAGCATGTTTGGTTTTGTGAGCATTCCTGCGTTAATTTAGTGTCTGTTGAGAATGTGCAATTTGCCAATGGAGTTCCAGGGTTTAAACAAAGATAATTCTTAAATTGCTGGTAAACATTTCCGTTGTAACAATAAGGATCTGTTGCACTGTCAATTCCGCAGTCTGAGTTTTGGGTGCAAGCAAAATCGCCGCTTGGGTAAAAATTACCTTTCTTATACTGGTTTGAATGAACATAGGCTTCGCTGTTCTTTTTGAACATTTCTTTATTTGAAATGATTTTATCCTTGGAATTATTTGAAGTAATCTTGTCCCTAAAATTTCTTGAAGAAAAAGAATTGTCTAATGCATATACTGAAATTATTGAAACTAATAATATAAATAATACAAATAGAACCGAATATTTGCTGCTTAATCTAAAACCCATACTACCCCTCCTTTATAGTAATTTAATAAAGGGAAAAGGTTAATAATGTTATTTTAGTTGGGGTTAATTGCCAGAATTCGCATCTGCTTAGTTAGCAGTAAATTTTTTTTTCCTTTAGCAGTTTGATAGCAATTTTTTCTCTTTTGACCGTAAACGAAAAAGTTTTTTCTTTTCCATTTCAAGCGAAGCTTGAAAGGACCTGTAAAATTCTTTTGAATTTTACATGGTGAACCCAAGTCAATGTGTTAAACTTATATTAATAAATCTCTTCTAATATAAGCTATTTTATTATTAATACTTCTTTAACACATTGAAGGGCCTTTTCTTTTTTTAGGCTCTGTAGAAATGATATATAAAGCCCGAAATTTTCAGGAAAAATAAGCCTGAACTGAACTCTGCTTGGCAAAACAAGGAAAGCCAGTTTATAAGGCTGGATGATTTCTACAGCGCCCTTTTTTTAGGAAAAAAGAAAAGGGGCTTGTTTGGGCATGGGCGGATTTGAACCGCCGACCGCACGATTATCAGTCGTGTGCTCCAACCAGGCTGAGCTACACGCCCAAAATCCTTTTCTTTTGGGAAAAGAAAAGGCTTTTAGAACCCAAAAGAAAACTTTTCTTTAACCGTAAAAAGAATTTGGCAATTAATATAACACAACTGCAGGATAATATTCAACCTTATGAGCGGGAAATCTGCCTCTTTTAAGTGGCAGATGAAAGTTCACATTCAGGGGAAATCTACTCCCCCCTATTCTTTATAAAGCATGAAACCTTTTTTAACTTATGCTGCTCACATACAAATTCAGGATGTACCCATCAAAAGAACAAGAACAAAAACTATTTTTTGTTTTGGATAAATGCCGTTTTACATACAACAAACTGCTTGAAATATTAAACAAGCAAGAGAAAATAAACCAATCAGAAATCCAATCTTCCATTCCAGAACTAAAAGAACAATATCCCGAACTAAATGAAATATATTCAAAAACACTGCAATATGAATCATATCGTTTATTCTCAAACCTAAGGACATTATCCAGATTAAAGAAGAACGGAAACACAGTAGGAAAGCTAAGATTCAAGGGAAAAGACTGGTTCAAGACCTTTACTTACAACCAGTCAGGCTTTGTTCTTGAGATAAAGAACAAGAAATATAACAAACTATATCTCTCAAAGA
>JBBSVU010000012.1:0-16410 GCA_038046645.1 archaeon
ATAATAAG
The DNA here is from genome assembly GCA_038046645.1 of archaeon. Taxonomy (GTDB): domain Archaea; phylum Iainarchaeota; class Iainarchaeia; order Iainarchaeales; family 0-14-0-20-34-12; genus 0-14-0-20-34-12. The sequence goes on from JBBSVU010000012.1 coordinate 9, forward strand.
CACAGAGATTATTGCTGTAAAAACAATGTACTTAAGCTTTCTATCCATATTATTCCTTTCTTATTTTGATTTTCAAAACTTAATCTGATAGTTGATCTCAAAAGACATTAATTTTGGTAATTTTTTAGTGTCTTTTGATATAATTATATTTATTTTATTTTTTTGGTTTTGTTTTAGTGCCACAGCAGCCCATATTGTCACCCCAGCATTTGCCTTATCCCAATTCCCAAATAAATATCCTTTCCGGTTCGTTATATAAATTCTTCATGATCAATTTCATTGATTTTGCTCCCTGGCTTATTTTTGGAAATGTTAATGTGCCTGAAATATGGTGCCCGCCAATAGGGCCTGTCCAGAGCAGTGCTGGATAAGAATTGCCTTTATCATCGTATAGCGTGGATATCTTGGCAAAATCATAATCCAAAGAGCCTGAGTGGGTTGTAAATTTAACCCCAAAATTTATTTCTTTGCCAAAAGAGAAATTTGCTGGCGTTATATCCACCTGGAGGCTGTTTGCATTGTTTGTTTTTGTGGCCAATTGCAATGCCGCTTCATTTGTTGTTGCATTGCCCGTTGATTCAGATTGGGGCATTGTTGCAAATAATATTATTGCATACAGCAAAAGTATTGCAACACCAGCCATAATTGCTATTTTCTTTGCAGAATTCATGTTTATTGCTTTAAAAATGCCATGGGAACTTAGTTTATTTTTTTGAATTACCTCTAGCATCATCAATATTCCAATTGTGCTTGAAAATATCCCAAGAAGCATAAACAGTGTTTGATATTGTATCAAAAAGATGGTTGCTGCAGACAAGCCTATTATTGGCAGCACATCAGTTATGTGGTGCAGGCAGCACAATATCATGGATGTTGTGGAAACACCAGCACTTGCTGCAGCGGTCTTGCTCGACATCTTGCGATGTTTTGCAATTAATGCACCCTTAGCCCAGAAGTATAATGCTACTTGAATGCCAAATGCTATGATAAGTGTCAATATCCAAGGTAAGAAAGTAATAAATTGTTCAATTGCATGCGGCAGCGAATTAAGTACGGTTAGGATTCCCATGTATAAAATAAAAAGCAAAAAGGATGCCAGTGCGCCCAAAAAAATAGGTTTGTTTACAAAAGACAAAATTTCACCAGCTTTTCAATAAGTAACTAAAAAATGACATATCTAAAATTAGATATATCAAAAAATATATAAACTGATGCCTGAAGAGTATATTAATATGGAAGTGAATATAGGAAGCATACTGAAGTTTTACACAATACTTCTGCTCAATGAAGGCCCTAAATGCGGTTATGCCCTTATAAAAGAGCTTAGTGTAAAAACAGGCAAGGGAGTGAGCGCAAGCCAAGTGTATCCCTTTCTAAAGCAGTTGCAGAAGAATAAGCTGATAACAATAAAAAAGGAAGGGGCAAGGGAAAAAAAGGTATTTGTGCTTACAAAAAAAGGCCAGGCATTTATAACTAAAATACTGTCAAGATTTGGCGATCTTTTATATATTGCGATAGAACCCAAATTGCACATATGTGCAAACTGTGGGTGCAAAGTTTTTGAAGGCGGCTATAAAGAATCAATAAGGGGAAAGATGCTTGCATTCTGCTGCCAGCATTGCGCAGCATCATATAAAAAATATTTGGAATAGGGGGCATACTAATACGTAATTGTGATTTTATGAATTCAAACAAAAAATTGCTTTTAGGCATGGCTGCAGTAATTGCTTTTCTTTATTTAAGCTTTAATTTAGCATCACTGTTGTTAACTAATGCAACAATGACTTCATGCCCTGCTGAACCAACAGGCAGTGGAAAGTGTGAACATGAAGAGCAGCTTGATTTTTTAATTGGCGCTATTCCCCTAATAGTCAGTTTGGCTGTGGCAATAGGGGCTGGCGTTTATTATTTTATGTCAACCAAAATTGAAAAGAAGGAAAAAACCCTGAGGGATAATACTGATATACTCCTAAAATTCTTGAATCCTGACGAAAAGAAAGTTGTGAATAAGCTGATTGAAAATAACGGAAGGGCCTTGCAGGCAGAGGTAACAAGGTTGCCTGAGATGAGTAAGGTTAGGAGCCATAGGGTAATACTCAAATTGCTTGACAAAGGCGTGATAGAAAAAGAACAAATGGGAAAAACAAATATTATAAAATTCAAGAAGGAAATAGGGGAAGGCTTGCTTTAACTATGCGAGCCTGAAATCTATATCTTTTAACATTGGCATATTATTCCACTCATAACGTCTGGCTTGCGTAACAAATCGTTCAAATGAAACATTATTGTCATATTCTAGTGAACGATTTGTTAAAGCCATTGCCTTCAGGCAATGGTATCGTATTTTTTCTTGAAACATTAACAGTATTGTTCCGCAAGCCCACCCTTTAGGCGTGTGGGTTCCCAGACGTTATGACTATCTGTTCTCATCCACTATTCTGCCGCCGCCTTCTCTGTACCTTTGCGGTGCTTTTCTTTCCCAAGGCAAGTGCTTGCCCATTTTCCTTATCCGTTTTTCCCACCATTTTCGGAATTCCTGATCTTCTTCTAATGCTTTAAAAAAAGCGCTAACATAAGGTTCATGAAATTGGTCTGGCTGCTTTGTTATTTCAGCTTCAATTTGGCTAAGTGTCATAGGTTCATTGCCATGTTTTCCAGTAGACATTCTTTCTATTCCATCAGCCAACATAATGAGCTTTGCGGGTTCTTTAACTAAATTAGTTTTTTTAGGATAACCTCTTTCTGAATCATATTGGTGATGTTGTCTGACCGCAGTTGCAATTTCCTCTGAGGCTCCCCAGTCTTTCATAATTTCCTCTCCTTTTTCAGGGTGCTTTTTTACCCTTTCCCATTCTTTCTCAGTAAGATATTCAGTTTTCCTTAATATGTGCGTGGGAACATCTAATTTTCCAATATCATGAAATGCAGTTGCAAGTCGCATTCCTTCCTCACTTATTTCTAATTTTTTTCTTTGCTCTCTTGTTAAATTTTTGAATATTGCCATAGCTATTGGGACAACATCCTCTGCGTGCCTTACAGTCCCTAAATCTTTTGCCCTAAATGCTAACCTTACTAAAGTTTTATCATATTTGTCAGGAAGAATCCTGCCCATCAAATCTATTAACGCAAGCCTTGCCCTTCTTTTCCAAAGAAATAGATCGCCCCTAAATGTTGTTGGTCTGGTTTCATAAGCAGGGCCTTTTACATAGCCTAAGACCTCTGCATCAGTTAGGCTTTTAAGATCCTTTTCCCTCTTCTTTTCTAAATTTGTTGTATTTTTTCCCTTTTTTCTCCTGCCTTCAATCAGATATCTGCGGTGCCTTGCCCTAGCTATTTTTCTTTCTGTGGCAATTATGCCCCTAAGTTGATTTCGATTTATTCGCAGTGGCATATAATTAAATTAAATGGCAAGATATAAAAAATAAGCTATAGCAAATGACCTTAATAATTGAACAATTATTGCCCATTTTAAGGATAAAAAATAAGGGTAAAAGCCCTTATTTCCCTAACAATATTAAATTCAAATCCATTTATTTTGTGACTCACAACGTTAGGGAACCACGGCCTTTAGGCTGTGGAGGATGTCACAATTAGTCTGTTGAAAAAGGGTGATATGATGAGGCTAACCTAACCCCATCCGCTTTTTTTTATTTATTCACTCACTTTTCTATTTATCCAAATAAAAAAATAATTTTTTTAACAGATAATGACTTTGCCCTTTGGTTTATCCTGGAGTTCTTCCATTAATTGTGGAACAAATTCAATCTCGCCCTTTTGTTCAAGATCGGATTTCTTTATCCCATTAATCATTAAGGTTAATTTTGTCCCTTTCCTTGAAACAGGCTTCATTCCATATTTGGACTCAATCTCCAAGATTTCAGCTTTTTTGTTGTTCTCGAAGTTTGAGCACATCTTTGGGCCAACACATCCTTCTACTAATTCGCCCAAGATGCAGATATCATCCCTTCCAAAGAATTCAGTTACTTTAATGATTTTTACTTTTCCGTTCTCAGTTAATTTATACTGAGCACCGTCATTTCTGCTTTTTACTCCACTTATTTGGTAGTTATCTACATACCCACTACCGAAGGTTAATGTAACAAGACTCACAATAATCACCCTTCATTATATTATTCTGCAGTTTATCACAAATTTAAAAAATCTGTGACACTATTAATAATATACTTCATCATTTATATTTTTATTCTTAAAAAACCAAACCATAATGCTGGCCCAGATTAACTTTTCGAACTTGGTATTTTACCTTATTTTTCAGAAAAAGGCGTTAAAATGGCTTAAAATCGCATTATTCTGCATATTTTCTAGGCTGATTTTACTAATTTTTGGCAATTTCTGCCTTTTTCAAGCACCAAGCTGTTTTATTGCCTAAATAGCTACTGCTGTCGAACACATATTCGTTGATTAATACTTAGGTTATGTAGCCAAAAAGTTATCAAATTAAACTAAAATTAGCTTTAGAATTAATAAGGTATTGTTAAACTTTGTTGAGGGGTTAAAAAATAAATAATAAAAATAAAGAAGGATTAATCCTTCTTTGAAACAGGCATTCCGTCACTGTTTAATGTAAATTTATGGTTAGGGTTTCTTGGGCACGCAAATACCCCATCTTCCCTTTGTTCAAGCAATATTGTCATCATCTTTTCTCCATAGCATTTAGGACATCCGTAAGCCATAATATCACCTTTTTCCGGCTTTTATACATTTTAAAGTAATAATCTATTATCCTATCATACTGATTAAAAAATCATTCTTTTGCAAAAATTAGGCTTTTTGGCAATTATCTTAGATAAAGCATTCCATAACCAAAACTCAAAATAACCTGTAAAAAAGCTACAATAGCAATAATTCATAAAAAATTTTCATGCTGCCATTTATGCATTTCATTAAAACTTTGCATATGGGCAATTAGTTGATTTAACAACAACCGCATTTATTTTTTCTTTTTTTCTTCCTGCAATGCCTTATCGAATTCAGCTAAATCCTTTGTCCCTAACCCTAATTGCTGTAATCTCTTATGATGTTCTTCTAAAGGCATTTCACTATATTCTTCTTTCCAAACCTTCATTTCCTCTGTTTCAGGCAGAGGCTTTCCCTCTTTTTTCAAACTTCTCATGCCTATCACTCCACAGTGCCCTAAATACACCGCTAAATTAATTAGAAGATATCCATTTATAAATTATGATTATCTGCTTTTTAGAAATCAGGTTTTACCAAATTTTATTGAATGTGCTCAGCATTGGACTCAATCATCAACTTTAGGTTCAGTTTGATATTCAACATCACAGCACAAATAAATTTGGTTGGAAATTATTATAAGCCTAAATGATGGTGCCTTTGCCAATTATCCTCGGTTTTGCATTTATGTCAATGATTGCAATAGGCTCATTTTTCCTTGCTGCTATTTCCTTGCCGGTTTCAACTATTAATGGATTTAATGATTTTACCAAGCAACCAACAACCTGCAGCCTGCATTGCAGATGCAACTGCTGGTTAAGGATAAGTTCTTTTTTGCAGAATTTATTTTTCTCAAACAAGATATTGATTGTTTTTGAATTCTTGAATTCAGGATCAAGCGTTAAAACAAGCCCTCTTGAAAAGTCGTCCAAGCCAAGGCCTTTTATTGAAAGCCCTACACGGTCATTGCAATTTGCTTCTGCCCAATCTTTATCCTGTTTTTGTATTGTCTTGATGAAAACCTCGGAATTGTTTGGCCATGCCCTAACATTGCTCATTTTAACTATTTTTCCCTGTGTTAAAAATCCCAACGCAACAGTTCCAACACCCTTAACCTCAAATAGGGAATCCAGGTCGACAATTGCCTGCCCGATTTTTTGTTTCAAATCTGCCTTTGATAAAATTTCCAGGATATCTTCCTTGTTAATTTTTTGATAATTTTTAACTGCTGAGTTTTCAATTATTTTATTAAATAAATTTCCATCAACTGTATCATCAACAATCAAGAAACCTTCTTTCTTCCCGAGTGCATCAATTGCAACAATAATTTCGCCCAAAGCTGCATCAATTTTATCTACGGCCAATAGAACATAATTTGAAAGATGCAATGCCTGCAATAAAGAATTTACCTTTTCAGGAAATCCCTTTGGGTAAATAAAGGTTAGCACCCTGTTGTTGTGAATTCTGTGGTAAAATTCAATGTCAGAATCATGCTCTTTTTTGCCAAGCTGCTTTGCGATATCTTCATTAAAAACAGCAATATTTATCGAATCCATATTATCCCGTGCAATTAATTAGACCCACTTTTTCTTTTTTGAATATAAGTATAATGCTGATGTGGCAATTAACATTATTAATAGGGCTTCAAAAAATCCAAATGGCGAGGTTAACTCAGGTATATATTTAAAATTCATCCCGTAGATTCCTGCAATCAATGTAGGAACCATTAAAAGCAACATTAGTATTGTCAGCCTTTTCATTACTGTGTTTAAGTCATTATTTATTTTGGCTAGCTGGTTTGATACAGTTGTCTCATATATTGTTATGGCATCAATCAGGCTTTCCTTTTGTGTGCTCAAAATATCTATTTGATGTATCAAATTTTCGTAAATATCATCCAAAGTGCGAAGGCCTTCTGAAGTAAGCTTTAATGAAGTTGTTTCCTTTTTTATTGCAAATATTATTTTAGCAGTGCTCCAAAACCTTCTTGTCATTTTATTTAATTCTCTTTTTAGGTTAATTATGCTTTGAATATTCTTTTCATTATTATATTTTAAGGATTCCACTTCAAGCCTTGATGTGTCATCATCTATTTTTGTGAGTATGTCATAGTTCTCATTTATGTCCCTATCTAAAAAATCGTAAAATAGCCTGTTAATGTCTTTTTTCCTTTCTTTTTCAAACCTTTCACAAATCATGTCAAAAAGACCTGAAAAATATTTTTCCCCGGTTTCAGCAATTATCACAATAGCTTTTTGGCTGATGTAAAAAAGAACATTTGATTTTGCAAGGTCGCTGCCTTCAAGGTAGTAATCAACAAGTGCGATTATGAGCGGGTCATTTGAATATTTTAACGAGCGCGTTTCTTTCGAATATCTCCCAAGATAATTATATAATTCAAAATCCCTTTCAATGGTCCTATGTTCTTCTTCTGTTGGGTTTGTTACCAGTATCCATGTTAATTCTTCATTTTTTGGATAGTCCAATCCAGAACCTTTTTTGAATTTCTCTTTCGAATAAACCAGATATTTAAGCATAGGTAATTCAACTTTTTTGGTTATTTTTCAGCAGTTCTTTTTTTGCGCATTCTGCGCATAGGCCCAAATTAAGTGCAATGGGATTCCCACAAATTTTACATTTTCCGGATTTTTCAGTTTTTAATGATGAAAGTGTAATAAGCATTTTTTTCAAAACCTGCGCATGCAATTTTTCATTGTCTGCAAAAGCATAGAACATTTTTTTAGTGTCTGCATCCTGCACAAAGCCCGCACAATCAATATATCTCTTATATTGTATTTCTTCCCCGCTTAGTGCTTTGTTGATTATTGTTTTTGCATCCATCTTCTCCTCCAATCGGTACGGTTTGAATCCATTAATTTTAATATCAAGCTCTTCCATCTGTTTTGAATTAAAATTCTTGGAAATAAGTTTCTTTAGGCCTTCCTTGTGGCTGTATTCATTTGATTCAAATAACTTGAAGTATCTCTTGAATTCATTGTTTTCAATTATCCTTGCGGCATCACTATAACTTTGTATCGCCTGCATCTCCGCAAGCAATGCATTGATTATGCAATCCTTGTCTTTTGTTTCCATTCTTTCACCAATATGCCATATTGATTGAATAAGGTACTATTTTAAATATAATTTATCTTATTTTTTCAACAATGATTGATATTTTTTTTATATTGTTGACAATTCTTGGATTAATGCTCTTTGAGACAATTACCTCAATAGACAATGCTGTTGTGAATGCAGATGTTCTCTCTACTATGTCCCAAAAAGCCAGGAAATGGTTTCTTTTTTGGGGGCTTATATTTGCCGTATTTGTAATTAGGGGCATACTTCCTTGGCTTATTGTATGGGTTGCTAATCCTTCATTAAACCCAATAGAAGCGCTCACTGCTACCTTTAGCTCGGATCCTTTAGTAATGGAATCTATTGAAATGTCAAAACCAATTCTTCTTATTGGGGGAGGAATCTTCCTTATCTTTTTGTTCTTCCACTGGCTTTTTATTGAGCCTAAGCATTATGGCCTAAAAGGAGAGGAAATCATCCACAAGAATTATGGTTTGTGGTTCTTTGCAATTGTTTCAATTATGCTTTCCTTAATTGTCTGGTTTGCAATAAATAAAAATCCGATGATGGCATTTGGTGCTGTTGTCGGCTCAACCGCATTTTTCATTACCCATGGTTTTAAGGAAAATGCAGAATCTAAAGAAAAAGAATTATTAAGTGGGCATCCCATGAGTGATTTAAGCAAAATATTATACCTTGAAGTAATTGATGCAACATTTTCAATTGACGGCGTAATTGGAGCTTTTGCATTCACTATGTCCGTTCCATTAATAATACTTGGAAATGGCCTCGGAGCTTTTGTGGTAAGGGAATTCACAATTCATAACATTGAAAATGTTAAAAAATACAAATATCTGAAAAATGGGGCAATGTATTCAATATTCTTTTTAGGGCTGATAATGCTTTTAGATAGTTTCGGGATTGAAATTCCGCAGTATATTTCGCCAATAATCACTTTTGCAGTAATTGGTTACTTCTTCTGGAAATCAAAAAAAGTGCTTGCAAAGGAAAATCCGAATAATTAGATTAAGTAGTTTGTATTTGGCATAGAAAACCTGTAGAACCTATTCCCTTAATGCATTCAGGTACTGCTTTTTGAACCTTCTAACTAAGCGAATCGCCAATGCCCTTGCATTGTTATTATAGTGGCATTTCTCCAAAGCAGTGAAATATTGGTGTTTTTCCTTAGTTTTTATGTCAATCATAGCATAGCCATTTTTGTGCAATATAAAGTTCATTATTATTCTTGCTGTTCTTCCATTCCCGTCTTGGAATGGGTGTATTCGCACAAGTTTCCAGTGTATCCATGCTGCTAATTCTAATGGATGCAGCTCTTTTTTCAGACTTTCATATTCCATGAAATAGTTTTTCATGTCTGTTAATACAAATTGTGGCGGAGTTGTCTCAAAGTGCGATCCTCTTACTTTATTTTGGTGTGTTTTGTATTTCCCAGCTATTGCTGGTTTTGTATTCCCAAAATAAATTTCATGAATTTGCAATAATATGCTTTGGCTTAATTCTTCTTTTTGTTGTTTTACATAAGCAAGTGTTTTCTCAGCAGATTTTGCTTCTAATACCTCGTCCAATGGTTTATTTGGTGAGATATTTTCACTTAACAATAACTCAATTTCTTTTGGAGTTAAAGTAGATCCTTCAATAGAGTTAGTATTGTATACAAATGTCATTACAAAGTTCTGGTCAAATTGCTCTTGAACAATTTTCCCTGCTTGTTTGTATCTTTCCCAGAAATCTTTGTTGATTTTATCAATATCTTCTATTTCATCTTTAGTCAGATAGTGCATACCATGCAGTTTAATCTTTTCTTTTTCCACTTCTTTTTCGAATTCTGAGATTAAAATCTGCAATTTGGTTTCTGAAGGTTTTTCTGTTCCTATGTATTTTCTAACCTGTTTTCTTCTTCCTTTAGCTATTTGAATTACTTCGGCTAAATAGTAATAGACATTTTTACCTTTCATTTGTTTTGCTAGATAAGCCATAAAATAGTTATTACACAAATCTGTTTAAAAAGCTATGTGTAATATAAAAAAATGTATAATAAATCCCTTTCTCTAAAATAAGATTCCCGCCTCCCTGACTTGCACAGGGGATTTCCCGGTTTCCGCTATATTGCGGAATGCCAACAGTGCATTCACTTTGGCACTCTTCAGCTTTACAGCTGATAAACACCTTGATCAAATTTCTTTCTTTTTGAACCCAAGGGCCTTTTTCTTTCTTTTCAAGAAAGAAAAAGGGGCTTCTACAGCCGAGCGCTTTTGCTACTAAGCTAAGGCGGGACATCGTGTTGAACAAGATAAATATATGTTCAAACTATGTGCATTTTCCCAATAATTATATTTTCAACACGATGGGAAAACACATTGTTTATATTATTGAACAATACAATAATAACCCACTATTTTACTTTAAAACCCTATGGTTTAATGCAGGATTCAATAAGGTAATCCAAAGCCCAATGCTGAAGAAAATCAGCATCTTTATTGGTTCAAATTCTTTTAGCAGGAATATTGCTGCAACTAAAACGCCCAAGCCAATAAATCCAGTAATTATTTCTGTTTTTCTGTGGTCTGTTTCTAATTCTAGTTTTAGTGTCTTTGTAAAAAATAGCCCTATGTAATATCCAAGTAAAACAAAGCCTATGCTGTATGAACCTAAATACATTAATGCAGCAATAAATAAAATCCCCGCTATGATTAATGCCCTGATTTTATTTTTTGTAATGTCAATCTTCCTGCTCCCACTTTTTCCTTTTATGTACAAATTAAATCTGCCTATAATAATGCCTAAAGCTGCGCCCATAATTACATCGCTTGGGAAATGCATCCCTAAATACAGCCTTGAAATCATGACAAGAATCAACATTAAAATTAACATTGTTTTAATCAGTTTCCCTCCAAGATGAAGGCCATAGGATGCAATAGCTCCAGATAATGTTGAATGCCCGCTTGGAAATGAAAATGAATAATTATAATTCTTTTCCAATACATTTTGCAATAAGCCTTTTTTGACTAAGAATTCATTTTCAGAAGGCCTGGTTCTTTGCACAATTGCCTTTAGTGAATCAGAAACAAAAGCGCTTAATGCAATAATATTTATTAAGAAAAGGGAATCATGCTCCCTTTCATCCCAGTAAAGATAAGCGGCAATCAAAAACCAGGGGATTGGGTCGCCAAAAAATGTTACAATCTGCATTAAAATATCTAAATTTGCATTCTGCACTGCTTGTATTGCATGCAGCCAAAAATTGTCAAATGCAGAAATATTTTCTAAAACCATAAATAATCAATGTTCCTGAAATTAAAATAATTTGTGTTTTTATCCAATCTTGATTTTTATTTAAGCATTATGGGTTGTAAGGATCCCTTGTGAAATATTTTGTATGCATATAGTTATGTGAAATTTCGCTTCCAGGCTCTTTAAGGAATTTTTCATATATGCTTATTATATTGGGATTCTCATAGCTTGTCCTTAATTTTGAATCGCTATCAATTTTGTAAATAGCATCCATTCTTTTCTGTATTAATTCCTTGGTCGTAGGGATAGGTTGCCCTCCTCCACCAATGCATCCGCCGTAGCAGGCCATTACTTCAATAATATCAACTTTTATTTCCCCGCTTCTCACTTTTTTCAGCAAATCATCAGCCCTTCCCAAACCATGCACTATCGCTAATTTTATTTTTTTCCCATCAAGTTCTGCTTCTGCAATCTTAGTCCCTTCCATCCCTCTCAAGCTTTCAAATTCCAGTTTTTTCAATTTTTTTCCAGTAATCATAAATCCCGCGGTCCTTAAAACAGATTCCGCTACCCCGCCTGTAGCACCAAATAATGTTCCTGCAGATGATGCGGTTTCAATCGGATTATCAAAAGCACTTTCCTGCAATTGGTCTATTTTAATGCCTGTCATTTTCAGCATTGAAGCTAATTCCCTTGTCGTTAAGACATAATCGACATTTTTCATCAAATCATTTTTCATTTCTACCCTGTTGCATTCATTTTTTTTGGCTGTGCATGGCATAATTGAAACAACAACAATATTTTTAGGGTCGATTCCCTTTTCTTTTGCATAATATGTTTTTATCAAAGAGCCAAGCATGATGTGCGGGCTTTTGCAGGTTGACATATTTTTTATGAAATCATGCTGGAAGAACTCACAATAATTTACCCAGCCAGGGCAGCATGATGTTATTAATGGCAATTTTTCTTTTTCCTTGTTTTTTAAGCGTTCAATGAATTCATGCGCTTCTTCCATTGTTGTTAAATCAGCACCTGTAGCTGTATCAAGGACAGCATCAAAACCTAACATCTTTAATGCAGTAACAAGCTTTCCAGTCAATACTGTTCCTGGTTCTAACCCTAAGGACTCACCAACAGAAACCCTGATAGCAGGTGCTATCTGAACCACAACATGTTTTGTTGAATCATTTACTGCATGCATTACCTCCATTGTCTGGTCTCTTTCAGTGATTGAAGCAACAGGGCAATGCAAAGCGCACTGGCCGCAGGATACGCAAGGGGTATTGCTCAGGATATTGTTGAATGCCGGAGTAATGATTGTTTTAAATCCGCGGTTGGTGTATTCAAGTATGCTTACATGCTGCTTATCGCAGGCTTCAACACAACGGTTGCAGAGGATGCATTTATTTGGTTCCCTTACAATTGAAAGTGAAGAATAATCTGCTTTCAAATTTCTTGTCTCACCTTGAATTTCTTCTTTTTTAACATTCATTTCTTCAGCTAATTTCTCCAATTCACAGTAACCATTCCTTATGCAGCTTTCGCATGCAAAAGGATGGTTTGCCAAAATTAATTTTAAATTTATTTTTCTTTCATTCAAAACGCGTTCATTATGCGTTAAAATTTTCATGCCCTCTCTCACAGGGGTGTTGCATGATGTAATAATTTTTCCATCAGCTTCAACAACACACAATCTGCATACTGCCCATGGCTTTAAATCAGGATGATGGCATAAGCTAGGGATTTTAATCCCAATATCCTTTATTGCATCAATTAGCATTTCTTTGTCAGTCCTAACTTCTTTATTGTCAATAAATATTGTTTTTTCAGTCATATTGCCTTCTCCATCTTTACCAAATTGACTGCATTTACCGGGCATATTTTAAAGCAGCGGCCGCATTTAATGCATCTGGATTCATCTATTTGATGCACTTCAAATTTCTTTCCCCTTATTGCCTTCATTGGGCACAATTCACTGCATTTATCGCAGCCTGTGCATTTTACTTCATCAATATCATACATTGCCAACTCATTTGCAATTGATAATGCTCCTTGCAATTTGTCAATATATTCTGCTTTGAAATATTTCAGTATTGAAAGCAAAGGGTTTGGTGCTGATTGCCCCAATCCGCACAAAGAAGTATCCTTTACAGTATATGCAATATGCTCCAATGTTACCAAATCTTCCGGCTTACCTTCATTCTTCAGTATTTTTTCAACAATCTCAAGCATCCTTTTTGTGCCTTCCCTGCACGGCACGCATTTACCGCAGCTTTCAGATACGCTGAATGCTAACATATTTTTTGCAAATTCAACCATATCCTGGTCTTTATTCAGGATAATCATGCTTCCAGAACCCAATGTAACATTAACCGATTTTAAGTTATCGTAATCCAATTGCAAATCAAATAATTCTTTTGGCAGGCAAGAGCCTGCTGGCCCCCCCAAATGCATTACCTTAAAGTCCTCTTCTTTAACATCAGCAATTTCTAAGACCTCTTTCAATTTTATGCCAAAAGGCACTTCAATATAACCAGTTTTTTTCAATGCTCCGCTCAATGAGAATATTTTTGTCCCTGTGGAATTTTCTGTCCCGAATTTTCTGAAATATTCAGCCCCCTTTGCCAGTATCAATGAAACACAGGCCAAGGTTTCAACATTATTTATTACTGTTGGCTTTCCTAATAGCCCTTTATCTGTTGGGTAGGGCGGCCTAGGATAGGGCCTTCCGGTTTTGCCTTCCAGGGATGCAATTAATGCTGTTTCTTCCCCGCAAACAAAAGCGCCCGCACCCAATTTTATTTCAATATCAAAAGAAAATCCCGAATTCAAAATATTGTTCCCTAAATATCCTTTTTTTGTTGCGTTTTTTATCGCTTCAGTTAATCTTACTACAGCCAAGGGATATTCTGACCTGATGTAAATTATCCCCTGCCTTGCATTTATTGCATAGCCTGCAATAGTCAATCCTTCAATTACTGATAATGGGTCAGATTCAAGCAAAATCCTGTTCATGAAAGCTCCTGGATCCCCTTCATCAGCATTGCATATCATAAATGGGCGTTCTTTTGCATTTTTTACAAACGACCATTTTTTGCCTGTTGAAAATCCTGCCCCTCCTCTTCCCCGTAACCCTGATTTTTCCACTTCGTTAATTACCTCATCCTTTTTCATTGTCAAGGCTTTTTTTAATCCTTCATATCCTCCACTTTTAACATATTCATTAACATCAGCAGGATCAATTATTCCGCATCTATGGCTCAAAATCTTCTGCTGTTTTTTGTAAAAACAAATATCCTCAATATATTTTACTTTTGGATACCAGGATTTTCCGTCCTTCCTTTTTGCAAGAATTTTCCTATGGCTCTTTCCTGATTTTATAGCTTTTAAAATCTCAGGCAAATCCCTTGTTTTTACCCCACAAAAAATTATTGTTTCATAATTATCCTTTTTGAATTCAACAATTGGCTCAAGATAGCATATTCCAATACAGCCTACTCTTTTTGTCTTTATGCCTTTTTTGTGCAGTGCTTTCTGCAATTCATCAGCCCCTGCGGCAATTCCGCAGGATGCTAACCCGATAGTTGCAATCATCTTTCCGCCTTTCTTATTTTTTCAATCAGTTCTGAAAGTTTCTCTATGCTGACATTAGGGTAAATCTTGCCGTCAATGCTTACTACTGGGGCTAGGCTGCATGTGCCCAGGCAGTTTACCCCTTCTAAAGTGAATAAATTATCCGGAGTTGTTTTTCCAGGCACCAGATTTAATTCTGTTTTTAAGAAATTCAGGTTTACATTGTTCCCCTTTACTAAACAAGCTGTGCCAGTGCATAGCCTAATTACGTGCTTGCCTCTTTGCTCTAGCCTGAATTCTGAATAAAAAGTAGCTACTGAATATATCTTTGCCAAAGGGATTTCCTTTGCTTTTGATACATATTCAAGGTTTTCCCTTGATAAGAACTGTTCCCTGTGCTGTACCTCTAATAGAACCTCAAGCAGGCCTTTATGGTCATTCTCTTTTAACCAGGATTCTAACCATTTTGAATACATTTAAATCAATTCAAATAATGCAGATTATATAGTTATATGCTAAGACAATCTGGAAGCTCTGCCTTTTAAACTTTCTGGCAATCGTTAAAAGCTACTTCGTTGATTGCCTATATTTTTATCCAATTTTTTTCTGTTTTACATTTTTATAGGTAATGCAACTATTATTAAATACTTGTAAACAGTATTGTTTACAGGTGAATTAAATGTCTCAAGTTCAAGTACAATTAAGGGTTCCAAAAGAGGCAATAAAAGATATTGATTCTATGGTTAAAACTGGCAGATTTAAGAGTAGAAGTGATGCCATAAAAACCATGATTTTTGCTTTTGAGGAAAGAGAAAAAACAAGGGCTTTTTACAATATGCTAACGAAAAGAAGCAAAGAAGCCTTAGAGGAACCGAATAAGCTTATTAAATTTAGTGACTTATAATGCCTTTCCAAATCTGTTTCCATGCTAAAGCAGCTTCTGAATTTAAAAAGTTTGATAATTCAATACAAGAAAGATTAAAAAAAGAAATAAAAGCACTTGAAACAAATCCGGAGAAAGGAAAACATTTACATTACTGCAATTTTTGGAGCTTAAGGATTGGGGATTATCGGGCAATTTATGAAATTAAAAAACCAGAGGATAAAATAATTATCCTTTACTTAGGCCACAGGAAAAACATTTATTCTGATTTTACCAAGCTTTTTTAGTTAAGAACTAGAGGTTGTTGGCTCTTCGCATGCACCAATTTCTTTGTTATCTTTACTAGTTGCCACACAAACTTTGCCTAATGACGAACAATCATGGCTTTCTAATTTGACCAGCCCATTTTCGCAATAGTATTCAAAAAGCATCCCATACTCATTACACCAATCCCAATTGTTTATATTACTTCCATCAATATTTATCCCAGATAAAGCAGAACCAACTAAGGGATTATTCCCACCATCGGTCTCATTACAGTAATAATTTTCCACAGGCGTTATGCATGTGCCGTCATAGCATACTTTCCCTTCGCCAGAACAATCATGATTATCCATTATAATCTCTTTATTTTTGCAATAGAATTCAATTAACACATCACTATCATTATTACAATAATCACTATTTTTTCCTGATTCTCCAAACTTAGTGGTAAATTCTACTGCCCCCGAATTATAATAATCAAGCCCAGCATCAGTTTCTTCACATTTCTTCAAGCTGTCATCGGGCAAGCTGCACTTCCCAATATCTATTCCACCCATATCTATTCCACCCATATCTATTCCAAAATATTCATTATAGTTATGATACTCCAGTATACAAGAGGCACCGTCTGCACTGCAGTTATAGCTTGTATTAACCATT
>JBBSVU010000013.1:0-41513 GCA_038046645.1 archaeon
CAGCAGGAAAAGTAAAGTTATCTTCATTAGACACAGACCTTAACTTAGCCTATGCAAGATTAAATGCAAACAACGTATTCACTGGTGATTTAAATATATCTGGAACAAAAAATGTTACACTTGATGGCGGTAAAGTAAATACCTTTGATTTAAATGTCTCAGGAACATTGAATGTACAATCATTAGTCTTATCCAGTGGCAATAGCACATTCACAGTAACAGGTCAGACAAACACAACCGATTTGAATGTACAGAACAATCTGGTTGTTAAAGGAGTCTTAGGAGGAAACACAAGCGGTGTAATCCTAGTAAATGATACAAACGCACTTACCTTAGAAGGCGGAAGAATAAACGCTGTTGACTTAAATATCTCAGATAAAATATTTGCTGTCAACTCAGCATTATCAGCCGTTACTCTTAGTGATGATTTCAACGCAGCAGGAACTATTTCAGGTTTGGATTTGAATGCATTTAGAAGTATATTAATCGGAACAGGAGCTTCAGTAGGGCCAGTAACACTAACATACAACCAGCTAGTATCCAACAGTGGAGCAGTAACTCTTAATGATGACCTTAATGTAGCAGGAACTATCTCAGCTTGGGACCTGAATGCATCACGAGACCTTAACGCTCTAGGTAATCTATATGTTACAGGAGCAGCTTCAAAAATATTATTTGGTAATGCTACCAATGCAACAATGGTTAATGCAGGAGACATTAACACATCAGGAACACTTTATATGTATGGAAATTTCGGGAGAATAATTATGGGAAACCCAACTACTACAGCAGGCCCTGCAGATTTAGTTACCACTGGAAGTATTGTTACTGGATGGGACCTTAATATTCTGAATGATGTGGCACAGGGTGCAGCAGATGACAACAGGCAATTATGGATTGATGGAAACATACAGATAAAAACGAAAGCAGGTTCCTGGCTTACCTGTAATGTTGTTGGTGCAGCTGTGGGTGTAGGTGTAGTAGCCCCTAATATAACTTGTACTGGAATTTAATTGAAAAGAAAGGCTTGTCCTTTCTTTTTTATTTTTTTTAATTTGAAAAATTAGATAATTAACTAATTCAATTCTAATTTTTTATTTTGCTCCTAATTACGTAATTGCATAATTAAAAAAATAAAATTAGTGCAGGAATTATCCTGCTGAAATTAATTATTATTTTATTTACTCTAAGAAATAAGAAGCAGGCTTTATTTCTTCTGGCAACCCATTCCTTTTCCTTACTTCTGCAATTGTCAGCTTTAATAATTCCCTGGGCAAAGGAGAATATCCGAAGAATTCTGCTGTCCATATTGCCCTTCCTTGGGTAGCAGACCTTATTGCAGAACTGAACCCAATAAGCTCTTTTACCGGAGCTATGGCAATTATGATTGTTGAATCCCCTTCAGTAGTCATCTCACCTATCTGTGTTCTTCTCTGACCTAATTCTTTTGTTACCGAACCCATATAATCCTGCGGTATGTTTATGAACAGTTTTTGTTTTGGTTCAAGCAGAATTGGGTCAGCAGATAAAATGCAAGCATATAATGTTCTTGACATAGTTGGCAATACTTGGGCTGGGCCTCTATGAATCGCATCTTCGTGCAGTTTAGCATCAATTAATCTCACTACTATTCCATGGCATTTCTCTTTTGTCAATGGGCCTTCCTTCATTGCATCATCAAATCCCTGGCATACCAATTCTCGGATTTCATGCAATGCCTGTATTCCCTTAGTGTTATCAAACATAATACAATTATTGCTCACATACCATGCTTTTTTAGCATCATCCCTTTCAAAACCCATTTCCAATAATTTGGTTTTAA
This sequence comes from archaeon, assembly GCA_038046645.1. Classification (GTDB taxonomy): domain Archaea; phylum Iainarchaeota; class Iainarchaeia; order Iainarchaeales; family 0-14-0-20-34-12; genus 0-14-0-20-34-12. The sequence goes on from JBBSVU010000013.1 coordinate 1,823, forward strand.
CATTATCATCATCCTTTTTCAATTTGCCCTTCAATCCTGATTCCTTTAATTTTTCACACATTTCTTCAGACATTGGTTCAACCATTATCTTGAAAAGATTGTGCTTGTTAGGGCTTTTTCCTGTTAATTCAGGGCTTTTCTTTGTAATTGTTTCATTATAAACAACAATTGGGTTTCCAACATTTATCTTAACCCCATGATCTACTTCAATCCTGTACTTTGTTACATCTAAATGCAATTCTCCCATCCCGCTGATTAAATGCTCTCCTGTTTCTTGATTAATTGCAGCAATAATATTAGGGTCTTCTTTAGTTATCTGCCTTAATACTTCAATTAATTTAGGCAATTCCTGCGGTTTCTGCGCTTCAATTGAAATAGTCATTACTGGTTCAACAGAACTTTTGAAACTTTCAAATGGCTGTATATCACTTGTTGCGATTGTTTCACCAGCATAAATATCTTTTACACCTGTTAAAAATGCAATATTCCCTGCAAATACCTTATCCATCGGAATCCTGTCAGGTCCCATGTAAACTCCGACTTGTTGAATAAGTATTTCTTTTTTTCCACCAATTAATCTTGCTTTATCTCCGCGCTGCATGCTTCCTGAATATATCCTTCCAGTAGCAATCTCCCCTGCATGCGGGTCAACCTGAACATCAGTAACCATCATTGCCAAATCTTTTGATTGGTCACAAGTCATCATTCCCTTAGCCACCTCACTCTCCAAATCACCTTTCCATATTTCAGGAGTTCTGTACTTTTGAGCTACTAATGGATTTGGCAAATGTTTAACTATCATTTCAAGTACTGCTTTATGCAAAGGGCTTTTAGTAGATAGTTCTTTTTGATTGCCTTCTTTGCAGAATTTGTAAACATCTGAAAATGTAACACCGGTTTGTTTCATTTGTGGAACAGAAATAGCCCATTTATACAATGCAGAGCCAAATACAACGCTTCCTTCCTCTATCTTAGGAATCCATGAATCACCGAATTTAGCAGGGCAATTTTTTTGGATAAGCAAATTTACTTTTGCTATTGTTTTGATAAATCGTTCCTGCATTTCTTTCTCAGAAACCTTTAATTCATTAATTAATCGGTCAACTTTATTTACAAAGAGAACAGGCCTACAGTTTTCCCTTAATGCCTGCCTTATCACTGTTTCTGTTTGCGGCATTACGCCTTCAACCGCATCAACAACAATTATCACGCCGTCAACAGCCCTCATTGCCCTTATTACATCTCCACCAAAGTCAACATGGCCAGGGGTATCAATAAGGTTTATGAGGTAATCTTCATCGCCATAATTGTAAACAACAGAAACGTTTGCAGCATTAATTGTTATGCCTCTTTCCTGTTCCAATTCATAATAATCCATGAAAAGCTGCTTTCCTGCCAAATCTGGTGAGATTAAGCCGCCTGCAGCAACAATTGTGTCACTTAAAGTAGATTTACCATGGTCAATATGGGCAACAATACCTATATTTCGGATATTCTTTCTGTTTTCCATCATCTGCTGTGCTAATTTAGCAGCATCTTCCTTCTTAACCATAAAATTCCCCTATCAAATAAAATACATTTTTGATAAAACTTTCCCAAACGTTTTATCTTGAGCTCTTTGCAATCCTTTCAACTTCATCCCTTCTTTTAATGGCTAAACTTTTGTTATCCTCACCCGCAGCCAATATTAATTCGTCTGCAAGTGCTGCTTCTGCTGAAACATTCCTGTTGAAAGAATTTATAAAAGCAGCCAGTGCCATATTTTTCAATGAATCATCAAGCCTTTTTATCGGGGCAACGTCAACACTTTGTGAATAAGCGACCCCGCCTCTCTTAAATCTAGTCGTGTCTTCCCTTGGAGAAGCATGTTCCAATGCATTGACAAATACCTGAATAGGGTTTTTCTTGGTTCTTGCTTCAACAAGGTCGAATGCACCCTCAACAATCCTCATTGCCTGCAATTTCTTGCCGCAACTTCCTCTTCCCCTGATATATTTTCCGCTCAACATTTTTTTCCCTTGGCCTGACCTCATTATTTTGTTCACAAGGCGCTCTACTGCACCTTTTCTTGCTTTCCCATATTTCTTGTTTGAATCACGCCCAAAGGTGTGGGGAATTATCTTCCCTTCCAAGTTCATGTATTTTGCAAGGCCAATATCCTTGACAACAATTCCTGAAGTATCCCATTTATTGAAAATTTTTTCCATATTAATTACCTTTTAACCTTTTCAGATCTTCCTGTCCTTATCATTTCTAGTGCTTGGTTATTTACGTGCGTTACCCTATATTTCACGCCCCAAAGATCACCTTTAGGCCCTCTTTGGCCGCCGCCAATACTCTCAACGATAACTTCATCATGCTCATCAATATGCTTTATTGCACCGTCATAAGGCGCTAATGCTGTTAATTGCCTTCCATTTTTAATCAGCTGTATCCTTACACATTTTCTCATGCCTGAGTTAGGCTGTTTTGCCTCTACCCCTCTTTTTTCAAGCACTATGCCTCGGCCTTGGGGTGCCCCTTCTAATAAATCATAAGTCTTTGCGGTTTTTCTTACCCTTGCCTTAAACTTATATTTTTTCCATCTCCATTTTTTTCTCTTTTTTTCAAGAGATTTTGCTGCAAATTCTCCAGGCATTGTTATTTCACCCTTATATCTTTAATATCATAGTTCCTTGACACAATCTGCTTTATGAGCTTAAATTTAGCAATATCATTAAGAAGCTTTCTCTTTGACATAGAATCAAGCTTTAAATGGGCCAAACCATTGTTTATACCAATTTCATTGATTGTTATATCTAATCCTTCCTCTAAAAATTTTTTAATACTTTCGTAATAGGGCAGCAATACAACCTTTTTGTTTATTTTAGTGCTAAATCCCTTTACCGTAATCCCATTCTTCCCTATTGCTTTCCCTATGTCCGGGGAATCAATAATATAGATTACGCTTGCTTTTTGAATTATGCAGTCTCTGGGATAAACCCCGGAAAACTTGTCAAATTCATTAATATAAAATATTTCATCCATTGCTATTTTCATTGTTTCACTTGTTTGTTTATGTAATAAGTTGATTTAACTTGCTTTTTCCCATGTTCTTAATTACCATTACTGAAATGCCAAATGGTTTGCCGCATACTGTTCCAAGCTCCATGGATGTTCCTTCAAATTCATAATAAGGCATCTTTGCTAGCCCTGATAAATATTTTACTTCTTCCTTTTCCTCATTCTTCATGTTTTTGGAGGTTATGGCTAATTCCCCATCATCATTCATTATGGCTCTTTTGCAGACCTTTTCTCCGCATACTGCCTTGCCGGTATCAACTGCTCTCCTGATTTCCTTCTTGACATCGATTTTCATGTTATTCACCTATGTAAGCATTATCCCCTTATTCTTTCATTATCAATTTAACTGTGCCTGTGCCAATCTTTATTGGCTGGCCTACAATAATATTCTCAACAACCCCTAATAATAATTCTTTTTCTCCCTTGAATGCCGCATCAAGCAAATGGTTTGCCGTTTCTTCAAATGCTGCTTTTGCGAATGGAGATTCCTTTGCCCTCATTATCCCTGTCCTTACTGTTCCTGCTATTTCTCCGCTAAATGAAATTAAATCCGCAATAAGCATGATGTGCCTTATATCTACGGCAATATTGTTCTCTTTTAATGTATTGTGCAATTCATTTGCAATGCAATATCTCGCAGCTTCAATCCCCAAAACCTTTGCAATTTCTGCAATGTCATTTGTTGTAGTGTTCTTTATGTCAATTTCTTCCATCCTTAGTACTGCTTTAAGGTTTGTTCCCCTTGTTTTTATTAAAAATTCTCCAGTATTTTTATCCTCTATGACAATTGTTTTTTCTATCCCTGCTATTCCGCTTATTCTTTTATTCATTAGTTTTAACAAAAATTTCCTTACATCCCTTAATTTGGAATTTTTGGCAAAGCTTATTTGTAAAGTATTTCCCCTTTTTGCAACATCTCCCTTTTCAACATTATCCTTTACCTTGCCAAGCATCTCTTCAGGGTCTAAGCCTTTCTCCTTCATCCTTTCTTCCCTTAATGTAAGAACAATCATCTTCTTGTCAAAGTCCTCTTCTGCTGTAACAACATCATCTACCCTTATGTCAATCAGGTTTTTCGCAAGAGCCTCTGCTTTTTTCCTGTCGTTCTTCAAAGCATCAATTAATTTAATTGTCATTACAGGGTATTTTGCCCTTGTCCTTCCATCAACAATCTCCTCTACTCTCTGTATGCCTGAGCCAACAGATACCTCTGCCGCCCCTGCATAGTGCTTTGTCCTTAATGTCAATTGCGTTCCTGGCTCTCCCAATGATTGGGCAGCAACCATTCCCACAGCCTCACCTGCATTTACTACATTCTTAAAATATTGCTTATTAAGTATCTCAATTAATTCTAATTTTTCTTTATCGTTTAATTTTTGTTTTTCTGCCAAATTTTCAGCTTTCTCAATTATCGGCTTAGGCAATTCTAATTTAGGGAATTCAGCAACAGATTCTTCCTTAGACATCTCTTCAATTACTTCTTCATCATCTTCTTTATTTTCACTTTTTTTTACCTTTGGCATCCTTGCTCACCCCTTCCTTGTTTTTTAGCAAATATAATGCGCGGTGCATATCTACTGCTTGCCCTTTGAAGCTGTACATAGGGAATACCCCATCTTCTGAGTATAAATATTGTATAATCCTTCCGCCGCCGCTTCTTACTGTAAGGTCATTTCTTGCTGAAAGATCCTTCAGTGAATTTGCCAGTCTCCTGTATAAATATCCTGATACTTTAGTGCTTACACCAGTGTCAACCTCACCTTGCCGCCCACCCATTGAATGGAAGAAATATTCCTTAACATCCATCCCGTCAATGAAGTTTGAGTTGATAAAGCCACCAGCAATAGGCCCTAAATCATTTTTCTTGTTCAATGCAATAGCTCTTCCTGCAAATCCTCTTGTAGGCCTTCCTTCCCTGACAGCTGCCTGTCCCCAAAATCCGCTGATGTTCATTAAATTAATGCTTGAACCCCTTGACCCTGACACAATCATGATTGTTGTATTCAATTCAGGCTTGTCTTTAAGTATGTCCTTTATTTTTTCCTTCAATAAATGTTTTTCAATAGTGTCCTTTACTTTGAAACCAAGTTGCATCATCTTTATCTCGAAACTTTCCTTCCTTGTCCTTCCTGGGATTAATTCTAATGTTTTTTTCTTGAATTCATCTACAAGTTTTTCCCCTTCCCTTAATTCTTCTTTCTCTACCTTTTCAATCTCCTTGAGGATTGCATCAGGGGTTTCATATTCGTCTAAACTAGCAGTAATTCCTTTTCTTGTAATTACCTTTGTAATTATCCTGTTTATTTTGTAATAGAATTGTTCCAGAACTTCAGGAGGATAATATCTAGCTAACATATCAATCAATTTACCTTTGCCTTCTCCCAATGATGCTGAGTCAATTACCCCTTTTACTAAAACACCATTTTCAATCTTTACGCAATAAGGGCATTTTTCTCCCTGGCATTTGTAATTAGGGTCTGCTTTCTCAAAGATATCGCAGGTTTTTGACCTGTATTCCATATTCAAATCCTTTGGCAATAATAATGAAAATATTAATTTTCCACTATATTTGTTGCCTTTGTCTGTTTTTGGAATATCTTCAATCCCTAAATCATAGAAAAATTCATATGCTATGCTTCTATCGAACTCAGAACTGTCCAATGTTAAAAGATATGTGCCAGATATGCCATCTTCATCCAATATAATAAGTGGAGCACCATATCTCGGGCTTAAGGTTTGGTTTTGCGCAAACATCAATTCAAGTGCTTCAGTTTTCCCTTCTTCTGTCTGCGGAATGTGTAGGTTCATTTCATCCCCATCAAAGTCAGCGTTATAAGGTTTACATACAGCCGGATTTAATTTCAATGTTTTATCTTTGGTAATTTTTACCTTATGGGCCATCATTGATGCCCTGTGCAAGGAGGGCTGCCTGTTGAATAATGCTATATCACCATCAATTAACCTTCTCTCAATTTTATAGCCTGGAGTTATTTCATCAGTTATTTCCTTTTTATTTTCTTCAGAGAATATCTTCCTTTTTTCATCAGGCCTTATTACATATAAAACATCATTGCTGTCCTTTACCATTTTCTTTATCCTGTCAATATTCCATTCAGTTACTGCTTCCTGCACAGTCAATTCATCCGCAATTTCTTTTGGAACTCCTACCTGATTAATTGACAAATAAGGATCAGGGCTAATTGTAGACCTTGCAGCAAAGTTTACTCTTTTTCCTGTTAAATTATACCTGAATCTTCCTTTCTTTCCCTTTAACCTCTGCACTAATGATCTCAAAGGCCTTCCAGACCTGTGTTTAGATGGAGGAATGCCTGCCATCTGATTATCATAATAAGTAGTGACATGGTACTGCAGTAAATCCCACAAGTCTTCAATAATTAATTGCGGGGCCCCGGCTTCAATATTCTCCTTTAACCTCATATTAATTCTTACAATATCGACCAATTTATGGGTTAAATCATCCTCTGATTTTATTCCTGTTTCCAAGGTAATTGAAGGCCTTATTGTAATCGGCGGAACAGGCATTACAGTTAATACGAACCATTCTGGCCTAACATTTTCAGCGTTATATCCGAATAATTCCAAATCATTGTTTGGGACCTTTTCGAGCCAAGACCTTAAATCATGCGGATAAATTCTTTCCTTATCAAGATAATAATTTGTTGGCCTATCCACCTTTAATTCAGGTATTTTTGCAGCACAATGCGGGCATTTTCTTACCTTCATTGTTCTTAATTTAATTAGCCTAGTTAAATCATCTGTTTCCATCTTTCTGTCTTTTAATACTTTTATTTTGTCTTCAGGCAGTAAAATCCTGCCGCATTCTTTACAAGTGCATAGCAATAAAACTTCAACCCTTTTTGAATACTTAGCATGCAATACAGGCCTTACCAATTCAAACGCACCAAAATGGCCAGGGCAATGTTTCATTGTTTGCCCGCAGGTTTTACATCTTAAACCAGGGTTAATTACTCCTAAATGTGAATCCATCAATCCTTCTTCTAACGGATAACCGTCCTTATCATAAGTATCAGCTGTTTTAATTTCTATTGCACTCATCTTCCTGATTAAATCAGGGTTTAAGACACGAAATTCAATATAGCTGATTTTCTTTTGCATCATATTCCTACACCTTATCTGCCAAGTGCAACTTAGGATAAATTCCCAAAGCCTTTAATTCATCAAGCATTAATTTAAAGCCATAACTCATTTCAACAGGATATACCTTTGCGCCACCGCACACAGGGCAATATTTCCTGCTTCTTATCCTGTCATTTATCGCAATTAACCCGCATCTTTCACAAACTAATTCAGATACTTTATCCGAGCTTTCAATATATTTTTCATAAAGCAGCATGCTTGCCCCGTGCCCGACTAAGGTTTCACCTTCCATTTCACCAAACCTTAAGCCTCCTTCCTTTTCTTTTCCTTCTGTTGGCTGCCTTGTAAGTATCTGTACTGGCCCGCGAGCTCTTGCCTGCATTTTATGCCTTACCATGTGATATAATCTGTGGTATGCTACAACCCCGACAAAAATATCCCCTTCAATTCTTTCCCCTGAAATTCCATCATAGAATGTTTCTCTTCCATCGCTTCTTAATCCACTTTCAGCAAGCATTTTCATTAAATCTGTCCTTTTTGTTTCCTCAAATGGCGTAGCATCAATGCATTCTGCTTCTATTGCCGCGGCTTTTCCTGCAAGCATTTCCAATAAATGCCCAATTGTCATTCTGCTTGGAATTGAATGCGGATTCAAAATTAAATCAGGTTTAATTCCATCAGCAGTAAATGGCATATCTTCTTCTGGCACAATTGCCCCGACAATACCCTTCTGTCCATGCCTTGACGAGAATTTATCCCCGACTTCAGGAATCCTTTCACTTCTTATTGTAACCTTTGCTAATAAATTGCCATCAGAATCTTCAGTAACTATAACCTTGTCAACATATCCGCCTTTTTCTTTTCTTACATTCAAAGATGCATCAGTTCTTTTTTCCTTTACAACACCAAATTCCGATACTTCTTCCAAAAATCTTGGCGGGCTTGTTTTTCCAACAATTACATCCTTTTCATCAACCTTTGCTTCTATCTCTGCTAACCCGTCTTCCCCTACGCCTTTATAATATTTCTCCCCTAAGTAGCCGACTGTTTCTGCGTCAGGTATTTCAAATTTATCCTTCTGGCCTCCAGGGTATCTTTTTTGTATGGAATCATAAGTCCTTAAATAAGCAGTTCTTCCTAGTGCCCTTTCAACAGCACCTTTGTTTATTATTACTGCATCAAGCATGTTGAATCCGTAATAAGGCATTATTGCGACAACAAAATTTTGTGTCTGCGGCCTTTTATCCAATTTGACAACATCCATTGTTTTTGTCCTTACTATGCTTTTTTGCGGATAGTACAGCAAAAAGCCTTCAGTGTCTGTCCTGTAACAATAATTTGCCGCAGTCAAGCCTGCTGATTGCTTAAACATTTTTGCCCCGTGCAATGCCTTTCCGCTCATATCATGCGGCAAATATGGAATCATGCTTGTAATTACACTAAAGATTCCTACAGGGCTTATTTCCATGTGAGTATGCTCTTTTGTCAATTCCTCTTCATCCTTTGCAATATATGCATTCTCTTCCTCTTCTGCATCTAAATATTCTATAATCCCTTGAGTTACCAAATCATCCCAGGTTAATTCCCCTTTCTTTACTTTGTTCAGAAGTTCTTCGGTTAAAGCAGCCTTTCCATTCTCCACAATAATTAATGGCCTTTGTACCCTTCCACCGTCAGTATTAATGTAGATTTCATTTGTATTTTCATCATAGGAAACATTTATTTGTGAGTCAATCTTGCTTGTCCTTCTCGCATTCTTTAATTCTTTTATTAAATTCTGCGGATTTTGGTGAAATCCAACAAGCCTTCCATTTATGTAAATCTTAGCTTTTTCTTTGCTCATGCAACCTACTCCAATTTAACTCCCAATTTTTTAACTATGTCTTCAATATCAATTGTCTTGACATCTGTTGTTACTTTGGACAACAATGCAAGATTTTTTACCAAGCCACAATTAGGGCCATCAGGTGTTTCAATCGGGCACATCCTTCCCCAGTGTGTTCCATGCACATCCCTTGCTTCATATAATTCCCTATTTTTATTCAGGGAGCTTTTTACTTTTCTAATATCAGTTAACGGGCTAAGATAATTTACCCTGTCCATGAATTTGCTCACACCAGTTGCCCTTCCGATCCAATTTCCTGTTGCCATTGCAAACCTGATTCTTTCTGAAATAGCATCAGGCCTGATAATTGTGCTGATGTTTAATTTTCTTCTTCTTGTAACAGTCCTGTCAATTTGAAATTTTAAATCCTTTACTAAATATTTGAATGCATACCTGAATAAATGTTCCATTAATTTTCCGCTTAACTCCAATCTTTTATTTGCATAATGGTCCTTGTCATCCTCTCCCCTTAACCCATATGCCTTTTCAATTGCCTTTGATGCCATCATCCCTAAATAATATGCTTTTGCCAATCTGTCTTCTTTTGATTGGCCAATGTGCGGCAATAAGAAACCATCAATTACTTCCTGTGCCCTTCTCAACCTATAATCAATAATCTGCCCAGGTGCTACATATTTTCCAATTCTATCCAAAGCTTCTTTTTCATCCGTAACTTCAATATCTTCCAAATTTAATAAAACATCATTTTGTATTTCAATTCCTGTGCTGAATGTATCATTAATTTTACTTTCTTTTACGCCTAATGCCTGCATCAAAGTAGTTAATTTTAATTTTTTAGGGGATGCAGGGAATGTTACTTCTAACAAACCATTAACCTTTCTTGTTACCCTTACCCTTCCTTTAAATGCGCCTTTTGTGCTGATTACTTCTGAGCTAATATCCTCTTTTGCATCTTTCGTAATTATTACTCGGTCTGAAGCCAAAACTTCTTGTGTGATTAAAACCTTTTCCGCTCCGTTAATTACAAAGTAACCGCCCCAATCAAGAGGGTCTTCACCAAATTCAATTAATTCTTCCTCTGTCTTTCCATTCAACCAGCATTTGTTTGATTTTAGCATTATTGGCAATTCACCAATATATGTTCTTTTGACATCTTGTTCAACATCCCTTCTCATTAATTTCATTGTTATAAAAAGTGGGCCAGAATAAGTCCTGTTTCTTAGCCTTGCTTCCAACGGTAAAAATTTATCCCTTGGTGAACCATCAACCTCAATTATTCTCGGCTTTAAAACTTCAATATCAGCTACATCAATTTTGACTTCCTCAATTTTAGGTATTATTTCCTTGTTCTCTTCCACAATGTCTGGAAGTTTCTCATCAACAAATTGGTTAAAACTAGCGATCTCTTGGTCGACAAAACTTTTTTGCTTAAAATATGATTCAATCAATGGCCATTTATTCATTTATTCAGCCCGTATATTTATTTTCAAAAGCAGTTACTTTACTGCCCTGTAATAGACAGCCTTCCCTATGGTAAAGCTGTTTCTCTCGATTTTTATTATGTCGTTGCGTTCTGCCCCGAATTTTTTTATTGCTGGGTCACTCTCTAAAATAATTGGCAAATCTTCTGCCTTTACATTGTATTGTTCAAGAACTCTTTTGGCTTCTTCTTTAGGCAATAATACGTGCTTAGGAACCAAAAAATGATTTTCAATTTTAGACATGAAGAGCCCTTGTCCGAATTTAACACAGCAAAAAATCGAGAATGCTATTTTTTTCAGCCAATTACTTATTTTTATATAGAAAGGAATATAAACCTTTCACGGATGGCCGTTTAGCTTAAATAAAGCCCTAAAAACGGCTTTACTCTGTTTGGTGAGGGTTATTTCTGTATCTTATCTAAATCCCTGAATTTCCACCCGGCTATTGTAAATTTGCTGGCAAATTTTCTGGCTGCCAAAAACTATTTTTGACATACATTTAAATATTCTTATTATATTATTTAATAAATTAAAAAAACACTGTACACACCAGTGATTCTAATGAATTTCATACTCCCTATTGTAAGTTTCTTTAGCGAAGGTATCTTCACAAATAAATTATTTGGCATTACCTTTGGCGGTTATAGCTTATTCCTGCTAACAATATTCCTTTCAATAATATTGGGAAAATTTCTTGCTTTTATTTCCGAGAAATATCTTCGTAAATTAGCATCAAGAACTGAGACAAACATTGATGATGTAATTGTTGCAACAATTAACCAAACAGTTTTCTATTTTGCAGTTCTTGGCGGTTTATATGTTGCATTCCATTTTTTAGATTTGCAGAATGCTATGTTGATTTCAGGGGCAGAAAAAATTATTTCAGTGCTGCTTTTGATTCTTGTAGCTTGGGTTGTAATAAGATTAGTTGATGGCTTCTTGAAACACTGGGCCTTGCCGCTTGCAGCAAAAACAGAAACAGAACTTGACGACCAGATGATTCCTGTTTTGCAGAGGATTGCAAAAATTTTAATAATTTGCATTTTCGCAATCGTAATTCTTTCTTCAGTAGGATATGATGTTACAGCATTGATTGCGGGATTGGGTATTGGAGGCATAGCCCTTGCATTTGCAGCACAGGAGACGGTTGCAGACATGTTTGGCGGATTTTCTATTTTCACTTCAAGGCCATTTAAGGTTGGGGATTTTATTATGTATGAAAATAACAGCTATACAATAAAAGAAATAGGCCTGAGATTTACCAAGGCAATTGATTTAAATGACCGCATTGTTGTAATCCCAAACAGGAAAATAGGAAGTGCAGTTCTTACTAACATTACTATGCCAGGATATAGGAAAGAAAGAATGAATATAAACATTACTTATGATTCTGATGTTTCAAAAATAAATAAAGCAGCTGAAATTTTGAAAGATATTGCTATTAACAATCCTTTATCGGTCAAAGGAAAAGAGCCCAAGGTATTTTTCACTGATTTCAAGGAATATTCGCTTAATCTGCTTTTTATTTATTATATTAGATATAAAAACAAGGAAGAGATCGATGACTTCTTAAAAATGAAACATGAAATCAATTTAAAAATAAAGGAAGAATTTGGCAAAGCAGGGATTAAGTTTGCCTATCCGACGCAAACAATTCACATGGTGAAGGAAGGTTCATAATTTTTTATAATTCTTCATCACTATTTTTATTTTGTAATTCTGTCCCCACTTAGTAATTATGTTTCCATATTTAGAATGCCGTACTTATACTTTTTTAGCTGCGCGTTTTGCATATGGCAAACAATTTTAAATAAAAGAATGATTAATATACTATTAATCTTTTGTAGCAGATGCTTTGCAATAAGCATTTAGGGAAAAAATATGTACTTCAAGAATATTTTGTTATTGCTTGTTTTTACAGCCCTTTTTATGGGCTCAGCTTTTGCTGAATCTAGCACTGATTATAATCTTGTATTATTCCCTTTGAACAGTTCAACCATGTCTTCAGGCAGCTATTCTTTAACTGTTTCCCCCGAGGATGTTGGCGGAAAAACAACTAGCTCAGACTATAATTTGTATTTAGGGGTTGCAGGTTATCTTTCTGACCAGAATGTAATGATTAAAATCGTTACGCCTACGGCAGGTGAAACAGTAACCTCAACCCCATTAACCATAACATATGCTTTAGTGCATGCCTCAGACATTAACTTCATAAAGCAGTTTTGGGTAACCTCAGGCGGTCTTGGTGGAACATACACAAACAATGGCTTAAACCTGACAGCACCAGGGTATTCAGTAAGCAATGGTTCCTATTCTTTCTGCATAAAAGCAACAAAAAAGACTGATGTAAATACTACACCAGTATGTGTTTCAGTTACAGTAAATATTCCTGCTCCAGCTCCTCCTGTTTGTGGAAATGGCAGTTGTGAAGCAGGTGAAGATGTTTCTAGTTGTGCTGCGGATTGTGCTGCAGGCCCAGGACCTGGTGGATTAGGAGGGTCTGGTTCAACGTCTTGCGGTGATGGTTCCTGCAATGGCACAGAAACAAAAGATACCTGCCCTTCAGACTGTAAATGCGGAAATGGAATCTGTGAAGGAACTGAAACAACTTTAACTTGTTTAACTGACTGCCCAAAAACACTTGTTTATGAAAAACAAATTTATGAGAAATTGCTTCATTCAACAGACCTTCCTGAATCCAAAATAACAACAATACTGACCGAATTAGGCTTAGCTTATGGTAAAACAATTGCCTTGGCAAAAAAATCCAACCAATATATCCCAGTAGATAAAAACATTGCTTCCTTTGAAAAAAAATATTCAGATAACACTTTTGAATATTATAGCATTATTAGCACTCGTGTGAATAATACTTTCACTAAGGCAGTTAATTCCATTTTAGTAATGGATATTTTGCCAAAAACAGCTGCTGCTAACGCATCAGATGTAAAACAAGTTAGTGTAGAAAAAACCGTGCTTGTTTCTGATCCGGTTATTGAATTTATTATTGATAATCTAGCACAGCAATCCGAAACAGCCTTTACCTACCTATTGGATGCAGCATTGGATGATGCAAAAACAACTTCCTGGGACCCTTCATTTGCTTTTGCTGCAAATGGTTTGCCTGATGAGAGTTGTACAAAAACCTGTGGTGCTGATGAAACATTAGATCCTGTTGCCTGTGTTTGCAATGTTAACCCTTACTGTGGTGACGGTTCTTGCAACGGAACAGAAACAAGTGCAACATGCTCATCAGATTGCCCTAAAACATGGGAACCCCCTGCAGCGCCGCAAGATGGTGGCACAGAAAATGATGGAACTGGCGGAATTGGGGGCATGGGAGGAACAGGAGGAAGTGGAGGAACAGGCGGCAATGGAGGATCTACCCATTCAATCTGTGTTAATTATGCCTGTGTTTCAGTCCCTGGCCCAGGAAAGAGTGAATGCTCCCTTAATAATGGCTGTAATTTTTCAGTGAACTATTTTGAGAACCTTTGGATAAATGCAACTCAAACAGTAAAGGTAACCTCAAAGACTGATGGTTCTATTGAGGGTATTAAAGTTATTGTGCAGGGAATGATTGATTCTTATCTGGACAAAGAAGGAACTGTTAATTTTACTGTTACTAAAGCAGGAAAATTCAATATTGACCTTTACAATAATAACGGTGTTAAGATAGTGTCCTTGCCCTTTACGGTTGAAGATATGGTGATTGAAACACCGGCAATTGCCCTGCCTAAGCAGCCATTAAACATTAAAGTAAAGGATTCTAAAGGCAATTTAATTCAAGAAGTAATTATTGAATTGCTTGATGAACAAGGCAAGGTACTTAAGAAAGCAAAAACAAATGGAATTTTGAAATTTACTCCCCTGAAAGAAGGCTTCTTGAAAGTGAAAGTGTATAAGAGCAATGGAAGCAATGAAGCTAAATTTGAGGTAGGGGGTTTGTTGAACAACACCCTAGCCACAATAACCTCTTCCTTATCCTATTTATTTGGTTCAGAATCAAAGGATTACCCTTGGACAACGATTGTTATCTTTATTCTTGTTTGCATAGCTTTCTTAGTTTCATTTGATATGTTTAGCATTTATTTCCCTCTAAAAGGCGTTTCTACCACTGAATTTCGCAAGCATCTTGGCATTAGAACCGGTATCGGGTTAGTATTCTTTATCACTCCAATAATTTGTTCCAGAATACTTTCTATATCGCTTGGTTTTATTAGTGCTGTTCTTGAAATAGTTGTAATAATTCTTTTGTTCTTCCTTTTGAGGGAGCAAGCCAAGCAGAAAAAGCAGTTCCAATTCATTAAATAGCTCTAGCCATTTTTCTAAAATGCGATTTTGCATTCTTTTGCATTGAATCATCTCTGCTTTTATCTTTTTCTTAGTTAGTTTATATTGTATGAAAGGTCTATTGCTTATAAGCGGTGGTTTTGATTCTGCAGTAGCAGGTTATCTTGCAATGCAGGCTTCTAAGCCAATAGAAGCAATTCACTTTTCCTTAGAACCATTTACTAATTCAAAACCATTTGAAAAATCAAAAGACTGTTTAAAGGTTCTTGGATTGGATAAGATTTATTATTCCAAAGCAGGAGACTATTTTTTGCAGTTTGCAAAGACCTGCAATGAAAAATATTACTTTATCCTAAGCAAGAGGTTTATGCTAAAGGTTGCAGAAAAGCTTGCCAGAAAAAATAATTTTGATTTCTTGATAACTGGTGAAAATTTGGGGCAGGTATCAAGCCAAACTTTGCAAAGTTTAGCGGTAATCCAAAAAGCAATTTCTTTGCCTTTAATCAGGCCATTGCTTTGTTATGACAAGGAAGAAATAATTTCTGTTGCAAAGCAGATAGGGACCTATGAATTGTCCAAAGGGCCTGAATGCTGCGATGTTTTGGTATCAGGCAAGCCAGTAACTCAACCAGATATTTCTGTTGTTCTAGAAGAGGAAAAAAAAGTCGATATGGATTCAATTGTTGAAAAGGCTTTTTCAGAAATTCAATTAATTCAGATTAATGGTTAGCCACATAATTATGTGAATAACATAATTACGTGTTTTATGTTATTTTATTTTTTTCATGTCTACTTTTGCTGTCTTGATGCCGGCAGCATTTAGCAGTTTATTTGCATTCTCATTCAAAGGATATTCTGAATTATAAACTACTTTTTTTATGCCAGCATTTATGATCATTTTTGAGCACATTAAGCAAGGGGAAAAAGTAGTATATAGTTCTCCGTCCTTTACTGATATGCCATGATATGCTGCCTGTACAATTGAATTTTCCTCAGCATGTGAGCAAAAACATTCTTCTAATCCCTTTCCACTTTCGCCAAATGCATTGCATCTAGGGCATCCCCCATCACTGCAGTTCTTTACCCCTCTTGGGGTCCCATTATAGCCGGTAGAAACAATCCTTTTGTCCTTTACTATGATTGCTGCCACTTTCCTTTTTATGCAATTGCTTCTTGTAGCCACTACCTTTGCTACCATTAAAAAATATTCATCCCAGCTAGGCCTTTCAAAATTCTGAGGTATTTTCTTCATAAGTGCATCAACCTCCTTATGGAGCTTTTCTGTTGTTGAATCATTTATAATTTTATACTTGCAAAGCTTTTTGCAAGCCAATATCTGCTGTGCATTTTTATCCTTGCTTTTTAACTCTTTTTTTTCTAATTCTATAAACTGTTCCAATGTTTTTATGTCTCCTGTTCTCTTTCTTTCTAAACATCTCTTAAATCTTATGCTCTGTGGCGCATCCACCCACACTAGAAAAGAGTTTTTTAGGCCTAAGATAGCTTTTGCTTCATCAGGATTTCTTATTGAATCAATGACATAGTTTGTGTCATGGTCTATTTTCTCAATAACCCTTTTTGCAAGCATATTACTGCCTTCAGTTCTCCTTAATTCATTGCCTAACCTAATGAGATTTTCCCTTGTTTCATTAATTCCCCTATTTTTTGCCTCTTCCCTTAATGCATCTGACAATGATAGGTAATAGAACCCCTTTTTTTGCAGGTGTTCTGAAACAGTTCCTTTGCCAGCACAATAGCTTCCAATTAGTCCTAAAATCATAACAATCCTTTATCTAAGAACACAATACGTTTTTTTAAAATAATGGATTTGGTTATGTTTGATTATAATTCAATTCCACCAAATAAATTTCTTAAATTAAAACTAAATTTCTTTACCCTAAATATTTTATTTTATGTTATTATTTATTTTCTTAAAGAAAAATATAGTTTCTTAAACCTACTAATTAATTCTTGAGTTTTTTGTAAAAAATATATAGAATACTTTTATTTCCTTAAAAGTAATATTTATATATATCTAGAATCTATATATTTCTGAATCAAATAATTGAAATTAAACTTCCATGCAGAATGGTGAGGGCATGAGCAAATATCTAACTTTAACCGTGTTAATTACAGTTGTCTTATTTTTTTCAGGCACATATGCAGCTTCCCCAAACAGGGAAACACTAACTATTTCAGGCATATTAAAAACACCAGATGGCAATTTCTTAAATGGGAATTACAATATTGATTTTAATATTATAAATTCCGCTGGCACAAGTGTTTATGATGAAAACCATAATGGTTCACAAGCCCCGCAAGTTTCTGTTTCCAATGGCTATTTTTCAGTAACCTTGGGAGACACCAATGCTTTGCCAAGCAATTTATTTACTGGAGATTTTAATTTATCAGTAAGTGTAAATTCAAACGGATGGATGACTCCTAGTATGAGGTTAACAGCAGCAGCAAATGCAGTTACTGCATCAAGGGCTCTTGATTTTAATGTTTCAAATGATTTGAATGTAAATAGGTTTTTGAAAATAGGTTCTGATTTGAATGTGGGCAATAAGTTGAATGTATATGATTTCAATGCTTTATACTTTAGAATAAGTTCATTTTTTGGTTCAGATTTAAATGCACAGTACTATAGACAATCAGACGCTAATGCAGTCCTGTTGAAAAAAGCAGATCTAAACAATGCAGCAGGAATAGCATTTGCAGCTTTAAACAACACAGACCTTAACTTACAGTACTACAGACAAACAGACGCAAACACAATCTTTGCTAAATTTTCTGACATGAATCTACAGTACTTTTCACAATTGGATGCTAACGCAGTCCTGATGAAAAAAGCAGACATGAACTCACAGTATTACACCCAATCAGATGCAAATGCAGTTTTGGTAAAGCAGGTTGACTTAAACAGCTATGCAAGAACAATCTCTGCAACTTGGACATTCAATAATGATGTAAATGTTGTTGAAGACTTGAATGTAAAAAGAACTGCAAGAATCTGGAATTTAATAGTAAACAATACCACAACATTAGGTTCTTTAGTTTTAGCTAACTCAAACACTGACTTTAATATTCCTGGTGGAAAAATAAACACCTTTGACTTAAATGTGGGAAGAGATCTCAACGTACAAAAAGATGCAAATGCAGAAAACCTAAGGGCAATAGTAAACCTTACTTTAGGTTCAGCAATCTTTAACCAAAATTCAACTTTATCTGCCGTTACTCTTAGTGATGACTTCAACGCAGCGGGAACTGTTTCAGGCAAGGATTTGAATGCAACCAATCAAATTATTTTTGGCAATAATCAGGGTATTTTTATGCTTTCTGGGCCACCCCTAGTACAAGTGCTTTTGAATAGAGACCTTAATGTGCAGGGAATACTGTCTGCTAGTGACTTAAATGCAGCGGGTTCAGTAAGATTGGGAACAGCTTCAGCAACAGTCCCAAGAACACTTACTTGGAATGCAGCATTATCAGCAATAACTTTGGATGACGACTTCAATGCAGCAGGAACTATCTCAGGCCTTGATTTAAATGCATTTAGAAATATATTAATTGGAACATTGGATGCATCACCCCCAAAAATAATTACTTATAATATAAACGTAGGTAATGCCGGAGCAGTAGCCCTAAATGATGACCTCAATGTAGCAGGAACTATCTCAGCTTGGGACTTAAATGCATCAAGAAATCTGTTGGTAGGGTTAGCAACAAGTGGCGGTCTTGCCCTTGGTGATGTAAATATTTATGGGAGCAGGATTGCTTTCGGTTCAAATCAAGCAGATGGAGGGACAAAGGAGATAGGGTATAATTCAGGAATATCTGCAGTTACTATTAATAACGATCTTAATGTACAAGGGATTGTCTCAGCTTGGGACTTGAATGCATCAAGAGATGCAAATATTGCCAGAAACCTTAAGGTAAATGGAATAATATATGGAAACGGTTCTGGTTTAACTGGAATAACTGCTGATGTGAATGGAAAAACCATAGGCCCTTCTGATGTAAATGCAGATAATTTGATATTGGGAAGTGCGATTGAATTCGGTAAAGGCGGCTTGGCAAGAGGGGATGCCAATCTTATTGGGTCAATTTACCTTGGAACTTCAGGAGTAAATAGCGGCGTAAAGTTAACATATGATCCAACGCTATTTGCAACTTCTGGTTTTGGAAAAACAGGTGCACTTTCCATTAATGATGATGTGAATATTGGAGGATCAATTTTAGCTACTGACATTAATTCAGTAGGTTCAATACATGTGGGGTCAGGAGGAGCTCTTTCAGTTACTGCGGCAACAGATACTAATCAAATGCGCATAGGCTATGGCCATAGGTCAACAAGCCCAAGCCTTGATGCGAATCTTTTAAGGATATTCTCACCAACAACAACCTCAACCTCCCATACTGGTTTGCTTATTGAAGGGGAACTTTTATTAATGACTATGCAAGGATTAACAGGAAATAATGATGTAAACTTTAGTATTGCTTTAGGTGAGTCAGCAATGGCAATTGTACTAAATAACCGTAAATCTTACCTTAATGGCGGCCAAGCGCTTGATATTAATTTAGTGACAGGCAATGGAAGTGCAGGAACACCAGCAGGAGCGGTCAATATTCTTGGTGATTTAAACATTTCTTCACAGACAGATAACAGACCTATGTGGGTTGATGGGAATATAAGTATATATGGCACAAGCACCACAGGCCCTGCTTGGTATACTTGTAATGTTTCTAGAGCAGTTTGGACCTGCACAGCCATATAATTAAGGTAATTGCTCCAGATATGTGACTGCCGTAACATTTGATTGCTGTTTTAATTAAGATATCTATATATAGAGAGCAAACAAGTAATATTAAAAACAGCTTTTCTTTCCTTCAGCATTCCTTGAACTCTTTCCGAATTCCTTTGATTTTCTTAATTGTTCATTGTAGAAAACAGGGCCATCCTTACAAATAAGTTGATCATCGATAGCACACTGCCCACAAATCCCAATTCCGCATTTCATATATCTTTCCAAAGAAATTTGGCAAATGATTTTGTGCTTTTCACAAATATCAAATATTTTTTTCAGCAGAATTTCAGGGCCGCAGGCAAACACACAATCTATTTTCTTTTTGCTTTTTATAAATTCTTCAAGTGCTTCTGTCGGATATCCTTTTTTTCCAACAGAACCATCCTCGCTGAATATTTCTAATTCATTTGACAATTTTCCGAATTCCCTTTCAAAAAATAAAAATTCTTTATTTCTTGCCCCTAATGAAGTATAAACTTTTGACCTGTGCTTTTTCAGTTCTTCTGCCAATGGTTTTAATGGGGCGATTCCGCAACCGCCTGCAATAATTGCTGCATTTTTTATTTTTTCAATCTCAAAACCCTTTCCAAAAGGCCCTCTTACCCCTAAAACTGTTCCCTCTTTTATTTTGAATAATTGTTCAGTAAAAGACCCTCTTTTTTGAACAGTAATTGAACAATCCTTCCCTAAGTTGGAAAACGCAAATGGTTTTTCATTAACTTCTGGAAGCCACACCATCACAAACTGCCCTGGCTTTGCATCAATTTGTTTGTCAAAATAAAATGTCTTTATGTTTGGGTTTTCTTGCACAATTTTAATTACTCTTACCGTGCTGAAATCCTTTACCGTATTTCCTGTTACTGCATTTTGGCAATTGCCTTCCTTGCAGCAGCAATCTTCCTTACACATGTGCCAGCCCTTTTAATTTGTCCAGATTTTTGTAATTATGTTCTTTCATCCAGTTTCCTATTTCTTTATTTATTTTCCCAAATGCTTCAAATCCAGAATAATAAACTGCAGAACCGATTCCAATAGCACTAGCTCCTGCCTGCATCATTTCAATTGCATCCTTTCCTGAAACTACGCCGCCTGTACCTACAATCGGTATCTGCACCTTTTCATATATTTCATACACACAGCGGATAGCTATTGGCTTTATCATGGGCCCTGATAAGCCGCCTTTCTTGAAGCTTAACATAGGCTTTGCAGTTTCAATGTCAATTACCATTCCAGGCCCAGCTGTATTTATCGCGCAAATAGCATCTGCCCCCGCATTCTCACAGGCTTTTGCTATTTCACCAATATTCAATGCCTGCGGTGTCAATTTTGGAATAATCGGAATCTTTCCAGAAACATCCTTGCAGTCAGAAACAATGCCTGCACAAATATCCTTGTCTAAGCCGAATGCTGAACCGAATTTTTCAACATTCGGGCAGGATACATTCAATTCAATTGCATTTGGTTTTAAGGCAGCAATATATTCAGCAATCATTTTGTAATCAGAAATCTTTTCCCCGAAAATGCTTACTATGAACGGAATCTTCAATATTTTTTTAATTTCTTCAATCTCTGCATCAATATTTTTATATCCGACATTTGACAATCCGACCGCATTTATTATGCCATATTGCAGCGGCAATATTGTTGGATTTTTATGTCCAGACCTAGGATTTGGGCCGATTGATTTTAAGGTTACTGCCCCTGCCCCATTTTCTTCACATCTTTTCAATAATGGAGCAGAAATGCCTACAATGCCGGATGCTAAAATTAGTGGGCTTTTTAATTTAAGCCCTGCAAACATACAGTCTAATCTCATTCTAATATTCTTCTTCAAACTTATATTTAACCTTTTTTTATTCATAAAGAGTGCAAAAAATAGCGGAATTATGCTTAGAAAAAGATTTTTTCCTTTGGGAATTATTATTTTCCCTTGATTTTTGTTATGTTTAACTGCAGGTATGTGATGGATGCCATTTAATTATTTAATTTCAGGGTTGAAAAGCATATACTGTTTAGTCATTTCATCATATTTGTTGTCTGTCCCTGCAAATGTTACATTTCCATCCACTACTTTTATGAGAATTGCGTGCAATGTTTTTTCTTCAGGCACTGGTGCGCCCTCCCTATTCCCATAGCCAGGATGCTTGCTATAATATCTCAATTTGAACAACATTTCCTTATCGCCCATTTTTTGATAACCTGCAAATGTAATTGTGTCCATTATGCCGTCATAGGCAAATGTTGGTGTTTTTAACAAATATGCAACAGCAATATCCAGATATTCTTCAGCCAAAGGATCTATTTGTTCTTGTGGCGGATTCTGTTCAGAATTAGCATCACTTGCTTGATTGTTTGCATCCGCTACTTTACTTAATTCACTGTTTTTATCCTGCGTGTTATTATCAATTCCACTCGTTAAATTTTCCTGATTTGAATATGCCACAAACACAATCAGAAAGCTCAATACAGCTAATATTAACAAAAAGGATATTTTTTGCATAATACTCTTATCAATTAAGCAACCAAAATGTTTTTATGCAAGACCTGATTATTTGCAGGGTGTCGAATACTTTAGCATTAAGGATAACTAAGTGAAACATATATTTTTATTTGTTCGACACCCTGTGATATGTTATGCCTATTATTCAGAAGGTTATAGCATTTGTTCTCATATCCCTATTTGTTTTCATATTCACTTTATTTATTCTGCTGTATACCTTAAGCACAACCGCGTTGAATCCAGATTATTTAATTAAGGAACTTGAAAATAACCAGGTTTATAACAAAATTTCTTTAGCTTTGCCAATGCTAAGCCAATATTATTCAAAAGAGGATTTGAAAAAAGAGGCAGAATTGTTTATTAAATCTGTAATTCCCACATCATCAAACCCAAATCCTGATTATTCAAAATATTTGTTTTATTTAGGGGATAAAGCAGCCCAATTTAATGAGATTATGCCGACGCTTTCATTAATCTTTTTCCTTTATATCAACCAATGGATTCTTCTGGTTGTTTCATTTATCCTTTTGCTTATTTTGGTTTTAACCCAAACTAACCTATTGGACAGGTTAAAAATAATTGCAAAGGCATTTTTCAAATCAGCAATTACCTTATTCATCTATGCTGGCTTAGTTTATTTTTTAGTAAATACTGTGCTTCCCGCATTAGTCCCTGCAAACCAAAATCCTATTGCACAGATATTGATGCCTGTAGTTTTATCAGTATTAAACGCATTAGCAAATAACCTTCTGGTTTATGGCATAGCCTGCATTTTCCTCACCTTATTGTTATATCTTTTAGTTTATCTGTTAGGCAGAAAAAATAAGGATTTGATTAATAAGCAAATCGCAGTCTAATTTTCTAATATGCCTGAAACAATTGTTTCTCTTTACAGTGAAAAAACTAGGAGATTCTACAAGCTTTTTAAGACAGATGATTTTCCTGCATTGGAAATTTCAGGCATAAGAATGCATTGCGTTCAGGAAACAAGCCCTAAAAAAAGCACATACGGAATGGTTGAACCATTAAAGCCAATTTACGGTGTGGCTTTAGATTGCTGTGCATGTTTGGGTTATACCGCAATTGCATTATCCAAAGAAAAGAATATTTCTAAGGTATTTACCTTTGAGAAAGATACAAATGTTTTTGAGTTGGCAAAACAAAACCCCGCATCAGAACAGTTGTTTAACTCAAAAAAGATTGGGTTTGCGCTTGCAGATATTGCTGAACAAATTATTAATTTCCGGAATGATTTTTTTGATTGCATTCTGCATGACCCACCATCAATAAAAATAGCTGGCGAATTATACAGCTTAGATTTTTACAGGCAGTTATTCCGTGTTTTGAAGCAAAGAGGTAAATTATTCCATTATACAGGAAATCCTTCAGGCAGGGGCGGCAATGATGTAATGAAAGGAGTTATGCGCAGGTTGCAGGAAGCAGGTTTTAGAACTGTAAAAAGAATGGAAAAAAGCAAGGGAATCCTTGCATTAAAATGATTCCCTTAACCTAATTTAAAATTTGAATTCCTCTTCTGTCTGCCCTGCATTTTCATTATTCTCTTCCTGTTTTTCCTTGTTTTTCACAAACCAGAAACCTGCAACAGCCAATATTAGCAGAATAATGGCAATGCCTATTTCCATATACGGCAACTTCGGAAGCTCAAATATTGAGCCGATATTTGCATCTATAAAATTCATATCCACATTTGCATTAATGTCTGCCTTTGCTGCAATGCATTTTCCCTTGCTGCATTTCTTGTTTGTTCCACAATTCGCACCATCTTCTTTGTTTGTATATTTGCATTTTCCTGTTGTTGCTACACATTCCGATGTTTTGCATGCATTTATATTGCATTTGACATTCTTGCATAAATCAATTGATTCTTCACCAGCATATGCAAATGAGGCTTCCCATTTGTTGACATCGCTTGCGCTTAATTTGCTTAAATCCTTCTTGAAGCTGTATTCAATTGTCTTTGAGGCGCCTTTTGCCAATTCGCTAATGCCAAATTCAAGAACAGGGTCTTCAACAAGGATATTGTATGTTGCGCTTGTGGTTATCTTTCCTACGGCAGTATCCAAAATCTCTTTCGGGATTACATCAATTATTTTCAAATCCTTGTATTTCACTTTATCGTTGTTCTTTACAGTTATTTTTACAATTGTGTTTGCATCATTCCCTTTTGCATATGTTTTGATTTCTTTTGTAACCTCAATTTTATCGCTTAGTCCAAAAGCAGCCTCTTGCTCAGAATTCTTGTCTGCTATTTCAAGCAGGGATTCAATGTCTGCATTTTTTAAATTTTCAGATGAAAGTGTTTTGTTGAATACCAAATCTTCAACTTTTTGGGGTGGCGGGTTGTAAGGCGTTGGGTTTGGACCAGGGCTTCCTTGTGAATTATTGTTTGGTGCATTATCTGTGCAAGTACAAGTCTCTTGATTTAATGACTGATTTGGCCCACAGGTTAAATTGCACTGGCAGCTGCATAATTGTGCATTTAGTGTTTTATTCCCTGTGCAGGTTAAGTTGCAAGGGGGTATTTCTTCCCCACAAGATAAATAAAATAAATTGCCGTTCCCATTGTTGCCTGCTGTTAATAAGTGTGTTTTGTTATCTCCCCCTTTTACTATATCTTGTATTGCACTCGAATTATGGCTTTCTAGTTCGGCATAAGAATATTGTTTCCAAGTTGTTCCATCTGTTGTTTTGACTATCTTTGATTCTGTGCCATTAGAGCTTATAGAAAATATATCGTTATCTATCTTCTTTAATTTCCCCAAAATTACATAAGTTGTTAGCGTAGGTACTGTGCCAATAGCCGACCAAGCATTGTTATTGTATTTGAATATTTCACCATTTTGGGCTAAGGTTAGTAACACATTATCTGAGATTTCTGCAGTAGATACTGCCGCAGAGTACATAGTTTGTATAACCTTTGGATTGTCATTGTTTGGCCAAATTACAATAGGGTAAGGCCAATTTTGCAATCCCTCCTTATTATAAAATACTAATGCCCCAAGTTTGCAATATCCGCTAGCATATATTGTTTTTTTATCTGGTGAACTTGACAAACCCATAATTAAACAGCTTGCGTCATATACAACCTCACCTTCTATCTGGTTTGTAGTTTTGTTTAATTTATGTGCGTTGTCCCCAGTTGATACAACAATTTGCTGATCAGAGGTTTCAACAATCCCCCTTATTTGTTTTCCATTTAAAAGGTTGCCTGTAATGGTTATCCAACCATCTTTTGCTGCATTTAGCCTTATTATGTGTGTATCATTATAACCAGCTACAAATATATTGTCTTCGGAATCAATCAAAAGATGCCCTGTATCATAGGGTACACCAAATTTAGAAGCAACAATATCCCAAGTAGAACCGTTATTAGTAGATTTGTATACAACGCCTTTAGATTCATCGGAAAGGTATGCTAAAACATATAATGTTCCATCACTTGTTTTTTCTATTGCTTTGGGGAGTATCTTTTCTCCAAAGAAATATTTGTATTTCCAATAGCAGCTTGAATCAGTACTTATTGCAAAAGGAGCTGCTTTTAACCGTATTTTTATTGTATCGATTGCGGTTGCCCCACTGCCATCTGTTACCAATACTTTAAAGTCATAGATATTGCCGCCATCGTTTGCACTTAATGTTAAATTAAAGCTGTTTGCCGGTATTTGCGGTATTGTTTTTGCTGGCCCAGAAATTTGCGACCATAAACAAGTATAGCTATCCTCCTCAGGATCAATGCTGCTTGTGCATTTTATTGTAACTGTGCCAGTGGGATTAACTTCAATGTTGGAATCAATATCCTGCCCTAATTCGCTGTCTGTTGTGATTATTGCAGTAGGTGCTTGATTTGTAGGTTCTAGTGCGTTAATTATCATAATTGTTTCATTTGTTTGGTCAATAGTATCGGTTACTGTAAGTTTAAAGGAGTATGCTCCTTTTGATGGAACAGTCCAAGTAAATGCCTGATTTGTAGCAAACTCGATTACACCTGAACTAAAAACGTATTTTTTAATTCCTTTGTCATCAGTGCTTATTGATTCAAAATAAATAGTATCCCCCTCATAAATATTATTAGTAGTTACATCAGGGGTTGTTTTTATTATTGCAACCGGAGGATTGTCCACTGGAGCATTTACAGTCATAATCACTTCATCAAATGCTGTCTGACTTTGTGAATCTGTTACTGTAATTTTGAATTTGTATGACCCAACTGTTGCGAATGTAATCATTGGGGTTAAGGTAGTGTCATTTGAAATAGCAACAGCAGGGCCTGTGGTTTGCGTCCATTTGATTGCAGGATTAGGTTTATCATCGCTTGCTGTCCCGTGCAATGCAACAGTTGAACCAACTGTTGTTGTTCCATCATCCCCAGCACCTGCTGTTGGTGGATTATCTGTATAGCAACCATACTTTAGTATTTTAGCCCCATTAGCATTAAAGCCAGACACAAAAAAGCTATTTGTATTTCTCACAAGCAACCTATTTGCATTTGTTATGTCTGAAAAATTTTTCACTATAGGCCAGCTTCCTGTTGCATTATCAAGCTTATACAAACTTACTGTTCCATTGCTCATTTCAGCAAGTGCATAAATAATTCCGCTATTTTCAAACATGTCTGTTACCTTGTTGCTATTGCTTATTGTGCCAATAGCAGTCCAGACAGAATTAATAGGGGTGTTTGCAACCCTATAATAGAATTTTATATCTGTGCCAATTTTTTTTGCTAAATATATCCTGCCAGTACTTCCTGCAAATATCATATTCTTTGTGCCTGATGCAGTACCGTTTTCAGTTATTTGATCCCAAGAAGGAATAGCATCATTGTACTTGTACACTCTGTTTGAGTTAGCAGTAAGTGCCCAAATTTTGCCATAACTATCCCTTACTAATGATTGCAAGGAGGTTGCATTAGCTGGCCCGGCCATAGTGAAACTATCACAGTCATATTCAAGTAGGCTAATAACATTGGCTAACCCAGTATTCCCAACACCACCCAAGAACATAGGGTTTGTTCCAGAAACTATTTTGTTAAAATATTGGTTGTTTATGCCTGTGAATGTTTGTTGGCATATTTCATTCCATTGATTTCCTGCAAATTGAAATACCTTACCTTGATTGCCCACCATAATTGGCGTTCCATCACTTATATTTTTTAAGTCATAGATAGCAGACATAGGAACAAGCATTATACTTGTATTATAATTAGGGGCATTTAGAATAAACATCTTTGAGTCATATCCTGTTGTTCCTGCATATACTACATTGTTAGAATAAGTTAAAGCAGTAATTTGTGCGCCTGCCTTTGTTGCATTTGCAGCAGTACTCCATTCGCAAACCTCAATCCCAAAAGCGCTTGCACTAAAAAACAAAATTCCTATTATAATCAACAGTTTTAACCGATTCATAACAACCCCTTTCTGCCTTTTAATCTGCTATCTTATAACTATTTTTACCTTAATAAAGCTTTCTTGCCGCAAAACATAGCCAAAAAACAATCCTTTTATACTAGTTTATTCTATTTCTATTATTTGCAGGAAATGATTGTAAATGTCCTTTGAAATTCTCCCATTGACAACAATTGGAATCGTAATTATAATTGCCATATTTCTTTCCATTATTGTAAAGAAGCTGCGTTTTAACCCTGTATTGGGTTTTATTTTGGCGGGCTTTTTGCTTGGGCCATTCCTCCTGAATTTTCTGCACCCTGAAGATCCTTTGGTAATAGGTTTTGGGGAGATGGGATTGTTCATTCTTTTATTCTACCTTGGTTTGGAATTCTCTTTAGAAGAATTCATAAAAGCAGGTTCTGCAACATTAGGGTTAGCGGCAATAGATATGACATTATCTGTTCTCGCTGGCTTTGCAGTAATGTATTTTTTAGGGTTCTCACTTTTATTTTCTGCGGTTATTGGGTTTATGCTTTTCTGCACAAGTACAGCAATTGTTGCGAAATTTGCAATTGATAAGGGAATATTAAAATTACCGCCAACCCAATTAGCTATTTCAATTCTTATCCTGCAGGATTTTTTAGGAATCCTTTTGTTAGTTTTTATTACTACCTTAACCTCAAAAGGTTCTGCTGCCAGCGGAAATGCCTTGGATTTTGCATTGATTGCTTTGGTGTTTGCAGTCTCAACATTTTATGTTGTCAACCAATTGTCCAAATATGTTGAGGAATGGCTTTTGAAAAATAATTTCGGGCATACCGAAGTTACGTTATATGCTGTTGGTGTGGGATTAGTGGCTGCTACCTTAGGAAGTATTTTGGGATTATCAACAACAATGGGTGCTTATTTTGCAGGCTTTGCTTTAGGAGCGACAAAATCAGGCAATAAAATAAAAGAAGACGTTCATTTCCTGAGGGATTTCTTCCTTGTATTCTTCTTTGTTGCATTTGGAACAACAATATTTTATGATTTCCTTGCTAAAGCAGTGATTATCCCTGAAATCCATCAGCTATTATTTTTCATAGGCCTTGCCTTAGTATTGGCTGTTTTAGCAATCATTGCACACGGCATTGCAATAGTTCTTTTTGGCCCTTTATTTAGCTTAACAAGAAAGGATGCAAGCCTAACAGCAATATTCTTAACGCCCTTAGGTGAATTCGTAATTATTATTGCAACATCTGCATCAAAAATACTTGAACCAGCTGAAAGTGGTTTACTTGCACCAATTGCATTTTTGCTTATTGCCGTTACAGTAATTTTATTTATGCCTTTATTCAATTCAATTGAATGGCACAGAAAAATATTTGGAAAACTTCCAATACTTTTTAAAGAAAAACAGCCAGTGATTACGTCATTAAAGCCCCACACGCCTTTTACTGTTGAACAATTGAGGATTATAGGGATAAATATTTTCATACTTTTTTGTTTAATCCTTGTAACTTTTAGGTTGTATGATGAACTCCCGCGTTTTGGAGTTCCATTGCTTTACAGCAGGCAGATTACAACAATAGTTATTTTCTCTATTTTTGCATCTATCCCATTAATCAATTCATTTAAGGCATTCAAGAAGTTGATTAAGGCGAGCAGGCATCATTCACTTGAGACAATCTGATGCTTGAAATAATCTAGTTTATGGCAGAAAACGCAATAGCTTTTTAAATCATACTTAGGAATAATTACAGTATATGGCTATAACTGATTTAGTGAGGGCTGCAAGAAAAAATACCCCTACTTATGTAAGGCCTGCTGACCCGAATGCGCCGATAAAAAACCTTGTTGATTTGTCTGACAGCTCTGTAGCAACAAAAGCTGCAGGCGGCATGATTGACGGTGAATCTATCGGGCCTAAATTTAATGAAAATGTGGATTGGGAAAACTGCAAATTCAGGAAGCCTTTAGGTGGAAAAGATACCTGCACCCAATTTTTTATACACTGCAGAAAAGAGAACTGCAACAATAAGTTCATCAAAAAGTAATTAATAAAGCCAATTTTACATATTATTTCCTAAGGAAATAATCTTTTTCCTGCTGATTTTCCAACCTTAGTCAAAAGCATTATTTATTAAATAATTTTCAGCAGCTGCAAAACCAGCATGATGCTCAATATGCTTAATGCAATAGCAGAACCCCATGCAGCAATGTTGAACCATTTTCCATTCACATATTCCCCCATGACCTTTTTGTTATTTATGATAAGCAGCATCATAACCAAAATTATCGGGAGCATGATTCCATTTATTACTTGTGACAAATACATTATCATGATTAGCGGAATATTCGGAATCATTATTATTAAGGCGCCAATCAAAATCAAAAATGTAATTAATCCATAAAACTGCGGCGCTTCCTTGAATTTTTTATTCACTCCAGAATCCCAGCCAAAGGCTTCGCACACAAAATATGCTGTTGCCAGTGGCAGTATTGCGGCAGCAAACAAGGAAGCCATGAATAATCCTAAGCCAAACAGCACAGAAGCATAAACGCCAGCAAATGGTTTCAAGGCCAAAGCTGCATCCTCTGCAGAATTAACTATTATTCCATTGGCGTGCAGGGTAAATGCTGTTGTCACAATTATAAAAAACATTACAATAACAGTAACCAAACTGCCGATAATCACATCAGCTTTGGAATACTGATACTGCTCTTTTCTTATGCCTTTTTCCACAACCGCTGATTGAAGGTAAAACTGCATCCATGGCGCTATTGTTGTCCCAATTAACCCTACGAGCATCATCAAGTAAGCATTATTGAAATTTATTTGCGGTACAATAATATTTTGTGCCACTATGCCCCAATCAGGATTTGACATTATCCCTGCAATCACATAAGAAATGTAAAATAGGCAGGCAATTAAAAAAGCCCTTTCCATTGTTTTGTAATTTCCATTTACAATCAATACCCAGACAAATATTGCGCATAATGGAACAAGAACAAATTTGCTTATCCCGAACATTTCCCCAGATGCTGCAATGCCCGCAAATTCCGCGATTACATTCCCTAAATTTGTAATTACCAGGCCAAGCATTAAGAGCATGGTAATTTTTACCCTGAAATGCTCCCTTATCAAATCGCTTAAACCTTTGCCTGTGATAATCCCCATCCTTACTCCCATTTCTTGGATTATGATAAGAATAAAGGCAATTGGAATCAGTGTCCAAAGGAAAGAATATCCAAACTGAGACCCAGCAATTGAATATGTTGCTATGCCACCGGCATCATTATCCACGGCAGAGGTAATTATTCCAGGGCCTAAGGTAATTAAAAAAAGCAGAATCATTTTTTTGCTGATTTTGAAAACCATTTGATTACCTTATTTTTTGATTTATTATAAAAATTATAAAAGACAATTTTTGTTTAATTATTTATGCCTATTACCCCAATTGCCATATTCTTTATTATTATTTTACCACATTGCTTTCTGGTTTTTTTCTTTTTATCTTCAGCCTTTTTGCGATTATGGGATTCTTTCTCCATGAATCTGGCACAATCTCTTCAAATACATCGCTCATTGTTACTACCCCGACTAATTTTTCTGATACATCAACAACAGGCAATGCATACACATGGTATTTAGAGAATGTCTTTGCCACTTTTTTCAATGAATCATGCACATGCACATATAAAACATTTGGGCTCATAAATGCCTTTACCCTTGTTTTTGGCTTCATCAGAAGCAGGTGTTTTGAGGATATTACCCCTACTAATTTGCAGTTATCATTCACTGCATATAAATAATATGGCTCTTCAACCTGATTTTGTTTCCTCAAAAAACTTATTGTTTGTGCCGCGCTGAAATTTTGCGGGATGGCAAATACCTCTGTTTTCATGACACTTCCTGCAGATTCATCAGGATATGCCCAGATATTTTCTATTTTTTTGATTATTTTTTCATCCAATTGTTTCATCAATGCATTTAGCCTTTCTTTTGAAACTATCCCAAGCAAATCAGCCATTTCTGTTGGCGATAATTTTTTTAGTATTGAATTGATTTTTTTCTCATGCATATGCTCTACAAGCGATCTTTGTATTTCTGGTTCGGATTCAGCAAATGTTTCTGCCGCGGTTTCTTCGCTAAGTACATTAAATAAAATTTCCCTTTCTGAATGGCTCAATTCTTCCAATAAATCAGCAATATCTGCGGGATGGACATCATTTATCTTTCCCCGGTTTACCTTTACTTGTAAGTGTGCTTCAGACAGGGATAATGGCTGAACATAAGCCCAAGGCACTAAATGTTCAGGCAATTTTGGATTAATTGCGTTTGCAATAGATTCTATTCCTAATCGTCTTACCAGGCTTTTTGTGCCTACTGCAACACTTGATATGTAAAATTTATCATCAATTTTGGAAAGCAGCACATCATTTACCCTAACAATCTTCAAGCCATCAATATCAACAAGCTGCCTATCCAACAGCACTTCGTTTATCAATAAATCAGTTTCAAGTATTTCGCTGCAAGTAAGTTTTTCCTTTAATGTGTTAAGGTAAATTCCATGGCCTAAACTTGCAACGAATTTCCACGGAAATTTTAATGATTCGCCATTTACATGAATAATAAAATGGGTAATCTCAGCTAGTTCATCCCCGTCTTTGAATACTAAATCCTTCAATAGCCCTATTTTATTTCCTATATCATCATATACTGAATTTTTGTAAATCTGGCTAAAATAGATTACGTGAGACATCTGCTAATTACCCGAGTTTCCGATTTAATTTTTTATCTGCCTGTTTTTATATTATACAAATAATCCCTTATTATATATAAGATTTTGCTTTTCTATTATGCTAAAAAGCATTATCAAGAATCTTTTTTTGAGCATCTTTTGATGCTGATTTATTTTTATTGCCTAATTTTATTTCATTTTTCAGCCTTCTTGCCTTATCCAACAAATCAGTCCTTCCAATCTGCCTTAAAGCTAATTCTGCCTTTTCCTCAAAACCAGCATCCATAAAATGCAGCAAAGCATTCTGCATTTTTTTCTCATTGAATGTCTTAGCAACATATATCTTTTCGTTTGTAAATGGATTCATTTCAGTATAATACATTGCTGTTGAAGCAGTCATTGGTGTTGGGGTAAACAGCTGTGTCTGTTTTATGAACATTTTTTTTTGAATCATGAAATCCATAAGCTCTGCCATGTCCTTAAGCGTGCAGCCAGGGTGTGCTGAAATAAAGTACGGTATGCAATAGTACTCCTTGTGGCATTCCCTGTTTAGTGCTTCGAACTTGTCCAAGAATTCAACCAATTGTTTTTTATCAGATTTTCCCATAAGCTTTGTTACATTTTCTGAAATATGCTCAGGCGCTATCTTTAATTGCCCACTTATGTGGTTTTTGAATAATTCTTGTAAATATTCCTGTTGGTATAAAGCAAGGTCAAGCCTTATTCCGCTCCTTATTGTCACTAACCTTATTTCCGGAATTTTCCTTATTTCGCGGTAAAGTGCAATCAGTCTTTTGTCATCAAGGTTAAGGTTTTTGCAAGGTTTGGGGAATAGGCAATTGTTATTGCAAAGCTTAGCTTTGCAGCCCAAGCCATACATATTTGCTGATGGGCCGCTTAAATCATTTATTATTCCTTTAAACCCTTTCATTTTTTTAATTTCTTCAACCTCTTTTTTTATTGATTCAACTGACCTGCTTTGTATGGCTTTTCCTTGGATTAAGGGGAGAACACAGAAAGAGCATGAACCAAAACAGCCGCGATGGATTTGAATTGAAAATTCAACAGTCCTTAACGCAGGGATTTCTTCAGTGTATGAGGGGTGAGCCTTTCTTGTATAAGGCAATTCATAAATATCATCAAGCTCTTTTTCGCTGAATGGCAAAGCATTCGGGTTTGAGATTAAATAGCGGTCAGCATGCTTCTGCGCCAAAATTCTGCCAGTGAAAGGATCTGAATTAAAATAAATCAATCGGAATGCTTCGTTAAATTTTTTCTTCCCTTCAATGCTTTCAGCAGAAACCTCTTCAAATGAGGGCATCTCAATTGCATTTTCAGGTTTTTCTTTTGAATTGTATGAAACTCCCTTTAACCCTTTCAAATCTTCAATTGTTTTTCCCTGTTTTAAGGCATTTGCTATTTCAACAATTGTTTTTTCGCCCATTCCATGCACAATTAAATCAGCCTTAGCATCAAATAAAACAGATCTCCTGATTTTGTTGTCAACAAAATCAAAATGCGCAAATCTTCTTACAGTTGCTTCCACCCCACCAAGGATAATTGGCACACCTTTGTATGCCTCCTTTACCTTGTGTGAATAAACAACACTTGCCAGATCAGGCCTTAATCCACCTTTGCCAGCAGGTGAGTAATCATCCTTTTCCCTTAATTTAATCAAAGGGGTATAATTTGCAACCTTAGAATCTAAATTTCCGGCAGTAATTCCAAAAAACAGATTTGGTTTGCCCAATTTTTTGAAATCAGTTATTTTGCGCCAATCAGGCTGAGCAATCACACCGACAGAAAAACCATTCTCCTCCAGCATTCTGGCAATTACAGCTACGCCAAATGCGCTGTGGTCTACAAAGGCATCCCCACTAATTAGAATTACATCTAATGAATTCCAGCCTCTTTTTCTTGCTTCCTCCAAACTCATTGGAATGTCTGCCATACTAATCAAGTAGTGATAGAGATTTAAAAAAGAATTGAATTTGCAAAAATAACCTTAAAAAAGAATTAAATCTGGGCTTGTGCCCAGATATTATAATTTAAATTTTTCATTAACACTCCAATACTTTGAAGCAGCCCACTTCATCCTTTTCTACTTTTTTCGGTTCGGTGTTCCCTGTGATGCATTTTAGTGCTTCTTCTGCAATTGCATCGCTAGGCTCAGGGCATTCTTTTGGCTGGTTCTGTTTTATCAATGATTTTGACCATTCGATCAAAGTAATACATTTTTGTTCAGTTATGCAACCATCTTCGTCCTTGATTTCATCGACTTTTTTCCCTGCTTTGTTGCAAGTATCATTTTCTTCCATGGTTAGCATCTTCAGCAGTTTGCAATAAATTGGCTCCATGCATTGCGGATAAAATGTTACTCCAGATGATTTTTTCTCAGCATTTTGTAGAACATATTCAGGCATATTTTGCCCAGATACCTTAAATGCTACTGTGTATGGCACTAAAATATCACTTTTATTGTCAGTTACACAAGCAGTCATTTCTCCGCTATAACTGGTAGTGCTTTTTATGCTTATGGTGAATTCTGTACAATCCTTAGAATATGCTTTAGAAATTCCTTTTTTCATTATTGAAAAATCCCCCATTAAATTACCCATTACCGCCCCGTTATAATATGTATCTTTTAGTATGGTTGGAATATCTGATGTCCAAGCATCTGAATCAGTAAATTTCTTTTTTGCCGCGGCGAATATTGAATTCATGAAGGATAATTGGTCATATTCAATTTTTGCCGATTTTGTGTCATCAAATGCCAAGTCAGATTTCCCTATGGTTTTTGATGTGCCTACAGTTCCATCATCCAAATAAAGTGTAAATTTTGCCCAAGAGGAGTTATCCGGTGATTGCCCTTCATCATATGAGCTTATTATTCCGGCAATGGCATCCTTATTCCCGCACTTTATTTCTTTTTCCAAATAATATATCACAGATCTAGTCGTTGCTTTGCCTTCCTGGCTGTAATTTGTTACGGCATAAGCGAACTTCAAAGGCAACCCAATCTTTTTCTCCTCAACTTTGGGTTTTTCAACCTCAATATTTTTTTGAGTATTGTTATCAACATCAGTTATGGCTGGTTTTTCATTAGCCGCGGCAGTTTTTTCTGCAGGTTTTTGTTCTGTGCATCCTGCCAATAAAATTGTAACGGCAATTAGTGCACATAATAAAATTAATTTAGCATATTTCATTTGCAAACACCCTTATAGTTTATAGAATATGTTGCTTAAGGGCATTTCTTCTATTTAAGGATTTCCTTATGCAGTCTTAGAATTTTAGAATTAGTGCGGGCAAAATATGCTTATGCATTAAAATTAGAAATTGAAAATAAATATCAAAAAAAATCAGAAATTAAAAAATTAAAAAAACAGAATGGATTGCTCCATTCTGCAACCTAATACTTAAATTATTCCTTACTAATTGCTTAGTATTTAATAACTCTTTCTTGGTTTCTTGTGTTTTTGGTAACAATCCCTGCAATAAACAGCTCTTCCGTCTTGTGGTTCGAAAGGAACTTCTGTTTCCTTTCCACAATCTGTGCAAACTGCTTTATACATGGTTCTTGGTCCCATATTGAAAGCCATTCTTATTCACTCCTATTGTTTTTATAAAAGAATAGTTTGAACTTAAAAAGCACAAAAAACCAAATTAAAAATCGGTTAAATAAACCTGTTTTATTGCTTACTTCAAACTTTTCTTCATGCCACATTATTTGTGGTAAGTAAATCCCTTCGTACTAATGTTTAAATATGTTATTATTGAGGAATTTTGCTTTTTTTTTGCTTAAAGTACGGTTAATACCCCAAACTTTCCAGCGCTTACCTGAAGATTGCCATTATACTCTGAAACCCATCCTTTTTCTATTTTTACCTTGGTTCCTTCCTCTACTTTATCAATATCTTCATTCCAAAGTGTTAATGAAATCTCCCCAGTGTCATCCTTTGCTGCACAATTGCAGATTTTTCCGCTTCCTCTCTCATTTGCGAACTTCCTTACTTCCCCTTTAGATACTATTTCTAAAGTAATTTCATCAACTGCCATCTTTGCTTTTAACTCCTTTACCTGCATTTTAATGCCTCCTGTTTTTTATAAATATAGCTTATTATCTCATTATTTTTTTATTCCTAACCTACTTTTGCAGGGTATGTTTTAAAAACCTCAATATTAAGGATTTCTTCCTTGCTTGTCTGGGTTGCATCAAAGCCTACTTTAAAATAATTGGGGGAATCAAACTTTATTGATTTTATTCCAGCTAGTTTTTTAAGTTCACTGGATATCAATACGGCATGCCCCGGGCAGGGAATATCTACCCTAAGAGTTATTTCTGACAGCGCTGGCACAGCAATTTTATTTTCTTTTGCTAGAGCTACTGTTCCGCTGTTAACAGTATCTGTGCTGAAATTTGCAGTCATAGGGAATATGACAAACATGAACAATAGGCTAATTCCAATTGTTGAGCCATACATTGCAGCAAGGTATCCTTTCTTTCTTTTTATCCCTTCCCAAGACAGCAGCCCATATTTATTTAAGTATATTATTGAGGATAAGGTTGCAAACACAAGTGAAATCCCTATCAGTATATAAAAAAACCACGGATTAAGGAGCAACGGCTTGAACAATTCACAAGCAACAGTTACACCCAGTACTGAAGCTGCTATAAATCCGATACAGCCCACATGTGGCAGAAGGCCGTAGATTAGGCCTTGTTTTAGTGTGCTTTTTTTAAGGGCCATGGAATTTTTTACAGTATACTCTGCATTATGTATTTCTTCTTCAATTCTTTTTCTTGATATTTTATCAGAATCAAATATTATATTTGCATTTTCTTTCTCAAAGCTTGCTGTTACTTTCTCAATGCCTTCTAACTTTGAAACCCTATCTTCGATTATCTTTTCGCAGCTCTTGCAGTGCATCCCCTTTATCCCAATAACAATTGTACTTTTCATTTTTTCCCCTAAATAATCTGAAACTTACTTTTTGTTAAATTAGATTTATGTTAAAAGCGCCCTGACCGGGAGTCGGACCCGAACCGCAGCCTCGCAGCAAGCCAACAAAAAAGAATCTGCCTTATCTTTTAAATATTCATTTTTTCTTTTTTGAACCCAAGGGCCTTTTTTCTTTTAGAAAAAGAAAAAAGGGGCTTCGACAGGGCCGCATCCTAGCCGTTAGACTATCAGGGCTTTTACAAGGGATACCTTATTTGCAGATATCACCTATCATTTAACTATTAGTTAATCTAAAATAAGTTTTATAAATCATTTGCTGGGCTAAATTGCAAGTTATTCTTTGCAGCAGTCTATAATGCCCTTAAGATATGCTGAGATTTTATTTTTTGGCTTGTTTATATTCTCATTGCCGGAATCTTTGCTTGTAATTTCGCTGT
Source organism: archaeon (assembly GCA_038046645.1). Taxonomy (GTDB): domain Archaea; phylum Iainarchaeota; class Iainarchaeia; order Iainarchaeales; family 0-14-0-20-34-12; genus 0-14-0-20-34-12. Next base: position 39,460 of record JBBSVU010000013.1, read on the forward strand.
TCGCATATGTTGCTTTTTTCTCATTTTTATTTATATTCAGCTGCCAGAAATGGAAGTACAATTCAAAGGCTTTGGCATATATATCTTGCGCTTTAGCATAATCTTTCCCATAATACTTATTCCCAACCTCAATAAGCCTCATGCTGGCAGCAAGCAGATGCTTGCTTGTGCACCATACCTCTCCTTCAGGTTCCTTTACTATTTCCTTCAGAAGATTCTTCCGTATCTCTCTTGCTGTCTGCAATGTCTCAAGATATTCGTTCTTGCCGGTTTTCATTGCAGTAAAATAAAGGTGCTCTTCAATGCTGATTAGATTCATCAATGCTATGCTTAAATCCTCATCCAAAGAAAGGTCAAAGCCTTCCTTGTTTTTTATTTCATTTACTTTTTTTATTAAATCGCTCACTTGTTTTTCCATTTTACATCACTCAATTATTTTACAAACATCATGCTTATGCTTGCAATTATCAAAACCAGAACTATAAGTACAATTGTCTGGAAAGGAAACAAGACTTTATTCTTATTCAATTCCTTAATTTTCTTGCTCACAATTGGCATTGCATAGGTTAATACGCTTCCAACAATTATCCCTAGCAACAAGCGGTCTATTCCAAAGGCTTTTGCATATGTTCCATTCATTAATCCAGCAGCATAAAATGAACCAGTGGTTAGTATGAATGCAGTTATTGACATCAATGGTGCTTGAAAAGGAATAAAGCGTTTCTTTAGTGCATTGTTTGCCCATACTGCTGTTGATATAATAAAAGCGCCTATCCATACCCCCATAATGGCATCATCAAAACCATATACCCTTGTTGTAACTAAACCAACACCTACTGCAGCAGTGCATATTGGGCAGTGCGCATGTACGGGCATTGTGTTAAATATGCCAAATATGATTGTGCTCAATACTGCTACAATCCTATTATGTATGTTAAAAATTTTATTGAATATTTCCATTTTTTCACCTTATTATTTTCACCTTAAAATATAAAAAGAGCAGGCAATTTTGCCTGCTCCTATACGAGATAGGCATTTATTGCATCATTCCCTTCATATGATTCATATTATTGCCTGACATCATTCCCATCTGTTTCTGGCATTGCTCATGCATTGCTTTCATACCTTGTGCATTCATATTTTTGTGATGTTCTTTCATCATGCCTTGCATTTTTTGATTAGAAGACATCATGCTATGCATGCTCATCATTGACCCAATATCTATTTGGTTTCCTTTTATGCTGCTGCTTTTTTGATTAATGTAGTGTGCAGATACGCCTGCAATAATCAAGATAAAAACAGCAGCCAGTACAGCTATTTTATAGTTCATCTTAACAACCCCCTACTTGCGAAGGAAGATTATTTACTGCGCTTGAAGCGCTTGATGTTTCCTGCCCTGAATGATGATCGCTCATGTCAGAGCTGCTTGTGTTTGCCGTAACCGTACTTGCGCTCGCATAGCCTGTCTGGATATTTGTATTTGGGTTTGGCAGCAAAACAAAAAATGCTGAAAATACCAAAAGCCCAATTATTGCTATTCCTGCTATTGCAATTTTTGCATTCATTTTAACAACCCCCAACCTGTGAAGGCAACTCAATGGCTGCGCTTCCCCCACTTTGTACTGCTTTCAATTTTAGGGCTTTATTTACTGTTTCTTTAGGGAAGAATACTGCCTTCCAGTCATTTGCTGCTTTCAATATTGCATCATCTGACCAGTCTGCATGGTTTTGTATAAGGTATTTTATTAAACCACGCATTGCGTAGCTATGTTCACAACCACATGCCGGCTCACCACTTGGTGTAACCAAGGTTGTGGCACCGCAACAATATTCACATGCTGTTTGTGATGCAATGCTTACATATCTTTGCAATTCATCTCCCTGCAATGTTACTGTTTTATCTATGTTTGACATAGGTGCAATACTTTCTGCAGCTTTGTCAAAGCTTATCCCTAATTCAGCGCCATATATTGCAGGCACTCCTGTTGGAATAACTTCTTCAATCGTTTGTGCAATTAATTTATCATTAGATGCAGCAGCAGTTACATTGCCTG
>JBBSVU010000013.1:41613-45475 GCA_038046645.1 archaeon
GATGCAGCAGCAGTTACATTGCCTGTTACTGAATTTCCTGATGCTGGCAAGGCTGCCAAGCCCGCAATTGCAGTAGTTTGCTTTGCAACTGTATTGTTTAGATTTATTGATAGGTATATATTGCCAAGGACTGCGGCAAGCAATACTATAAGCAATCCATAAACAATCATTTCTTTCCCTGAAATGGTTGCGTTCCCAACACTTTCTTCTATTTCTTTACTCATTTTATTTTCACCTCATGAAAAAAATTGTTTATACAATAATAGTGTGCTGAAACCATATATCTGTTTTAATGAAACCGTCAAAACTGGCCAAAATATTGTTTTTAGTGGATTCTGCGCATTGTACTTAGGCAATAATGCAAAAAGTTACAGTAAAAGGCGTAAGTATTTTAAAAAAAGTTCGCTATCCAAGGTAAAAAGCATGCTAAAAACTTCAATAAGTAGGGCTGTTTTCAATGGCTGCTAGTTACAGCAATATTATCCTGATACGTTAAATTTTATTTTAGGCTTATACCTTTTCATAAGCAAGCTGTTTGAAACAACACTCACGCTGCTGAAGGCCATTGCAGTCCCAGCAATAATGGGGCTTAACAGCCAGCCAGTAAATGGATACAAAATGCCTGCGGCAAGTGGAATGCCAACAACATTATAAATAAATGCCCAGAAAAAATTTTGTTTAATCTTGCCCATGGCATACCGGCTTAAGTCCATTGCAACAATAACATCGCGCAGGTCATTTTTTACCAAAACAATGTCGCCAGATTCTATTGCTATATCTGTCCCAGAACCAATTGCAATGCCGATATCTGCCTGTGCCAAAGCCGGAGCGTCATTTATGCCATCACCAACCATCGCAACAACCTTTCCCTGTGACTGCATTTTTTTTATCTCATTCTCTTTATCCTGCGGCAATACCTCTGAGAGCACAATATCAATGCCAAGCTGCTTTGCAATTGCGTTTGCAGTCCTTTTATTGTCGCCGGTAATCATTGCTACTTGTTTTTTCATATTGTGCAAAGCCTGCACAGCTTCCTTTGAATTCTCCTTTAATGTATCAGCAACAGCAACTATGCCAACAATTTTTTTATCCACTGCGACAAGCATGGCGGTTTTGCCTTCATGCTCAAGCTGCTGCATTTTATCTTCACAAAAAGAAGTATCTATCCTATTCTCATTCATCAAAGCCCTGTTGCCAAGCAAAATTGCCCTGCCCTTAAATATAGCTTCAATGCCCTTTCCTGTGATTGAATTGAATTTTTCAGGTTCAGGTATTTCAATGCCTTTAGCTTTTGCAAATCCTAGAATAGCTTCACCCAATGAATGCTCAGACCTTTTTTCAGCAATTGCTGCATACTCCAGCAAATCAGATTCATCAAACTTGTTTAGTGCAATCAGGTTAGTTACTTCAGGCTTTCCTTTGGTTAATGTTCCGGTTTTATCAAATATCACAACATTAATTTCCTGTGCTTTTTGCAATGCCTTTGCACTTTTAATCAGTATTCCGCGCTCAGCCCCCTTGCCTGTGCCAACCATTACCGCGGTAGGGGTTGCCAAACCCAAAGCACAAGGGCATGCAATAATTAATACTGCAATAAATATTGAAAGCGCAAACAACAAGGATTGGCCTAAAAACAGCCAGATTAATGCTGAAACTATTGCAATCAATATGACAGCAGGCACAAAAATTGCAGAAATCTTGTCAGCCAATTCCTGTATCGGGGCTTTGCTTGCCTGTGCATCTTCAACAAGCTTTATTATTTGGGCAAGCATTGTTTCAGAGCCAATTTTTTCTGCCCTGAACTTAAATGAGCCTGTCTTGTTTATTGTTGCCCCTATTACCTTGTCCCCTATTTTTTTATCAACAGGAATGCTCTCCCCTGTAATCATTGATTCATCTATCGAGGATTTGCCTTCAACTATCGTGCCATCAACAGGAATCTTCTCCCCAGGCCTTACTATTACTATGTCCCCAATAAGAACCTCTTCTATTGGGATTTTGATTTCTTTCCCATCCCTTTGGACTATTGCATATTTTGCTTGCATGCCTAAGAGTTTTTTTATTGCCTCTGATGTCCGTCCTTTTGCAATTGCCTCAAAATATTTCCCGAGTAGGATGAAAGAAATCAGAAATGCTGCAACTTCAAAATATAGTTGGTCCTCCGAGAAATTTGGCAACCCCAAAAGAATTCCTGCCACATTAGCAAGGCTCCAGATATATGCTGAGCCAACACCAATTGCAACAAGTGAATACATATTTGGATTTCGGTTTATCACTAATGCCTTAAATCCACTGATAAAAAAATCTCGGCCAATCAGCATAACTGCACTTGACAATAACAATTGGATTGGAATACTAAATTCCTGCATAATTGGGTGAATTGGCAGCCCGATCATTTGGCCCATTATGAGATAAGCAAGTGGAATGCTAAATATGAATGAAAATATTGTTTTGGTTTTATATCCTTGTATCTCCTTATCCCTTGCCTCTTTTTCAAAATCTGTTGAGGTTGAAAGTTTTGCTGAATAACCTGCATTTTCAATTGCCTTAATTATCCTTTCAGCTGAAATCTGCGATGGCTTATATGAAATATCCGCTTTCTCTGTTGCAAGATTAACCTGTGCTTCAAGAATGCCCTGCTGTTTTTTCAGGGCATTTTCAATTATTCCAACACAATGCTGGGATTCCATGCCCCCTATGCTGACAGTAATCTTATTTGTGCCTTCTGCCAAAACAGGTTCCTTCAGCACATTGTAGCCTGTTTTTTTAATTAGTTCTTCAAGGTTCTTTTCATTTGTTTTTATTGCATCATATTTAATATGGGCTTTCTCTGTTGCAAAATTTACATTTGCCTCTAAAACTCCCGAGCTTTTTTTAAGGGCATTAGTTATATTAACTGCACAGCTTGCACAATGCATGCCTTTGATTGAAAATCTGGCTGTTTTTTCATTCACTGTGCCTGCATTTTTTGCTACTGGCATTGCTGCTTCAGTTTTTTTCAGATCTTTGAATTCTTCATAACAGGATTTACTGCAAAAATAATATCTTTTGCCATCCCTCACTTCGCTGAATTTGGCTTTTTTTGGATCTACTTCCATTCCGCAAACAGGATCTTTAACCATCTTTTACCTCTTCTTATTAATGACAGCTTTCTTCTTTATTATTCTTTGTAACATCTGCTTCACTTTTATTATCTTTTGTAACATCTGGCTTTTCTTTGTGCATGCCCTTCATCATAAATATATGGAGCAGCGGGCAGAGCAGCAATGCAATTACTGTTAAATATGACTGGTTAAACCCAAAGAAAAATATGATGCCTATTACTATCAAAGGCACAAGGCAGCATACTGCCATCCATAACAAATTTTTTGAATTCATATTCTAACCCCTTTTGCTGTTTAATCCAGTTTATCATTTTTATATTTGGCTTCAGCCAGTGCAGCATTACACTGCTTGCAGCCCTTAACCTTTAGCCATATTGCAACCAACAGCAGGGATAGCAGTATTAACCCAAGCAATGGTTTCAATGGGTCAAAAACATAGTATGCAAAACTAGTCCCTAATATGGCTACAAGCAGCATGTTGCATATGGAACAGGTTACTATGAAAATACTTGCAAACCCAGTAAAGCCCGCAAGGTAATAACTTTTAGTTTCATTGCTTTTCTTATAATAAAAATTAACTGCGATATAAATCGCAAGCAGCACTGATATTGTGATAAGGAAGAAATAATCTGAGGGAGTAGGAGGGATCATCCTGTAATAGTAACTATTTGGGATTAATGCGCTAGGTATGCCGAATAACAGCATAATAAGCACAGAGATTATTGCTGTAAAAACAATGTACTTAAGCTTTCTATCCA
>JBBSVU010000014.1:0-67505 GCA_038046645.1 archaeon
GTATAAACCTTGCACTCTACAGGTATTTCAGTATTGCATTCCCTTGTTTCATAACCATTTGAACATCTTTTCACAATGCAACCCTTTTCATCCTTGAATGTCTTGCAGTCAACAACAGGGCAAACATTTTCAAGCTTGCATGTGTTAAGGAAATAGCCGTCAGTGCATGAAATTATTGTGCAGTTATTCTGCAGATATTTTTTGCACTCAATTGTTTCAAATTGTTTAGGCTCTTTGCATTTCACTTGCTTACAGCCATTCTGCTCATAAACTTCAAAATCAAGCTTTTTTTCCTTGCATTTCGCAACTATATTATCAATTGCTTCTGGCGCAGGGCAGACCGCTCCTCCCTGATAACATTTTACCATCTTACAGCTTGCTTGATCCGGATAAGTTTGTGCTTCCATGCCTGCTTTCTTGCATGCCTCAATTTTAGCCAGGGTTTCTTTTTCAGATGGGCATATTGATTCCACGCATTGCACGTTCTTGCATTGCATTGAATCAGAGTAATATTTGTAACCCTGATTATTGAGCTTGCATTTCTTGATTATCTCATACAGATTATCTTCATTAGGGCACAATACTTGTGGAGCATTGCATCTTACTGATGAACAGTCAGCACTTTCCATATAATATTCATAGCCCATATTTGATTCCTTGCATTTTTTTATCATATCTTCAATGTAAGGGGTTTGGCACTTCTGTTCTGAGGTTACCCCAGTACTCGGAGTGCTAGCTGCTTGGCATTTCACCATCTTGCAGCCATATGAATCAACGCCAATGTCATATGTTCCTCCTTCTTCCTTGCACATAGTTATTTGCTTAGTGATTTCCGCATCAGATATGCATAGGACTGTTGATGTTGGGGCTGTAGTAGTCCAACTAGCCTTAAATTGCTCCAAACATTTCACTGTTTTGCAGCCATAGTCATCTGGAACCATATCATAACTCAGATTCTGAGATTTACAAAATCCTACATATTTATCCAATTCTTCTTGTGTTGGGCAATAATTTGCCGTAGTTGTGCCATATGTCGCAGCTGCTTCAACACATTTTACTATTTTACAGCCGTATGCGTCTGCAACAGTGTCATAGGAATATCCTTTTTCCTTACAATTCATAATGTCTTTATTCAATTGATCTGAAGTAGGGCAAACTGGTGTTGCAATTGGCTGCTGTGGTTCATAGCATTTTACTATTTTACAACCAGAATCATCAGGAACAATATCATAATAAGCACCTTTTGCCTTGCATGATGCTATATCTTTATTCAATTGGTCATCAGAAGGGCAATTCGATGTGCCAGGTTGAGCTACTGTTGGTTGTGGCAGTACAACACATTTAACAAATTTGCAGCCATCCTCGCCAACAAAAGTTTCATAGCTCAATCCGCTCTCTTTACATGCTAAAATGTCCTTATTTAATTCTTCTTCTGATTTGCATTGTGTTTGTGAAAAAACAAAAGGCAATGCAAAAAGAAGAACAAATAACATTACTAGAATAACCTTATTCATTTTTATCCTCCTCTCCATCTTTGCGCAATTTTGAAAAGTAGAAAAATCGCGCCTGATATGGGTATAGGAAAGGTTATTCTTATTTTAAAGATTGCCTTTGAGGGTTTAAAGATTGCCTTTGAGGGAAAATAAATCAGTTCTGATGTCAATAATGTTTTTCCGAAAATTCCAAAATCAAGAGAGTTTTTCCGAAATTCTTAAATCAAGAAAATTTTTCTGAAAAGCCAAAGGCAGCAAGCAAAATTATCTTGGTTAAATCAACAAGCTGCTTAACTTCAATGGATTCATTGTTCTTGTGCGCCTGATTGTTGCCAGCACCAAAGCCTATTGAAGATATGCCTGCGTGCGCCAATCTCCTTGTGTCTGTTCCGCCTGAAAGAGCTATGTGTTTTATTTTTTTGCCTGTGATTTTTTTTGCTGAATCTGAAAGTATCCCTAAAAAATCATTGTCTGCAGAAGACAAAAAAGGCAGTTCATCCATAAGCACTGCTACTTTAAACCTAGATTTTTTAGATTTTCTTTGAACATTTAAAATCAATTTTTTTATGCTATTGATAATTTCCTTGGAATTCTGCCCTGGCAGGTATCTTACATCAAGCGTAAATTCGCAAGAATCAGGAACAACATTTGTGGCAGACCCCCCTTTAATTGTCCCAACATTAAATGTGGGCTTTGAGAATAGTTTTTGCCTTGTATGCTTAAACTTCAACTTTTGCAGTTCGCAAATTAAATAAGATGCATTAGTGATTGCATTTATGCCTTCAAATGGCCTGCTTGCGTGCGCGGATTTTCCAAAAGAGGTTATTCTCAGCCTTAAGATTCCCTTCTCGCCAAGGCTTACTGCCTTCAATTCATGGCCTGTATCAAGAACAACTGCATAATCAGGCGTTATGAGATTATTGTCAATAAGATACTGCATGCCATTTTTTGAGCCATGCTCTTCATCAGCAGTAATTGCCAATGAAACCTTGCAGTTTAATTTTTTCTCAAATTTTTTAAGCAGGATAAATGAAAGGATTGCAGAAGCTGCCGGCCCTTTATCATCATCAACCCCCCTGCCATAAAATCTGCCGTTTTTTTCAGCAAGCACAAATGGATTTGTTTTCCATAACTTTAAATCAGCAGGAACTGTATCTGAATGGGCAGCAAATAATAATTCTTTCCGGCCTTTCCCGATTGTCGCAACAATATTCGCGCGGTTTTTTGATTTAGAGAGAGTTCTGTATTTTATCTTGTGTTTCCTGAAAATATTTGCCACATTGTTGGCAAGCAGGGTTTCATTGCCTGGTGGATTTACTGTATTTGCTGAAACAAGTGTTTTTAGGATTTCTTTAAGCTTGCATTTGTTATTGTTTACTAAATTAATAACATCTTTTTCTTCAACCATAGGTTGAATAAGGTGAAAAAATTTAAAAATAGGCAATCTCGCATTTTTGGCCGGCATAGGCACAAGCGCAATGATTTTAAAAGTAACAGTGTATTAAAAAGTTAGAGGGGGAAATATGGAAAACATCAAAAAAACACACGGGAAAAAAACTAAGAAAGAATCAAAAATTTTTAAATTCAGCTTAAAGGATAAAAACACTCAATTTCTGCTTGTTGGCATTTTTATCATTGCGGTACTTGCAGTATTTGGCATAATAATTATGCAAACTAACCAATCGCCTGCGCCGGAAAAAACAGCGCAACAAACTGAAGAAGCAGCAAAGTTATTACTAACAGAAATAACATTGGATGATTGCAAAAAAAACAAATGCTTCTCACTTTCAAGCCTTGAGGAAGCAATAAAGAACACTGACCTAAATGCAAAATATGAAACAAAAACTGTTCTGTATGATACTGAGGAAGGAAAAGCCCTTGTTAAAAAATATAATCTAACGAAATTGCCTACTTTGGTAATTAGTGGGGATTTGGATAAGGCTAAAGAATTAGAGTCGCAATGGTTAGCAGCAAATTTAGGGACAAAGGAAAGTGACAATTCATTAATTTTGAGAAATATCCCGAATGTAAGTTATGATATTGAGAAAAACAAATATTTGGGGCAGGTAAAAATGATTACTCTGAGTTTTAATGAATGCAAGGAATGTGCCCCTACTCCTAAACCAGAAAACTTTTCACAATTAGTTCCTCCTGTAACAATAATTGAGAATAAAAAAATAGATGCAACAACAGATGAAGGAAAAGAACTGATGCAGAAATACAGCATTACTGCTGTTCCAACAATAATCCTTTCAAAAGAGATTGCAGAATATGAAACAATACTGCCAACTATGGGTGAGTTAGGGACAACTGAAAGCGATGGTTCTTTTGTGTTCAGGGAATCTGGATTGAATCCATTGTATTTCAGCCTAACCGAACAAAGATTAGTTGGATATGTGAAAGCATTTTACCTTATTGATTCAAACTGCACAGCATGCCCCAGTCCTACAGACTTAAATGAGGCATTGAATACTGCTTTAGGATTTAAGATTGTTGAAAATAAATATGCAGACATAAAAGACCCAACAAACCTTAACACTGCCTTAAGCTGGGGCGTTACAAAAGTGCCTGCGGTTGTTTATGTCGGGGATGTAAATGCCTATTTTGTAGTGAAAAAGCTTTGGGATAAGCTAGGAATAGTGAAGGATGAGAAATATATCCTTACTAACCTTGATTTCCTGACAGGGATACAGTATGAGGATATTACTACATTGCCTAAGCAAACAGAGGTAAATGTTGGTGAATTAGTAGTAAATACCCAATAGTTAAGAGTAATGAGAATAAGGCGATTTCGCCTTATTTCCTTCATTTTTTGCGGTTATAAGCTATTTTAACCAAATTTATCCAGTAGGATTGCTTTTTAAACTTTTTAGAGTTAATAAGTAAGTATGGAATTGAAGATTGATAGCAATCTAAGCAACATATTATTGGCAATAGCAGTACTTTATATCTTATTTATTACAGATGCCCTTGGCAAAATTGGAATACTGCTTAACGGAATAACCCATTCAACATTTCAGGGAGTAGATGCAATGCTTATTCTTTTTTTGGTAATTACGGCGTTATTAATTTATTATTCAAGTTCTAAAAGCAAAAAAGCTTCACATGAAGAGCACCATGAGCATTAAAAATGTTTATCGGAAATCGCAAGGTTAATAACTAATTCATTGGATTTAAAAAATGTTAGACTTCTTTGTATTTTAACATATGAACACAGAAAAAATCAGGCAGGATTTTGAAATATTGAAAAAAGGAATTATCTATTTTGACAATGCCTGCATGACCTTAAGGCCTAATCAAGTTATTGAGGAAATTTCCCGCTATTATAAAGAATTTCCATCATGCTCTGGAAGGTCAAACCATCAATTAGCGATAAAGGCAACAGAAGAATATGAAAGCGCGCGTGATAAGATAAGGCATTTCATAAATGCAAAATCAGCTGATGAGATAATTCACACAAAGAACACTACTGAAGCAATTAATATTGTTGTAAATTCATTCCCTTTTGAGCAGGGAAAAGCAACCGTTTCAAGCGACAGGGAACATAACTCTAATCTGATTCCTTGGCAGTTTCTAGAAAAAGAAAAAGGCATTAAGCATGTGATTGTTGAATCAGATGCAAATGAAGAATTCTCACTAAAGAATTTTGAAAATGCACTGCAGAACAACAATGTACAGATGGTTGCAATTCAGCATACAAGCAATATTGACGGATATATTTTGCCGATTGAGAAAATAATCAAATTAGCTCATGATTTCAATGCTTATGTTTTTGTTGATGCAGCACAGGGTGCACCACATTCAAAGATAGATGTCAGGAAATTAGATGTTGATTTTTTGGCATTTTCAGGGCATAAGGCTTGTGGCCCATCTGGAACAGGCTGTTTATACGGCAAAAAAGAATTGCTGGACAAGATGCAACCTTTCATGTCAGGAGGGCATACTGCTTACAACTCAACATACACGACAGCAGAATTTGAGAAAGCACCGGCAAAATTTGAGGCAGGATTGCAGGATGTTGCAGGAATGTTAGGCTTTGGAAAAGCCTGTGAATATCTTGAAAAAATAGGCATGCAAAATATAGAAGAGCATGAAAGAAAACTGAACAAAATAATTACTGAAAGATTGTCTGAGATTAAAGGCTTGAATATTATCGGGGTAAAAGACTGGAAGAAAAAATGCGGGATTACAAGTTTCAATGTAAATGGAATGGACATATTTGATATTGCTATTTTGCTTGACAACACAAAGAAGATTGCGATAAGGGCGGGGATGCATTGTGCGCATTCATGGTTTAACAAACGCGGATTGAAAGGTTCGGCGAGAGCTTCTTTATATTTCTACAATACTGAAGAAGAAGCAAAGATATTCTGTGATGAATTGCGGGAGATAGTTAAAACCTTGGGCAAATAATAAAAAAATTCATTCAGCAATCAGAACAGTAACCGGGTCTAATTTTGAAGCAACATATGCTGGATAAATGCCTGAAATCAAACCAATAATAATCGCAAAGAATATTGCCTGACCTATTAAAGAAGGCGTAATTAGGATAGTAACCTTGAAGGCTGCTGAGATTGAATTTGAAGCAGCATACCCTAACAGGATGCCTGTAATTGAACCTATTAAGGAAATCATTGCTGACTCCATCAGAATCATTTTTACTATGTCAGATGATGACCAGCCTGTTGCTTTTAATGTTCCTATTTCTTTAAAGCGTTCTGTAACGCTCATAAGCATTGTGTTAAGGATAGCAATGCCTGCAACAAGCACAGCAATGCTTGCAATGATAAGAACCAATAATCTTAATGTATCCAAGATGCCAGCCAATTGATTTGAAAAAGAGCTGGCAGAAACAGCTTTTAATTTCTCGCCAAATTTGAAATTTATCAATTTAGATGTTTCCTTGTCTTTTGTTGGGTCAATTAATTCAATAGTATACTGCCCAACCATTTCATTGGAATAATCATTTAGCTCAATCAAGTCATCCAATTGCATAAGGATTGAAGAATTTAAAAGTGAAGAACCTGTTTCGTATATGCCTATTATTTCAAACTTCTTGCCATTAACCTCAAGGTTATTTCCCACAAATTTATTCAATTTATCCATAAGTTCCATTCCAACTATAACCTTGCCATTGTCAGAACTGTTTATTGAACGGCCTTGTATTATCTTGCCACCATAGCCTGCTGCTGTGTTAATTTTCTTTTTGGAATAATCTGAGCCAATAAGCATGGTTGAGCCAAATCCGAAACTTATAGATTTTCCCTCAATATTTTTGGCCATAGCCATCTTTGTCGGGACAACAGTCTTTACATTTGGCAAAGCCCCTAATTTTGACTCATAACTTTTATCTATCTCTGAAAATAATGGCCCCATTGCCCCTTTTTGGTAAACAGTAATGCCCTGCATCTGGCTTATTGCTCCCTGTATCTCAAATGATAAGCCATCAATAAGTGAAACCAATGCAATTACTGAGGCTATTCCCAATGCTATGCCTAAAATGCATAATGCTGTCCTTAACTTGTGCCTAAAAAGATTCAGAAATGCAATTTTTAGCATAAAACCACAGAGATGCAAAAGATAAATTAACGCTCGTGCAATAACATTATTAAACTATCCTTTTTAATTATATAATTAAAGCTCTGTTTCTTAAAAATGTTTAAAATAAGGGGTAGGTGTTATAATGGCTAAGGAAGTAAAAAATGAAGAAGTAAAAAATGAAAAAAAATTCACAATAACTCCGATGGTTGGGATGCTATTGACAGTAATGCTTATTGTAGGAATTTTGCTGGGTGTTTGGTTAGGATTTACCTTAAAACCAGCAGATGCAGGAACACAAACAAATCAAGATGACAAAACAAATGCTACGACAGTAAGCGAGGCAGATGTTAAGGATAAGGTCACAAAATACCTGAATGATAATCTGCTAGAGGTTCAGGGAGTAACAGGCAGCATCAGTGAACTTGAAAAGATAGGAAATTCTTTATATAAATTAACTGTTGATATAAAAGAAAACGGTAAAACAACACAACAGGCACAGGTATATGCTACAGCAAATGCTGAAGAGATAATTATTGGGAGCTTAAATATATTGAAAACATCAGAACCTTTGCCAAAACAAGATGAACCAATAGATCAAGTAGATACACAACCACAAGAATTGCCAAAAACTGATAAACCAGCTGCAGACTTATATATCTTCTCTTACTGTCCTGCTGGTTCAGCTGCATTGGATTCTTTTGCAAAGGCAGCAGAGGTGCTTGCAGATTCTGCTGATATAAAAGTAAAGTTCTTCAGCAACATGCATGGTGCCCACGAACTTCAGCAGAACAAGATACAGGAATGCATTCAGGTTGTTGACAAAACCAACTACTGGAAATACGCGCAAAAGTTTGCATCAGATATTTACCCGTACTGCGGCAGCAAAAAAAGCGTTGATTGCGACAAGAATGAATCGATAAAACTAATGGATTCGCTTGGAATAAACTCAACCAATGTGTTTGACTGTGTTGAGAAACAAGGAGAATTATTATACCAAGCAGACACTGAGGATGCAATCGCGCTGCAATTGCAATATTCACCTTCAGTCGTTGTCAATGGAGTTTATTTCGGCAATGCTGACAGGTCGCCTGAAGGATTAAAAACACTCATCTGCAGCGCATTCAACACTGCACCAACTGTTTGTAACACAACGCTAGGCGCAGATGCTGCATCAGCTAATGGCGGATGTGGGGCATCTTAAGGTGAAAAAAATGGCTAAAGTATTAGTGTATTCAACACCAACATGCCCTTTTTGCGAGCTTGTTAAAAAGTTCCTAAAAGAAAATAATGTAAAATATACGGAGATAAACGTTGCCAAGGATAAGGAAAAAATCAAAGAAATGATTACAAAAAGCGGGCAGACAAGTTTGCCTGTTGTTGACATAAACGGCAAGATTATCCTTGGTTTTAACAAAATTGAGATGAAAAAAGCCCTCAATCTTTAGGGCTTTATTTTTTCTTTTTTAATATACTGCTGATTTTTAAGGTATTAACGTAATTTTAGCAATTAAGCGCAAGCCAGAAAATATATAAATCAGATTGCAGTTAATCTATTGAAGAATGCGATTTTGGTGGTGATTAGGTGATTTCATTAAGCAAGACAGGAATCGATGGCCTAGACAAGGCGTTGAACGGGGGGATACCTGAAAGCAATATTGTAATAGTATCAGGCGGGGCAGGAACAGGTAAATCTACCTTATGCCTGCAATACATACTTAATGGTGCTGCAAAATATGGTGAAAAAAGCCTTTATATCAGCACAGAGCAAACAAGGGAAGAATTGCTAAAACAAGGAGAATCTTTTGGTTGGGATATTGAAAAACTGGAAAAATTAGGCAGGATAAAGATAGTGCATTTTGATATTACTACACACAGGGATTTTGTAAAAAGCATTGATGATGTTGTAAGAGAATTTAAACCAAAAAGAATTGCTATTGACTCATTAACAACATTAACTGATGCCTTATTAATAAGCGATATTTCAGAACAGACTGCATTCAGTTTAGCGCAGATTGCCGAAACTGTTACGCCAATACCAAGGACAGAACAAGTGATTGCAAAAACAATTCTTTACCAACTGATGAAAAATTTAAGGGAGTATAAAATTACCACACTTTTAACCTCTGAACTGTATGAAGATACAAACAGACTAAGTGCTGATGGAGTCAGCGAATTCATTGCTGATGGCGTGATACTGATGTTCTTTATTGGAATCGCAGGATCTGACTCAAGAACATTGAGAATAAGAAAGATGAGATATTGTGAGCACTTAAAAAGTTATTTGCCTTATGAAATAAAAAATAATGAAGGCATAGTGGTAAATACTGAAGAATCCATGGATGTTTTAATGAAGTGACGCTCCAAGGGTGAAGCCCATGGCGTCTTTATGCTAGTGGTAATATGTATACGTTGCTTTCTAAACTTTTATTAACAGGAAAATTAAAATTTGAGCAGGGCAAGATAGTTGCATTTGATGAACCATTCGCCCTTGTTCCAATGGTATCCTTAAAGAAAATAACTGAGGATGCAATGGCAAGGGGTCAGCAGGGCATTCAGGATTTATACATGGAAGGATGGCTTTACGGCTTGGCGGTGACAAAAAACCTCATAAAACTTTTTAACCTGAAAAAATTTGAGGAACGGTACAAGATTGCAATGGATATTATTGGAGTTATTGGCTTTGGGGATTACCAAACCCTGAGCTTCAAAAGGGCAGACCACGCAAAATTCAGGGTAATAGGTAATCCGTTTGCAAAATTATACTATCCTTCAAAAGGCCTGAAAATATGCCATTATATAAGGGGAATGGAAGCTGGTGGCGGTACATTAGTACATGAGGCAATAATGAATAACATTGAATTTGAATGCGCCTCTGAAACTGGAAATGATTGCATACATGCAAACCTTGCATTGCATAGGCTTGCCGAGGTTGACAAAAGCCTAAGGGAAAGCCAGCTTGATTTGAACTATCTGATGCCGAAGCAGGCAAAAATCCTTGAAACCTATGGCTATAACCCAAAAGAATTTGGCATAGATTTGAATAACATCCCAAAATTGTGATAAAATGGAAAGGGAGATTGCAAAATTCGGCTATAACAAAGGTAAGCTGTTTGCACTTCTGGAACTTGGAAGGCCGTGGAATGCTGGAATTTTAGGGTTGTTTGCAATTATCGGCTTTCTGCTTGTAAAAAATGCAATTGAAATAAATGTAATATATGCTTTTTTCAGTTTTGTATTTCTCTACATGGCAGGCACAACAGTAAATGATATTTTTGGTTTAGAAACAGATAAAATAAACATTTCCGTAAGGCCGCTGCCTTCCGGGCGGGTTACATTAAAGGAAGCCTGGGCATACAGCATATTCTTCTATGCCTTGGGGCTGTCAGTATCTTATTTTGTTGGATTTTATTTTATGTTTTGGGCGCTCGCATTCTGCGTATTGAGTTTCCTGTATTCAATGAAGCCTATTTCACTGGATTCCAAATGGTATTCAAAAAGCTTAGTTTTAGCGATTGTTACAGTATTTGTGCCTTTTAGCGGCGGTGCATCCATAATAAGCGGAAAAATAATCCAAGAAATGGCAATAAATTATATAGGATTAGCAATGTCGGCATTCTTTCTTTTTATAGCAACAACAAATGACTTGAAGGATATGAAAGGGGATGCAGAAACTGGCAAGAAAACACTTGCCTTGCTGCTTGGTGAAAAAAAGACTATGCAAATAAGTGCATTCGGGTTAAGCATTTTTTTCCTGCTTACAAACTACATGCTGCTTAATTACATAAAATACAGCCTAGCATTCATGGCCTTCTGCGTTATTATCTGGGCTATTTTAATAAGAAGATATTTTATTACTGAAAATAACGAGATGAAGTTTACAAAAGCAAGGTTTACTGTGCTGGCATATGTCCTTGGGTTAATAGCCATGTTACTGTAATAACGTCTAAGAACCCACGCCTAAAGGTTGTTGATTTCTCGCTCCATTAAACTGCCTAACCTAAAGATTCGACTTTGATACTTAATAAAGGTCGGGTTATATTTACAAACATACTTTTTAAAATAAAGAACGATATAGGATATAGTATATGGCAGAACTAATATCGCCTTCCTTAATTAAGGTAGGCTATGATGTAATTATAGCAGGGGTTGGCCCTGCTGGCTGCACACTTGCTGAAAACCTTTCATCAAAATATAGGGTACTTATTGCAGATTATAGGTCATTGCCAAGGGAAAAACCATGCGGCGGCATGCTTGTTAGGGAAGCAAAAGAATTTGTGGACAAGAAAAAAATGCCTGCAGACATATTTGCTGGGCCAAAATACCTTGACATAAAGTATATGGACTGGAATAATGGCACTGAAACCTTAATTAAAAAAGGATTTTACAATATACACAGGGAAAAATTTGATGCCTGGCTTTTTCAGTCAATAAAAGCAAACAATGTGAACATAAGCGCAAATACTAAGCTAATTGATTATTACCCAACAAAAAAGAAGAATTATGTTGTTGCAATTTTTTCTAGCGACGGTGAAATAAAAGGTGCGGTATGCAAATATCTTATAGGTTGTGATGGTGCACTTTCCACAGTAAGAAACAAATTGACAAACACAAAAGTGCCGTACTACATAGCAATGCAGGAACTAATAGATAAAAAATTATGTGATGATGCTTATTTTATCTTTGACAATTCAATAACTGATTTTTATTGCTGGGCAATACCAAAGGATGACAAAACATTAATCGGGGCAGCTATTCCACCGGAATCAGCAAGGGAAAGGTTTGAATTATTCAAAAATAAACTTTCAAAAAGAATGGGATGTACAAGTTTAAATGGCAGATTAAGCTCTGCACTTCTTTCAAGGCCAAACTCCATAAGGCAAACCTTTTTAGGTGATAAAAATGTTATGCTTGCTGGAGAAGCAGCTGGCTTGATAAGCCCAAGCAGTGGTGAAGGCATAAGCTTTGCGCAATACAGCGGATTTTATTGCGCTGAAGCAATAAATAAAGAGTATGAAAATGCACTTCCCTATTATAAGGAAAAATGCAAGCCATTGATTGAAAGGATTAGGGCAAAACTTAGAAAATCAGAAGCATTAAAAAATGTTGGAAAGCGACCTTATTTGTTAAAATAGTTTGAATCTCTCATCAACAGAACATTAGTTATGGTTTTTCGGGCAAAATGCTAACCTTATTTTAAATGCCTTTGCCATTCAATCTTGTTCCATATCCTTTCATGGGCATAATAAAGCACAGTAGCCACTAAGGTAAAGGCTATTGTGATAAACGATGTTTCAAAAAGGTTGCCAGTATAAAACCATGATATGCCCGCTAGGGCTAAAGAAGCGAGCACTCGGTAAGTAATCGACTTGACCAAAGAACGCTTGAATGAATCTTCCATAATTTCACGGCTTTTGAAAAATATATATGTAATAAAAGCACTGAATCTATATTAATATATCCCCAAAAATACGATTATTGACGTTATTTTATGCCTGCTAAAACCAAACCAATTAAAAGACTTGCTCCCTAATTTAGTATTCAAAATTAATGAGAGGGTTTTAATGGCAAAAACTATGGTAATATTGGAAAAATTCAAATGTATTGGCTGCGGTACTTGTGCAGCACTATGCCCAGATTTTTGGGAGCTTGAAGATATGAAAGCAAAACTAAAAGGAAGCAAATTAAAAAATATTCCTGAAGGAGAGGTTGAAACGCTTGAAAAAGACTTGACTGATGATCAGGTAAAATGCAATAAGGATTGCGAACAAAATTGCCCTGTTGCATGCATAATAATAAAATAAACTCTTTTAAAGAAGCAGGGCTTTTAAGCCTTGCTGCAAATGTTTTGGTTAATATGGTTGATGAAAAATCGGTAATGGATTCACTAAGGAATGTTTATGACCCTGAACTGGGCATAAACATTGTTGACCTTGGTTTTATTTATAAGATCGAAATAAATGAAGGCAGGGTAAATGTAAGAATGACATTTACAAGCCCACATTGCCCGTTAAGTGGAATGATAACTGACCAGGTAAAAGAAGCGGCCATAAAAGTTAACGGCGTTAAAGAAGTGAATGTTGAGCTTGTTTTTGATCCTCCTTGGAACCCAAGCATGATGAATTCTGAGATTAGAAAACAATTAGGGGTGTAATTATGAATATTGGTTTGGGAATTGGAATTATTATTGCGGTGATAATTATTGTAATTTCGGGTTTTGCAGTAATGGAAATGATTAAGCCTAAAGTAAGCAATGAAAAATTAGCTGAATTTGCGAAATGCTTAACTGAAAAAGGCGCCAAGATGTATGGTGCTTACTGGTGCATGCACTGCAAAAGCCAAAAAGAAGAATTTGGGGATGCTTTCCAGTACATAAACTATGTTGAATGTGATTTAGGCGGAGGAAAAACAGCACAGGAATGCATTGAAAAAGGCATAGATGGCTATCCTAAATGGATAATCAATGAAAAAAAGTATGATGGCAAGCAGACCTTCCAGGAATTAGCACAGGCAAGCGGCTGTGAATTAAAACAATAGAATTTAAATAATTCAAAAAAGTTCGAATCTATTTTGGGTGCCTTTGCCATCCTGTTTTATTCCATATGCGTTCATGAATATAATAAATTACAATAGCCACAATAGTAAAAACAACTGTAATAAGAGAAGTTTCAAACAGATTCCTTGTGAAAAACCAGGATATTATGGCTAAAGCCAATGATGCAAGTATTCTGTAGGTAATTGCTTTTACCAGAGAGCGTTTATGTGAATCTTTCATAAATATTTTCCACACTTGCTTGATTAAAATAAAATATAAAAAGAAGAATTACTTCTTCTTTTTCTTGCCTTTCTTTGCTTTTGGCTTCTTTTTAACTTCACCGCAACAACAACATGGCATAAAATTACCTCCAAAAATTAAGATATACTAGATTAGTTTTATGGTTATTTAAATATATAGTTACAAAAATGCAAAAAAAATTGAGTTATTTGCAAAACTGCGAGATAAGTTATTGTTTATTTTCCAAAACAAATTGTTTTAATGTTTCGGCAGACATTTCACCGCAAACAGCTTTTTTTGTTTTCATTGAATAGAATGCCGGAACACCCAAAAGGCCGCAATCTCGCGTAATGTCATCAGCATGCAAAGACATTATCTGCTGATTTTTTTCATCATGCCATATCTCTCGCTTATCAAAAACATAACCTGTTTCTTTTTCCACTTCCAAAACAATAGGGGCCATTTTTTTGCAGTGCGGACATTCTGCCCCATAAAACTCTACAAATGCAGCATTAATATCACATACTATTACATCTCCTTGCAACTTCTGCACTGTTGAAATAGGGCAATTTTCCGGGTGCTGCGGGTCACATGTGCCAAATACTATTAAATTGTAAGCACCTATTGCGGTGTAAACAGAACTGGCAATCATCAAAACTAGCAAAATCCAAGATAAAATTTCAAAATGTTCGTTTACAAAATGCGCTAATCCTTTATGCCTCTTGAATATATGCGCAGTAACACTTGCCCTTATTTTTTTATCCAATGATGAATCGCACGGCTTAAACATAAGCCTTTTCGTAACGCATCCAAAGGATTCCTTGGCCAGTTTTCTGTATTTAACAGAAAAAATTCCAAGAATTGCAAAAACAAAAAATGCAATAATACAAATCATGTTCTCAACCTAACAATATTCAATTAATTTAATATACCAATCACTTTTTTTAAAACAATTTTCTCTTTCTTCTTTGAATAAAATATTTATTCTTTCTCTTTCGCAAAGAGAAAGAAAAAAGATTTGCAGGAGACAGGATTCGAACCTGCGAAGGCACTAAGCCACCAGATCTTGAGTCTGGTCCCGTTGGCCGCTTGGGTACTCCTGCAATAGATAAAACTGTTAATGGAATTAATTATAAATCTTAGTCTTACCTGTGATTAAACCTAAGAATATTTTGCAATATGTTCAAGGCGTGGCTTAGCTAACCTTATGTAATCATTCACTCTTAAAGCCATTGAACGGTCCAAGCGTGCTGCATTGAAGAATATTTCATCGTTCTTCAATAATAAAGGATCAACAATTAATTCCATCTCAGGATTAAAAGAAAATGGAAGAACTGTGCCAACAACGCTACCCGATAATTTTTCTGCAATTTCTGGATTAGCAAAAGATATGTATGTGCCTTGGAATAATTCCTTAACAACATTTAAATCAATTTTAGCATCACCAGGGATAACCCCCAAAACATGCTTTGTTACTTTCTTTCCAATCTTAACCATAATAACAATGCATTTGGCTGCCTGTGAAACCTTATTGCCACGCATTGGGCTGACAATTTCAGTCCGCCCTTCTGGTGGATGGTCAATCAGCCTGTATTCTGCTTTATTTTTATCAAGAAATTCAATGAGCTGCGTGTAGGTATTGTTTTCAGTCATAAAAATCTAATTAATAGATAAAACTATTAAAGTAATTGATATAAATCTTAGTCTTACCTTGGCCTTATTGCTCTTCTTCTAACAGGTTTTAAATGGATAAAAAAATCTGGAAATTGGCTTCGATCCAATTCTCCTTGGGTTCTGCTAACAAACCGGGAATTAGGCAGCTTAGCTGTATTTCTATCCACGACATGCTGCATTACTCTTTGCATATTGCCAAGCATTCCACTCCATTTAACTGTGTTAGTTCCATTTCTTCTAGCAAAACCTATCGCATGGTTGTGCAATGCGTTTGCAATTCCCCGGTTCCAGAATTTTTCCTTGACATTTGTTCTAAAAATAACAAGCTCTTGTTGTTTAGGGCGGTAAGGCTTTAAGGAAAGCATACCAATTGCTTCCCTGCTTTTAAAATCACGGGCAACAATATAGGAAAATCCTCTTTCTAAATCTGTTTGAATTGATCTTTTGAACCAATCAAGTTTTCTTCTTGGAATCATCCGCGATTCTTTGAAGGTTGTTGCAAGTTCTTCAACTAGTTCTTCCTTCTCTTCAACACGTTGTGCATCAACAAATTCAAAAGATAATTTCATAAAAATCTTAGTTTCTTACAATGTGCGTTCCTGCATTTCCTTCCACTGCTTGCATTAATTTATCAATTGAAGTAATTATAACTTGTTTTCCGCCTTTTTCAAGGAAATCAACTGCTGCTTCAATCTTTGGACCCATGCTTCCAGCAGGGAAATGCCCTTGCTTCAAATAATCCTTTGCTTCGTTCAACGTAATTTTATCTAATTGTTTTTGTTGAGGAGTATTAAAATTTAAGCAAACTTTTTCCACCCCTGTCAAAATAATTAGTTGATCCGCTTTAATTTGGGAGGCTAAAAGTGCAGAAGCCCTATCCTTGTCAACAACACCGTCAATGCCTTCTAATCTTCCATCTTTTTCATAATAAACAGGCATTCCTCCCCCGCCGCAAACAACAGGAATAATGTTTGAATCGACCAATTTTTTTATTGTTTCTTTTTCAACAATATCTTTTGGAATTGGGCTTGGGACTACTCTTCTAAAACCTCTGCCAGAATCCTCAATAAAAACCATTTTTTCGGTATTCTCTTTTGATTTAATTTTCTCAACCTGCTCTTTTGTGTAAAATGGGCCAATTGGTTTTGACGGATTTATTACATTAAGGTCATTTTTATCACAAACAACCTGGGTA
The DNA here is from genome assembly GCA_038046645.1 of archaeon. Lineage (GTDB taxonomy): Archaea > Iainarchaeota > Iainarchaeia > Iainarchaeales > 0-14-0-20-34-12 > 0-14-0-20-34-12. Next base: position 16,676 of record JBBSVU010000014.1, read on the forward strand.
AGCAAGCATACAACCTTTCTTTTAATTCCTTGCTGCTTCAATTTGTTCTGCAAGGTTTGTTCAATCATATAGCCTATCTCGCCTTCAGATTCCGCTACTGCTACACCTAATGGAATGTAATATGCCTTATCCAGTGCTGCTTCAGTCCTGATCATTATATTTCCAACCTGGGGGCCATTTCCGTGTGTAATTGCCAATTTGTAGCCTTTTTTAATCAAAGGAATAATTCCTTCAGCAGCTGCCCTTGTGTTTGCAAACTGCTCATACACTGTACCGTACTGACCTTTCCTAATCAGGGCATTTCCGCCCAATGCTAAAACTATTTTAGTATTCATGCCAATCCTTTTCTTTTTTAGAAAAAAAGAAAAGTCTTAGGCCTATTCCAAAAGAAAAAACTGAAATAGTTAGCTTTTCTTTTCTTTCTTTTGATATGCTACATTTCCAAATAAAATTCCTATGGAATTTTATTGGACCAGTAAAATTCTACGAATTTTACTTGGTTCTTTCTTTTCTTTGCGAAAGAAAAGAAAGAAAAGGTGCAACGCTGGGGGCGAGATTTGAACTCGCGCGGGCTTGCGCCCAACAGCTAGCTGCCATTTTGTTCTGCCAAAAGAAAAACAGGAACTATTTATTAATTATGAATACATTGAATTAAATTAGTTCTCTTTTCTTTTGGCAACCTACATTTTCTTTTCTCTTTTTAAGAGAAAAGAAAAGGCGGTAGCAGGCTGTCGCCTTAACCGGACTGGGCCACCCCAGCTTTTTGATACTAAAAAAGGTTGCTTAATCTTTAAAATGCTATTTATCTTGAGAAATTAGGCTTTGAAGGCTTTCCCTTGGCAGCACAATGCCTGTTTTCATTCCTTCCCTGACCCTTACTAATTTCCTATCCTTTAAAGAAAATACCCTAGAAAAAGGTTCTATTGGCAATACTATGGTTCCTCTTTTATGAGCGGTCTTTCTTGCTTCATTATCAAATCTAATTGTAACTTTATCTTCACCAACTGAAACTGCATGTCCCCTGTATCTTTTCCCATTTAAGTTAGCCTCTACTCTTTGGTTAGGATTTACTTCAAAAAACCTGGCATACCTTAATTCAGGCTTTCTATTGCATAGATCAACAAGCTCTTCAATATTCCTTACTGAAAAATGTTCTGGCCTAAGCTCAGAAGGTTTCATTAAATCCGAAAATCTTCTTAATAATTTTGTGAAATTTCCGCCATTAAGCAAAAGTGCCCTATTGGCATTTGAAAGCAATCTTCTTGCACTAAATTTACTTAAATCAGGTATTACGGCACATAATTCATCTGCGCGTTTTTTAGGAAGAAGCCTAAGCTTTTCATCAGGGGCAATCTTGGTAGGCATAACAGTTCCCTTTCTTAATAAAGATATTCTTGAAAACCTTCGTGTAGCCCATTTGCTTGCTCTGGTTAATCTGGGTTTTGAGGGTTTTTTAATCACCGGTTTTGCAGGCATATTACTAATGATAATTAAAAGGATATATAATTACTGCTGCTTTTCACAGGTATTTTAAGAATTAGCTAAAAGATTAAACCGCAAGCTCGGCAAGCGGGTATGCAGGGATCTTAAATTTGTGGACAATTGAATGCGCCAATTCTTTTGCATAGCCATGCGTTGTTAAAACTAATTTTGGCTTTGATTCTTCAATATAATGCATCAATTGATTGAAATCTGCATGGTCGGACAAGGGAAAAATGCGGTCATATGGGCCGTGGTAAGACCAGCCTGTTGCTTTTGCTGCTGCAATTTTTTTCCTAGAGGAAAAATGCAATGCCTGCAAGAGGCTAGCGGTAACATAATGTGGTGGCAGGATTAAAATTTGGGAATCATTCAAATTATGTGCTAACTTAATATAATTTCCGAGTTTAATGCCGTGATTTTCATAAATCTTGTTGGTAGAATAAATTGAATCATAAACCAAAGGGGAAATGCCCAAATGTTTATTTACAAAAGCAGTTAATTCCTGTGCTTTTCCTATTTGATAGCCTGCCAAAATTACCAACTTATTCTCATGCAGTCTTCTTTTTATCCAAGATTCCATTTCAGCATATGTTTCTTCCCTTTTGGGAAATGAAAAATGCGGCAGCCCAAAGGTTGATTCTGTGATTAAAACATCCGCTTGTTTTATTTCTGCTGGTTTTTCAATAATTGACTGCTCTAATTTGAAATCCGATGTGCAAACTATGCGGTTATCATCATTAATTATTAATTGGAAAGAACCCAAAACATGACCTGCGCTTGAGAATTCAAATTCAACATCGCCAACTTCATATTTCTTGTCAAATTCAACTATTTTTGGGTTAAACTGCTTGCCACTTTGCTTAATCAAATCTGCTGTTTCTTTTGTGGTGAAAATGTTCTTGCAGCCATTTATGTAAACATGGTCATTGTGGGCATGTGAGATAATTGAATATTCTGCCTTGTGCTTTGCACTTGCATCCAAAACAGCAAAATTTTCATCTTTGATAAATATGCCTTTTTTTTCAAATATTCTCATAATGACCAGTGGAAGGAAATTAAACTATATTATTAGGTTAAGCAGATATAAAAGGATTGCTGGCCGGCAAAAGGATTTTAAGCAAATAACACTTATATTTTCACAGATGGACGCTTTAATAAATATCAGAAGAGCTTCTCAGTCACTTGATTTGCTTGATGGTGCAATAAGAAACAAAGGCTGGGCTGATTTAAATAGAGAACAATTAGTTGAAGAGCTGAAAAAAGTAGAGGCTGAATGTTCAAGGTTTTCAGACGAACTGAAGAAAGCAGTTGAGAAAACAAAGGAACATGGTTCTATTGACCATATTAATCTTGATGAGTATTTCAAGGAATTAAACAAAACGCTCGAAATCCTGAAAAGGAATATTGAAATGGAAGAAAAAGTAACAGAAACTACAAAATTCCATATTGCAAATGTGTATGAAAAAGAATCTATTCCTGAGCTTTACAATGAATTGCAGCAAAGGATGTTTTCCGTTCTTTTGAAAGGCCGCTTTATTCTTGAAAGATTAGAGATAGCTGCGCAAAAGCATGATAACTCACAGCTTGAGAAAAAGCCTTTGGCAAGAAGATTGCTTGATACTTTGGAAGAGAAGGATAATGAATTAAATAAAGTAAGAGAGGAATATGAACAATTACGGGTAAAGAGTTTTTTAGGATTGGTAAAGGAAAGGACTGTTGCAGAGCTCGAATCCACATTAAATGAAAATAACGCAGAGCTTGAGAGAAGGATTGCTGATTTTGACAATAGGTACAGGATGATAATACAAAAGGTAATAATGATACAAAAAGAATTGATACATCTAAGCAGGGATAAAAATGTGATGGAACATTTGCTTTCAAAATATATGAGAAATAGCCGAGAGGTAATCCTAGAATTGAAAAAAGAGCGGGATTACGCAAACAAAGTCCTGATGGAAATTGAGAATGACACCTCAAAAATAAGGGAGAAATACATGTCCAATCTTTTGAATATAGATAAGGAAAAGATTGCCATAAAGGAAGAGGTTGGGCAAAACTATGAACAAAGGATAAATGTGTTAAGGCAAAGACTAATTGAAAAGGATGAATTGATTGAGCATTTAAGGAAGATTGCAACAAGAAAGGAAAAGGCAGAAATAAAGGTTAATGCAAAAGAAGAAATAAAAACAAACGCCCTGAAGAAAACAAAAAAGAAATAACAGAAAAAAGCGCACTGCCTAATTCGGATTATTATTAATGGCAATAATATTAAAATTCGACTTTTATTTTTTTAATAATTCATTTAAAGGGGGCATAACTGCCAAATTCTTGTTCATCCTCTTTTGAAGAATATTGGGGAGAAAAACTTTCCGGTTTTTTTATAAACCTTAAAATATAATTAGCCCATTTTACTGCCAAGGAATTTTTCTCTTCATTTAATTCTGCTGAATCAGAAATTTCTTCCAGCTCGGATTCCTTAACTGCTTTGATAATCGGTTTTTTTAATTCAAGCTCCAAATCAATAAGCTTGGTTAAAAGGATTGAAATATCGGATGTTTCCTTGGGATAGAGAACAAAGACAAAAACAATGTCTGATTTTACTGCATTCTGCTGTATTTTTAATGGAATGTCTAATCTTGAGGCAGCATAATCCACTGTGCATTTTATGTCAAGGATTTCCTGCTTCAGTTTTTTAGCAACATCAGGTAGGATGTTTACAATTGTTTCTGAATCACAAATCAAATATACTTTAGTCATAGTTCCCACATAAATGGCTTTTTCTTTTATAATTGGATAAAAAAGTATATAAAAGGATAATCAATTTACTATATTGGCAATATGAACGAGTTTTCAGCTATAGAAACCGAAGAGTACCAGGAAGAAAGCCCTTTAGACAAGCTAAAGGAAAATTTACCGGCAATTATTGGGCTTATTGTACTTTTGATTATGGGCTATTTTGCGTATAATTATTTTATAGGCAGCAATGTTGATGCCTCTTTTTCAATAAAAGACATATCTGGGAATAATCTTACGAATAACTCATTAAGAATAAGCGATTCTGCAAACAAAGAGGTATTCAAAGCAAGCGGCAAAAGCATATATGAAGTGAAATTAAAAACCGGTGAATATAAAATAGCTGTTTCAAGCTCAGATTTTCCTCTTTATGCTGACACGATTACTGTGGATCAAGAAAATGCAAGCTTTGATGTTGTATTGAAAAAGCAGTACAAGCTTGAGTTAGCATTAAATGTGCAGAACAGCAAGCTGATTAAGGGCATGGATAATGAGATAGAAGCAATAGTGACAAATAAGGGTGAAGAGGATATTTCTGGACTAGCCTTAACTATAAGTGCAAGCAATGCCGGTGTTGCAATTGAATCACCAAAAGATATTTTGGCTGTTGCCGGGAACCAGACAAAGATAAAAGCAATTGTTAAAATACAGCAAACAATAAAAATAAGCCCCGAAGAAAAAAATGCTGGCATAACTTTAACAATAAAAGTGAATGGCACAAACATCTCAAAGGAAATAAAAGGGATTTTCATTGCTGATAAGCCTGTTTTAGATATTGAACCGGTAAATTTCAAGATTTCATTAAATGCAAATGAAACAAAAACACAGGAGATAAAATTGCTGAATAAAAGCACATCTGCTATCCCTGGCATTACCCTGGAAATACTTCTTGATGATACTTCTGCAAATTTGATTGATGATGTTGTTAATTGGGTGTATTTTACTAGCCCTGGAAAAACATCAGACATACAGGAATTGCTGCCGGAAAGCCAGCAGAGGTCAAAAACCATTACTGTGAATATTCCAAAGCAGGCAAAGATTGAAACCATCAATGGGAGGATAAAAATAAGCACAGCAAAAGAGATAGGGATTGAAAAAGAAATTCCCTTTACTATAGAAATAAAAAAAGGCGTTGAGGTAAAGCTTAATGCTGAATTTGAGGTTGATGTTTTTAACCTGTCTTTTGACGGCAATAAATATCCCTCACAGACAAAAAAAATCAATGTAACAAACCAGAGCGATGTGGATATTGAAACCCCAATAAGCTTCAATGTTTCAAACAAGGGTGACTGCACAGAAGAGTGGTTTAAGTTTGAATCAGGCAACAACATAAAGAGCCTGAAGAAAGGTGAAAAGAACAGCAATCTGTATTATACGATATCTGCCCCTAAAGAAATTAATGAGCTTGAGAATAGCGATGACAAAAAAATGTTCTGCAAGATAACAATGTCTTTCAAGGATCCAATAGACGAGAAGACTGAAGTGCAGGAATACACCATATTTATAAATGCCGGCAGCTAAAACAGCTATTTTTAAAATTTTGGGCTGCTTATTAGGTAGAGTAAATAGGAGCAAAAAGGACCCGTAGCTCAGTCTGGAATCAGAGCAATTCCCTCCTAAACCAAGCCTTTTTCTTTTAGGAAAAGAAAAAGGCTAGGCATTATCCAAAAAGAAAACTAATAAATTATACTTAAACAGTTCTTTTTCTTTTGGGGTAACCCTAGACCTTTTCTTTTTCTTTTTAAGAAAAAGAAAAGGGTTGGGCAAGGAAGAGGTCCTGGGTTCGAATCCCAGCGGGTCCGTTATAAATTAAGGCAAAACAAGCCAAGTAATCCTTTTTAAGAGATTCACAAGAACTTAATTATGCTAATAAAACGCTCTTTGCCAATAGTACTTTTCATAAATTTATTCTACTTAATCTGGGTTTTTCCTTACCTTAATGGGATAGCCGGCATTATTTTTTATGTTGCAGAATTAGGGTTTTTCTCATTGCTTCTCGTTTTCGGCTTCTGCCATTGGGAAGGCAAACATGTATTTGAAACAGGCATTAAAGCAAAGGGAACTGTTGATGTTTTTATTACCTGCTTAAATGAGCCTGTTGCAATGATTGAAAAAACACTGAAAGCCTCTGTCAATATAGATTATGGCCATAAGAAAGTGTTTTTGTTGGATGATGGAAACAGAAATGAACTTAAAAAACTGGCTGAAAAATATGCAGCAATTTATTTGGCAAGGGAAAGGCACATTAATGAAAAAGCAGGCAACCTTAACAACGGATTAATGAACAGCGATTCTGAATTTATTTTTACGCTTGATGCTGACCAGGTTCCTGACAAAGAGGTTCTTAAAAAAACACTAGGTTATTTTACAAAGAGCGAAAAAATTGCTTTTGTTACAACCAGGCAAAGATTTGATGTGCACAAGCAAGACTTTAACAAAGACCATATGTTCTATGAACATATGCAAACAGGAAAAAATGCAGATGCTTGTTCAATAAGCTGCGGCAGCGGGGTTATTTACAGGAGAAGTGCCTTGGAGAAAATAGGCGGCTTTAAAACATGGAACCTTGTAGAGGATGTGTATACGTCATTTGAACTGCACAGGCATGGATTTACCAGCCTTTACATAAACAAGGCATATACGACAGGGCTGGCGCCACAAGACCTGAAAAATATATACAAACAAAGGGGCACTTGGGCTGTTGATTCATTAAGGCTTCTTTTCAAGAAAAATCCTTTATTTGCAAAAGGGCTGTCTTTCAACCAGAGGATACACTATTTTGAAATAGGTTACATATATTTGGTAGCGGGGGTATTTTTTCCAATTCTTTTTTGCCTGCCGATTGTTTCATTATTGACAAATGTACCGCTACTTTTTGTTGGCGTAGAATTTATATTCATAAGATTGTTAGGCCTGCTTTCAATTGTCTGGTTTTACTCAAGGCTTAATGAAGGTAGCGAAGGGACAAGGTTTTGGACAGGATTATGGCCGATATTTTCCACAGCAGCCCTTTTGGCAGCAGTACCGGGAAAAATCAAATATAGGGTTACCAGCAAGGCTGAAACAAGCAAAAGACGGATTAAATTAATTCTGCCGCAACTTACTATTTTGAGTTTAGGAATAATCTCGATATACTTTAATGTTTATGCATATGGCCTAAGCAATAATACGCTAGCAAATTCTTTATGGGTATTTGTTGTTGCCTGGTGGATGTGGCCTGTGATTGTAAAGGGTTTTTCCTCTAAATTTATTCATACCCCAACCTTGCATACACAGATTGAGGGGGAATACACTTAATAAAGTTAAAACAGTTAAGTTAGAGATTAATAAGCAATTACTAAATTGAAGCATATTCTTGAAAAATGCTGCTTAGCAAAATCCTTTATTTAACAGCATTGGGATTCTGCTTTAGGCAATTTGCGGCAAAGTCTAACGCATGCTTTGTGCGCTTGAATCGGTGTTCTTTAGGTATCGGATTTAGGATTTGAACAGCTCAAATAACACATTTTTGTCTTTCGTGTAGAAATAAATTAGTAAGATAAGGGTCAGGAAAACAATCAAAAGGTCAAGGGCATTCATAAGGAAATAATTTTTTAGGCTTAGGATATCTCCAAGGTAAAGATTTCCGAATGGGTAGATAAAATTGAATGCCCAATCGCTTGTAATAAGGTCCACGAGTGAATGCATCAAAAAACCAAGGAAGAAAACAAAAACTCCCGCAAAATAATTGAATTTTATTTTTTTCTTTTTGCAGTAAAGCCAAAAAATTGCTGAAAAGAAAATGCCAAACAACAATCCGTAAATTGGCGGGTGCAGCCATTCGTGGTGTATTTTCCTGTAAAGGTCAAAATCACCAAGCAAAAGGGGATAACCATCAATATCGGGGGCTAAACCACCTAAAAATGCCAATCTTAAAACGTTTTTATCTTTGGAGAAATACCGTAATCCCAAATAGGAAATTAATCCATGAATAAGTGTAAAAGGCATTTTATCACAGCATACATACTGTTTATCAAATTAAGCGTAATATTAGATAATATTATTTCAATAATATAAAGTAGGTTGGTACTATGATAAAGCCCTCAAAATTGAATTTTGGCACCTCAGGAATTCCATTAAGGACAGAAAACCCAAGCACAGAAAACGGAATCATAAAGGTGCATGAATTGGGGTTAGATGCTATGGAATTAGAATTTGTACGAAATGTAAATATTAATGAAAATAAAGCACCTGAAATAAAAAAAATTGCTGAAAAGGAAAATGTAATATTAACCTGCCATGGGCAGTATTATGTAAACCTGAATGCAGAAATAGAGGAAAAGATCGAGGCAAGCAAAAATAGGATAATGCATGCTGCTAAAATTGCTTATTTGTGCGGTGCTTACAGCGTCTGTTTCCATGCTGCTTACTATATGAAACAAGAGCCAAAATTGGTTTATGATAAAGTTAAAGAAGCCCTTAAAGATGTCACAAAGAAACTAAAGGATAAGGGCTATGATATTTGGGTAAGACCTGAAACAACAGGCAAAAGGGCACAGTTTGGCACGCTTGAAGAGATTTTAAAATTAAGCCAGGAAATTGAAAATGTGATGCCTTGCATTGATTTTTCACATCTGCACGCAAGAAATAAGGCTAATAATACACATGAAGAATTCAATGATTTATTAAGCATGGTTGAAAAAGCATTAGGAAGGGAAGGCCTAAATAATATGCACATTCATCTTTCAGGAATTAATTATGGGGATAAGGGCGAAAAGAATCATTTGAATCTCAGGGAATCTGATATGAATTATGCTGATTTGTTAAATGTATTTAGGGCATTTAAAATAAAGGGAGTAATAATTGGGGAAAGCCCTAATGTTGAGGTAGATGCACTTTTCCTGAAAAAAGAGTTTGAGAAAATATAATAAAAAAGCAATTTGAAAATATAGAAATATAACTGCATCTAAAAAACTAATTTGGAAAGATAAAGGAATAAATAACAAGATAATGGCACACTCAGGTTATCTTCAATTGGCAATATTTCTACAATTGTGCACAGGAAGGTTACCAAAAAAGCCATTCCGATATTCTGCGGATATAAGGTAGCTAAGAAGATAAATGCAATCAAGAAAAAGAACATTGTGCCTTCATAGGTCTTATTGTTTGGCAATTTATACCTGCCAAGTTTTCTGCCTATTATTGTGGCAAAGCCGTCTGCATAAGTCAAAAGGCATAAAGAAGCGATAAGCATTCTTTTCTGCCCTAGCAAGGAATCAATTAAAAACAAAATGAAAATGCTTAATACATATAACAGCATAGCCCTTCCTGGTGTTTCTTTTTCATGCTGCCGCTGCATCTTTCCGAGAAACAAAAGGATAATCGGATGATCCCTAAGGCCTTTTTCTGAAATATAAAAACCGATAACTAAAAGAATCAGGGATAAGATTGCTAAGATATAAGAGGGGATAAAAAGCGCTGAAACTATAAAAAGTGTTCCAAAAAAGATGTGGAAAACCTTTCTCCTAAGCTCAATCATAAGCACCTAAATCATAATTTTTTCAGGACATAGAACATATGGTCTTTTTCAAATGGTTCAAGGCTGATGCGTTCTATTATCTTAAAATATTTTTTTAATTCAACATCTTGGACATCAAAAATATTTTTTACATTGGTTGTTGAGGATATGCTTTTCGCCTTCAATGCAAGCAATGCAAAGCCATTTTGCTTCAAAAATACTTCAGCATTTTTCCTCAGAATATCAACCTGATTTTTCTGGGAAACGTCCTGGAAAATAATGTCAAATTTCATGTTTTCCAAATCAGAAGCATAAGTATCTGGCTGATTTGCATCTGCTATCCTTGGGATTATATTCAACCTTTGCTCACATATCCTCAATAATTTTCTCATTGTTTTCTCGCTAATATCAATTCCTACAATTAAACCATCTTTACCCACAATATCAGAAATGTGGGAAGCGGTAGTTCCTTCAGCAATCCCTAAATACAAAACAGTCGAGGCATTAGTTATTGGGACATTTTTCAGGTTCTTTTTTATTGCCGCAGCCAACTTGCTCCTGAATGGAATCCACTCCCTGTACTCAGAACCTTTATCATTCAGAAGGCGCTCACCATAAACACTTTGCCCCTGCACTAAATTTTTAGTGCAGATCCTGCCATTTATTAAAAAAATGCCTTGGAATAACTGCTTAAAACCTGACATAATAATCAAATAGCGTAAGTATCAACTATAAATTTTTTGTTTTCTCGGCAAGATCTTTTTCAAGCTCTTCTGAAATATCCCGCTTTCCAAAATAATCGACCTTTAATGCCAAGGATAATTTTGAAGCCAAAATCCTTGCAACCTTTCCTTTGTGATCAGGCCTAGATTTCTTCACCAAAGGATGTTGATATAATAAGCCGTATTTTGGAGGCTTACTACCTGTTTTAAGGTGCTGAAATAATGCTTTTTCTGCACCCAATATTTGTATTGTGGAAGCAGGCATCTTAATTAAACGATTTAATGAACCTGCAATTGCAAGCATTTTAGCCCCTATCAAAGTTCCTGCCAGCTTTGAAAAGTTAGGCAATAAATTTTTCATTTCGGTGTCAATATATGCTGCTTCAGCATCTCTCTCTCCTTTCAAACTCAAACCTAATTTGCATAATGCCTGAATTCTTGCCAAATCTGCAGCTTGCATCACTGAGCCTATGCTTTCTTTAGCTAATTTCTCAAGCTTTTTTGCTGCATCAGCATTCTTGTAAATCGAAGAAATATTTTCTGCTGCAAAATTTTCCCTTAGCCCTATCTCTCCTACTAACCTCAAATACATATCATTTGAATTTACGTCTTTTTCAAGTTCTGGGAAATGCATTGCATACCATTCACTTATCTGCTCGAAAAGAAGATTGAAGACTTCGTCCAATTGGTCTAATGCGCTTACTGCACGAATAATGTGGTTATCCCTTCTTTCATATGTTTCTTTTACCTTAGTCTTTGTATCTGCAATAAACTTTGACCGCAATTTTTCCAAATTAGCCATTTAAAATCACGCATTAAACATTAATTGAAATTAATTCAATTTTTCGACTTGGCAACTCTTCCCTATGTTTTTCCATACTTTCAAGATATGCTTCTATGGCTTCTTTTATATTAACAATTGCTTCTTTTTTTGTTTTCCCATCAGAAATGCAACCAGGCAAATCTAAACATTCTGCTACAAAAATACCTTCTTCATCCTTTGAAATTAAAACATTGAAAGACATAACTTTACCATTAACTATATCAGTAATACCCATTTTAAATCTTCTCCAAGAGCTTTAACAAATCCTCTGATTTCAAATTGGCCTGCCTAAGAATAGCTTTTAATGTGCCTTTAGCAATATTCTTCCTAACTGGCACTACCAACCTACAAATGCCTTCTTTAATCAAAATCAGATGGCTTCCTTTTTGATGATCGATTTTATAATCAATCAAACAAAGTACCTTACACAAATCTTTAGATGATATGACTGGTAACTTCACCATCTCACCAACTCTCTTTAGCAAAAATAATAAAGATGCACAATATTAAAAAGCCTATTCAAGGTACTTAGTATATTACTAATAAACCAAGAAGTTGATTTTATGACTCATGACGATATTACAAATCTAGCACTAAGAAGGATGCTTTATTTTCCAACAGCAGAAATATATGGGGGATTAGCAGGCTTCTGGGATTTCGGGCCAATAGGCCAGAGGATAAGGAGAAAAATAGTTGAATTCTGGAGAAAAGAACTTGTTGAAAGAGAGGGTTTTGTTGAAATCTCTGGTTCACAGATTCTGCCAGAAGCGGCATTTAAAGCTTCAGGGCACCTTGACAATTTTAATGACCCGATTGTGCAGTGCAACAAATGCAAATCATTATTTAGGGCAGATAATTTAATTGCAGACCATACTAAAGAAATAATTCCTGAATCAATGTCAACACAGGAATTAGGGAATTTGATTAAGAAGCACCAGATTAAATGCACAAAATGCAAAAGCAATGATTTTAGCGAAGTGAAAAAATTCAACATGATGATTAAAGTAGATGTTGGTGCAACAGGCGAAAATGTTGGTTATTTAAGGCCTGAAACCTGCCAGAATATTTTCCTGGATTTTACGCGCGTATTTAAGGCTGCAAGGGAAACATTGCCTCTTGGAATTGCACAGGTTGGCTCTTCATTCAGGAATGAAATTGCACCAAGAAACACATTGTTGAGGGAGCGAGAATTAGGGCAAATGGAAATTGAAATTTTCTTTGATTTGGATAAAATAAATGAGATTGAAAACTGGGATTCGGTTGAAAAGTATAAATTAAATTTGTTGAGATTGGAAAAAAAAGAAATTGAAAAAACTTCTTGCAGCGAAGCATTTGAGAAAAAAATTGTTTCAGGGAAAGTAATCGCATATTACCTTGCCAAGGTGCAAAAATTGTATGAAAAATATGGGTTTAAGATTGAAAATATGCGATTCAGGGAATTGGATAATGATGAAAGGGCATTTTATGCAAAAGAAACCTGGGATTTTGAAGTGCAAACAAGTTTGGGCTGGGTTGAGATTATTGCCTGCAATTACCGCACTGATTATGACTTAAAAGGGCACTCAAAAGGAAGCAAGCAGGATTTATCTGTAAGCATTGAAGGCAAGAGAATAATGCCACATGTGTTTGAAATCTCTGCTGGTGTTGACAGGACATTGTATGCAATGCTGGATGCTTCATATAGGCAAGAGAAAAGAGGCTCTGAGGAAAGGATTTATCTTGATTTGCCAACAGCAGTAAGCCCTTACACTGTTGCTGTTTTCCCATTGGTGAAAAAGGACGGGCTGCTTGAAAAGGGAAAAGAAATTTTAGAATTAATTGAAGATTATGGCTTTGATGCTATTTTTGATGAGAAAGCAAGCATAGGCAGGAGATACGCAAGGGTAGATGAGATAGGGGTAAAATATGCAATCACAATTGATTATGATTCAATGAAGGATAACACTGTTACATTAAGGGAAAGAACCTCGATGGAACAGAAAAGAATCAAAATTAATAATTTAGCAGAATTGCTCTGGAAACTTTCTTTGAATAAAATAGAATTCAAAGAGGTGTAAGCTTGACACCAAATAAAAGGCCTGGAAATGCTAAACCAAAAAACCATAACAGGTTAAAAGCCTGGAAAGCCAAACTAACAAGACCGCAAAAAGGACAGAAATATCGGCTTCCAGAACTAGAAAGAAAATTAAGGATAGCTGCTGATTTTTATAACCCTTCAATTGTTGCCACTAAAAGATTTATTAATGAATTAAACAGGATGCACCAAATAGGGCATGTTGACCCAAGGGCATGCAGCAGGATGTTTAAGAACATTAGGAAATTTAAAAATGATTGGATAATAAGACAGGCAGGGGTATGGCAAGCTTTGGGCGAACAATATCAAAATCATCCATTATTCAGGTCATTTAATCCTGAATCAGCATCCGCAGCAAGTCACAACCAACAAGATACACTTTCAACCGCAGGTACACAAATAGGTGTTGCTGGTGAAAAAATCCCCCGACCGTTATCAGGCAAACCTGTAAAATCAGTGAGGATAAATAGATTGAAACAGGTAACGCTTGCACTAAAATCTTTACGGTTGTTTTTACATGTGCAGATTGCACACCAAAGGATTTTTTCAGGGAAAGTCTTTTTCAGGAATGCGGTGCTTTCGGATGTTTTGGAAGAAACTATGCGATCTGCGTTTGCAAAATTCAGGATAAAAACAAATATAAAAGCAAAGTCTAGATTGATTGTAAAGACAGATCCTTATGTTCTTGGTTTAACTATAGAAAATATCCTTACAAATGCGGCAAAAGCTGTAGAACCTACTTATGATGAAGTAATGCACAGGGCAGATGGCCAAGCAACTGAAGCAAGACAGGGCGAAATAAATATTACAATAGGCAAAAACAGCAGAGGAAAGGCATACTTAAGCATAAGGGATAATGGATCTGGAATAGATAAAGAAAAATTAGGCCAAGTTGTTAATGGCATGGTTTATGGCTGGGAAGGCAAGCAAACAATAAGCGGCGGGGTAGGAATGCCACTTGTAAGCAGGGCATTGCATCTGCTTGGAAATGTAAAATTAAGTGCAGAAAGTGAAGTAGGAAAATTCACTGAATTTACGCTTACGTTTGACTGATTGAATATCTTTTTATTACTGTTCAACAACATGTTTTGTAACAATGCTGGCCCCAATAGCTCAATGGCAGAGCATCACTTTCGTAAAGTGGGGGTTGAGGGTTCAACTCCCTCTTGGGGCTAAAATATTAAACCGTTTTCAGCAATTGCGGCAAGGCCTTTGCTTCTGCTTTTCTTAATAATTCTTGGAATGCCCTTCTATTCATTCCGCAACTTTGGGCTAACTCTTCCAGAGTAATATTTCTAGGCCAGGAATAATATCCTTTTTCCAGCGCTACTTTAATTGCCTGCGATTGTTTTTCAGTTAATTGATAGGGCTTTTTATCCGGCTCAAATTTGTCAATGCTGAATACTTTCACTTCACCAACATCTTTTAATTCATCAACAGTCCTTGCAACTGCTTTTGGATTTGTGGTTAAAATATCAAATATTTCAAGGCCGCCCTTTTGTACGACCGGGGAAATGTAAAAGCTTTTCTCCTTTGCCACTACCCCATAAGTTGAGCTAGGGCTTTTAAAAATCATTAGGATAATTGCAAAATTCCCCACTTTTTTAAAAACATGCAATTCCTTTATTCTTGGCTCTTTTTTCAATGCTGAAAGGAATTCATCCAGTTCTTTAGGGGAGGGGGCTTTTACCTGCCAGGATATTTTTACATATTCTGCATTCTTTGTCTTTTTGACAGTAAGAGGATTGCTCAATTCTTTCATTTCAATATCAGGATATTTCCCTTGGAAATCCGAGCTAAAGCATCCTTGGTGATAAACACCAAATTTAGCTTCCTTGAGCTTTATAGGCATAAGAATTAATAGTGTTTTTGTTAGTGACATCCTCCACACTGTGGCTTCCTAATTCATTGGCTGCTTAATAGCAGCCTCCAAAGGCATACAGGTCTTGTCCAGACCCAATTTTAATATATTCAATGCTGCATTGTAGTCCCTATCTATTTCAAGGCCACATGCACATTTATGTATTCTTTCATATAATGGTTTTTTAACTATTGTTCCGCACTTGTAACACTTGCTTGTTGTGTCCCTTGGGTTTACTTTTACAAATGAAATACCAGCGCTCTCAGCCTTGTACTTTAGCATTTGTAGAAAGTTACTCCAAGAAGCATCCATTATGTTTCTTGCTGTGTACGATTCTTTTATTATATTTCTCACATCAAGGTCTTCTGCAGCTACAAAATCATAGTTGTTTACATATTTTCTAGATAGCTTATGCAGGAAATCATTCCTTTGGTTGCAGATTGTTTCATGCACGTTAGCTACTTTTATTTTTTGCTTTGTTCTGTTGTTTGAGCCTTTCTTCTTTTTGAAAAGTTTTCTCTGCTCTGTTGCTAACCTTTTCAGTGATTTATTAAGAAACATGGGATGATCAATATGATTGCCATCGGAGTCATAAATGAAGTTTATTGTTCCTAAGTCAAGGCCTATTGATTTGTTTGTCTTTACTCTTGGTTTTTCTTTCATGTTATGGATGCATAATAAAGCAAACCATTTTCCTGAACATTCTTTTTTTATCTGCACCTGTTTTATTTCTCCATTTATTATTCTGTGGGTTCTTATGGAAAGAGAACCTATCTTTGACAAATGTAGTTTGTTATATTTCTTATTTTTTATTTCAAGAACAAAGCCTGACTGGTTATAGGTAAAGGTTTTGAACCAGTCTTTTCCTTTGAATCTCAAACAACCTATGTTCTTTCCATTTTTCTTTAGCCTTGACAATGCCCTTAGGTTTGAGAATAATCTGTAACATTCATACTGCAGTGTTTTGGAATATATTTCATTCAGTTCTGGATATTGTTCTTTTAGCTTAGGTATTGCTGCTTGTATTTCTGATTGGTTTATTTCTTTTTGTTTGTTTAATATTTCAAGCAGTTTGTTGTATGTAAAACGGCATTTATCCAGAACAAAAAACAGTTTTTGTTCTTGTTCCTTTGATGGATACATCCTGAATTTGTATGTAAGCAGCATGAACAAATAAAAGCTTTTTGGGCTTTATAAAGGATTGGAGAGAGTAGATTTCCTGTGAACTCTACTCGCTTTCATCTACATCTTGAAAGATGCAGATTTCCCGCTCACACGGTTAAAAAGCCTTCTTCCCACCTTCTCTTTTCTTTCTTTTCTTTGGGATAAACCCTAGACTTTTCTTTTCTTTCGCAAAGAAAAGAAAAGGCTTGGGAAAGTGACATATGTCACTAAATGTTCTTATTTAAAACAAACATAATTTACTTAGTAACTTGATAACGTGAATGACTATGTTCATAGAATTTCTATATAGTATTATGACCCTGAATATTGGCTGGTTTGTGGAATTGTTTGCAAATAATATACTTCTGGCAGTTATGGTTCTCACTGCATTTGCAATATTCTACCAATTCAAGATGAAGAACGCCATATTTGCCACTGCCCTTATTTTTATACAAATATGGGTAATTGATGAAACATTAAGCATGCTTGGCGCAGTTATGTTTGTCGGAAGCTTCCTGCTCATATACTATATCTGTAAGATGGGGGTATGGATTGCTGCAGATGAAGACCCAAAATTAAAAAAGCATTTAATTCCGATAAATGAAGCTGCATGGATGATTCCTTTGCTTGTATACAACCTGTTCAGGATGGGGATAATATGAGCATACTCTCAAGGATGATTGGAAGTTTAGTGCTTGCTATCTTGGCATTTGCGCTACTAAGCTCTCTGTACAACAATGGTGCTACAATGATTCACGAAGAATTATTTTCTGCCACAGGCATAGGGATATTATTTTTCTTCATGTGGATTGAATGGGAATTCTTAAGGTTGTGATGTGAAAATATGAATTATAATTTTGACAATAAAGTGCATGCATGGGGTTATTTTTCAGAGGAATATTTGCAGCAGAATAAGGAAAAATTATTGACATTAGATATTGATTTTGGGGCAAATTGTTCATTAAACTGCCCACACTGCTTCAGGAGAAAAAATAAAGTTGATGAAATAGGAAAAACGCTTCTTACTTCAGGGGAAATCCTTGAAATATTAAAACAAGGCAAGGAATTAGGGTTGGAGTCTGTTAAATTTTTAGGTGCAGGTGAACCGTTTGAAGAACCGCAATTTATAGATTTTTTAGAAGAATTGCAGAAACTAAATATTAAAGCAAGCATTTTTACAAAAGGGCATGTATTAGGGGATAATAATCTTGCAAGAAAATATTTTTCACATAAGGGAATCAATTCTGCATTGGATTTATGCGAAAGAATAAAGGCATTGGATGCAAGCATTTTGCTTGGCTTTAATTCAATTAGCGCAAGCATACAGGACAGAATGGTTGGAAATATTCAGGGTTACACAGCAAAAAGGAATAAGGCTTTGGAGAATTTAATTAAATCAGGGTTCAATAAGGAAAAACCAACAAGATTAGCCTTGATTCTTGCGCCACTAACAAAAGAAAATTATGATGAGGCATTTTGGATGTATATTTTTGCAAGAAGCATTAATGCACTCCCATTTATTACTACCCCAATGGTAAGCGGAAGATGCTCAAATAATGAATATTTGGAAAGAATTAAAGTAAATGAAGAAGAACTTATTGAACTGTACGTAAAGATTAACAAGTATAATATTGAACAGGGTTTGCAAACATTAGCGCAGTTGAAAAAAGAGGGAATTTCAATTTATGCAGGCGTACATCCCTGCAACCAAATAGCATGCGGAATGTACCTTACATTAAATGGCACTGTTTTAAGATGCCCAGGAGATGATGTAACTGTTTTTGGGAATGTAAAGGAAAAAAGCCTTAAAGAAATTTGGGAAAATTCTGAGAATTTTAAAAGAACAGGCACATTTAACTGCGGCTGCCCGCCAAAAGAGGGCATTACCTTGCCAAAAAATCTGCAAAGCGAAGTTTTGAAAAGATTGGAAAAAGAATTTGGATGAGAAAATGGTTAAATCAAATATTTCACAAAAAGAAGAGCAGATATTAAAATCAATAAATGTGAATTCTGACAATGACCCTAAAAAACCAGAATACCCACCTTGGAACCCGAGATTTCCTACTACCCCGACGTACAAGATAAAAATTCCAGGCTTTAATGAAGTGCTTCTGAAGGATGAGAGCAAGAATCCTACTGGAACGCATAAGGGAAGGTTAGCATGGGAAATTGTATGCTGGTACAAATCATTTTTGGAAGCAAAAAAATTAGGGGCAATAAATACTGAATTGCCGCAATTTTCAGTAATAAGCTCGGGAAATTCTGCCTATGCGCTTGCTTATTTCCTGCAAAAATTTGACCTGCCAAAGCCAAAAATATTGATAGACATAAATACTAAAAAAAGCATTATTGATTTTTTAAGGAAACAATATTGTGAGTTATATTTTACTGATTTATCAAGAAAAGCACTTGAATCTAGGGAAATACTTGCATTGACTGAAAACAGAAATGGCTTTGACATTACCTCAAATAATGCATTAGAGCCTGCATCTATTTTTTATGACTGGATGTCATTTGAAATAATAAATAACGCGCCAAATTATGTGCTATTGCCTTTTGGCTCTGGCGATTTATTCACAAATATATGCAATTGCATAAAGAAACAGATAGTAGCGAATAAAAAAGATCCAAGATTGATGGTAGATATAAACAAGCTGAGGACATGCAACATTATTGGCGCTACAGTAAATATTCCAACAACTAAAGCAGATAAATTATATTCTCCGCATTTGCCTTTTGTTCATTTTGATGAACATTGGCTTGCATTCTACAAAAAATTCGGTTATATTGGTGAATCATCTGGAGTTTCAATTGTAAGTGAAGAACACTTGGAAGAGGCAATTGATATGGCAAAACAGCTTGGCGTGGAATGTGAACCTTCAGGGATTGCTGGATTGGCTTATTTGTTACAGAACAAGCAAAGATTGCCAAAGAATAAAAGAATTTTAATAGTAAGCACTGGGAAAGGTGTAATATAACCTATTCTGCTATTGCAGATACTTTATTTGACACTTGACGAAACGTATTTAAATAAGTATTCTCAGAAATAACATATGCTTGAGAAATTACCTTCAACAATTGCTGGTGAAATATCACTAAGCAAAGACCCTGGAGGCAGCATAAAGAAATGGAGAGAAATCTTTAGCATCACCCAGACTGATTTGGCCAAAGAATTGAAGATAAGCCCTTCAACAATAAGCGATTATGAGGGGGGGAGAAGAAAGAACCCTGGCATCAATGTAGTAAGCAGATTTGTAAATACAATTATCGAGATTGATAGAAAAAGGGGCGGCAAGATAATTAAACAGTTAGAAAAAGATTTTGAGCCAAGCTTTGATGCATTTGAAATACATGAATTTTTAAAAGCTTTAAAAGGGGCTGATTTCCTGCAACTTATTAATGGAATTTGCTTGGCAAATGAATCTAAACTGCAGGAAATAAACATTTATGGATATACAATAATTGACTCATTAAAAGTAATCATAAAAGTGCCTGTGCATGAGTATATGCATCTTTACGGAAAAACACCGGAAAGAGCCTTAATATTTGAGCAGGTTGAAACCGGAAGAAGCCCGCTAATTGCGGTAAAAATCAGCAAGTTTAGCACAAACATGAATCCTGCAATTATTGTATTGCACACTCCGAAAAAGCCGGAAGAGATAGATGCTGTTGCAATAAAAATTGCTGAAAGCGAAAAAATTCCTTTAATCATAACTGCAAAACCTCTTGCGGACATTGTCAAGGACTTGCAGAAATTCGAAACATAACCAAGCCTTTCTTTTCCATTTCAAGCGAAGCTTGAAAGGACCTATAAAACCTAAGGTTTTATGTGGTCTTTGCGAAAGAAAAGAAAGTCTAGGTATTACAAGTAAAATTCTATTGGAATTTTACTGTACACTAAAATCCTTTGGATTTTAGTCGTATCCAAAGAAAAGAAACTATTTTTTTGAAATTCGAAACATAAATAAGAATATTGCACTAATGATAGGTAAGGGAAAGCATGGTTGGCAGATATCAATTTGCACTTGCGGAAGACAGGCAGGCAATAGACAGGTTAACACAGGACAGCGTCATTGAATATATGTCATCTACGTACCCAAATGCAAAGGTTGCAGCTATTTTAGAAGGAGACAAAATTGTTGGGAAAATGATATTTCAAATACGGGAAGCTATGCGCATCGAGTATATTGAAGCAAACAAGGAAGCCACAAAAGATTTTGTTGCCAAATATGGCAGAACCCTTGCTGAAGAGATTGTTGCCCAATGCATAAAAAAATATGGGGTAAAAAAAATTAAATGGTTTAAACTGCAGCCAGACGGAGACACGGCAATTAGACGGGCAGCAGAAAAAGGATATGTACGAAATTTGGGGGGGCTGAGGCAGAGATCGCAAATTTCCCAGAACCAATATTAGCAACGAGCAGGCAAAGATTAAGAAAGTCAGCAAGAAGATCTGCACAAAGAAGCTTTGTTAGGCGAATAAAATCAAGGACAATGAGAAATCCAAGAAGAAGTTTATAGTTAATCCCTTGGTTCTTCATCAAATCTTACGCAAGCAGTTAATCTCTTTATTTCCTGGCCTTCTTTCAGACCCATTAAAGTATTGGAAGTGCTCATTCTTCCTTCAAATTCTTCTTTTAATTCCCTAGCTGCTTGAAATACAACTTTCTTTGAGCCGATATAATAATCAAAACCATTTGGCAGGGATATTCTCTTGATGATCTTTGCCAGAGGATTGTCCTTTTGCCTTTTTAAAAATGAATCAACAAGCCTTTTTGCTTTTTCAATCTGATTAGGGTTATCCGACCTTACCTGCAGGATTCCTTCAAAATAACCGCCCGCTATTCTTGAGCAGTCAGGGCAGTTTGTTTTTGCCAATTTCAACTCAAGGTCTTTTTCAATTGCAACCGGCAGCCCCTTGAAAATGCCTTTTACTGAAATATTTGCAGATAAAACATTCTCTTTCTTTGGTGTAAATTTTATTTTGAAATTTGCCTTTCTTAGCTCTTCCATCTTCAATTTGTCAAGCAAATAGTCTGCTATCTCTTCAGTATTTTCATATTTCAGCCATTCATTTTTCAGCTTAATGCGATTGCATTTTTTGCAAAAATCGATTTCAAATTTATCAGGGATAACAAGCATCTTATGGTCCTGCAGATAACAATCTTTGCAGAATCCTTCAACGAAAGGGCCGTCAGTTGAACCACATTTAGGGCAAAATCGTTCTAACATAAAAATCAATGGCAATACCAAAAAACAAATACTCTTGCAAATAATTAACAAAAGTGGATTATTATAATTTAATTGTTTTTCCTGCTTCTGGCGTTATTGTTTCAATTCCTAATTCTTCCTTAATTGCTGCTGCAAATGGATCCATAGTTTGTGGATCGCCATGCACTAAAAGGATTTTTTCCGGATTCCATTTTTTGTAGCATTTTAGCATGCTTTCGCGGTCTGCATGCGCTGAAAAATCGAATTTTTTAACCTCTGCGTTAACCCTTATTTCCTCTCCTTTAAGGCCTATCGTACCTTTATCAATTAACTGCCTACCTGGAGTCTTATCAACTTGATAACCTGTTAAATAAACACTTGATTTTGGATCGTTATGCATGCGCTTTAGGTAATAAAGTGCAGGGCCTCCTGCTAACATGCCTGCGCTGCTTACAATCACACAAGGATTCTTCAGAAGCTTGGCTCTTTGCCTTTCATTCTGGACAAAAACACAATTCTGCATTGCTTTTTTTAATGTTCTAGGATCTTTAAGATATTCACTGTGTGCTAAAGTAATGTTAAATATTTTTTGGCCCATGCCATCCAAATAAATGTCAGCATTTACGTTATAACTATATAATATTTCTATCAATTCTTGGGATCTGCTAACTGCAAATGCTGGCACTAAAGCAATTCCTTTCCTATCAAGTGTTTCATTTATTGCATCAACAAATTCCTTTTCAGTTTGCTCCCTTGGCGGATGCACTGACGTACCGTATGTTGATTCACTAATAACATAATCTGCGTCTAGGTTTGTATCTGCCCCAGCTAACATCCGAGTTTCCATCGGGTTAAAATCCCCGGTATATAGCAAACTTCTATTTTTATGGGTCAATTTCACCATGGATGAGCCAATAATATGGCCAGCATCATACAATTCCATAGAGATGTTTTTTGTGATATTCAAATGCCTTTTGTATAATGCTGGAAAGGTAAATGTTTTTGTGTGTTCAATTTCTGCTTTTGAATATTTTATTTCTTTACTTTCAATATCAGCTATCTTCAATGCATCATGCCACAATACTTCAGCTATTGCTAGTGTTGGCTGGGTCATGTAACATAAAGTATTGCCTGTAACGAATAAATGCGGCAAATAACCTGAATGGTCTAAATGCGCATGGCTGATTACAATTGCGTTCAGGTTTGTTTTCACAGGCAAAGGATATGTTGTCCTATTGGGCTCAATCTTGGCACCATAGTCAAGCAGAATTTTATCGCCTGCATCCACAACAAATGCGCTTCGCCCTACTTCCCTGCATGCCCCTAACCCTTCAATCTTAAAAACCATATAATCTACTCAAATAGTTTACAATATCTAATATGCCTATAATATATTGATAAATCTATTGATTTTGAAGTAAATGTTTTTTAAAGAGGAATTTATTTCAGGATAAGGCAAGTTTGAAGTAAATGCTAAGTCAAAATAATACATATTTTAATTAGTTATTCACTATTTGGGTTATGCAAATTCAAAGGATATTGCCCTTATTATTTTTACTTTTATTTTTGGGCATGGCTTCTGCGGCGCTTTCCTACGATTTGAATCTTTTGGAGGATAATGCCGAGGTAAACATGCAGATTGAACTGATAAGCACAAAGGCAGCAAATGTATTCCAAGGAAGTATGCAAATTCCGGAGAATGCAAAAATAACCAGAATAAAAGACAGCAGCGGGAATATAAGCGAATTTTCATTAGAAAAAGGAGATTTAACATTCAAGACAAATTACAGCATTGCAAAGGAAAAGGAAATTGTTGACATTAAGATGATATGGCCTAATATCATAGATAAAAATTATTATGGCCTAAATTGTTCAAAACTCTCATTTTCTGGAATAAAAGATATTGAAACAACAGTCAATATTGAAGGAAATAAAATACTATCATTTGAAGCTTCTGCAGGATTTAACACATATTATTCGGAAAACAAAATTACTGTTAAAGGAATTGGCCCTGTAAACATCTACTTATGCTACTCAGATAAAGGGCTTTATTTCAAGCATTATGTTTTGTTCGGGGAAACAATAAACTTAAGCGAAACTGAAGATTATTTTGACATAATTCCTTTGGTGCTAGGAATCATGCCTGCTTTTTCAAGGTTCCCTATTGTGATTATGGAAGATGCTCACTATAATATTGAGATAAATGAGTACAGCCAAGGAACACACATGCCTGGCGGAGTCTTAATTATAAAAAAATCCTTGTTTGAGGATAAACAAGGGAAAACAAATGAGGGAATTATCACAACAATACATGAAACAGTGCATTCCTTCAATGCTCTTGCTTTGGGATGGAATAATACGCAGGCAAGCTTTTTTGATGAAGGCATAGCTAAGCTGATTGAATCAATAGCATTGGAAAGGGCTGAAGCATATGACGCCAAATTATTTTATGGTGAGGTAAAATATGCTGAAGGCAACAAACTGTTTACCTTATTGCCTAAAGGAGAGGTTGAAGACCTTCTTGATTATTATTTAAACAACCGAACATTTATGGTTGAATGGAATCCATCAAATGTGAATAATCGGGCATTTGGCTATGCATATGGCGAGTTATATGCAAAAAAATATGTGATGGATTATGGAATAACTAAATTGCAAAAAGCCTACCGTGAATTTGTTGAGATAAATGAAAGCATAACTTCTGAAGGCAAGGCATATGATAAGATAAATGTGGTTTTGGGGGCAACGGAACAGCCATGTTATACGAAATCTTTGCAAGAGCTAAAGGATTGTTTAAATACTGTAAATGCGTACCATATTATGGTGCCTAATCAAACTCAGGTATTAATTGTTGGACAGCAGGAACTGAAAGGCACTAAGGAAACCAGCATAACCGAGATAAAGGATATGCAAAAACAAAAGATAATTGACATTTATTATGAATTGAAAAAAAGGTTCAATTCATTATTTGAAAAAATAATGCTAGCTTGGAAAAGCCAGATAAAAAATGTTGCAGAGGGAGATGTATGAAGAATATTATTTATTGTGAAAAAGATATTGGAGGTGTAATGCCTGGCAGCGATGCAATAATTTTTGCAAGGCCGATAAAGGCAAAAGCCTTATTGAAATTGCTAAAAAAATGCAGGCATTTAAGCAAGGTCTGCGCAAGCAAATCATGCGAGCAAAGGCTTTCATCAAAGGTGAAGAAAATTCTTTCAGAGAAAGGCATTTCAATACATAAAGAAAGCCATAGGGGTAGGGCAATTGAAATAGATATGGCCGATATCAAAAAAATAGCTGAATTAAGGAAGGATTACAGGCCTTTAAGGGAGATAGAAAGAATATTGGGGGTGCCAAAGAGCACAATACATTACCTTGAAAGGCACTCAAAAAAGGAAAAAATAAAGAAAGGCAATAAAGTAATTTATTTGAAATAAGGACAGATAAAATGAGAGAATACCTCTGCAATTTTAATTCCAAGCAACTAAGCAGTGAAATATTTGATTACCTAATTATTGGCAATGGTTTGGCCGGGCTTGTTTGCGCATATTATATCTCAAAAAATTCTGACAAAAACATTGCCATAATTACCAAAGAGATAAAGGAAAGGTCAAACAGCATGAATGCCCAAGGAGGGATAGCTGTTGCTTTAGGCAAAAATGATTCCTGGAAAAAACACCTTAAGGACACAATAGACTGCGGCTCTGGTTTGACTAATAAAAAAATAGCCACAATTCTCGTAAAAAATGCAATAAAAGATATTAAAGAAATGATTGAATTAGGGTTAGAGTTTGATTCTGATGAAAATGGATTAGAATTTGGCAAGGAAGGCATGCATTCAACAAACAGGATATTGCACATTAACGGGGATGCAACTGGTGCAGGCTTGGTAAAATTCATGGAAAAGCTTGTTTCAGGGCAGAAAAATATTCACTTATTCAAAAAAACTTATGCAATTGATGTGCTTGCTGAAAAGAATAGGGCTTTTGGGATTCTGGCAGAAACAAAGGATGAAGGGAGAAGAATCTTTTATTCGGACAACATTGTTTTTGCATCCGGTGGATATGGGGCTATTTTTAAAAACACGACAAACCCTAAAAATGCACTTGGTGACGGGATTGCGATGGCATATAGGGCGAATGCATCAATATCTGACATGGAATTTGTGCAATTCCACCCAACAACACTGAAAACAGAAGACAGAAATTATCTCATATCAGAAGCGGTGAGAGGCGAAGGCGCATTGCTTGTGAATGAAAACAACGAAAGATTTATGCTAAAGGAAAGCAAATTAGGAGAATTAAGCGGCAGAGACATTGTAAGCCGTGCAGTATTTAACCAAATGCAACAAGGCCATATTCCATATCTTGATTGCACATCTTTAGATAAGGGATTCTTCAAAGAAAGGTTTCCTTCAATATTTAATTTTTTGGAAGAACAGAATATTGACCCTTCAAAAGATTTGATAAAAATAGAGCCTGCAGCGCATTACTGCATTGGCGGAATTAAGGTAAATGAAAAAGGTTTAACATCCGTCAAAAATCTTTATGCATGCGGTGAATGCTCCTGTACCGGAGTTCACGGAGCAAACAGATTAGCAAGCAATTCCCTGCTCAGTGCAATTGTTTTTGGCAAAATTGTTGGACAAACCATTGCTAAAAAAAAATCAACCACGAAAAGGATTGGAATAACATATAATAAAAAGAAATATTCTAAAGACGGCCAATATGAAAACAAGATAAGTGCAGTTAGGGAATTAATGTGGAACAATGTTGGGATAGTGAGGAATGCTGCTGGGTTAAAGAAAGCAATAGCAGGAATCAAAAAAATTGGAAAAAACCTTGGTGCTGAGGATTCTGTCAGCTATTTCAAAACAAGGAATATGGTTACAGCAGCGGAATTAACTGCTGAAATGGCTCTTTCAAGGGAAGAGAGCCGGGGAGTGCATTACAGGAGTGATTTTCCAAAGGAATCAAAGAAATGGATAAAACATCAGAAAGTGCAATAAAAACCTAATTGCTCGTATTGTACTATATCCAATAAATACCCTATCATCCGAATTTATTTATGCAAACAAAAGAAATGCAGGCTGAAATTTTAAGGCTTAAGAAGGAAAAAAATGTCATTATTTTGGCGCATAATTACCAGATAGCTGAAATACAGGATATTGCTGATTTTGTTGGGGATTCTTTAGAGTTAGCATTTGCTGCACAGAAAACAGATGCAAATTTGATTATTTTCTGCGGCGTTGATTTTATGGCGGAGATTGCCAAAATAGTGAACCCTGCCAAGAAAGTTTTATGGCCCAATAAAAAGGCAAACTGCCCGATGGCTGCAATGTTAAAAGTAGAAGATATTATTGAAGCAAAAAGAAAATACCCTAATGCAAAGGTTGTTCTTTATGTGAATTGTTCTGCCGAATCTAAAGAATTAGCAGATTGTTGTTGCACATCAGCAAATGCAGTGAAAATTGTTAATGAAATGGATTCGGATATTGTGCTTTTTGGGCCAGACAAGAATTTGGCAGAATATGTGGCAGAACAAACCGGCAAAAAGATAATTCCTATTCCGGCAAATGGTTTCTGTTCAACACATCAATTTATTACAAAAGTAGAAATTGAAATAATGAAGGAAAAATATCCTAATGCAAAGGTAATTGCGCACCCTGAATGCACAAAAGAGGTAAGGGATGCAGCAGATTACATTGCAAGCACATCTGGAATGATAAGGGTTGCAAAAGAATCTGATGCAAAAGAGTTTATTGTTGCTACTGAGAATGGGCTATTGCACAGGTTAAGGAAAGATATTCCGAATAAGAAATTTTATCCGGCAAGTGAAACTGCTATCTGCGGAGCAATGAAACAGGTTAAGTTAGAAGATGTTTATAATTCATTAAAGAATATGGAATTTGAAGTGAAATTAAATGAAGAATTGGTGAAAAAAGCCTTCAAGCCACTTGATTGCATGTTATAGTAAAGGACATAAATATTTGGCTATAATATAATCCTTTACTACAACTTAAAGCAAGCTTTAAGTGTACAATTAAATCCTTTGGATTTAATTTGTATCTAGCAAAAGACAATAAAAGTCTCAAAATTAAAGTCTTTTGCTATAAAGATAACAAAAATGCAGAATAAGAAGTGAAAAGTGATTATATGTTAACAAAAGAAATGGGGAAAAAACTGATTGAAATTCTTAAAGAGGATATTGGAAAGCGGGATGTTACCTCTGCTTTAGTTCCTGAAAAAACCTGCAAAGCAGTCATTAAAATTAATGAAAACTCAGTGATTGCAGGCATTGAAGAAGTTACTTTATTATTTAAAACAAAAAGCTGCAAGGCAAAAGCATTTGTTAAAGATGGGCAATTTGCGAAAAAAAGAAAAATAATTATGGAAATTGAAGGCAAAAACAGAAATATTCTGGAAACTGAAAGAACTGCATTAAATATTTTGGGAAGAATGTCGGGAGTAGCAAATATTTGCAATGATGCAAAGAAAATTGTCCCGAAGTTTAATGGAGAATTTGCATTAACAAGGAAAACAATGCCTGGCTTTAATTTGTTTGACAAAAAAGCAGCAAAAATTGCAGGAATAAATCCTCACAGGATTAATTTGAATGATATGATTTTGATAAAGGAGAATCATCTGGACTTTTTTAAAACAGTAACTGATGCTTTGGTTAAAGCAAAAGAAAATGCAAATGGAAGGAAGATTGAAATTGAGGTAAAGAACCTAAAAGAAGCTTTTGAAGCTGCAAAATTAAAACCAGATAGAATTATGCTTGATAATTTTAATTTGAAAAATGCAAAAAAAACAATTAAAGAATTAAGAAAAATTTATGCTGGAGAAATAGAAATTTCCGGCGGGATAAACCTCAAGAATCTGAAGGGATATGCGAGACTTCAGCCTGATTTGATTTCTTTGGGTCTGCTCACAAAGAAAGCTAATACAGTGGATTTCTCACTAGATATTAAAAAAATTAATTAGTAAAAATTTTGTATTAATATTACAAGAATTAATTGGGTAGATTTTCCCCTAGTTTCTGGTTATGCATATAACCACAAGAAGGGCAGACCCATTGCTGATAGGTTTCATCATTTATTACCTGGGTTAAGCCTTCAACAGACATTTTTGCTTTGCATCTTGGGCAATTCATTTTTTAGCCTCTTTTTCTTTTTTTTGTTTCTGCAATTTAATCAAATCAATTGCCTTTTTCCCTATATCTGTACGGTACATCATCTTCTCAAACCTTACTTTTTCAACTGCAACATATGCTCTTTTTATTGATTGTTCAATATCTGCCCCTAAAGCTGTAACACTTAAAACTCTGCCACCATTAGTAACAACAGCATTTCCTTGCTTTTTAGTGCCTGCATGGAATACCTGGGTATTAGGCACTTTTGCAGCTAAATCTAAACCGCTTATGGGAATTCCTTTTTCATAATTCCCAGGATAGCCACCCGATGCTAAAACAACTGCTGTGCAGGCATTTGGTGAAATATCAATTTTTGTTTTATTAAGGTTGCCATTTATGGTTGCCTGAAATAATTCAACTAAATCAGAATTTACCCTTGGGACAATTGCCTGTGTTTCCGGGTCGCCAAACCTGCAATTATATTCTAACAGCTTTGGATCTCCATTATTAATCATTAAGCCTGCATATAACACTCCTTTATATTCTATGCCTTCTGCAATTAAAGCATCAATTGTTTTCTGGATTATTTCAGCATCAACCTTCTGCCTTACCTTTTCAGTAAAAACTGGTGCAGGTGAATAAGCTCCCATCCCTCCGGTGTTCGGCCCAGAATCATTGTCAAAAACCCTTTTATGGTCCTGTGCAGAAGGGAATGCCAAAAAGTTCTGCCCATCACATAAAACTAAATAGGAAACTTCTTCCCCGATTAATTTTTCTTCGATTACAATTTTATTTCCGGCTTTACCAAATTCATTATCAACCAAACATTGTTTGATTGCAGCATGTGCATGTTCCTTAGTATCTGCAATTATTACCCCTTTCCCTGCTGCTAATCCATCTGCTTTTACGACAAGAGGGCCTTTTATTGAATCAACATAATCTAAAGCTTCATCATAATCATCAAATTCTTCAAAAGCAGGCCCTGGAATGTCATATTTTTTGCATAATGCCCTTGTAAATGCCTTGCTCCCTTCCAGCTGCGCACCTTTTTTTGTCGGGCCAAAACAGACAAGCCCTTTTTTATTAAACTCATCTACAATTCCTTCAACCAAAGGAGCCTCAGGCCCAACAATTGTCAAATCAATTTTTTTATCTGAAGCAAAATCTGCCAATTTTTTTATATCTTCAGAACCGATATCCAAATTCTCAGCTAACTGCAAAGTGCCTGCATTCCCTGGGGCGCAATAAATTTTTTTCACCAATTTGCTTTGTGCAATCTTCCAAACAAGTGCATGCTCCCTACCGCCAGAACCAACAACAAGAATCTTCAAATTTATCCCCTAAAATCATTGATATTAAACATATTTAACTATTTTGTGGGTCATATTTTGTTAATATGATTAAGGCAGTAATCTTCGATTTGGACAATACACTAATTGACTTCATGAAAATGAAAAAAATGGCATCAGAAGCGGCTGTTTCTGCAATGATAGATGTTGGCTTAGATATGGAAGAGGATAAGGCAATTGAAAGGCTATTTGGGATGTATGAAGAACACGGATTTGAGGATCAGACAATACTTGATAAATTCATTAAAGAGAACAATAAGGGAAACCTTGATTATAAGATGCTGGCAGCGGCTGTTGCTGCCTACAGAAAGGTAAAATCAGGCTATTTAACGCCATATCCGCATGTGCAGAAAGTGCTGATTAAATTAAAGGAAAAAGGCATAAAATTAGGGATAGTTTCTGATGCCCCGATAAAGCAGGCATGGTTAAGGCTGGCAGAATTAAGGTTGATGGATTTCTTTGATGTTGTTATTGCAGTTGGGGGAACTGGCTTTGAAAAACCAAATAAAGCACCATTTGAAAAAGCCTTAAATGAATTAAAGGTAAAGGCTGAAGAAATTTTGTTTGTTGGGGACAACCCTGCAAGGGATATTGCCGGGGCAAAAAGAATGGGAATGAGAACTGCCTTAGCTAAATATGGACAGGTAAAAAAGAAAGGCTCAAAGGCAGACTATGTTTTGAATGATATTAAAGATTTGCTAAAAATTTTGGAGTAAGGTCCTATGCTAAGAAGATATATAAAAAGGCCTGGTGTGGTTCATGGCCGGCCGAAAGGAAAAGGAATTGGAAGAGGCAATAGGGGAAAAAGTTTACAAATAAAGTTGCTTCTCAAAAATACAAAATTAACAGAAGCGGATATTGCTAAACAAGCAAGATGCTCACGTGAAATGGTGCGGCTAGTAAAGGAATCAGTAATGCCTTGGCGAATAAATTATGGCAGAAAGGGAACTAGGGGCTAATTTAATTAATTTGTTGAATAACTCGAAGTAAGCTTTGCTTCAGTACCTGGATTATGCTCGGTTTGCAATCGTTGTTTAAACTCTGATCTTTTACCAGTAACAAACGCTCTCTCGAATCTTGTGTTAAGGATAAGCCTTCCTTTTTCTGTCTTTCGTATAAATACTGAGTCATCTGTTACCCTTACTTCAAGCCAAGGCCTTCTTAAAAGCCTTTCAAGAACACTTGGGCCTAAGGATACAGGGCTGCCATTTAGCACTATTTCGCCAATTTTTATTGCCTGTAAAACTCCATCTTTTCTTAATGAATTAACCATATTTTCTATTGCTTTTAATTTGTCCGTCATATATGCTAGGCTAAAATCTGAAACAACAATATCATAAAAATTTTCTGGCAACCTTTCAGTTACTAAATCCAAAGCCCTTACATTATTGCGTAGATTTGCTACCACATCAACCCCATGATATTCAATCTTTTTTCTAATTGGGTTTTCATACTTATCAGCACCATGAATTTCTTGCAATTCAATTTTTGTTTTTAATTGAAATCCTAACTCGCCAGTACCCGCGCCAGCATCTAAAACCCTAACTTTATTTCTTGGGCATCCATTAATCAGATCTTCAACTGAGGGTAATTTAAAATCCCTAAAATCGTGATTATAATCAACTAACCCTCTGCTGCGGTTATATCCTGCTGCTAACCCTCTTCCTCCATCTATTTTTTCATGTATTAAGCGAGCTACTGTGGGAGTAACCTGATCTAAAGAAAGCTTAGCAAGCCTGCTTCTTCTAATTGAAGAAGATTTTTTTGCATTTGCTTTAAATCTCCTTAAAGTTTCAAGCTCTTGGGATAAGGTAGGGGTTCTTCTTCCCTTATATCTTCTTCCAACAAATACTGCAGGCATACTATCCTTTGTGAAGAACTAGATTAAAAAACGTATTTAAGTAGACATTAGAGGAAGAGATTCCACTACTTTTTTCTTGGTGTTAGAAGTGCTTCCCTCAGACTGGAAAAGACAACAAAAAGAAATAAGTGCACCAAGCACTACGAAAAGGAAATCTGTATTGGCCATGCTTGGCAAATTATTTAACCGTGTGAGCGAGAAATCTACATCTTTTAGGCTGTGGAGGATGTCACATGAACTTAATTATGAAACTTAATTACTTTTTAATCTTCGACAGAATGTCGAACATCTATTAATATATTCCTTCAAACCATCAAATTATTCATTTATTGATACTTATTCGACACTCTGGACAATTTCATCGGGCATAAATCAGCACACATTGTGCAGGAATCTAAAGAAGATTTTTTGCTGCAATAAATTTCTTGGGCTTTTTCACCATCAAGCAAAAGCTCAAACTGTTTTTTCCAATTTAAATCAAACCTTGCTTTTGAAACCTCATTATCTCTCTTCGCTAAATGTGGAAATCGTGTCAAATTAACTGCATGTGCAGCTATTTTTGTTGCAACAGTTCCTGCCCTTACATCCTCCTTGTTTGGCAAACCTAAGTGTTCTGAAGGGGTTACATAGCAGAGAAAATCCGCGCCATGCATTGCGGCTATTGCACCGCCGATTGCTGCAGTGATATGGTCATAGCCTGCCCCTAAGTCTGTAACAAGAGGGCCTAAAACATAAAATGGGGCGTTATGGCAATATTTCTTTTCCATATGCATTTGTTTTGCAATTTGGTTGATTGGAACATGCCCTGGGCCTTCAACAATGCATTGCACATTACTCTTGCGGGCAATTTTCACTAATTTCCCTAATGTTTTTAATTCCGCAATTTGAAAATAATCGCCAGCATCATTTAAAGAGCCCGGCCTTAAAGCGTCACCTAAACTTAAAACAACATCCAATTCATTTGCTGTATCCAAAATTGTTTGGAAATTGGAATAAAGAGGATTTTCCTTGTTGTTGTGGAGCATCCATTGATATAACAAAGCGCCACCCCTGCTTACTATTCCAGCCAAACGGCCTTTCTTTGAATATTTTTCTGCAACATTTTTTGTAATGCCTGCATGAACTGTAATAAAATCAATGCCTAATTTCATGTGTGAAATAAAAACATCAATAATTTCATCTTCAGTTGCATCTAAAAATGATTTTTTCTGGCAGATGTCATAAATAGGAACTGTACCTAAAGGAACAGGAATTTTCTCCAGCAGATTTGAGCGCATTTCTTTTAAATTGCCTGCTGTGCTTAGGTCCATTATTGTATCTGAGCCATATTTCACGGCAATCTTGGCTTTTTCAAATTCTTCTTCTGCATTATTAAATGCTTTTGATGTCCCAATGTTTGCATTTATTTTTACAGAAACTAAAGAACCTATGGCAATTGGCTCTATTTTATGTTTGATATTTTTTGTAATGACTGTATGGCCTTTTGCAACTGATTTCATTAATTTTTTTGGATCAATTTGTTCTGCGGTTGCTGCTGCTTTAATTTCATCAGTAATTTTCCCTTTTTTTGCAGAAAAGATTTGTGTTGACATAAAAATCAATAGGTTAAATATCTCTTATTTGGAAAATAATTCAAGCAATAAAAGGAATATAAATCCAACGAATTTTGCAAAAAATTCATTGACTGTCAAAAACTGCTTACTTTTTTTAGGCATTTAATTAGCATTTTTGACATAGAACTCAACTATTTTGCTAATTTATCGGCTTTTGCCAAAATCAAGCGAGCGGATTTTTCTGGATTAGGTACATTGCAAACTGCTTTAACAACCGCAATTCTCTTTGCTCCGGATTTAAATGCAATATGCATTGTCTCAAGGTTCAGGCCGCCAATAGCAACAAATGGCTTGTTTTTGGTTTTTGCATATTTTATTAAAGATGGACCTACAGGTTTGTAAGGCACTGTGTTTGTATTAAAGATTGGCCCGACACTGAAATAATCAGGATTTTCCTTCAAGGCAGAATCCACTTGTTTTTTTGAATGCGTACTTTTTCCCATAACAAATTCATTCCCTAAAATTGCCCTTGCATCTTTTACTGAAAGATCATCCTGCCCTAAATGAACGCCGTCTGCACCTATTGCAAATGCAAGATCAGCGCGGTCATCAATTATTAAAATAGCATTGAATTTTTTAGTAAGCAAAAGCAGTTGCTTGCCAATTTTGAGAATTTCTTTGTCACTAAGGGTTTTTGCCCTTAGCTGGATAATTCTGATGCCTGCTTTAAGAAGTGATTTTACTAAAGGAATATATTTTTTGGAATCTTTCAGGGTTAAAACAGCATAAATCTTTGAATTATTGAAAATTTTCATCCTTTGGGATTTTTTATAAAGGATAAAGAAATCTGTTTGAATTTTATAATTATAAAAGCGCAGGGATTTGAAGGATTTGGCTGCACTTATTGAATAAATCTTCGAGAGTTCTTCAAGAACGCGCAAGGATTCTTGCATGCGCGAGAAATTTGCAAGCAAAAGTTCATCAAAATTCTTATTAAATTCCTCTTTTTGCAGAATGTTTGAACCGACATCATTTCCTTTTGCCCTTGAAATAGCTAAATCTGTGCGATTTAATGCTAATGATTTAAGTGTTTTTATAATTTCGTGCCTGTTTTTCTTCAAGCGAGAATTTAATTCCTTATTTTGAAGGGCAAACCTGCAGACATCCTCAATAAACCTTAAGCCTTCAAGCGCGCGGTCAATGTTTGCATCAATAATATTCAGTGTTTTTGAATCAATTACTGAGTTCATAAATATCAAATCAAGAAGTATCGCAGGGGTATTCCTTAAACTCTATTTTTTTCCCTTTTGCAAGCCTTTTTTTTATAAGCTCCAAACAGCTTGATCTTACATCTTCAAGATTTCCATTGCATTCAAATGCTGCTGCCCCTGAATGCCCTCCGCCCCTGCCTGAAAATCTTTTCTGCAAAGGTTCTATGACATCATGCACCAAATCAAAGGATTCTTTCTGCTGAATCGGGATATTTGCCCTTGCAGAAAGAACAAGCTCGGTTTTTGAAATCTCTGAGAATACAATTGAAACATCCGCTCCGATTTTAATGAAAAGCTGCGCAATATCCGCACTGAAAGAACCTATATGGCTGAAAACAATGATATACTCATTTACCCTGAAAATACTCAAACGGCACATTGCTTTCAAGCGCGCAATTTTTTCGCTGTAATGGTGTTCCAATGACAGCAGATTCAGCATTTCAGAATAACTTTTCTCGGATTTTGAAAGCAGTTCATAAACATCGATAAATGTTTCCTTATCTGCATGATAAAAATTGCCTGAATCTGTAATTATCCCGCAAAGAAGCAATTGTGCAACATTTTTATCATACGAAATCTTGTTGGCATTAAAAATATTGAAAAGTATTGTAGATGTTGAGATAGCATCAGCATCAATAAATGCATTTGCTCTGGGAACAATCTCTTTTGAATATTCATGATGGTCAATAATAAATTTTTCAGCCTTGGAATTTGCAAAAGAATCAGATAGGCTGCCAAGCATATCCAAAGAATTCAAATCAAGCAGGATTATTTTATCAAAAGCTGACAAATCAGGGTTAATTAAGTAGGGAATGGAATAAAGTTTTGCAAGGTTTTTTGCTTCACTATTTATGCTATCCGGTATGCCTATGGAAACATCGCATTTGTCTTTAAGAATAAGATATAAGGAGGCTGATGAAGACAATGCATCAACATCAGCAGACCTATGGATTAATAAAAGAACTTTTTTACCATATATTGAAGAGAATGGAAATTTTAGGTTCATTTTATTCCCCTAAATAATGCAACAAAGCATTATTTTCTCTTTTTTGTTTCCTTTGCTTCTTTTACTTCTTTTGCTGGAGCTTTTTGGGCTTCTCCTTCAATCTCTGCCCTTAATTTATTCAATCGCTCGAGCAAAGCATCTTCCTGTTTTTGCAGGGTTGTGACCCTTAAATTAAATTTTTCTGATACTTCATCCAATTCCGTCTTTACTAGGTCAACATCTTTCAATACTAATATATTTCCAACTGCTTTATACACTTTTTTCTCTTTTGTTTCTTTCAATTCTTTCAATGCTTCACTTATTGCAAAAGCTTGTGCCTGAATCTGCTGCTTCTGCCCCGAAATCATCATTAATTGCTCTCTGCTTTTTCTAAAATCAACTACCTTTTGCTGCATTGCTGCTTCATCCATAAAAAAACCTCCTTATTCTAAAGTTTTCAAATTATCTATAAGCATTATGCTTTTCAAATAAAAATTAATTGCTGCCCTTATTGCGGTCAAATCATCAGCCCTAATTTTTATTGAAAGCCCATTATTGTTCAGGCCTATTTTTGATTTAGACCTGAACTGGTTATAATCATTATCTACTTGCAATAACTTCGCAACATTAGTTGCAAAATTTTTGTCCTCAAAGAAAAGTTTAACTGAAAGATTAAACATATTCATCTTGCGACAAGATTTTTAGCTATTGGGGCTCTTTGTTTTAACAATACTTTGCCTGCGCAATTTGGGCAGCGTATCATTGGTTTTGGAATCTCATCCAAAAGCTTTCCACAAGACATGCATTTATACATCAGAATCATCTCCTACTTCTTCTGCAGATTCATCCCCGGTTTCTTCTGCAGATTCATCCCCGGTTTCTTCTGCAGATTCATCTTCACCAAGGCCTTCCTCTACCTTGTCTGCAAGCACATCAGATTTTTCTTCTGTTTTCTTTGATTTCTGTTTCTTGTGCTGTTTTTTTGGTTTTTCCTCTTCTTGGGAAATTTCCTCTCCTTCATCTTCAGCAACTTCCTTAATCTCAAGGAGTTCCTTCATCAAAGGCAAGAATTGCTTCTGCTGAACCATCTTTGTGATTATTTGCCCTGCGTTTGTTACTGGGGAATATGCTCCACCAGTAAATTTTGCCCCGCATTTTCTGCATTTAAACAAACCTGAAGCTAGTCTTTTAACCTTAAACTGCTCACATTTTGGGCATTTGTGTTTCTTCCTTTGTATGGTTTCAACATCAACCAATCGCTGCCTGATCTTTGTACCATATCTGCTGCCGAAACGCCCTGCCATCTTTACCTTTTTAGTGCTACCCACGTTCTTCACCTCAAAAGCTTTCTAAGTTCATTTCCTTTTTCAATTGAAATGTCCGCAATGTGCTTTACTTCATCCTTAGTAAAGGAAGACACGCCCCCTTTTTGGATTGCACATATTGTTCCATCCTCCAATGTTGCCATTGAAAATCTAGCTGACATAGCCTTTTCTTCAACCAAGGAGGTATCTACGACAATTACATTGCCTATCTTTGCACAGGTTGTCAATAGAGGCATTGTTTGTACATCAAGATTGCCAAAATATTCACCTGATACTATTTTATCATCTTTAAATTTTGGTATCCTTGTATTCATCAACGCGCCTAATGCTGCCAAGGAACCAGCATCAAACAGATTGCCATCATCATTCCCAATATAGATATCAATGAAAACAACCCAAACCTTTTCCCCTGCTCTAATGCACAAAGCTTTTGAGTCAAGGCATTTTCCTTCCCTTATGCCCCGGTCAATTACTCTAGCTAATTCAGTAGATTCTTTAGATGGGGGGCCTGCTTCAAAACTTGGGGATGCCAATGGCATAAATTCTGCCAAAACAGAGATTGTGCCTTCATCAGGCATGTCAGGATACGGCAAGCCTGGAACCATTTTTACACCGGCATAAACAACTGTCTCTCCCATAGTAACTTTGCAGGAACCATCTGCATTTTGAAATAAGCCTTGCTCTATTTTAATATTTCTGTATTGTAAAAAATCACGGTCATCAATTCTTTTATTTTCACGTATCTTTGCCAATACCTTTTCTTTTTTAAGTTCCCATAACGCGTTATCTGCATCCATTTAACTCACACTCTCGTCATTCTGCTTGAATTTTCCTTTCAAAGCATCCTTTTGGAATTCATAAACCCTTTTACAGCTTTTAATTCCTAATTCAACTAATTCATCAAATTCTGTTTTTGTAATCTCGCCATCCATCTGCTGCAATACTATTTCTTCCGTATTCGGCAATATTGCAAAAGCCATGTCAACTGCATCTGGCGCATCCTCCTCCTCTTTTGTCAAGTCAGTAATTAATGTTCCACCTGCCCTCCCAATTGCTACTGATGACACAAGATCAACCATAGGTATGCCTGCGTCTGCCAAAGCAACTGATGCTGCAGTCAAAGCTGCTACCCTTGTGCCAGCATTGCTGTCCATCACATAGGTAAAAACATCTATTTTTGTGTTTGGAAATCTGTTAACAAGCAATGCTTTTTCCAATGCATTACTGCCAACCATAGAGATTTCCATATCTCGCCTAGCTGGTTTAGGATTTCTCCTTTCTGGCACAGAGAATGATGCCATCCTATAAACAAAATTCACGATTGCCTTTGTAGGATCCTGAATGTGCTGAGGAAGAGCTTCCCTCGGCCCATATACCCCGACAAGTATTTTGTTTCTTCCCCATTCTATGTAGCAAGAACCCTCTGCCCTTGTTATAACAGAAGGGGTTATTTTTATCGGCCTTATTTCATCAACCTTTCTTCCATCCAATCTCAGGCCGTCATCGTTCACATATATTAAGTCTTCATCCATATATTCACCTTTTGTTCAAAAATTAAAACTCCTCTCTTGGCTTTCTTCTAAACCCTCTTGAATCATCTCTTCCAAAGCCTCTTGGCCTACTGTCTCCAAAGTCACTTCTCGGTCTGTCTCCAAAGTCACTTCTTGGGGCTCTCGGTCTGTCTCCAAAGTCACTTCTCGGTCTGTCTCCAAAGTCACTTCTTGGGGCTCTTGGCCTACTATCTTCAAAGTCTCTTCTTGGTCTATCTCCAAAGTCTCTTCTTGGGCCTCTATGAAATCCACCTTCTCTTCTTGGCCCAAAGCTCCTATCGCCAAATGGCCTTCGATTTCCAAATGACCTTCTTGGGCCTCTCCTGAAATCCCTTTCACCATAGCCCTCATCTGAACTCATATCAAACATCTCGGATTCTGGATGTTCTGAAGTATCTTTTAATTCTGCCTTCTGGTCAAGATAGGCTTTCATGCGGTCAGTCAAGCTGCTTAAATGCGCCTCATCATTTATTTTTTCTACTGCTTCTCTTAGAAGTTTGACTGCTTGGTCAGAACCCTTAACCCATATTCGGCCGTTTTTTCCAACAACCATCTGGACGCCGGTGCCAGTAGTAAGCACTTCAAGCATACTGCCATTTTTTCCAATAATTCTAGGAACCTTTACCGGGCTTGTAGTAATTAAATCCCCACCCAAAAATGGTTTTATATCCTCAAGCTCAACCTGGTTCACTTCATTTACACTAATTATTTTTGCCATAACCATTGCGCCTTTATTTAATTTTTTTCTTACTCCCTCTTTTCTGAAAAAAGCCGGGCTGAATGAATTTATATTTATAGAATAACCTGCAAAGGATTCATCTCCAATTAATCCAACAATGACATCGCCTTCCTTAGGCATATATTTGCCTTGCAAAGGTATTACCCTGGCAATATCTGATTCGGATTCTGCTATTCCCAATGCCTCAGAATATATTTTTCCTTCCCTTTGGTAGACATTTTCCCCTGCTTTCTTTCTTTCTTCAGTAACTAATTCTCCTGGTACTACAATACGTTTCATAAAATCACATCATCAATTTTAAAAATAACATTTTAATTAAATTTATTTGCAAACCCAAAAATCATTTTTCTATGAACCTTATGTTTGCGGTTCCTTGCGTAAACTTATTCATCTCGCCAATTATATCATTCTTTAATCCTGCAGGGATTTCAACCACTGCGATAAATGAGCCGTCTGGCTGCCATTCATGTTTTTTGATAACATACCTATGCAAAAAGGATTGCCCTTTTCCAGCATAGGCTGCAGGCAGCATTATTGCTACCTCCAGATTTTCTATGGATATCGGAATTATTTTTTTTATCTCCTTAAGTATTAATGGTATTTGTTCCTGCACAGGCTTGAATATGTCAACAGTAATCCTTGCTTCAGCCATTGCATTCTCAATCCTTTGTGGCGGGTTTGGCGCTTTTGTTTGGGGATTCATTGAATGCCTTGCAAAGTAAGCAATAATTTCCTGCGTTTTCTTTTCCTTCAGTGCCCGTCTCTGGTCGGTTGTTAATTGCACCTCTCCCTTAGTAATAATAATTTTTGAAATTTCCCCCAAATCTTCTGTCTTGAAAGTGGATTTTATTGTTTCGGGCGATTGTTCTTCGCCTTTGTTTGCATCTTTGAAAACCCTGTCAATTGCCATCAGGTCATTTATTGGAATGTCCTTGCCGGATTTCACATCAGTGGCTAGATTCGGGTCTACTAAAATCTCAAATTTGTGCCCTGCTAAACTATATCTCGCAATTACAGCTTTCTCTAAAGAAACCATGTTAATCCTTGAATTGTTTTTTAAAGGTAGGCTTGCAGTTTATCAGAAGGAATCATCTCAAATGGCTTGCCTTCTTCAATGAATGCAAAGCAGACATTGTTTACATCAAACTGCCTCTTCTCATAAGAAGTAGCATTTATAATCTTCAATGCCAACTTGATTGCTTTTTCCAAAGTTATGCCTGCTTTATATTCCTTCTCAAGCATCTCCATTGCTTTTTTCTTGCCTTGGCCAATCGCTACAGCGTTATATTCAGCCAATGCACCAGCAGGCTCTGTTTCAAACAGTTGTGCCTTGCCAGCATATATCCCGCCAATAATCAAGCTAATGCCAAACGGCCTCATGCCTGCATATTGGGTAAATAATTGATTTACAGATGCAATTTCTTTCACCAAAGCATCTACCTGAATCTTTTCATCATAAAGCATGCGATTTTCCTGGCATTTTTGCCTAGCTATTTTTACCAATCGCCTTGCATCGCCTACCAAGCCTGAACTCACAGCACCAATATGTTCATCAACCTTGAATAATTTTTCAATTGAGGGTGCAATAACTAACGAACTCACAATGTTTTTATCTGCAGCCAATAACACACCTTTATTGTAAACAAGCCCTACTCCTAAAGTTCCTTGTTCAACAATCTTTGAGGCATACTCTACTTGGTATAATCTCCCTTTTGGGGAAAACATTGTTGCTACACGGTCATAGCCGCTTGTCTTTGCGTCAGAATCAGGATACAAAATCCCACCTCTATTTCAATCAATTAATAATATAAATATAATAAGCTCTAATTACTAAAAGTAAAACATAAGCTATATAAACAGTATGCTGGCGGCTGTTTTCAATATGGCAATAGGATATAGCTTGATTAGCCTGTTTTCAGGCTTTTTATGGTTCCGCTTGTTTTTAACAGCCTTACTGAAACCTTAATGTTATTTACATGACTTAACAATACCAAACCTGCTTTTAAGGTCTGCAATGAATCCCTTGAACATCTTAGAATTCCTAAGCCTGATTCAGGATCATACAGCACAAGGGAAAAATGCATTTCTGCAAAATGCAAGCTGCCTAACAAAGAAAGCAGATGGCCTATCAATGAATAATTAACATCCCTCTGCGAAAACTTATTTTCAGAAACTATTTGAAATTTCAGATAGCGCTTCTTGATGCGCCAACTTGCCGGCAATGCCTTTGTTGATTTTTTCTGAACCTGCATAACTGAAGAATAAGCAGAATAGGTTAAAAACGGTTCTCACAATTCTTTTTTATGAACCTTTTTCTGAAGATGCTGATTTTGTTTGTAATAACGCAATTGCTCGGGCTGTATATTGCAAATGCATTCCTTCAGGAAAATATAAAAACCACAATCATAAATGACAACCCTAATGATATATGGAATGCAATTGGATTGATAAGCTATATACTAATTTTTACTGGAATATTCCTGCTTGTGATGAAATTTTCAAAAACCGGAAAAATACTCTCACTGATGGAAAAGGTTGTTGTGTTTTCAACAACAAGCATTTTTGTTTATCTTTTTGTGCCTGAACTTTCCTTTTTGTTTGCAATTTTATTTTTAGCATTAAGGATTCTGCTGCCTGAAAGCATTATGCTAAGGAATATTTCTGCAATCATTTCATCTGCTGTTGTAGGCAGCTTGATTGGCGTTTCATTAAACATTATTCCGGTAATTGTTTTTGTTGCTGCATTATCTATCTACGATATCATAGCTGTTTTCTTTACAAAACACATGGTTGCAATGGCTGAAACATTGAAGGAGAAAAACCTTGCATTGGCCTTTGCTATTCCAACCAAAGAACACAATTATTTGATAGGCACTGGCGATTTGGTTATTCCGCTTGTTTTTGTTGTATCTGCAATGAGTTCTTTTTTTGCAGAAACTGCAGATAAATTTTTGTCAAATGTTTTAGGGTTAATTATTCTGGTTATGTCCCTGCTGGGAATAGGCATTACCTTATGGATTACTAAAAATAAAAAGATGGCAATGCCTGCCCTGCCTTTGCAATGCTTGTTTATGATAATTGCCTGGTTTGTTTTTAATTTCTTCTTCTGAAAAAAATAGGAATAACAACCGGTTGGCTATGCTGCATAAAGATTAGAATCCAAAAATTGACCTGATTGCACTAATTGAATAATAGCCGGCATACAGAATTATTATTGCACGAATTGATTTCCCTAAATAGCAAAAAGCGAAAAACTTTTTGTAATCATACTTCAGGATGCCTGCAGCTAACCCT
The DNA here is from genome assembly GCA_038046645.1 of archaeon. Classification (GTDB taxonomy): domain Archaea; phylum Iainarchaeota; class Iainarchaeia; order Iainarchaeales; family 0-14-0-20-34-12; genus 0-14-0-20-34-12. The sequence goes on from JBBSVU010000014.1 coordinate 59,364, forward strand.
ACAATGTCCATGGGAAATGGCGTGAAAGAGCCTAAAAAAATAATTATCCCACCATGTTTATTTATTCTTTTTTTTGCCTCACTAAGCATGGAAAATTCCCGCTTGTTTATTTGTTCAAGGCTTTCTGTGCCATAGTATCCGACAACATAGCTTGTTGATTCGCCGATTGTTGATGCTATGCCTAAAAGCAGGCCCAAAAGCAATGGCGTTAAAAGCCCGAGATTGAAAAAATCTATCTGGGCTGAAAGGAAAATTAAAATATCAACAGGCACTGGAAACATTATTGTTGCATTGCCAATAACTGTTGCAACAAACAGCCCTGCAACCCCATAATTCAGGACAAGGTCATGCACAATCTTTGGGTTATTAATAAAAATATAAATAATTGCCAAAATTGCAAGGATTGCTGCAACAGCTATAACCAAAGTCTTTTTTTCCATCCATCCCCCTACGTTAATTAAGTAAGCATTTTGGGAATATAATACTTGCGTTCTTTGCCAGATGGCTAAAAATGCCCGGGTTTAGATTTAAAAAATAACCTTTATATTATAATAGTGTCGAATTAAGGGGATTTTATGGAATATGAAGAAATGCTTGATAGTATCTACAAAAAAATGCCTGAAAAAACACTGTTGAAAGAAAGGTTTGAGCTGCCATTAGTAAATTCAATTATACAGGGAAGCAAAACAATTGTGCATAATTTCGATAAAATACTAAAGGCAATAAGAAGGGATGAGATTTCAATATTGAAGTATCTGACAAAGGAGCTTGCAACAGCCGCAACAATATCTGAGGGAAAACTTATATTGAAAGGAAAATTCAGCAGCGAACAATTGCAAAGGGTCATAACTGAGTATACTAATAGGCACGTTTTATGCAAAGAATGCAAAAGGCCTGACACTAAGGTCATAGAAAGCAAAGGGGTAAAAATGCTGAAATGCGAGGCATGCGGTGCAGTATCCCCGGTAGCCTAAGGATTGCAAGATATTGTGAAGCTTCACAGAAGCTTCAGTAAAATAGGTGAAAAAAATAATCCATAAAATTCATAAAAAGGAAGGGTTTGAAATATTTGCTGCTTGCGATAAAGAACTTATTGGGCAAACAATCAGTGATGAATCCTATTCGGTCAAGGTAAGCGAATTTTTTTATGGAACTGAAGCAATAACTGAAAAGGCTTTGGAAAAGGCACTTAAGGAAGCAACAAATGCCAATCTTATTGGTGAAAAAGTAGTAAAAATTGCGCTTAAATCAGGCTTAATCAAGGAAAAGAACATAATAAAAATTGGTTCTACCCCTCATGTTCAAATATACCGCATATGATTATATATGAATAGAAAACAAAATCATTCAAGTAATGGGCAAGCAACAGAAGGGTACATAAAACTGCCAAAAACAAAAGAATTTGAAATGTTTGCCATTGTGACAAAAATGGAGGGCGCAAACCATTTAAGGGCAAAATGCGCTGATGGCATTGAAAGGCTGTGCAGAATCACGGGGAAGATGAAGAAAACAGTCTGGATACGAGAGGGAGATTTAATCTTGATAAAGGTATGGGATTACCAGCCAAGCAAAGCAGATATTATTTGGAGATATTTAGGGCCGCAAAGGCATGCACTTGAAAGGAAAGGTCATCTGAACTGGCTTACAAACCCGGAAACAATTCAAAAATAATATTTAAATAAATTTAAATCAAATTTAAGCATTCTATTTTTATGCAGGAAGAAAATATCCGAAAATTATTCAAGGAAGAAAACCTAAGGAAGACAGTAAACCTGGTTTTTGACAATGAAACAATACTAGCTGTCCACGAGCTTTCTGAGAAAGGATATATTGAAACAATTGAAAATATTATAAGTCCGGGAAAGGAAGCATTTGTTTTTATTGCAAAAGATTCTTCAGGAAAAGGAAGGGCAATTAAAGTTTACAAAAAAACCCCGAGCTTTAAAAAAATGGAAACTTATATTTCCGGGGATTTGAGATTTGAAAAAATTAAAAAAGGGCCTGAACTGATTTATGAATGGACCCGCAAGGAATTCAAAAACCTAACAAGGTTAAGCAAGGCAGGGATTGCTGTTCCAAAACCATTTGCATTCAAAAAAAATGTGCTTGTAATGGAATTGATTGAAGAAAACGGTGAACCCTGCAAAAAGCTAAAAGAAAATCCAATTAAAGACAAGGAAAATTTTTACATTAAGCTTGTTGAATACATAGCAAAGATGGTAAATGAGGCTAAATTGATACATGCTGACTTATCTGAATACAACATGCTAAACAGAAATGATTTACCTGTGATAATTGATTGCGGGCAAGCAGTTTTAACAAGCCACCCAAATGCACAGGAATTGTTTGAAAGGGATATTAAAAATCTGGCAAATTATTTTACAAAACAGGGATTAAACAAGAGTTTTGAGGAAATGTATCAAGATATAAAGAAATTTGAGTTAAAAAAAGATAGTTCATAAAACCAAAAACTGCGGAATTAAGCCATAATTAGGCATAATTTGGCATTATGGCAATAATATATAAATATATATTAATAATATATTTATAGTAGGAGACCTAAACAATTTAATTAAAATTGTCTCTTACTATATTGAAAACTACTTTGGAAATTGTGTAAAAATGTTTGATGAAGAACAGATTAACATACCTAAAGACAGGATCGCTGCTTTGATCGGAAAAAATGGAAGTACAAGAAAACAGATTGAAGAAATGACTAAAAGCAAATTGAATATTGACAGTAAAACTGGCGAAGTAGTTATAGAAAATGATGACGTATATATGCTCCATAAAACTGACGAAATTGTAAAAGCAATTGCCAGAGGTTTTTCACCTGAAAAGGCACTGCTGCTTTTAAATGATGAATTTTACATAGAAATCTTGCATTTGAAGGAAATTGTGGGCAAGAGTGAGAAGGAAATAAAAACAAAGAAAGCAAGGGTAATTGGAAGGCAGGGATCAATAAGGGCAGAGATTGAAGAAAAGACAAATACATATATTTCTGTTTATGGAAATACAATTGGAATAATTGGCGAGATTAACGGAATTGAACTCGCGAAGGAAGCGGTTGAAATGTTATTAAAAGGCGCAAAGATTGAAAGCATGAAAATATACCTTGACAAAAGGATTGCAAAAAAAGGTGAATTTAAATTATAATTGCAGTTTAAATTAAAAATTATTGAACAGCAGAATTAAATTAAAAAGTATTGGAGATTAAAAATTATTTTGTTTTATAAAAAATATTGATTTTTTAATTTCGTAAAGAAATCGGGTGGTATGTTGGCAGGGAAAGCAGAGAAACCAAAGGAAGAAAAGTTAGAAAAGGTTCAGAAAGCTGAAAAATTAGAAGATATGCAAGGGGCAGAAGAAGCACAAGAAACCGAAGAGAATAACGGAAAAATTATTAGCGCGGAAACCCTTAGCAAGGAATTTAAGGAGCATTCTGTTGCTGAATTCTTCAAGAAGAACAGGCAGATGCTAGGCCTTTATGGAAAAATCAGGACATTGACCACAATTGTTCATGAATATGTAACTAATTCTTTGGATGCAAGTGAGGAAGCAAATATCCTGCCAGACATTGAGGTAAAGGTTGAAGAATTGGGCGAAGAATACTATGTTGTTTCTGTCCAGGACAATGGCCCTGGATTAACTAAAGAAACTGTTGGAAAAGCATTAGGGCAATTGTTGGCAGGGACAAAATTCCATAGAATGGTGCAGATGAGGGGACAGCAAGGGATAGGCGCTTCGGGCTGTACTATGCTAAGCCAGATGACAACAGGAAAGCCAACAAAGGTAATCACTGGAACAGGAAACGGAAAAACATATTCACTTGAAATTAGCATTGATACAAAGGAGAATAGGCCTAAGATTTCTAATTTAAAAGAAATGCTTAAACAGTTTAGGGGAGTAGCGATTCAGGCCAAATTCAAAGGAGTATTATACAAAGAATCAGATCAAGGTGTTTTGGAATATTTAAGGAGAACAGCAATTGCAAACCCGCATGCGCAAATTAAATTCAGGGATCCTAAAGGAATTTTGACAACATTTCACAGAAGCGTAAATAAAATTCCAAAAAGGCCTACTGAAATGAAACCTCATCCATTGGGGGTAACGATTGATGATATTTTATCATGGTCAAAAACAACTGATGCAAGAAAAACAAACAGCTTTTTGAAAAAAGCGTTTGACAGGGTTGGGGACACATCAATTGATAAAATACAACAGAATGTCCGCTTTGATCTTAATAAAGATCCTAAACAGTTAAGCTGGGAAGAAGCAGAACAGATTATTCATTCATTTAAACAGGTAAATTTCACTGCCCCGTCAACAGAAGGATTATGCCCTATTGGTGAAGAACATATTAAAAAATCACTTGAGAATGTGGTAAAACCAGAAATTGTTTACACACTTACAAGAAAGCCAACGGTTTATTCTGGTGGGTTTCCCTTCCAGGTTGAAGTTGCAATAGCTTATGGGGGGGATGCAGGCCGTGTTGTAAATGAAACTACTCCTAAAGAAGGGGAAGTGCAGGAAAGAAGAGTAGAAATAATGAGGTATTCAAACAGAGCGCCATTAATGTTTGATGCAGGCACTTGTGCAATCACAAAAGCTGTGCAAAGCATTGACTGGAAGAGATATGCAATGGGGGATATAAACAATGCACCAATTTCAATCTTCGTAAACTTTATTTCAGTCCATGTACCTTACACTGGTGCTGGAAAAACATCTATTGCTGATGAAGAAGAGGTAATGGAAGAATTAAGATTGGCGTTAATGCAGGTTGGAAGAAAAACCGCCAGATACATCATAAAGAAAGAAAAGGAAAAAATCAAGCAGGAGAAGAAACGTGTATTTATGAAATATGCAATTGAAGTTGCAAAGGCTGTTGGGGAATTAACAAAGAAAGATCCTGCAAAAATTGAGAAGAAACTGCTTGACATAGTAATAAAGAGATTGAAACTAGAGGAAGAGCAGGAGAAGAAAGAGGAAGAAGCCCTTGAAGAGGAAGATGATGAAAAATTAGAGAAAGAACTTGATAAATTGGTGAAAAAGAAGGAAGCTGAGGAAAAGAAGGTTAAGGGCGGAAAAAAGAAATCTAAAAAAGCGACTGAGGAGAGTGATGAGGAATGAAAGCAGATCAAAAGGATTCACACGTAATAGATAAGCTTAAGGAAATGGGAAAAACTGTTTTTGAGCAGATTGAAAAAGGAGAACACCCGAGCATTGAATTACCCATACGAAGCTTGAACAATATTTACTTTGACCAGAAAAGCCAGACAATTAAAATGGGTGATAAAACATCGCAAAGATTATTCCTCAATATAGCGCACACCAGAAAATTCATGCAGACTACTTTAATTGCAAATGAACTGAAAAAAGTAATTGACCAAAAAGCAAACATATCTATTCGTGATCTTTACTATGCATTGAAACATACTATTGCTGGAACAGAAGAAAACACCTTAGAAAATCAGTCGGAAAGTGACCCAATAATTGAGGACATTGAATGTTCACTAAATCTTTTAAGGGAAGAATTACATTTAGCTGCCTCTACAAAAGGAGTAATTTCTGGAAGAATGAAGGTTAAGGATGGAAAAGATACTATTGATTTGACAAAGATGGGCTCTGGCGGTTGGGGCATTCCCTCAAATGTTGAACCTGACAGGATTGAAATAAAGGATGTGGATGCAGACTATGTCTTGTTCATCGAGAAAGATGCTGTCTGGAAAAGATTTAACGAAGATAAATTCTGGGACCATGGGAAGTGCCTTATTCTTACAGGAAGAGGGCAGCCATCAAGGGCTGAAAGAAGGCTTGCACAAAGGTTGAATAAAGAATTTAAACTGCCAGTATATGCATTAATGGATGCTGATCCTTGGGGTATGTACATTTATTCTGTAATAAAGCAAGGAAGTATTTCACTTTCATACAGTGAAGAGAAACTTGCTACACCGCAGACAAAATACATTGGCTTGACAATTAAGGATGTTGAAACTTACAAGATTCCAAAAGAGGTAACAATTAAACTGAACCATTTGGATGCCAAGAGATTAGATGAAATGGCAAGCTATGAATGGTTCAAGAAGAAGGAATGGCAGGAAGAATTCAAAAGAATGAAGGAAAAAGCCATCAAACTTGAATTGGAAGCCTTAAGCAAGAAAGGAATCAGGTTCATAACAGAAGAATATCTGCCGAATAAAATAAAGAGCAAGGACTTTTTGCCATAAGGGTGAAAAAATGGAAAAAAAGGAATGGATAAGTATCCTTGCAGCAGTAATACTGCTACTGTTAGTTATCCTTATTTTGCCTGATTTAACAAAAAAGGAAGTTGTTAAATGTGAAAGCGAAGAGTGCTTATATAATAATTTCATTAATTGCACTCCTGCAACCTTAGGTATAAAGCCATATGATAAGATAGGAATTACCAGCATTACAATCTTTGGTTTTGAGGATTGGAAATGCAAGTATTGGATAACAAGCACTCCACACGCATCAGATATCCCTCAAATAAAAAAAGGTGAGTTGCCAATGGACTCACTTACAAAAGAAAATTTTGACAAAATAGTTGAAGAAGCAAAGAATTTGTGAATAGTAAATAATCACTTTTTGCAATCTGGGTAATCTGGATAAACATAACAAACATTATTGAAAACCTTTGAAACATCTTTCCCAACAACAGTACCCACTGCACTAACAAAATCTTCACCTGAAAGTTTTCCTTTATGCTCTGGATTTGCCTTTTTATTCTGTTCTTTTATTTTATCCCATTCATCAAAAAGCTTTGGCAAATCATCAACATCAAATCCATAATCTTTGCAAAGGTAATAAAGATGAGGATAACCATTCAATTTAAACAGTTCATCACAAAAGCTTTGAGGAGGACTAGAATCAATTCCCATTCCGCTCAACCTATTGCGTTCAGGACAGGAATGCCAGCCAAGGAACGATTCCGTCATTACAGTAAAAATATGGTCAGTATTAGAGAACCCACGATATCGCACTTTGAGGACTGCGTGCAACATTTCATGCACTGCCATACACTCATTATCAAATGTCTGTTCATAAACATAATCAGGATAGTCCTTATGCAATAATTTTTCATAATCAGCATATTTAATTGAATAATATTTAAAACTTAGCCCTTCGGCATTCTGTACTAAGGGGGTTCCTGTCCAAAAATCTCCTCCCCCTTGAGGAATAAAACCCCCATATTCTTCAGGCATACCATAATTAGCAGCTGGGATTGTAGCCTCGAGTTGTTTGTCATACACCACATATGGAATCGGCACATCAAGCAATTTCTCCCTGCCAAACAGTTTTGCAAGCCGGTCATATAAATGGGTTAATTTATCAAAACGCCAATCAAGCAAATCATGGTTCACATTGCAATGGTATTCACAAATCAAGCAGATTTTTTCATTGCACTTATTATAATCAGGATAATCTTCTTCTTTAGGGATAAAATCTGGTGCTATCTTGTCATATTTTTTCGCTGACTTCAGTTTGCACTCAGATTCATTCTTAACAGCAGAAACAGTTGTGTATTTTTTCGGGAACTGTTTTTTGCAGTTGGTTACAAAAAAATAATCCTCCATTTTATCATAAAGAAAACACAAATTGGCATCTTTACCATAGCCTTCAAAACAAGGAACCTCTTTTTTCAAATTCTTCTGCTGCTTCAGGTATTCAACATCAGGGTCTGCTAAACAGCCAAATATTAACAAAAAAGATAAAAACAGCAGCACAAAAATAATGCTGCTCTTCAGAGTTATCATTTTATTTTCACTATTTAGACTTTTTTAACTGAAGGAATATTAGATAAAATCCAAATACGTAAACAACATATCTAATGCCATCTCCCAGCCCTTTTATTTGTATTTTAGTTAAATTGTATATAAGAAACTCAATACCTATTGCAATAAGTTGAAAGACATTCACCGCTATAGCCATAAATATTGCAAAAACACCGGCATTTTCCTTCCAATTTGTACTTACCATAAATTCACCTCTAAATGAATAATATTTAAGGCATATTAACTATTTTCCTCTATTTATAGATTACTCTATAACTTCAAGGGGATGAAAACAGTCTTAAAAATAAAGATCTTGTATAACGCTGAGGGCATTACTTCAAATGCCTTC
>JBBSVU010000014.1:67605-80367 GCA_038046645.1 archaeon
AGTCTTAAAAATAAAGATCTTGTATAACGCTGAGGGCATTACTTCAAATGCCTTCCAATCTTAATTGCTGCATGCCTTTCATGGCCGCGGAATAAATGATGGGTTATAAATTTCTCAATCCCTGCTGCTGGCTTTTTCACTATTATTGGAATTCTGACATGTCTTGGGCCATATGTTCTGGCTATTTCAGGATTTGAATGAAGAATTGGATCATGCGGGGAATAAAACTCAACCAATCTGCAATTTTCAGGCACATGAATTCCTTCTGAAAGTTGTCTAAAGCGATCACGTTCCAAATCCCATCCACTGCTAAGTCTTTTAAGAAGAGGATTTCCCTCAGGAACTTCTGATCCGCCTGAATGAACCCCACCAATGGTGAAAACTTTGAATTGTGTTCCCACGTGTTCGGCTAATTCCCGCAGATTACTTTTCAGCAAAAAAGCACCTAAAGAATGGCCTATAAAAATGGGTTTTTTACCTTTAAAATCAATTTTTCTTAATCTCTCAAGAAGATTTTTTCTTCTCACTTCCAAATCAGTGACATTCCATAACTCTTTTGGATGATTCATTTCAACAACCTGATAACCTCTTTTTTTAGCATCGTGGATTAGCTGCCTTAAAAGAGTTGCATCCCTGGCAGTTGATTGATCTGAATGGACAGTAGACAATTTGAAAGGAGGGACAAAAATCGCAATTTTATCAGGCATATATAAACAGCAAACAAAAAGAATAAAAAATGAGGATTTCCTATTTTGAAGAAAACATTAATTTTTTAACTAGGTTTATCCTTTAAGTCAAATATGCCGGGCAGATTAAGGAATTTGGGTAGAAAATTACTTGCAAAATTAAGACCTACGGGCCCTAGAAAAGCAACTGCTCCAATAATATCAGAAACTGCGGTTGTAGAACGCTCCTCTAAAGGAACTAAGGTAATGAGCGAACCGAGAAGAAGGGAAATTATTGGCCACCTCACTACATTGAATGCCGTCGATGCATCGCTTGCAAGCGCTGCTGTGAAATTGTGGGATGACGCAGTAGCAAGAAGGGAAGAAATCCACAGGACACCAAAAACGTTAGAAATAATTAAATTAGGGGAAGGACTTCAACAAACAGTTGTTTTAAAGCACCCTGACACTAAACACATACTTGCAGAGTTGCTAGTTAATGAAATAAAAGAATATTCAAAAGGGGATGAAAAAAGAACCTATATTACATTAGAGCCAAGGAATGCCCCTGGCATGGGCAGTTTTTCTATCCATTGTGAAGAAACCCCTCAAGGTTTAGTATCTAAGCCATTTGGCCGTTCATATACAAAATTTCCCCTTAGGAAAGAGGTTTCAAGATTTCAGGGGCATTTTGTAGTAAATTATGAGCAAACTTCAAAAGGAAAGAAACCGGTTGTTTATTTTATAAACTTTGGGTATTTGAGCTGCAAATAAAATTAATTGCCGGAAGTTACATCAATCTACTTTTTTGCAGCCCTAAATAAAAGATCAATTATGCAAGCCAGCAAATAAACATAAATTAAAACAACAGGCAGATTTAGGAACTCTAATCCAAATAAGGATAATATCATAGTAACCGGCAGCACTATATACATCACAAAAGGCCAAATAGGAATTTTATCTATAAAATCATACAAAAAAGGCTTGGGGGAACATTCCTGGCAGAACACCCATGACTGCACTATTGCGAGATAGCAAAGCACAAGGAAAACTGCAGAGATGAATAATTTTAATTTGCTTGGTTTTAGGAAATTCTTTAATTTATTAAAAGTCATATACTAAAGATAAAGAAGACAATATTTTTATTAACAAATTGGTACACAGATAGGATATGAATCCATTAAAAGCGCTGAGAAGGATATTGCCAAAGAGGAAACACGGAACAGTATCTTTAGTCGAAGGAGCTTCTGCGCATAGTGAAATGAGTGCGAAACAGAGAAGGCTTGCTGAAAAAGCATGGAAGCGAGGAGACACTTCTTTTTCATATGTTGTTCATCCCATAAGAAAGTTCATAGAAATAAAAAGAGCAAACTATGGAAATATTCCTAAATTAAAAGAACTGCTTGATGAAGCAAGGGCTTTGTCACAAAGGCTAAAATTACCGCTAAGGGGAACATTTTTCGGGGTTATTAGATCAAAGGGCTCAGAACCAGCCATTGCATATGATATAGATTTGAGAAGAAATAGGTTTGGAGTAAATGAGTTAAATTTGAGAGACAAACATACGTTGTATGCTGATTTAAGAATTGTTGAGGAAACTACAAGACTACTTGGTTTAAAACATGCAGAATATACTTATCAAACATCAGAAGTAATTGGAAATGGCACATTAGAACATGTAACTGAATTGGATTTGCCACAAGGCTGGAAAATGACAAAAAGGGCTGAAGTAGGGTCAAGAGGCGGTGTGCGCAAAACATATCAATTGTATAAAGAATTGTACTTGTAACTTAACACTAATTTTTATCTCTTTACAGTCTTCCACAAGGCATTAAATTGATTCAAATCAGCAGATTACTCTTTTTTACCCAAAATAACCTCAATCGCCTTGTCAACTTCATCCTCTTCCAAAAGTTTGAAAATGCGGTGGACATCAAATGCATTATTGAAATCTGTTTTTTTCAGATTGTCATCAAGCATATCCAACCCCAAAGAAATAGCTGATTTTTTTGAGTTATGTAATTCCCCTAAATTCTTCAATTTTGTTTTTAGGTCATCCATGCCAGAAAAATTCCTGTCAATTGCAATAACTGCTTTTTCTGCAAAATCCTCAGCCAAGGATTCTTCAGAAATATCCGCTTGGTTTAAACCAGAAGATAAAGACCCTAAAAGTTTCAGCTTAATGAGCGGTTTTTTTGCAAATTTCTTTCCGGATAAAATCTCAGTTAATGCTTTGTTGATTTCATCCTTCAATTTTTGCAGGTTGGCTTCCTTAAACTGCAATTTTTTATAGAAAAATTCCCTTTGCTCGGGAATTTCTTTAAAAGAAACCTGTTTTGTTTTTGTATCATAGAAGTAAACAGCCTTCTTTTTTGTTGATTCCAAATGTTTCATTTGGGTCAGAACAGTGGAACCTGGAAGCAGGAAATGTTTTCCTGTTTCCTTATCATCCAACTCATTGCTCCAGTGCAAATGCCCATCAATTATCAGGTCAAAACCAGCAGGAAGGTCTGAAATAGAAACGCTTGCTATCATATCATCATCAAAGGGCAAGAATTCCTTTATGGATTGGTGCAGGATAAAGAGGTTAACTGCATTTGACACGGGTTGGGGATTCAAAAAGCGGAGCACATCTAATGCTTTTTTTTCTGGCACTCCCCCAAAACCTTGGATTGCAACTTTCTCGTTGCCCTTTTCTGCAAAAATCTGAGAACCATGCAGATAGGTAACAAACCCAGAGGCTTCTAAAAGATGGATTACATTTTTGTAATCCTTTCCTGCATATTCATGAGTGCCGTGGATTGCAATTACTGGAATTCCTGAAAATGTGAGCGGTTCTTCTGAATCCTTTTTCTTTCTGTGCAGAGCAATTTCATTTCTTGCTTCTGATTTTATTTCGATTTTTGTTTCTGGTTTTTTATGGTGTTTTGCTAAGGATAAAATATCAAATGCTTCGAGCAAGGTTTCATATTTTGGGATTGATTCATCAAACAAATCTCCTGGCAGAATAATAAGGTCAGGATTTTCAGATATTGCTAAAATCATGGCTTTTTTTGCATTATCAAAAGCGTCTGTTTCTCTGCCTTTGGGGGAAAATCCCAAATGCAAATCTGAAAATATCGCAATCTTCATGGCAATACCCTTGGATTGTCAATATATGGATTTGCTTCAAGCCTTTTGTTGAATTCTTTTACATAAAGGGGAAGATGATGCACTGAATCAATAATGTTTTCTGGCGATAATCCTTCATTAATGAAATCATCCTTCCGGGTATAGCCTGTTAAAACTCCGACAAAATGGATTCTTGCGTGATAAGCAGCCTTAAAATCATTCAAAGAATCGCCTGTGTATAATAATTCTTCTTTTTTTATGCCTGAGGAATGCAATTTGTGCAATACCTGGTCAAAAGACCTTGGGTCTGGTTTATGGATATGCTCAGCGCAACAAACAACCAGATCAAAATATTGCGCTATGTTGTGTTTTTCAAGAAGGATATTAGCGGAATGCGCTTCCCTTGTTGTTAGGATTCCTAAAACCAAATTTTGGGATTTTAAAGCAGTTAGAATATGGTCTGCCCCTGCTATTAAGGGATATCTTGCAATATTATTGCCATAGGTTTCACTGAACTTTTCAAATGGAATTGAAGGCCATAATGCTTGAATAAGTTTCTTCCAGGGCAAGCCATAATGCTTGAAAAATTCATGCTCTGGCGGCATTTCTAATCCCAATGCCTGTGTTGTTTCCAGATGATTTCTGTAAGCTTCTTCATATGTCGCAATTAAAGTATCATCCAGATCAAAGAAAACAGATTTAATCATTTAATCTTCACCATTTAGCCTGTGTTTGCAAAAATAACTAATCATTAAAAATCATCCTTCTTAATTCTAAAATTTTCCCTTCAGGCATGAATAATAATGGCCTGAAAACGGGTAAAAACATATCTCTGTCCTGCTCACCAATTTTCTTTAAATCCAAATCCCTGGAAGAATCAACCAATGCAGCCATTTTCTGGTTTTTTGGGTCTGTGTTTTTGATTAAGTCAAAATCAAAGGATTTTATTTTTTGATAGGAATTGAATTTCAGCACAGGGCCAAAAAAATTCTCGGGCAATGGTTCTTTTATTATGCAGTAAATACTGCAGCCTCTTTTTAGCATGCATAATGCAGCAAGTAAATCGTCTTCCGCATTATTGCACAAAATACCTACATGCCCTTCTACTCCGACAGGCAGACCATTGTAACCATTGGATTCAGAAGAATAAAGGTAGAAAGCATTGTCCCTTATTTCTATGAAGATTTCTTTGTCTGGATTTTTCAAATTAACTTTTAATCCTTTTATTTCTTTGAGGATTTTTTCCCCAGCTCCCTGATTTATTTGCTGCGAGGAATATTTATGGTTGCCAACACGGTTGCATCTAACTGCAAAACTATCCCCCCCTCTTAATTTTGTCCTTGCAAACGTAAGGGTTTTGCTGTAAATGTTTTTTGGAATTGCATCATCATATTTTTTTGCGATTGCAATAGAATGCAGGCCAAACACACTTTTCAGGACAGATATTGTTTTTTCAGGATCTTGGCAGGAAAGGAAGATTCTCCCATAAGCCCTTTTTAATTCAAAACCGGTTATTGAATTATTCTGCAGGCTAAGCCTTATGTTGTTCATAAGCGTAGCATAAAAACGGTTTTGCACAGGCTTGCTTTTTAATGAAATCTCGCCTGCTAACTTCAAAAGAAGTATCTTGTCCATAAAGGAAAATAGGCTGAAAAAGGAATAAAAAGAAGCGGGTTAAGCCTATGCTCTCCCCACTAATTTTAGCATCAATGCATTCTGCGCATGCATCCTGTTTTCCGCCTCGTCAAAGGCCATTGATTGCTTTGAGTTAATGACATAATCATCAACCTCATAGCCATAATGTGCAGGCAGGCAATGCAGAATCTTTACATTTAAGCCTTCTATTAATTTTTTGTTCAGCTGATATGGCATGAAAGTTTTTATCCTGCGTTCTTTTTCTGCTGCAAATGCAGGATCATTGAATTTTTCCATATTTACCCAGGTATCTGTTACTAAAACATCGGCATCTTTTGCTGCTTTTTTCGGATCCTTTGATTCAGTAAATAGTCCTGTACCTTTAACCATTTTATTTAATTCTGGATCGATAGCATCTTGGTCCCATTCTGCCACACATAAATTGAATTTTGCCCCAAGCTTTGTTGCTGCCAGCATCAGGGAATTGCTTACATTGTTTGCAATCCCTAACCAAACAATATTCAATCCTGAAAATTTTCCAAAATGTTCTTTTATAGTCATCATGTCTGCAAGGGCTTGGCAAGGATGGTACTTTTCACAACAGCCGTTTATTACAGGAACACTTGATGCTTCAGCTATTTTTACTAGAACTGAATTTTTCAACGGGCGCATCATGATTAAATCAGCATATCTTGAAATGCATCTAGCTTCATCCCCGATTTCTGCTTTATCAAATTGCGTTGTGCTGGAATCAACAAATATTGCATGCCCACCTAAGCGGGTCATGCCTGCCTCAAAAGATAATCGCGTACGGGTGGATGTTTTCTGGAAAAGCATTGCTAGTGTTTTATTCTCCATTGATTTTGAATATTTTTCCGAGTTTTTCTTTAATCTGATGCCTAAGTCAATTATATCCTCAATCTCTTTTTTTGAAAAATCTTTCAGTTCAATAACATGCCTTGGTTTAGCCATAAAAATCACTCCCAATTAATAAATGTCCAAATCTCTTTGGAACCAAAGTATTTTTCTTCCTTTTGAATAAAACAAAAGGTTTTAATTCGTTCTTTCTCTTTCTTTTTAATGCAGCAAAAGTTCTTTTTCTTTTGGTGCAACTAGATTTTCTTTTTCTTAGGAAGAAAAAGAAAAGATGGTGCGGGATTGGCAGAACGGCCATGCACTCGCCTGCAGTGCTCTACAAAAAGGGCAAGCGCAGCTAGCGAGCCAAGGGAGTTCAACTCTCTCATCCCGCTAATATAAATCCACTAAATTTCAAGCATTTTTTAAATGGTAATTTTCTGGAAATTTACTGTCTGTCAAAAACCGCCAGTAAAAAACTAGCCGCACATTAGATTCATCCATAACAAGGTTTTTGACAAATAATTTAATTACTTCTTCCCTTCCTTCTTAAATATGCTTTTTGCAGTCTCTTATGATATCCTCTTGCTTCATCTATTCCTCGAACTTCCTCATCTATTTTCGGGGTTCTTAACTGCAGTTCAAAATCACCTTTTTCTCCTGTAATTAAATAATGCAGCCCTCTGTAACCATATGCCTTGGGATGCCTAATGTAATTGCTTGCTTTTACAACCTTTCCTGGTGGAACTGCTTGTTCAACAAAAGCGTACATTGTATCAATAAGGGCTTCTTCTTCAACATTTCTTGCCCAGCCTTTGTGTTTCATCTTTTTAACAAACCCTGGAACCAATCTTTTGTTATCTTTATTCAAATGAACTGAAAAGGTTTCTCTGCCAAGCACTTGAGTATAAGCTCCTGGAAAAACACTTTGCTCTTTTCGGTCAAAGAAATCCAATACAAAATTATCGTCTCCAATAGGCATTGGCTTTTTGGGTTTTCTTTTAAACAGTAATTCATTCGTATCTTTAGATTCAGTTAATTTCCAGCCTTCTTTTTCGCATAATTCCATTATGCTTTCAATAGATTGCCCTCTTCTTGCAAGGGAATCTTTTTTCAGAACAAGAACCTCGTAGCCTTTAGCATCATGAGTAAATGAACCTGCCCCTCTTCTTGCAGCTTCAAATTCTAATGGCAATTGTCTTTCAAAAACTAAAACCCGCTCGGGAATCTTTCTTCTTTTGCCAAAACCAACACTCTTGAACACTACCCTTATGCCAGTTGTTTCTAAATGCACACGTTCTTCAGCAACTATCATTTCCATTATGCTTCTGTTTATGTGTATTTTAGGGACTACTTCTCCTTGAGGAGTAAGATATTCGATAAGCTTGCGATAAACTTGGCCTTTTCTTAATCCTGCTTGCAAGGGTAAATGCCCTTCAGCATAAAGCCTTTGCAAATCAGTTTCATCCAAAGGAAC
Organism: archaeon; assembly: GCA_038046645.1. Classification (GTDB taxonomy): domain Archaea; phylum Iainarchaeota; class Iainarchaeia; order Iainarchaeales; family 0-14-0-20-34-12; genus 0-14-0-20-34-12. The sequence goes on from JBBSVU010000014.1 coordinate 75,349, forward strand.
TCTTCCCATTATATCTGTCGGGATTAACGCTCGCCTCAAGGAATCCAAAGTAATTTCATAACAATCAGCAAACTTTCCTTTCCCTAATGGAATAGCTTCGCTTAATTGTTCTTTAATTCTATCAATCTTATCCAAAGCAGACTTGCTTGTTTTTAATCTAGTAAAGGAAGCACAGTTTAACTCTAATCCATTCCTTTCTGCAAATTCACTAAGTTGCCCCTTAACATCATTTTCAATAACAACCCTTTTGCCCCACCTGCGGGAATAATTCCCTAAATAAATATCAAGTTCTCTGACACGGCCTCTTTCCCTAAAATAAGTTGGAATATTTTGTACCTTTTCTTTAGCTCGTTCCAAATAATGCTTCAAGCGCGCTTTTACTAAAAATCTTGGCATAGTTTCACATAATCAATTTAATATATCTAAATATATTATGGCATTTACTTTTAAAATATGGCTAAAATCAATGAGAAATAAGGAATTACGGCCTATAGAAGCAGTCTGCAAAGCAGGATTAGCTTTATAAATCATTTGCAGGAATAGTTGTTAATTTAAAAGCAAGACAATAAAGTCTATTTTATAGATTAAATTTGTGTTTATTGTGGTGTTATTATGGGATTGAGGCCAGCTAGCTGTTACAGAAGCATAAAACAAAGGGCATTCACAAGAACTGCTGTTGTGGTACATAAAAAGAATTATGTTGGGACTTCTCCAGCAGTGAAGATTAGGCAATTTAATATGGGCAACCCAGAATACCCTTTCAACACTGTTGTTGATTTAATAGCACAGCAGGCTCTTGTTATTAGGGATAATGCAATTGAATCCGTAAGAATGACAATTAACAGATACTTGCAAAGAAAATTAGGGGTAGAAGGATATTTCATGAAAATTAGGGTATATCCCCATCATATTTTAAGAGAGAATAAACAGGCGCAGGGAGCAGGTGCAGATCGTGTAAGCCAGGGAATGAGATTATCATTTGGAAGGCCAATTGGAAGGGCAATAAGGGCAAAAGAAGGATTAATTTTAATGAGCATACTTGTTGATGAAAAAAATAAAGCAGTAGCTCAAGAAGCATTCCATAGAACTTCTGCAAAAATTCCTTGCAAATTAAAAATTAATACTCACAAAGATGTTAAATCAGTAGGGACAAAACCAAGGAAGACAAAGATGGTTGAAGAAAAGGTTGAAGAGAAAACTGAGGAAGTAACTGCAACCACTGAAGCTGCAGCAACTACTACGACAGCAGGAGCTAAGGGGGCTGCAGGCGGAAAAGCCGCAACAACCACGCCAGTTACAACAGGAAAGGCTGCAACTGGAAAAGATGCAGCAAAACCATCAAAGGAAGAAAAGAAGAAATAAATATTATTAATTTGATTACTGCTTTTGCGGTAATCCTCTTTTTCTATTTTTTTAAAATCCTCTTTTTTCTATTTTTTAAATTTAGAATTTATTAATTAAACTAATTTATTTCCAATAAAAAAGATAACTGAAAGCATCGTCATATGCCAAATATTTATAAACATATTAGGCTTTCTAATATACGAGCTTATGCCGGATATACTTTGGTTTAAAGATGTAGGAAGGGATGATGTCGGAATTGTTGGGGGTAAAGGCGCTAATTTAGGGGAAATGACCCAAGCTAATTTTCCTGTCCCTCCGGGATTTATTGTAACATCACAAGCATATTTCCATTACATTGAAAGCACTGGATTAAAGCCGAAAATACTGAAAATAATTGACAGCTTGAATGTTGATGATACTGATTCATTAGAGAAAAAAACAGCTGAAGTAAGGGAAATGATAATTAAAACAGCAATGAGTGAAGAATTAAAGGTAGAAATAATTAAAGCATATAAAAAATTAAGCGAGGAAAAATTAGCTTGGTTAAGCACAAGCGAACCTAGCTGTGTTGCAGTAAGGTCATCAGCAACAGCAGAGGATTTGCCTGAAGCAAGCTTTGCCGGGCAGCAGGATACTTACCTTAATGTGATGGGAAACGAAGAACTAATTAATAAAGTAAGGAAATGCTGGGCTTCTCTTTTTACTGCACGAGCCACTTATTACAGAAAAGAGCAGGGCTTTCCAACTGAAAAAGTAGGAATTGCAGTAGTAGTGCAAAAAATGATTAACTCTGAATCAAGCGGGGTAATGTTTACTGCTGACCCTACAGGGGAGCGAAGCAAAATAATTATTGAGGCAGGTTTTGGTTTGGGTGAAGCGATTGTTTCTGGCACAATTACCCCGGATAATTATGTTGTGGATAGAACTTCAATGAAATTAATTGGAAAAAAGATTAATGCACAGGAATTGAAGATTATCAGGCAGGGAAATTCAACCATAAAAATGCCAATGGAAAAGACAGAAGCAAAGCAGCAGAAATTGGCAGATGAATTAATTGTTGAATTAGCAAACATTGGGGCGAATATTGAAAATCATTATAAAGCACCGCAGGATATTGAATGGGCTCTTGAGAAAGGTAAATTATACATTGTGCAAAGCAGGGCGATTACAACATTAGCTTTAACTGATAAAGTCAAAGAGTATAAAGGCATGGAAGATCAGCAAGGAAAACTAAGGGCATTAATTAAGGGATTGCCTGCTTCTCCTGCGATAGGCCATGGCTTGGTAAAAGTCATTCCGACTGCAAATGATATTGTAAAGGCTCAACCTGGCGAGGTAATTGTAACAATAATGACTAATCCTGATTGGGTTCCTGTGATGAAAAAAGCATCTGCGATAATTACTGATGCTGGGGGGGTCACTTGCCATGCAGCCATTGTATCAAGGGAATTAGGAATTCCTTGTGTTGTGGGAACAGCAAATGCAACCAAGGTTTTGAAGGATAATACAATGGTTACAGTAGACGGTTTTTCTGGCAATGTTTATGAAGGGCAGGTAATGGAAGATAAAACTTCAACAGCAGATGGGGAGAGCATAAAGGAAGAGATTGAGGCTGAGAGCAGGGCTTTGCAGAAATTGGCAGATGTGCTTGGCCAGAACATGATTAAAGTAAAGGTTAATGTTGCTCTGCCTGATGCAGCTAAAAAGGCCGCAGACACAGGCGCTGACGGCGTTGGATTATTAAGGGCAGAACATATGATTACTGCATCTGGAAAACACCCTGCACAATTCATAAGGGAAGGGAATGAAGAAGATTTGAAAAATGCAGTAAAGGAAGGCATTAAGGTAGTGCTAAATGCGTTCAATGGAAAAGCCGTATGGTACAGAAGCTTTGATGCAAGAACTGATGAATTTAGGAATTTGGTGGGAGGGGACCAAGAACCGCATGAAGACAACCCTATGCTCGGATGGCATGGGATAAGGAGAGATTTGGATCCTGAACAGGTTGAAATATTTAAAGCACAGGTTAAAGCAATTAAGGAATTAATTGATGAAGGATACAAAAATATCGGATTGATGCTGCCTTTCGTAGTGCATGTTGATGAATTGAAAAAAGCAAAGGAATTGATAAGAGAAATTGGCTTGGGGCAGGAAAAGAATTTATTTGAAATAGGGGTAATGGTTGAAACACCTGCAGCATGCTGGATAATTGATGATTTGATAAATGAGGGAATTGATTTCATTTCATTTGGGACAAATGATTTAACGCAATTAACATTAGGCTTGGATAGGAACAACGAAAAGATACAATATCTATTCAATGAAATGCATCCTGCTGTGCTTGGCGAGATAAAAATGGTTATTGAGAAATGTAAAAAGGCCAAGGTAAAAACATCTATTTGCGGACAGGCAGGTTCAAGGGAGGATATGGTCAAGATGCTAATAGGCTTTGGGATTGACTCTGTTTCTGCAAACATTGATGCCGTCAGCAGGATAAGGAAAGCTGTGCTTGCTGAAGAAAAAAAGATGCTACTTGAAAGGGCAAACAAGTAAAATCTAAGTATATCTGCCCAAATGCCATAAATAAATTTAATAACTAAAGCTAAGCATAATTATTGCATGGCAGAAACTAATTCAAGACTGAAAATTGATTTTGATTTTGCAAAAAAGGCAATTGAAAAATCTGGTGCAAAAAGGATAATCCTGCAAATGCCTGAAGGATTGAAAGGCCACATTATTTTAATAATTGCAGAACTTAGAGAAAATTGTAAAAGTGCGGAATTCTTCTGCAGCATTGACCCTGTTTATGGCGCCTGCGATTTGGCAGAAAAAGAAGCCGAGCAGATAAATGCTGATTTGGTTTTACATTTTGGGCATTCACAAATGATCGGAAGCAAAAAAACTGTTTATGTGCCTGTCACATATGAAATTTCAGAAAAAGAGATTGAAAAATCTGCCAAAAAAATAATTGGATATTTGCAAAGGAATAAAATTTCAAATGTTTCTTTAGGGGGAACAATACAATATGTGCCTTATTTGCAGAAGATTAAACAGCTAATTGAAAAACAGAATATAAAAGTAAATCTTGGAAGAACTGGTTTGCTTAAAGATGGACAAATATTGGGCTGTAACATAAATTCAGTATTATTAGACAATAAAACTCAATTATTGGTTCTTTTTTCTGATGGATATTTCCATGCAAAATTTGCAGCACTTACCTCAAAAAAGCCAGTGATTCAGGTTGATTTGATTAATGCAAAAATTGAAGAAATAAAACAAGATCAAAAACTTGTGAGGAAAAGAATTGCTGCAATCCAGCAGGCAGAAAAAGCGAAATCCTTCGGGATTTTAATTTGCACAAAGGAAGGGCAGTTTAATATTGAAAAAGCGCTTGAGTTGAAAAAACTGATTGATGATAAAGGAAAAACTGCTTATTTATTCACTGGCGATTTTCTGATGCCTGAATATTTTTTGGGAATAGATGTTGACTGCTTTGTCAGCACTGCCTGCCCGCGCATTGTGCTTGATGAATCTGAAAAATGGAAAAAGCCATTATTAAATGCTGAAGAATTGATGGTCGTGTTAGGAATAAAAAAATTGGAAGAGTATTCGCTAATTTAACTGACATCCTCCACACCCTAAAGGGTGTGGGTTCCCATTTAGGCTGCATATTCC
>JBBSVU010000015.1:0-27338 GCA_038046645.1 archaeon
TAATGTCGTTGAAGGATAAAAAGGTTTCTGGAAACAGAAAATTGTGCCCCGAACGGGACTCGAACCCGTGTTACCGCCTTGAAAGGGCAGAGTGCTTGGCCGCTACACTATCGGGGCTCCGCCTTTTCTTTTTTCTCTTATTAAGAGAAAAAAGAAAATGTAGGTTGCCAAAAGAAAAAAGAGAAATTATTTTTCTATAGCAATCCTAAAAATTTAACTTAACAAAGGTTCTGTAAAATGGTTTTTAAACCTAATCCTTAATTACTAAGTATAATTAAATTGAAAAAGGACTGATTATGGCAACTAATGAAGCAATTGATAGGCTTTTTAATAATGTTTGGATTTGCATGCGATGCAATGCAAAGAATAGGGTCGGGGCGGGAAAAAAGCCAACTACTTGCAGGAAATGCAACAGCAACAGACTAAGGTTAAAGAATAAGGTAAAGAAGGCAAAGGCGTAAAATAAGCCAACCTTCATCTATTTATTATTCTTATATTATACTTTTATTAGTGATATCTTTGTTGAAGCCATATTTGGATTTAATCCGTGTAGGAAATTGTTTAATTGCGGCATTCGGTGTTTTAATTGGCTATCTTGTTGCAATGCATTCGTTTGTCTTTAATCTGCAGATTCTGCTCGCAATGATTTCTGCATTTTTAATCTGCGGGGCAGGGCAATCAATAAATGATTACTTTGATTTAGAGGTTGATCGCAAGAAAAAAATTAAAAAACCCATTTTGGAATTTAATCTAAATCCGAAAACTGTTTTTATGTTTTCAATCGCACTTTTTGTGCTAGGTTCTGTAATAGCTTTCTTTACTAACACAATTACTTTCGCAATTGCAGTTGCATTTTCAATCCTTTTAATTGTTTATTCTGCCTTCTTTTCCAAAATTAAATATTTAGGCAATTGGATTGTTGCACTTGGAACATCTTTTACTTTAATTTATGGCGCTTCTTTGGTTGGAAATTATTCTGTTGTACTGTGGTTTGCCTTGCTTGCGCTGTTTGCGAATGTTTACCGTGAGCTTGTGAAAGATATGGAAGATTTGGATGCAGATAAAGGCATCAAAAAAACAATGCCTATGCTAGTTGGCATAAAAAACACAAAATATTTATCAGTCTTCATTCTGCTTTTGGCATTTGTCTTTTCATATGTGCCATTTTTGCAGAATTTGACAAATTTCTATTATTTGCTTGCTGTAACCTTTGCGAATTTGATTTTCATCTATTCAATTTTGCAAATGGGAAATAATAATTTCAAGAAAGCTCAGCAGCTTTCAAAAATAGCGATGCTCTTTGGTTTAATAAGCTTTTTAGTTTCAATAATTTAGATAAATGATGAATTTTTCAAATGTTTTTGCTGAAAAAAGAAAATTGCTTATTGAATCAATGCTTTTAAGCGGTGCAATAAAATCTTCTTCAGTAAAGAAAGCCTTTTTGTCAGTAAATCGCGAGGAATTTTTCCCAAAAGACATTTTAGAATATTCTTATGCCGATTCTGCCTTTTCAATTGGCTATAACCAGACAATCTCCCAGCCAAGCACGATTGCGATGATGCTTGAATTGCTTGCAGTTGAAAAAAATCAGAATGTTTTAGAAATTGGGGCAGGTTCAGGCTATGTTCTTGCACTTTTGGCCGAGATTGTTGGCAAAAAAGGCAAGGTTTATGGTATAGATATTGTGCCTGAATTAGCAATGAATGCCCGCACAACGCTTGCAAAGCTTGGTTATGAAAATATTGAAATATATCACAGCGATGGAACCCTTGGATTGAAAGATTTTTCGCCATTTGACCGCATTTTGTTTTCTGCAGCATGCCCTGAAATTCCAAAGCCAGTGATAAATCAGCTTAATAAAAATGGGATTATTGTTGCACCCGTGGGTAAATACCAGCAATGGATGCATATTCTGAAGAAAGATTCAGAAGGAAAGATTTCAGGAGAAGTTTCAGATTTAGGGCCATTTGTTTTCGTGCCGTTGAAAGGGAAGTATGGTTTTGACTGATTAATCTGCTTTTTTAATAAAAAGTCGTCAAAGTTCTGTGATATGGCTCATCCTGGTGTGTTCTTTTCTGTCCCATCAGCCACAAATAATCATTTACCTGAATTGAATCTATTTTCAGATTGTTTTTCCTGAGCTCTTTCTTAATTAATTCGCAAGCCATAATTGTATTGGCCCTTATTTCAATTTCTTCTTCACTGCCTTTTTTAATTTGGATTTTATTATCTATCTTATTTGCAAGTTCTGTTGAATAAGACATAACCCTAAATCTTCTCAATACCCATGGAAGTTTATAATCTGCGCAGGCAGTTATCTTTTCCATATTTTTTAATCTGCCATATCCTTTTCCATTAAATAATTGGTAAATATCTGAAACCAGCAGCTGAGCCCTTTTGTAAAAATAAACATTCTTTCCTGCATATCTTGAAAAATCATTGAATGAAGCAAAGTTTGAAACAATCAAATTCAGCAACTTAATTCCATCACCGTTAGCTTCATTCACCAAATTGCTGAAATTTCCATTAAATTTTTTGTTTAATGCAGTTCCAATTTCATTTAATATTTTGCAGCGTTCTGCTAGCAATGGAATTTCTACATTACCCTTTAAAATGCTGCCCAATTCCTCTTCCGAAATAGCTGCCAGAAATTTTGGATTTAGGATATCTTTGCCTTCATCCAATGCCCTTACCAAAGAAGCAATCATTGCCCATGAACCATCATATTTTTTGTCTTTGTATTCGACAGCCCATTTCGGTTCGCCCCAGTAGCAGAAGCTTATGGAATTGAAAACAAGCAGGAAGTTTAATTTTTCTTCATCAGTTTCCCTTGAAAGATTCAAAGGGCATGCCCTGATCCAATGGCGCATTTCATTAAAGTCAAAATCCTTGCAAAATTTTGGAATTCTTTCCCTGTTTATGCGCACATGTTTTGAATTGTCAGCAACAAATTTTATATTTTCCAGAATCTGAGGCATATTATCATAATTAGCTTTCTAATAATCTTTTCTTTACCCTTTCCTTTCCCAATGCAAAAATTAAAGTGCCAATCTTCGGTCCGAATTGCTTTCCAATCAAGGCAGAATAAAGTGCTTGGAACATTTCCTTTGGTGCTATATTTTTGCTTTTTGTCAGTTCATAGATTTTTGTCTGAAGTTCATCTGCATCCTTTGCATTGTCAATTATTGGGGCAATTTCCTTGAACAATTCTTTTACATTTGCAGAAATATTTGCGGAAGAAGCATCTTCCAGGAATTTTATCTTGTAATTATCTGGCGCAAATTTATCAATCCAGTTTTTTGTCCTTTTCAATTGCAATTGCACTGTTTTCTCCTCATCCTTATTTAATTTTCTTTCAATATGCGAAGTGTTTAGCATTAATTCTTCAACATCTGCAATATTCTTTTCTGCATCAAACAATTGTGACAATAAAATTGAGAAGGAATAGGAAATTCTTTGCGGGATTTCTTTTGCCGGCTTTTTGATTAATGAGAGCTCATAGCTTCTTGCTATTCTTTTGTCCAATTTTCCGCTTTGTGCGTGTTCCTTTCCATAGAAAATCCTTTCTGCCCTTTCAAATTCTTCCATTGCTATCAAAAATGAATTATCCCTCAGATTTAATTCTATTACGCCATTCGGTTTTCTGGAAAAATTTAAGTATCTGAATGATTCAGGGTTTGCAACTGAAACCCAATCTTTTAGTGTAAACAAATTTCCGCGAGAGCCCGACATTTTTTCCTTCCCAAGCTGAATGAATTCTGTAGGGGTTTGGAAAGGCGGTTCAATTCCAAAGACTTCTCTTGCTATTGCTTGGCTTACATCAACGCTTCCGCCTTTTGAAAAATGGTCTTTTCCTGCAGATTCAAAATCAACACTATAAAGCTGCCAGTGTGCAGGCCAATGAACCCTCCAGTGTAATTTTACCTTGCCTTTTTCAGGTTTTACCATTGCTTCATGGTTACAAGCCGAACATTTATAGCCAACAAGTTTTCCATCCCAGGAAATTGCATCTGTGAAATGTATTTTTTTGCATTGCTCGCAGACAACCTTTACTGGCAGGAAATTTTTCTGCTTGTCGCTTCCTGCTATTTTATTCCAGGTAGTGACAATTTGCACTGATTTATTCAATGCTTCAATAATTATCTTGTCAAATTTGCCCTCTTTGTAGGTTTCATAAGCAGAATAAAAAATAGGCTTTACCCCATAATCATCAATGACTGATTTGACATCATAAACAAAGGCTTCTGCCCAGGTTTTGAAACCAGGAATTGGGCTCGGGGCTGTTGCGCATGAATATCCAATAAACTGTTCCTTATCCTCTTCTTTGACATTTAATCCTTCAGGCACTTTATCAACAGCATCAAAATCATCCAAGATAAAATGCTGCTCAGCTTTATGCCCTAAATTCTCAAGGGCATGTGCGACAGAATAAGGTGTAAATATTTCAGGCCTTGAATTGCCTAAATGGAAAAATCCGCTTGGGGTCCACATTCCGTGGCAGATATATTTTGATTTTTTCTTTTTTTCAACCATCTGCTCGGCAACAATATCTGCCCAAGTCCTTACCTCATTATCTTCTTCCATATCATCACTTCGCATTATGCCAAATATAAAGTATATTATAAATGTTATATTATAAAAGAAATAAAATTAATTATAAATCAATCAGTTTATGCTGAAATTATCCTTTTCCAAACCATGAGCTTATTGAAGCCTGTTTTCCCCGTTCCTTTGCTTTTTCAGATATTTTTTCAATTACTTTTTTCACCCTTTCCTCGGAAAAAGCCCTTTCTTTGCAAAGGAATTGCATAATCCCATTTTCATCAGGTTCTTTGAATTCCAAATTATAATCTTCAGTGTACATAGGATTCATGAAGATTTCTTCAATCTCTTTGTAATCAAATTCGGGTTCGAATTTTGTCTCTTTTATTATATCTTCAAATGAATTATTCCCGTGTACAAGTTTTATTGCTTTTTTCGGGCCAATGTTCGGGAATTTTTCGCTGAAATCAGTTCCAAGCAAAATTCCAAGCCAGATTAATTTCTTGCGGTCAATCTGCAATTCTTTCATCACATTTTCAAGCTTGATCATTGTCGGCTTGATTTCATAATAAACGTCTCTTCCAGGCAGTTTTCTCTTTCCGCTTATTGTAACATTCTTTAGCAAAATCGGAGAGCCAAATAAAAGTGCATCATAATCCTGGCTTAAGGTGGCATATATTTTCCCTTCAGAGCACATCTTTGCCAATTGTGCCTCACCTTCACTTGGTGCCTGTACTACCGGCAGGCCCATTAATTCAACCAATTTTTTTGATTCATCAATCATTTCAGAAGTCAAGCGAACTGCCCGTTGCGCATATTTTTTTGCTTCATCCATTTTTCCTTCCTTTTTTGCCTGAAGCATTTTTTCTTCAGCTTCTTCCCTTATCAATCTTCGTTCCTGCTGGGTTTTTTGCTTTAATTTGTGCGCCTTGCCGTCAAAAATAAATGCTGGTTTAATGCCTGCTTCAATTAGATTAGTTGTTCTGTAAAGCAATCCTGATAAATGTGAAGTAATTCTTCCGGAAGAGTCCCTTAAAGGCGAGCCATCATAGCCAATTATGCTTGATAAAAATTGGTAAAGCACATTGAATGAATCAATGCCGACAATTTTGCCTTGCAGACTCTCCAATTCAAACTCTTCACCTTTAACCAAATCCCCTAAATTGATGCCCATATTGCTTATGATAATTGAAACATTTATTAAGCTTTTATTGTGTTATATTTAATAGTAAGAGAGTTATTGGTTAGGTGATCTTGATGGAGTGTGAACTCTGTGGAAAGGATTCTGCAAATTTAAAATCCGTAACCGTGGAAAGTTCTATTTTGATGGTTTGTTTTGATTGCAAAGCACACGGTATTGAGAATAAGGTGTATCTGCCTAAAAAATCACAGCCAGAGTATTTTGCTTCAGGCAGCATGCCAATTGCAACCAATTTAGATTTAGCAGATAATTATGGCATTCTAATCAAAAAGGCCAGGGAAAGTAAAAAATGGACTATGGATGATTTGGCAAAAAAAATCTCAATAAAGAATTCAACAATGCAAAAGATAGAGAATCAGTCATTAAAGCCTGAGGATAAATATATTCCTAGGCTAGAATCTTTGCTTAGGATAAAACTTAAAAGGACAGAGCAGTAACAAATTGTTAAATGATTGATATTGTTCTTCAGATAATTGCAGTACTTGCTATTTTTATTATTGCTACCCATTTTATCAGCAAAAGGAAAAATGTCCAGACTTACTGGCACATTGTTTCAATGATAAAAAGCAAGAGATTTATTCCCTTACTTGACAGGTTTGTTGTTTTCAAAAAAGCATTGAGTTTTTTTGCTACTTTGGGCTTAATTTCTGGTTTCGGAATTATCGCTATTGATTTTTTATATGCGAAGAAAGCAAAAACAAAATTGAAAAGAATCGCTATCTTAATTTTTAGCTTTTTGGTTTTGTATCTTTTATTTTATTTCGGGGTTTCAGCAATGTTTGAAAATCCCCTGACTAATAGCCCTAGGGAATTAATGTCAGCATTCTTTGCCATTGGTGGGTTTGCTTTATTCACATTTTATTTCTTGGCAGACCATGCATTTTATGTTATCTCAAGGATTCTGATAGGAGAAAAATCCTGCGCAGGCGTTGCTCCAGTAATCCCCGGAGTTCAATTGCCAAATGTGCCAATTTCTGTGCCATTGTATGCATGGATTCCACTTTTCTTTATTTTGATAATTCATGAAGGATTCCACGGAATTCTTGCAAGAAGGCATAAAATTCCTATTAAGTCTGCGGGAGTTCTGCTGTTTGGCCTTCTGCCTATCGGCGCATTTGTTGAGCCTGATGATAAATACATGAAAAAAGTGTCGGAACGCAAAAAACTGGAGGTATTTTCCGCAGGCCCTACCTCTAACCTTGTTTCTGCAGTGATATTTTTGCTTGCTATGTCTTTGGTGATGTTGCCTTTATTTTCCTCGCTTAATGATAACCTTGCAGGCATAAAAAAACAATCAATAACTGAATTGCAGATAGCTGATGTTAATCAAACAATTTCTTTTTGCAATCAGGAATTTAAATCTTCAGCATATGGGGTTATGCAGAAAGGCATGGTTTTGGAAAAGGTAAATGATGTTGATGTAAATATCTATGAGGATGTTGCTGAACAGCTTTCAAAAACATGGAAAAAACCCACAAGCTTTGAATTGCTTGACAAAAATTCCGGAAAAATTACCAAAGTAACATTGCAGAGCAATGAGTTAGGGAAATTCGGCTTTGATATTAATGAGGTTGTTGACCCTAATTATAAATTCCCTGAGAATTATGAATTGATTTTATTGTTAAGGGCAATCTTTTTTGGCATTTTGATTTGGTTCTTCATGCTGAGCTTAGCAGCAGGCATGCTAAACTTCATGCCGATTGAGCCGTTTGACGGCGGCAAGATTGCAAAAATAATGTTTGTCCCTTATTTGAGCTTTATGAAAAAGACAGTAAAGGAAAAAGAGCTTTGGATCCAGGGCTTTTTGTGGAAAATCTTCCTTGTTCTTTTGTTCCTGAACATTTTGCCGATGTTCTTGTGACTCACAACGTCTGGCTTGCGGAAGCTTTGTGACAAAAATTGCTGCTTTTTTTAGATATATAAAAAACATACAAAAAACATATATTTAAAAAACAGAGTAAAGATAGTTTTTGTATGAAGATGCTGGTTGAAATAAGTGGCATTCCTGAAAGCATAATGGATGATCTAATCAAGAATGGGATTTTTAAAACAAAGTCTGAAGTTATTAGAGCCGGAATAATGAAACTAGGCAATGAATATGATCCCCTCATAGTTAAGCCAATAACTGACAAGAGGGCTTTAAAGAAAATAAAGCAGATTGAAAAGGACATAAAATCCGGGAAAATAAAAACAATAGGCGAAAAGGAAATACTAAAAAAATATGGTTATTTGTTAAAAGAAGGCAAATAAAAAATATTGCCCTTATAATTTTCATTAGCTGAGAGAGTTGGAAAGATGCCGTTAGAATACTTAGTTGAATTTACGCCAATTTCAGAAGGGCAATTTAAGAAATTGCCTAAGTGCATAAAGAAAAGGATTTTGAAAAAAATAATTAAATTAAAGCAGGAAATATGTTATAGGCACTTGAATAGGAATACTTGTTTTGTTGCAGAGGTCGGGCAGTATAGAATTGCTTTTTTAAAAGATGATATTATACTTATAAAAACAATAACTTTTATCGGCAATCATAAGCAGTATGAAAAATGGCTTGGCTTGAGGAAATAGGCTAAGGCAATTTATTTTAGGTTAATTTTATCTTAAGTAAAGATTCTCCTCTTGTAGAAGCATATAGCATATTGTTTTTTTCATCATATGCCAAACCACTAATGCTGCTTTTTTCAGTTCCTTTGCCAAATAGCTGCCAACTATTGCCATCATTTGTAGAATACCAAACGCCATTTATTATGTTTTTTTGTAATTCATACCAGTTGCTTTGTATAGGGTAGCTAACTGATTGCAACCCAACAAACAATCTGCCGTATTTATCTTTTACAATATTAGATGCAGTTGCCCCAGGGAAGAATGAACTCCAATTTTGACCTGCATCATTGCTTATAAATAATCCACCATCCCCGGTTTCAAATGTTAATGCAATAAAAGGCAGGTTTATGTAAGATATAGTTTTCCAGCCTATTTCGTTTATAAGCGGAACAGAAATTTTATTTTCCTGCAAATTATTTAAATTTTTGCTGTACCACAACAAAGAGTCTTTGTTTCTTATTAGCCAAAATGTAGAATTATTGTCAATATAAAAATTAAATTGATCTGGGTTAGTGTATATAAGTTCATATTCGTTAAAAGATTCATTTATTCTTTCAACTATCCGACCAGATGGACTCCATCCTTGTATATACCACCAACCATTGCTATAAATTGGGAGCGTATGTGCTGATACTTGGATTGTACTAAGTGGACTATTGTTCCACATAAATTCAGATTTAGCATCATCTGCTTTTGGGCCTGTTGTCACAAATCCAGTTGACCACACTACTGTTTCATTGCAAACTTCATCTTTATCAAATACCCCCCCGCCAGCATTCTCAGCAGTCAATAACATTGTTATTTCCCCATTTGGATTAATAAAATAAGACCCAACATGCCATAACCCAGTATAAATCCGTGGGCATTTACTTACAGTAAGTCTTAATGAGTCCCCTAAATATAGGTCTTTGGCAATGTTCTTAATTTTGCCCAAACTGTAATCATATAAAAATAACCCCTGATCTGTTGGCAATAAAACATTTATTTTTTGAGTAGCCATTAGTGACCCCGGTTCTTCCAGCTCTAATATTTTCATGTGCCCATATCTTAAATCTTGAGGCAATATTGATCTATATTTAGCAAAATTTTGTGGCCCTATTGTAAATGGCTCAATACAATCAACACAACTATCACTAAAATCGCTCACGTTATTAAAATTCTCTCCTTCATTAAAAGATTCAAATAAGCCTTCCATATAGTAGAATACTGCTATATATTGTTCGTCTTTTTCTGATAGAACAACATCTTGGGGGTAACCATCAATGTTTGTATAATTTAATGCCTTGGGTGAATTGGTTTGCCAAGTAAGTCCACTATCCAAGCTTTTTACAAGATTTAACTCATTACCCATTTTTTTAGTACTACCCATTACCACAATTCTTTTTCCATTCTCAGATATATCAAAGACTATCTTCTCTGAACCTATTCCCGAAAACGATTTAAGCTGTGTCCAATTTTTACCCCAATTACTAGAAAAAAATAAGTTATAATCAATATTTTCAACCCCTTCCTCTTGCTGTTCATTTGAAGATGCAAATAAGGCTATTCCTGATGGTTTAATTTTAAAATAACTTGTCTTTAAGGGCAAGGGATACTCATTCCAGCTTAATCCATCGTTCTCTGATAGGACTAAATCGTCACCACGTTTGATTAGGATATGGGCATTATCCCACAGAATATCTGTTGCGTTGTTCTTGACGAATTTATATTCTGGGTAATTATATACTAATTCCCAATTTTTTCCTGAGTCTTTTGATCCAAATATCTCGCCAAGATTAGTCATAACTAGGTAGCGTTTATCATTTAAAGGATCTATTGCAACTATTTGAATATAATTGCTTGGAAAATTTATTTTTTCCCATTTTTTGCCAAAATTATAACTCTTGTATAGCCCAGACCCTTCTGTACCTAACAGCAAATGATCATTGTTTTGTTTTGAATAATCAACGCTTGTTACCACCCCAGTACCTTTAATTCCAAAATGTTCCCATGTCTTTGTTAAATTAGCATACATTTTGGTGGTAGCTATCTTGCTTTTTTTAACATCTTTTACAATAGGAAAAGGAAATATCTTAATTAAGGCTTTTTCTTCCCATTCCTTGCCTTTCCTGAATTCTTTTGGCGGCCAATGTGTTCTAATCTGCACATATTTATAGTTAGTACTAACAAGTTTTTTTATGGAAGATATAGAATCTATTGAAACTAGTTTTGATGCTTTTAGGGAGTTTGTTTTTGCAGCACTTGTAACTATTTTATTTTCAGATGCTTTTTGCTTTGCGCTGCTTAAAGAAACTAAACCAGTTTCTTTATTTGTTGGTGAATCTGGTGAATAAAATAAAAATATTGTTAAAAAACTTGATAAGAGAATTAGGCAGAAAATTGACAAATAAACTAAGTTATCATTCTTCATATATGTAAAATAGTGCTATTTGATTATTTAATATTAATGTTATTTTCTTTCCCACATTCTTCAAAATAGGCGCAGGACGCGCACATCCAGCCTTTTCTGTCATTCATCTTTGCTTCTGCCGGCGGCATCTGATCCTGTTTCAAGTAAAAATCCATTGCCCTGAATCTGTCAAGTATTTCATTTACCTTATTTTCATCATATTGCACTTCAAAAATCCTGCTCTGTAATGTGTTTTTTTCAATATAAAGCACATAGCCCAAAGTCATTTTCTTTGCATATAAATACAATTGCAACTGCATCACATGGCTGTCCTGCGGTTCTTTCACATAATCTAATCTGGATGTTGATTTTACCTCTAGCAGGGCTTTTTGGTTGTCAACTGTTACAAGAATAATATCATCTATTCTGCCAGAAATTATGAAATTATCAACATTCAGCAAAAAAGGGCTTTCAGCCTCAATCAGTTCCACATGCGGATTTTTCTCGCTGTTTAAGACATCAACCACAAAATTGTGAACAATATTCCCCATTTCAAAAATCTTTACTGTTTCAATGTCTGTTTCTTTTGGTTTTTTGTAGGAGTACCAACTTTTCCTC
The DNA here is from genome assembly GCA_038046645.1 of archaeon. Classification (GTDB taxonomy): domain Archaea; phylum Iainarchaeota; class Iainarchaeia; order Iainarchaeales; family 0-14-0-20-34-12; genus 0-14-0-20-34-12. Next base: position 11,352 of record JBBSVU010000015.1, read on the forward strand.
AAGCAATAGCCTACTTCACTTGGATAATACCTGCCAATTGTTTTTGGCCTTAGCTCCCTTTTGAGGTGGTTTGAAATCATTTCGTTAAAGTCTAAAGGCATGGCAATCTACCAGAGAATTGTGAAATCTATTTAAGTAGGTTTTGCAGGTGGATTTCCCCTGAATAGGACCTTTGCTTTATTCAGACATAACTCTCATAGAATTAAAAAATGCCCCAAATTTTTTTCACAGTATTTCTTTATTTTCTCACTGCCCGTGTTATATGATTTTCTTTTTTGTCACATAAGATATTATCATCCATGTGCCTATTGTAACTGCCATAACAAGCAGGCTGCCATAGGTAAATCTGTCTATCATATAATTGATATCTTTTCCGTAGAAAAGGAATCTTATTGTAATCTTTAATCCATGTATTGCTATTGCAAACAAGGCCCCATTAAACAAAACCTGTTTTAGGTTAAAATTATTTTTTATGATTTGATAAGATAAGGCAAGCGCAACAGCCAATTCCCAAAGCCATTGGCTTATATTTACTAAAATAGGGTATTTGTCATTAAGGGGAAGCACAATAGCATATTGTGAGATTACAACCAATATGCATGCGATGAAATAATATTTTATTGGAAGAATATATTCTTTTAGTGGTTTTTCAAAAATTCTAATCATAAAGTAACTACCCTGGCTTTTTTCCACATCAGATTGAAATAATCCATATGTGTTTTCACAATTTCCCTGTTTTTTATTGCTGTGCATATTTGTTCTTCATCAGTCACAATAATTGTTCCGACAAAATCTTTGAAAATATATAAAAAAGTAGGGCTATTTTGCCCTTCAGGAAATACTCTATATTCAATGAGCTTTCTTTTTTCCCTTTTTTTGTACTGCCAGGAATCAAAATTATAAATTGATCTGCAGAAAATGCCTTTCTCTGCCCTTCTCCTGTGAAAATCCTTAAAATAATTATTAAACAAACGGCTTATTTCTTTTGACACCCCTAAAGTGTACATGGTTTCGCCTTTTTTCATTTCCCTTAGCCCTAATTCAAAAAATGCCTTTATCCCATTTATCCCTCTGTAGATTTCAACCCTTTCCTCTTCCTTAATTAATCCTTTTTTCTTTTCTAGATGTGGAATTAATTCCTGAAGTTTTTTTTCAGTTTCTTTTATTTTATTTTCCCGTTCTTCAACCATTTTTAATAAATATTTTGGTTCTGCTGGCAAGAATCTTTTAACCTTGCCTTCAATTGATGCAGTTGCTAAGCCCTTTTCAACAAGCCTTTCCAAAATGTGATAAATTTTTGATGGTGAAACCTTTGATTGTTCAATCAATGGCCCGACAGATGTTTTTCCTAATCCCAAAAGCGCAATATATGTTCTTATTTCCCCTTCAGTCAAACCGATTTCACTTAATGCTGAATAATCCATATCATAATATTGCCTTAAACCCTTATATATCTTTTGTTTATTACCCCCCTAGGGGGTGGTTAAAGTATTAATACACTTAAGGCCATTATGTCTTAGAGGCAAAAAATATGTTTCATCACTATGTTGGAAAAAAATTATCAAGAAGCGAGAAAATTGAAAAGCTTGTGCTCGAAGAAATATTAAACCCGAAAATTCCCGAAGCTGAAAGGGAAAATTCTGTTGCCTGGGAGCTTAAACACAGCTCTGGTATGATTCAGATTGCAAAATTGCTTGCAATCAAGCGCTCCTTAGATGCCGAAAAAGCAATTGTTGCTGCAGCTTTGCATGATATTTCCGCCATACAAACCGGAAAATATGAAAAACATGCAGTAAGAGGCGCGGAACTCGCCAAAGAAATTTTGCAAAATAATGGATTTTCAAAAAAAGAAATAAAGGATATATGTGATGCAATTGCTTTGCACAGCGAAAAGGAGAAATATTCTAAAAACAAATTGGCAGAACTGTTGAAAGATGCAGATCTGCTTGATTGCCTGCTTTATGACACAAATATTTATTCTGAAAAGCCAAAAAATATCCAGCAAGCGATAAAAAAACGGTTTAGAAAGGTTTGTAAGGAGCTTGGGCTGAGGTGTTTTATATGAACTGGCAGAAATATTATTCAAGGGAATATGGCGTGCAGTATTCTGAAGTAGCATTATGGATGCAGTTTGTGAATGATAAAAACATCACGCTTAAACCAATTAAAAATCAGGCGTTTGTTCCGGAAAATAACAACGAATGTTACTATGCAAAAGCAGATGAATGGGCTGATCTCGAATTATTTTTGTCTGAAACCTATGGCTCAAACCCTGTGATCGTGGAAAAATTCATAAATGATTATTTTGATTTGGGAAACAAATATGTTGAAGAATCCAAAAAAATATCGGGCATGAAATATGCGAATAATAAGGAAATTTTGAATGCTTATGGAAAATATTGGATTGTCTGGACACAATATTCTGCTGCACTTTTAGCTGCATTTATACTGAATGATTATTATGCGCATTTGGCGCACGAAAAAATCCAGAAATATATCGAAAAAATAACTGATGAAAAATTAGTGAAGGAATACGAGGCAGAACTTTTAAGGCCATCGAGAAGAGCAGCGCTTTTGCAGCTGAATGATGAAACAAAAAATAAAAAATTTGATGAATTGTTTGAAGAATATCGTTGGCTTTCTTGCTTGGATATCCATAACCGGCCATTTTCAAAAGAAAAATTTAAGGAATTTTTAGAACATTTGGGCGGTAACGCAAAAAATCAGCACAGCTTTGAAGAAATTGCCTTGAAATTGAATATTTCACAGTATGATTTGGAATTAATAAAAATTGCAAAGGATCTTGCATACTTAAAAGATGTTCGGGATGATTTTAGGAGAAAGGGCATTTTTTATTCACAGCCATTCTTCGAATTAATCGCGAAAAAAATGAATTTGGCGCTTGAAGATTTCTCTTATGTGCTGAAAAATGAGATTATTGAATTCTTAAGAAGCGGAAAATTGGTTGAAAAAGAATTGGTTGAAGAAAGGAGAAAAGGATTTTTGATTTTTATTGAAAATGAAAAAACAGTTTGTGTTTCCGGCGAGGATATAGGCAAAGCGCTTTCAGAAAAATTGCATTTCACAACATCTGAAGCAAAAAGCACGCTTATTCTTGAAGGTTTGGCGGCAAGCAAGGGAATTGCTGAAGGGCCTGCAAGAATAGTGAAAGGGATTGATGATATGAAAAATGTGCAGAAAGGAGATATTTTAATTGCTGTTACGACCCATCCTGATTATGTTGTTGCAATGAATAAAGCTATAGCAATTGTTACTGATGAAGGCGGAATGTTGTGCCATGCGGCAATTGTTTCAAGGGAAATGAAAAAGCCTTGCGTTACAGGCACAAAGGATGCAACAAAAATCTTCAGCAATGGCCAGAAAGTTATTGTTGATGGCTATAAAGGGATTGTTAAATCGGCCTAATTGTGTGTTTCAACACCCTGAAAAAGCTGCGCAATCTTTTTATATTCAAACCACTTATTACTATTATTCTCTATATTTACATAGATTGATTTTTGGTGATGGGATGATTAATGGTCATTATACTAAGCAATTGAGGGCAAAGCATGTCGCTTTGGATGCGGGAAAATATATTGCTATTTTGAATGAAATTGATGGAAAAGAATTGGGAATACATGCGCTTGACAGGATTGAATTGCGCAATCCAAAAACCAACAAATCAATTGTAACTGTTGTTGACCTTACTAATAAATTGGTTGCACCAGGGGAAGTAGGTGTATTTGAGAGTGTTGTGCAGGCAATAGGAATTGATGATTCAAGCATGCTTGATGTAAAAGCTGTTTCAGCACCAAGAAGCCTTGAGTTTATAAAAAAGAAAATGGAAGGCAAGGAACTGAGCAAGGAAGAGATATTTGAAATTGTGCGTGATTTGGACATAAATAGAATAAGTGAGATTGAGGCATCCGCATTTGTTTCTTCTGTTTTTATTAGGGGCTATACTCAGGATGAAACTACCTTTATGACGCAGGCTTTAGTGGAAAATGGGAATAGATTAAGCATAAATGCAGCGCCAGTTGTAGACAAGCATTCAATTGGCGGGTTAAATGGAAGGGCAACCATGATTATTGTGCCAATTGTAGCAGCAGCAGGATTATTCTGCCCGAAAACATCATCTCGAAGCATTACATCAGCAGCAGGCACAGCAGATTCCATGGAAGTATTGGCAAATGTTTCCCTGCCTGTTGAAAAAATAAAAGAGATTACTGAAAATATTGGCGCAGTAATTGTTTGGGGCGGTTCTTTAGATTTAGCGCCTGTTGATGATAAGATAATTAAAATTGAACATCCTTTATCCTTAGATCCTCCGGGGCAGATTGTTGCGAGTGTCCTTGCAAAGAAAGCCTCTGTAGGTGCACATTATGTTGTAATAGATATTCCTGTCGGTCCTGCAATGAAAGTAAAGGATATTCAAAATGCTGAAAAATTGGCAAATATGTTTATTGGGGTTGGGAAAAAAATTGGGCTAACAGTTGAATCAGTGTTAACTGATGGAACACAACCATCAGGAAAGGCATTTGGCCCTGCACTGGAAGCAAAGTATGCTATGGAAGTTTTAGAAGGGAAAATATTTGATGAATTGGCACAAAAAAGCTGTGAATTGGCTGGCGTAATTTTTGAATTGGTTGGAAAGGCAAAGCCAGGCTTAGGCACAGACATGGCAAAAGAGATTTTGAAATCAGGGAAAGCGCTTGAAAAGATGAAGCAAATAATTAAGGCGCAGGGCGCAAAAGCACTGTCTTCAGCAGAAGTTAAGCTTAGTGACAAATTTGTTGAAATTAAATCAATGAAAGATGGAGAAATAAGCTCATTTGACATTAAAGAATTAATTAAAATAGCAAGAATAGCCGGAGCTCCAGCAGATTCGCAGGCCGGGATATTGTTAAGTGTAGAGCTTGGTGAAAAGGTAAAAGAAAACACAGTCTTATTCAAGATTTACGGAAACAATGATACAAAGCTTGAATTGGCAAGGAAATATGCTAATCAGCATACTGTCATAAATTTAGAAAGCATGATTTTGGGAAAATATACTTAATTTTTATTATAGGTTATGTCCCAAGTTTTATTTCAATCGAACTGAACCTTGGCTTTAAATAAACCATTTGCCTTTCCTTTGCTTTTTTTAGCATTTGATGCTTTGCCAGCAATTTAACGTCCCTGCTCACAGATTCCTGCTTCCTATTAAGCTCTTCTGCAAGCTCTGACAATGTTTTTTTCTCAAACCGCTCTTTAGTTAATTTTATCAAAAGTTCTAGCTTCTTAGGGGACAAAATATGCGGCAGTTCTTCAACACTTTTTAGATAAACAGTATGTGTGCCTGGTTTTGCCTTTGAAGGATCTTCAAATACTTCTTTCATATCTTTTTCCATATTTCCGCCGATCTTTATAATAAGTCTCATATGTGTTCACGCTAAAGTAATATAACCTACTATGTTATATAAATATATCTTTATCCTCAATAAATCTTGCCCTGTATCTCTGCCAATTTTTGCGGATAATTTCCATAAGCTCATGCATAGTGTTAAAGCTTTTCTCTTTATCCAAATATTTTTTTTCAATAGGGTGCAAAAGAAATAATGGACATTTAATTTCTCAATCTTGCTGCAGTCATATTTTACTATTTCAAATGTTACGCCATTAATCTCAGCCAAGTAAATAATTGCAAATTCTTCTATTGATTTAAAATCTGAAGCAAATATGTACCTCGAAAATAGCCTATTCATATTCTCTTTGTCAAGAGCTTCACTCCAGCACTGTTCTCTTTCTTTTCCTGACATTACCAACCCTTTAGCACAGAAATTAGGTTACGATTGCTTTAAAAATCTGAATTTCAAATTAGTAAACTTAGTGGTTGATTTTTATTAAACTGATTTTATCAAAAAATAGTGTTGAAAATCTTTTCCAAATCCTCAACTTCAAGCAGATATACCTTATTGTCCTTAACTTTTATTTCGCCAATTTTCCCCCTTAGCTTTTCTTCGTTCAGTTTCTTATCCTTTCTGCACATTTCCTTGATGCATAGCCCTAATGCTTTTGTTAAATCCTTGTTCTTGAACCTGAAGATTGTTTTTAAGAAGTCATAAAACAAGTCATGCTGTTTTTCTTCTATCCTTACCCTCTTTTTTGCTGTTAATTTAATCATTACATATTGGTCCTGCGGTTTTGGGAAGAATACCTCGGAATTTATTTTCATTTTTACTTCGACATTGCAGTATGTCTGCACCAATACCGGCAATTGCGTATAATTTGTCAATCCTGGAAATGCAGTCAACCTGTCTGACAAAGATAATGGCACGATCAAAATGCCTGTTTTGAATTTTGTTTTTAATAATTCAGCAATAAATTCATTTTCAATGTTTTTTAAAATCAGAATTCTGTCAAAACTTTGCCCTTTAGTTTCTTTAATGTCTTTAATCAGGGTAAGATTTCTGATATTCTCTGCGGTTATCAAATCCTGCAGGTTTTCTTCCTCCTCAAAAACAAAAATTTCTTTTGCATTATGCAAGCTGCGCATAAGGAACGGGTTTGTTCCAACTATTAAAACAGAATCCTTCTTAGAAACATTTAATTCTTCGGCAATATTCCTGATTAATTCAGAATCAATAATGAAAAACTGCCGATTTTCATAATGTGAAATATGGAATCTGTTAATTAAATCAGTTAATTCTTTGAACAATTCACTCTTCATCTTCTTCCTTTCTTTGGTTAAATCTTGAATTATTCCGGTTATACCCCTGCCTGTAATCTTTTTTAAACTCTGGCGCTACAGGTTTTCTTGTAAAAATATAATATTTTTCCTCTTCCTGCAATTCATTTACTATTCTTTTTACCAAGGCTTTTATTGGATCAGGCATTAAAGATACCCTTTTTGTTATGTCTTCAAATGAAGCAAATAATCCTTTTTCTCTTTCATCAAGAATGTTCAATACATGCTTCTTTCCAATGCCAGGCAATAGCTCAAGTTGGTGCATCTTTAGGGTTAATGAGCTTGATTTATTGAAAAAATCAAGGAATTTTGTGGGATTCCCGCTTATTATTTCTTCAATCGCAGCAGGTATTTCCAGTTCTGCATTTGAAGTTAATTCTTTGTAAGAAATTCTTCGCTTAATTAGTGAAATCTTTTCCCTTTTGTCTTGCCCGATGTAAACCTTTTCCAATTGTTTAACATCCGCAACCTTAGGTACAGCCTCAAGTAATGTAAAAAATTCTGTTCCGATTAGCTGTACTAACGGCTGTTCTTTAAAATCGTTTCCTTTTCCCCTAGGGAGATAGTCCAGAACAAGTGCATAATCCTCAGATGGCATAAGTCTCCCTCCATTATTTTCCCAATTTATTTTTAAGTAAAATCTTTAAATTTTTACTTTAAATATTTTTCAGTTAGTTCAAGAATCTTATTAACGTTATCATCGCTAATAGTTTCTCCTTTTTTCATTATTGCTTTTACCACTTCTTTATCCTTAGGCAATATATCCACAACCTTTATTGCTAATTCCTGTGTCATGCCTTCTAGTTTCATTAATTCTTCAATTAATTTGTCAGCCTGTTTGTCTGTTATTTTGGCAAACTGCTTTGCATATTTTGTGCTCCCTGCCTGTTCATATGTCGGTTCTTTATCTTCCACTTTTCTGTCTTTTAATAACTCTTTTACCTGAGGAAGACAAACAAACTTTTCTTCAAGAATCTTTTCTCCAATCATAATATCACGCAATTTTTAGTATAAGTTATTTTTTAACTGCAACTTTTACTATTTCTTTTTTTTCTGTTGTTTTTACAGCTTCCTTTTTCTCAACTGCTTTTACTGCTGTTTTCGTTTCTGCTTTTGCAGCCTCCTTTGCTGCCTTAACCTTCTTTACATTTAATGGCTTCAAATGCACTGGGTGCACAATCAAAAGTTTCGGCTTGTTTCCTGACATCAATGCAAGCTCGCAGCAATTTCCCCTCATTTTTTTCACTGTTGCTACTTTTCCATGGTATCTCCTAAACGGCAATCCCCTATGGAATGAGCTATCAGTATCTATTTGTACCTTAGTTCCTGGCTCATATTTTACCAATATTTTATTTACTGTCAGGATACCTTTCTTCCTCCTGAACTTCTTCCTTGTCTTTGCCATCGGTCCTTTTGCTTTTCCTGCCACGCTATTCACCTTTCAAATTTAAAAATAAATCTCATTCATTAATACTTTAATATACTAATATAACGACTTACGTATAATTGAATTATAGTAGTATAATTAGGAGAATAATAGAAAGAAAGATATTTAAAGCATCGCGCTGCCTGCTTTAAACATCAGAAAAGCCCATTAAGAAAGAAATAAATATGTGAAAATACTTATTTGGGAAGTGATATTATGGCAAAATCCTACAAAAGAAGAAAGATTAAAGGCTTAAAGAAGCAAAGGGCTAAGTTTAAAACAAGCACAAAGACCTACAAGAAGTTAAGTGCAGCCATATCGAGGAAGAGAAGTGCAAAGCCAAAAAAGAAAAAGCCTGCATTTGTCTGGTCCTTTAATTTGAAATAATTCTCGGTAATTAACAAATCTTTATATCAATTGAGGCATATTTTGGGCAGGCATATGTTTTCTGCCCCTCTTTTTTCAGTTCAATAAGTTCAAGCTTTTTCAAATGTGAAATGTCACGGCTTATTGCTTCCTGCTTTCTTTCTAAACCTTCCGCTACTTGTGATATTGTTTTTGGAATCTTTTTCTGCGGGACATCCATCAGGTAAAGCAGCAAATCAAGCCTTTTAGGGGAAAGCAATTCATGCAACTGCTCAAATGATTTCAGGTAAAGGGCATTCTTTGGGATTTTAATATCCTTTGATTTTTTTCCCTTAAAAAGTTCATCAAGATCCTTGTCTGAATCCCTTCCAACATAAATAGTCAAACTATACTCTTTGTGTTCGCTCATGATTTATCCCTTATTATTATAATATAACTCTAAGGTTATATATTAATCCTCCCTTTACTTATCTATTTAGTCAAACCTTCCAAGTACCATCTCTTGTACTTTTCCCAGTTTTCTTTTATATCCTTTTTAAATGCAATAATGGCTTTCTTGCTTATTTCAAAATTTTCAATTCTTTCAGTTTTGTAATCTGTACTTTTGTAGTAACGGTGTATATGACAGTAACCATGTGTTGCATCATACTTTATTATTTAGTAAGAGTTACTCCCATATTTGCAAACTTGGATTACGCAAAAAGAAATTACTTTGTGTGTCTTGCCGTTCTTATTAATCAATAAGACTAGTGAGTCCTGCAGGCTTGATCCTAAGGTTGTTTTTCTTCTTTAATTGTGTAATTGTCATTCTTAAGTAGATTGCATTAAGTGAAATAAATAGTTGCGGTTGATTTTAAAACAATTCAAGAGTTACTTTAATTTTTAATTTGTGGCAAAAACAACTTACTAATTAGTATTATGGTTGATGAACTGCTACGATTAATTGGATGTTATTATTTGGTTCGTTACTATCCATTCGTGTAGCCCGGTTTATTATTGTTTTAAAACCTAACTTGCGTAATGTTGATTGAATTTCTTGTGGGGAAATTGGATTGCTTGGATAATTTGGGCGATAAACAATAACAATTCCCCCACCTGGCTTAATTTTAGAAGCCATGTGCTGAAGTGCCTTCTCTGCATCAGCGGAATGATGGAATGCTTCATTTGTAATAATTGCATCTACAGAACCTGCCGGAATGCTTGGTGCGCTTTCAAATGTTCCTTCCGTATTTTTAATTTGCTTGTTTCGTAAACCTAAAATATTTCTGGTTGTCCTTAAAGCGCGGTCACGCATTTCTTTAAGTGGTTCAACCCCGATTATTGAGGCAATTTGGGGAAATTCTTTAACTAAAAAACCTTCATGGTGCATATCCCCTGCCCCAAAACTTGCAACTATTGCATTGCGCGGAAGTTTTAATCCGGTCAAGCCCTCCTTAAGGGCATTATGGTCTAAAATATTATCTTCCGGCCCATAAATTTTGGAATAGTGTCTTACCATATATCTGAATCTTTTTTCAGCTATTTTCTCATTTCCAGATAGTTCTCTTAATTTTTGCCTTACTTTAGGACTTAATCTGAAATAATGATCCACATATTGATCGAAAGACATTCTAAAACTTGGTTTGAACCACAGAATAAACTGCCTAAACCTTGATGGATTCTGATTTACTCTTCTAACTGGTTTGCCCGATTTAATCGGTTTCTTAGCCATAGTGTGCATAGTTCCTACTTTTTATTCTTATATGAAAAAAAGAGTGTTAACTATTTTTAAACTTTATGTTATTTTCAATAAAACTTTTTGAAAAATTAGTACTTATTTAAATTAGGGTTTATCTGGATTGATTATTTATACTGTTAGCACTTTAATGAAACCATGAAATTGCCATCTTTGTTAGCTTTGCTTATTATATTTCTTCTTCTTTTAAGCGGCTGCACAAAGGTTAAGCAGCAGGATCAGGAAGATGGAAAGGACGATCTGAAGGATTCCTCTAGTGCAACTGCAAATTCTAGCGACAATCAGCAAGCTAATGAAGATACTCAAGCTGATACTAATATTTCTGCAACCGATTCTGGGAAAGAAGACCCCGGTAACAATGCGCAATCTGAAATCCCAAATACTGTTCAAAAAAAGGAAATTTTGATTGGTGTAGAATATGCAATGCCCGGCATAGCAAAAGAATTCAGCAAATTAGGGATTAAGGCAGTAAAATATTACCCGGATGCAATTGCTTGGGACAATATGCAACCTTTTGAAGATTCTGAGATTAATTTTAAAGTGCTTGATGGTTTTGTGACAGAATTTCAGGAAGCCAGCTTTACTGATTTAGTAGTTGCATTAAAATCAAGAAGCAAATGGGCATCTAAAGGTCTCTTTAATCCAACGCCAAAAAAAGAATTTGTTAATGCTTATAAAAAATGGGTAAACTCTGTTGTTGAACGCTATGATAAAGACGGCATTGAAGATATGCCTTCCCTGAAATACCCAGTAAAATATTATGAAATAGGAACAGAATTTTCATCATATGAGCCAGAAACAGCGGAAGAATATCTTGAAATGCTTGGTGATGCATACAAAGCAGCACATAGTGCTTCAGATACTGCCATAGTTTTGCATGCTGCCTTTTTGGTTACAACTGCGTTCAAGGATAATCCATCATTAGAACAATATGAATCTGCATTCAATACAGTGGATACAAGGATTATGAAGCATTCTTATTCAGATATTAAAAAAATCTTGGATAAGCCTGAATTTTTTGATGCAATCAATTTCCATAGCTTAGGTTATCCATATGAAACAGAGGATACTATAAAGTGGCTTAATTATGAAATGGAAAAACGCAGCTATAAAAAACCAGTTATAATCTCGGATACTTTAGTTAATGGATTTATTGGCTGGGGCATAGCAACAAAATGCACTGGTACAGGGTATGGCATACTTATTAAGCCAGCAATAAATTCAGACAGGTGCAGGTTAGCTACATATTTCAAGAATCTTATTGCTGAAGATAAAGAAATTCTTGGCTGGACATATAAATATCATGCTTCTGACATTGTGAAAAGGGTAATAATTGCTGCTGAACAGGGCATTGAACTTATCAATATTGCTTCAACCGAGGATTTAGATATTCTTAAAACACAGCTTATGCAAGCAAGCGCTGGAAGTACAGCATGGTCTGGCATGGCTGATGTTACTATCAATATTGCCACAGGGGAAAGGGCTGTAAATAGTTTAAGGCCGTCATTCTTTGCATTGCAGCAGCTTGCTTCTTCAATAAAAGGCTATTCAAATATTGAAAAAATTCCTGTTTATGATAATCCTGAAATCAAATTGTACAAATTTACAATAAATAACAAACCTTTATGGATTGCCTGGCTTGAAACCGGAAAGCTTATTCTTCCAGAAGATGCAATTCCAGAAACAACCTTTGCCTTAGGTGCATCAAAAACAGTCAAGGTTGAACAAATGCAGACTTCTTCATCAAAAGATACAGAACAGATTAGCCCTAAGGACGGCAAGATTTCAATTAAGCTTACGCCTTATCCTGTTTATGTGTGGGAAGATTGAGTCGGCATATTTGCCCAGCAAATTCAATAATTAAATCTTCTTTCATAGTCTTTATGCTTTAGCCATTCAATTAGTAACCACCAAATTCTTTTTCCTTATTTCTTCAATGTCTTTGGGTGACCAGATCCAGATCACGTGCTTTTTTTCATCAATTAGTATTTTGCCTGAGTATTCAAGGTAATCCAAAGCAGAGGAATAGGTTTGCCACATTACTTTCTTTGGCAATTTCATCCAAAGCTGCCTTGCAGTCAAATCTCCCTTTGCCTTTCTTGCTTCTTCCTCTATCATTAGTACGGTGTCTAATCTAGGATACCGCATTACCTCTTTCTTGAATACTTTCGATAATTTCATCAATTGTTCACTATATATCAATTGATATATAGAGTTTTTAAAGCCTTTTTCTTCTGCATTTTGATATAAACTCAGCCAAGAAGACATTACAGAAATAGCGCAAAACTGAGTTATATATTTATGGTTTATTTTTTGTAAACTCTGGAGTTGATAAATCAAATAAGTTTACTTGCTTTGTTTATGTGGCATAAAAAGTTTTATTAAGCAGTTAAGAGTTATTAACATGCAATAGCTTGCCCAGTAATATTATAAATAAATGCAATAAAAGAAAAAAGATTGGTGGTTGTTTGATTCATAATATCCCGATTAAGACAATTGTTTCAATTGTATTGGTATTGGTTGCTCTTGGAAGCATTTATCTGTTTTTTACCTCTCCTGCAAGTGGAAGCCAAGGACAACCAAAACTTTCTTACAAGATTCTGGCGCCAGAACATATCCTTTCCGGAGCCTACAAGGTTTATGGTAAAGAAAATCTCGGATTATGGGCCGCAAAATTGATTATTACCAATAACGGGGCAGCTCCGGCATATGGTTTGAAACCTGAATACAAGATTGAGGGTTATTCTGAATGGGCTGAAGGAAAAAGCTATCCAATCTTATTGCCTGGCAGCACTGTTGTTGATTTATATTACCCTTTGCTTTCTGATACAGTTACAAAATTAAGTACTACCACCCCCTCAAAAGTGAAAATAAAAATAAACTATTCTGAAAAAAAAGATGGTGTTCTGAAAGAAATAGCTGAAGACAAATCAATTACTGTTTTAGGGGGGCATGATTTCATTTTTAGCAGTATTGTCCCTGAAAAAAGCACAGGCAGTTTTTATGATGTTTTTTCAAATTATCCCTTTGTTGCGGCTTGGGTTACTCCGACTGATCCTGTGTTAATGAAATTTGCAGATGCGGGAAACAAGGTTGCAGGCGGCGCTGCCGCTGGATTATCTGATGAGGCAGCTATTAAGAGTTTAGAAGGTATGTGGTTGCTTTCAGTTGCAAATGGCATTGCTTATAAAACCGAACCAGAGGCTTTCTGGACTGGAAAGTTTTCACAGTATTTAAAATATCCAAGGGATGTTTTAAAGGATAAGGCAGGAACATGTATTGACACTGCGATATTTTTTGCATCACTTGCAATCTCTCAAGGATTGGATGCTTATGTTATATTAATGACCGGCCATGCATTTCCTGTAATTAAATTGCCGAAAAGTGGAAATATTATCCCGATTGAATCTACAGAATTGAATAATAAAGCAACCTTTGAGGAAGCAGTGAAATCCGGTGAAGAAACATTCAATAAAGCAAAGGAAGGCCCTAACATTATTATTGATGTCAAGACCTTGCAGATTTCAGGAATTACTCCGCCACAGCTAGAGGAATTGCCACAGGATATTTTCAAGCAGTGGAATATAAAAGAAACCCTTGGCGGGGCTGTTACAGAAGAAACTGACACAGCAACCGGAACTGAGGGCGATTATGCCACAGATATTATTGGATCTGATGTAAAGGTTTATTCAAACACAACAGTTCCTGAATGGGCAATTACTTACCCAAGCAACTGGTCACTGAAAAAAAATGGGTCAACAGAAATTATAATTACTTCCCCAGACACAAAGAGTGAGGTATTAGTCAGCTGGCTTCCGAATGAAACAAAGGAAAATATGCGGACCTATATTGAAGCCGCAATCTTAACAATAGGTTCTTTTACTGCCACTAGTATTACACAGCAAAAGATTTCAAATACTTATGATGCTGATGTCGTAACATATAATACAAATGTTTATTCAACAGGTGAAACAGGAAGGGCTGTCGGGAAATATTTTTCCACAGGCACTTATGCGTTTGCATTTTTTTATGATACTTTGAATCCGAATGTGCAGGCATCAATGAATGAATTGAATGATATTGCAGCAACTTTTGTTGTAGGGGGTAATTGAAATGAACTCAAAAGTCTTTGGATTGAAATTTTTGGCATATCGTTTACTGTTTTTTTCTTTAATTCTATTAATGTTTAGTGCGAGTGTTTTTTCTGCAGAAACAGCCCCGCTTGCAGTAATCGAAATGAATGAAACCTCTACAATGACTATTCTGCCAAATGGTGACGCACAGGTAAAGGAAGATATTGCACTGACTGCAACAGCCTTTGCAGCATTTAAGCAGCAGTATCCTGCCCTTAGCATGTTTGCCCGTGTCTTTGAACCTAAGAATATGCCCCTGCTGCTTGAAAACCTTGATGTAAAGGTTGATGAATTTAACAACAAAATAACAGCTTCTTACCTAGTAAAAGGAATGTCAGTGAACAAGGACAGCCATTGGGAGATTGTTGTTGCTGCTGAATCAATAAAACCAACGCTTTCAGCGCAGACAGCCAATGCATTGGTTTTTACATATGCTGACCAGGGCAGTGACTACAAAAAAATGATAACAACAACCATTAACCTGCCAGATGGCGTAAGCAATATCTCTTTTGATGCTGAATCAAACAAGGTAAAATATGAGCTGCCATATTCTGAAGGTTTTTCAATGGGAAATATTCTCTTCCTGATTATTGCCGTGCTTGCAATTGCTGCCGCAATATACAACCAGACAAAGCTGAATTACTGAAAAAGTTTATTCTGTGGCAAAAGCAACTCAGCAATTTTGGGCAACTGTATTCCAGCTTAACATCCCGGCGGCATTGGCCAAGGCCCTTGCGGTGGGCAAATCTTAAAAATTATCAGTAACGCCACAAGAACAATCAGAATTCCTAAAACAATGAATGTAATTTTTGTTATTTTTTCCATGACAGAACAATTAGAGCATATTATTTAAAAAACTGCTTGTTAATGTTGCCGAGGCAGCGGAATTATAAAAAGGCTTCTTTTAGCAATAGCAACTCAGTAGTTACTTCAACTTTAAATTTTAGATTTATTGCAGTGATTTATACCACTGGCTTAACACTTCTTCAGCAGGTTTGCCGCGAATGTTGTATTCTTTGGTCAGCGGAAATTCATCCGGCCAGTAAGTAAAAGGATAAACTCCGGTAATATAAGAGGACTGGGAAACCGCATTCATTATTGCCTCAAAACCCATTGCCTGTTCCTCTAAATCAAGTTTGTATTTGTCAGAATAAGGTTCCCAAACAGCGGTTGCCGCGTCATCAACTCCCGCGCCCATCAATCCTCCGTCAACGCTCGGATAAGCAACCTGTTGAAAAATAATCGGTTTTTTGTATTTTTCATATAATGGCTTTAATCTTAAATCAAAAATTATTTTAACATTGGCATTTAATTCTTCCTGCGTTGGATTGTTTTTGTCAGTAAGGCCAGCCCACCAGTTAATGCCAAAGAAATCGGCCTGTCCCATAAATGGCATACTATCCGTGTTTGACCAAATATCCGGGATATTACTTCCAATCATCTCTCCGCCCATATTAAGACCGCGACCGAGCTTTCCCTTATAAGCGGATTTTGCCTTGCTGTAAATTGCTTCCAATCTTTCTTTGTAATCCGCCGGTCTTTTGTCAGGCGGTGCCCCCACCACTATCGAGTCGCCGGTGATAACCAAATATTCAACATT
>JBBSVU010000016.1:0-75997 GCA_038046645.1 archaeon
GGAATATGCAGCCTAAATGGGAACCCACACCCTTTAGGGTGTGGAGGATGTCAGTAATTGAAGACGGCCCTACTTTAACACATGGCG
Organism: archaeon; assembly: GCA_038046645.1. GTDB lineage: Archaea > Iainarchaeota > Iainarchaeia > Iainarchaeales > 0-14-0-20-34-12 > 0-14-0-20-34-12. The sequence goes on from JBBSVU010000016.1 coordinate 88, forward strand.
GAATGAAGATAGGTGCAGGAACAGTTGCAGCAAAGCAGTTTAATGCTACTTCTGTAGATCCAAAAGATTACGCAGTTGGAACAATAAAAGAAACATTTGAAAAATACCCTGAGATAGGAATTTTATTGCCGGCAATTGGCTATTCAGACCAGCAGATTAAGGATTTGGAGGAAACAATAAACAAAGTGCCTTGTGATGCAGTAATTATTGGGACGCCAATCGATTTGAACAGGTTAGTGAAAATAAAAAAGCCAACAGTAAGGGTTGAATACAATCTGAAAGAAACCAGCAAGCCTACGCTTGATGATATAATAAAAAAGAAATTCGGTTTTAAATAGGTTTTTTTTGCAATAGAAAACTTTTTGATTCTTTATTTTGGGATTATTCCTTTAGGATAATCCCTCTTTTTTCCTTTTTTGTGCCTCGTAATCATTAAATATATGAAATAACCTAAGTGTTACTAATGTTTGGCAGCTAGGGATTTTTATGAAGGGATTTGCATTATTCTTAATTTTAATTGTTTTGATTTTATTTTCTGGCTGTGTTCAGCAGCAAAATCAAGGGCAGCAAGTGAGTGATGCACAGCCAGGTCAAGATTTGCATCAGGCGGATATTGAAAAAGCATGTGGCAATAACTTGGTTGATGTGGGTGAAACATGCTCTTCCTGCCCTGCTGATGTGAAATGCAAGCCAAATGAGCAATGCGAGAACGAAAAATGTTATATTAAAGCCCTTAAAACAGATTTGGATAAATATTCCTGTTCAGGTATTTGTGCAAATGATGAATTCTGCAATTCTAAAGGGAAATGTGAAAAGGTTGAATTGAAAAATATGGATTATTGCGGAAATTTTGTTTGTGAGAATGATGAGAATTATTCAGGAAAAACATTAAAGACCGAGGATATGGGTTCGCAATGCTATCCAGACTGCCAAGCAGCTTGCTCTTCTGAATACTGCAATGATTTTGTGGAAATACAGTGTGGTTGTCCTGAATATGACGCATTGGCAGAAAGGCATGGTTGCATTAATGATGCAGAACCCTGCACTGATTGCGGCGTTCAAGAATCATTATTCCCGGAACTTTTGAAAATACAAACTGAGATTTATAATTGCCTAGTGGATTATTTCAAGTTCAAGCCAAGCAGGTTAATTTACAAGGTTTTCAATAATCCTAACTTGCCAAAATGTGAACAGCTAGATGGTTGTGAAGGCACAGAGGGCGGTGCTGGTGGTGCTGATTATGTAATGTTCCATAATCTTGATGGTTTGCACCTTTATGGTGAACCCTACCCAACAAAGCCAGAACATTTGCAGGCAGATGTCCATGAAACAACCCATTATTTCCTTTACCAGATGCTGCACGGCATTCCTTCGTGGTTCCATGAGGTTGTGGCAATCCAAACAAATGAGCGCCTGAATTGCTCAGACAAACAATCCTATTGGGGTGATGCATATCTGTCTTTTAAGGAACAGGGCGGAGGCATCGAGATGGATGATGGCACACAGTTAAATGTTGATTTTTATAAAAGGTTAAAAGAAGGAAAGACTTCCTTGTCTGAAGAAGAAAAAAAGGACCATTATATTACTTCAGTATTATTCATAATCGGTTTGGAGAAGGAATATGATTGTGGATTTTATTGCATAAGGGATGTTGTTTTGAAGTTGCATGAATATGAACTCAAGGAATGTGCGGCAAGTGATAAAAATTGTGCAATCCAAAAAGTTCTTGATAAGTTTTTTACTGCTTACCTAGCTGGCAGCCAAGAAGCTGCAAATGACCGCATAAAAATGACGTTTGATGAAGTCACAGGAAAGGATACTTCTGAGTTATTTAATCTGCTTGAAATAGGGAAATATGAACCTTTGCCTTCTCCCTGCGGCCCAACAAGTACATGCACGAAATAAATAAAGCAGATTTTGCTGTGCGAATATTGAGCTAATTTTTTGTTTTTTATTATTATTTAAATAAATCTGTTCATTATTTTGTATGTTGAACTTACCAAAAAATCAATTTTTCTTATTGTTAATTATATTTCTGCTAGCATTATTCACAGGAACAGTTTATTCAGCTTCAGCAGTTTCCTGTTCAAGTGTATTGCAATGTTTATCAATTATAGATTCAAAAGCATATGGCTTATTATTTGAAAATAAGTTTGAGCCTTTGTCTATATCTTCAAGCATTGCTGAGCCAATTGCAACAGCAGATGCTGATAAAGAAACAAAACAATTGGAAGAGCCTTTGCCCGATACTGTGGTTGCATCAGAAAATTTCTCTTTCGCAGTAGTTTCAGATACCCACATAGGTAGAAAATTGTCCGGAGGAAAGGTTTATCCGGAAGAATGGCTGGAAAAGACAGTTGCTTCAATTAATGCCCAAGAAATTCCTTTGGCATTTTTTACTGGTGATTTAACAAATGCGGGAATAAAAGAGCAATTTGATGAATTATTCTCAATAATTGATAAATTAAACCCTGATGTTATTTTTGTTCCACTGATAGGAAACCATGATGGGAGCCTTTCCTCAAAGAAAGCTTTGTTTGCAAAATACTCATTAACTGGAAAATCAGGAATAACAAATTTCAAGGGGGAATTTCCTTTATATTATTCTTTTGATTTTAAAGGCAGCCATTTTGTTGCACTTTCAATAACAACTAAAAATGTTTCAAGCAGTGCTTCTTTGGCGAATGCCCTTAAAACATGGTTTGAAATGGATTTGCAAGAGGCTAAGGGAAAGTACAATCATTTCCTTGTTTTTTCGCACTTTCCTTTAAAAAATACCGGCACAACCGGAACTGATATTGAATTGTCATCTTCAGAAAGAAGCTGGTTTGTTGAACGGTTAAAGCAGGTGAATGCAGTATGGGTTTCAGGTCATAGGCATGTTTATTATAAAGGAAATGTTTTAGGTATTCCGCAGGTTGCGGTAGCAACCAACGTAAAAGGGCTTATTGATAAGCTTCATATGCTTGCAGGAACAATAAGGCAATCCAATTCCTATGTTGTTGTTGATGTTGCAAAAAACAGCCTTAACATTAAAGCATTGGACGGAAGCACTGATTTTGCTTCAATCATGGAAGAACCCACTTCCAAAATATCCGGGTTTGATTCCTTTAATTATAAGCAAACCACAATGGTTGCAAGCAATTAACTAATTGCTTTTTATGGCAAAGTAAAAAGCTGGTCATCTTCTGCTTTAAACACTTTAGCTCTTACGCCAGCATCTAACCAGGCATGTGCATATGAAAAAGCAGCCAATGCAGTAAGAAGATCACCTTTTTCCTGAAAATGCTTTGCATCATTGAAATAGTTTTTTGCCATTGAAAGGAAATCGGCTGCAATTTTATCCTCATTTTCAGAATTCTTTTCATTAATTTCAATAACCTTCAGGGCTTTTTCTGTCAATTTTCGGTATTTCCCAACCTTTTCTTCCAATCCCTTAATTTTATCCATATTTTTTCACAAATTTTATTTTTTTGCAACCTATTAACCTTTAGGCCTTGTAATCCTTATCCTTTGTTTTATCCTGCGTGGTTTCCATGTTTTTCTTACAATTTTTTTCTTTGCCTTAGGGGTTAATTCTTCGGTTCCTTCTTTTACAACCGAACATCTCTTTTCATTTATGTCAAACATCTCGCCAAACCGTTCCAGATTTGTTTTAACACAAGAGCCACTTATCTCTCCATAACCAAAAATCCTTGCCCCATTATTTATCTTAAATCCTCTTTCTCTTAATCCCCTTTGTATTTCATAAAAACTTCCACTTATTGTATCCTTAGCTACAATTAACCTGTTGCCCAATGTTCTTTCTGCAAATTCAAGCAATTTTCCTTGTTTATGCCTTAACCTTCTAAAGCTTTCTCCAATTTTTCTAAGATTCATTCCCCTTCTTTCCACCGAATGCTCTTCCATTGCCTCTTCTTTTCTTATCCTTTCAATTGGTTCAAGAAACTTATTAGTTTGTTGCACAATCACAACAATCTGCCCCTTTTTCCCTTTTGCTTTATTTATTACACTGCCCCAGTAATCACCAAGCCTTTTAGCATAACGTTCAGAGTTAGCATTTGTTAAACCAGAATATCCCTGTGTTTCATAACTTGTACCGGCTTTTTGACCTCTTGCGGACCTATATATAAAAGGGTGAAACCCAAAATAAGGGTGCACAATTAGGTCTACCCTGAATATTTCTTCCATAATTCTAAAGCCTCTTTTTCCTTTTCATCCAGCTGCGCGCAAACGATCAGGCAAGCAGGGGTATCAAATTCCATTTTTATCAAATCCTGTATTTTCCCAAAAACAATCTTTTCATCTTCAGCGCCGGCTTTTGAAATTATTCCAATCAAGGTATTGTCAAAGATATGCCCGCTTCTTTCCTTTGCAATCCCCTGAAGAATCTCAAGTGCTTCCTTTGGTTTCATCAACCTTTCTTCCTTTGCTTCTTTTTTTATGTCAAGCAAACATAGTGTGTGCATGCTGTTTGAATAATTGTCCAATATTTTATCATAAAAGCTTTCTGGCTTATAATTTTCCTGCCAGAAAACTATGCTGACTGTTCTGCCAAATTTATATTCGCTTAATCCGGTTTTTCCCAAAAAGCTGAATATTGAAATTCCAGGGATAGTTTCAACAATAATATTTTTTTCTTTGGCATCCAGCAAAAGTTGCACATGGGTTGTTGCAGAAAAAACATTCCCATAAATCAGCAAGGCAATATCCTCTTTTTTTGCTTCAGTTAGGGCTGACTCAAAGCCTTCTTCAACAGCCTTTCTCCCTAATTCAACCAGTTTTGCCCCAATGATTTTCTCCAATTCTTTAACACTGCCTTCAGCATATTTGCTGGTATATGCCTCAAGATAAATTTTCTTGCATTTTTTTATTGCATTCAATGCTTCAAGCGTAAGGTGTTCTGGTTTTAATCCAATTCCTATCAAATATAGCATATTATGCCAATCCTATTTTTAGCAGGCTAGCCCCGCCTGTTGCAAAACCTAAGATTATTAGGAATATTTTGATAAATCCCTTAAGGTTTTCATCCATTATCTCCTTTTCCACATAATGTAAAATCAGTAAAATTAATATGATTTTTACAAAAATAAAAATCAAAGGAGTATTGTATAGGATCATGCTGCTCAAAACATGCTGTTCCCCAAATCCAAGGTAACTTATTGCATAATATGCAGTAAAACCGTCAATTGCTTGGCCAGCTAAAGCAAAGATATTCATTTTATCCCTTAATATTTTTATTTTTGCAATATTATTTGCAATCAGCACAACAAAACCAGTTATGGCTAAAATTGCAATAACATTAATGCCAAAATGGTCAAAGCTTTTGAAATTTGAAAATACAATAAATGCAGGGATAATTGCGGCAAGTATTCCCCAGCCAGCAATTGCTTTATAAAAATCAATTTTCTTATTCTTCTCAAGCCATTTTGCAAGAAGCAGGCCAATTACCACAACCGCAAATACCAAAAACCAAACGCCAGGGGTATATGTCCAATAGCCTAATTCAAAAGGATTCATTGTTTTCTTTACTAAATCTCCTAGTAGTTCAAATGCATTTATTGCCCTTAATGCCGTGCCTAATAATATGTAAGGCATTAAAGCCAAGGCAAATTTGTAATTGAATTTAATGCCTCTTTTATCCAGCTGCGGATATACTACAAAAAAAGAAATCACCAGAAGCAGAATCCCATAAACTGCGGTATTTACAAGGTTATAACCCTGTACTTCTGGGTTGTAAACTGGCTTGACAAAATATTCATTAATCATTTCTGCTAAATCCATATTATTATTCTATTAATTCAGTTTAAAACCTTTATTTGGGTCAAAAAGGGTTATACTTCCCTAACTGTATATTTATAAAGCATTATTAAACAAGCAAGAGAAAATAAACCAATCAGAAATACGAGCAGCAAATCATTTAAAATCCTGTCTGGCTGATTATTTCTTATTATGCCACAGAAATTAGCACTGAAAATTGCTTTAAGAGAAGCAGAGAAAATCCGTTTATTTTTATTATCGAATAACCTGCTTGATACTGCTTTTGAATTGAATAAGGATAAAACAAACATATATTTCCCATTAAGTAGCCTGCCAAAAGGGAAAAAACAGGAATTAAGAAAGAAATTCCCAAATGCAGTTTTTGTCAAAGCAGGATTCAGAAGCAGGAATTTAAAGCCAAGGTCCCTAAAGGATGCATTGAAAGGAAAGCTTACTGGGGAGGAATTCAATTCTTTTATTTCTTCTTATGATACTGTTGGGACAATTGCAATCCTTGAAATTCCTGAGGAATTAGAAAAAAAAGAGAAATTAATTGCAGAAACATTGCTTGATTTGCATCATAACATAAAGACTGTTTGCAAGATTACAGGATCGCACCAAGGCCCATACCGGATTCAGCCTGTTGAAATCTTGGCAGGCCGGAAAACAACTGAAACATTGCATAAAGAAAAAGGCTGTTTATTCAAGACAGATGTTTCTAAAGCGTTTTTCTCCCCGCGCTTGTCGCACGAGAGGGAAAGAATTGCCAAGTTGATAAAAAATGGTGAAATTATTGGCGCTTTCTTTGCTGGTGTTGGCCCATACCCCATCATATTTGCAAAACATTCAAAAATGAAGAAAGCCTATGCGATTGAATTGAACAAAACGGCAGTTAAATATATGAAAGAAAACATTTCTTTGAATAATGTTGAAGGCAAGGTTGAGGCTATTTTAGGTGATGTCAATAATGAAGCAAAGAAATTCCCTAATTTTTTTGACCGTATAGTAATGCCTCTTCCTAGGGATGCAGAGCATTTCCTTGATGCTGCTCTCTTCTCAATAAAATCCGGCGGGGTAATACATTTCTACCAGTTTGTAGATAAGGATGATCCATATTCCTTGCCATTGAAAAGAATAATGGAATCGGCAGAAAAATTCAAGAAGAAGGTGAAAATATTAAGAAAAGCAGAGGTAAGGAGCTTCTCTGCTTCAAAGATTCAGGTTGTGGTTGATTTTGAGGTTTTACATTTTTGATTTCTATTGGCCTTATTTATATATTATTCACTTTCTAGCAGTAACCATTTCCATATTGGAATATATTCTATTTCAATATTTTCTTTTATCTCCCTTTTTTCAATATCTTTGGTTATTATAATAGCTTTATTTGATTTCAATTCTTGTGTTACTTTTATGGCACCACTTATATTTGGCATATTATCCTGATATTTTACCTCAATAGGCATATTATTGTGGAGAATGTCTATTTCATAATATTTTCTCCAAAAGAACTTAGCATCTAAATTTGCTGCCACAATGTTTTCTACAATAAATGGAATGTTACTATATATTCCAGCCTCATTTGATAAAAATGCAGATGCGAGACAATGTGTTCCCAGGTAGATTTTTTTTGATTTCCTTGCCCTTGCTATTGGGCTACCGCGGTAGTTATACAAAAGCCTTATTAGGAATGATTTTTCCAAGTAGCTTACATACTTCGAGGCTGTTTGATATGTAATTTTGAACGCAGTTGCAATCTTCTGGTATTCTATTATTGCCCCGGGCTTTAATGCTAGTGTCTTAAATATTTCATAGAGTGTTTCTGATTCTTCTATTTTATATATTTTTGGGATATCATAAAGAATTATTTTCTCTATAATCGATTTTATGTATTTGTTTATTTTTTCAAAATTTTCTTCCCAAATAAGTTCTGGAAAACCACCTTTTACAAAATAATTAGATAACTCTTTCTTGATATCCCCTGCTTGTAGGTTGATATCCTTTATTTCTATTCCGCGCAGATAAAGAAATTCCCTGAAGTTCAATGGCGTTAGTTCAAAGTCAAATAGTCTGCCTGCTAAACTTTCTTTAGTTTTCTTTATAAAAAGACTTGATGATCCACTCACAACAAATTTTATTTTTTTATCCAGATCATAATATCTTTTTAAGATTACCTGCCAGTCTGGAATATTATTTATTTCATCTAGAAAAACATAGGTTTCTTTTAATTCTGTTTTGAGTATTTCATTCTCATACACATTAAGTAGCTTGTCTATTATCTCTGGATCCTTGCCCATTATCTCATCAAATGAGAAATAAAGTATCCTTTTTGCATCGGTCTTACTTAATAGGCCCTCAATAATATGGTGCATTAGTATTGTTTTTCCAACCCTTCTCAGCCCAATAATCGCTATAATTTGCGGATTGTCCAAATACTTTACTATCTCTTGTGTCAAAAACCTTTTTTTTAGTCCTTTAACCTTTTCAATCTCCTTTCCAATCCACCAAGGGTTGTTTTTTATTGCCTCAGCTATGAGATCCATATGACCTATATCATATATTCAATTTATAAATAGTATACTTAACATACTTCCAATTTTATATTAATTATAATTAATATATTGCTAATAACTATTAATCTAGTAACTAACATAAAGAAAAGCAGAGGTAAGGAGCTTCTCCGCTTCAAAAATCCAGGTTGTTATTGATTTTGAGGTTTGTCCTGTATGACTCAAAGTGCATGGCTTGCATAAGCCTTTGTTGCTTTAGCTGTAAACTATTTACTTAATATATCTAAGGTAGCCTGCAAAGAAGTTCTCAAATGTTTTTTTGTATTTTTCCAGGAAAAACCTCTCAAGATTTTTTGTATATCCTCTGTGAAAATCTTCTAGCGACTTAATATAAGAATCCCTTTGTGTTTTTCTGATAATTAATGGGGGATAATTCTCATTAACCAACATAGCTAGGGCAATGAATCTGCCTACCCTGCCGTTGCCATCTGAAAATGGGTGAATCTTTTCAAAGTTCCCGTGGAATAATGCCGACAATTGTAATGGATGGATATTTTCGGTTTTTTCATATATTTCAATTAAGGCATTCATTTCATCATGGACTTTTTCCGGCAGTGTTAGTTCTATCTGTGACCCAATTATCTCATTTGGAAATTGCTTATACCCTACCCTAGTGTCAATGTTTTTCATCAGCATTTTGTGCATTTTTATTATATCCTTCTCAGATATTTTAAACTTTTTTTTGAGGATTCTCTCCAGTACCTCTCTTGAATTTTTTGTTTCATATATCTCCCTTAAATCCTTGCCTTCTAATGACTTGCCTTCAAACATAATAATAGCAACATCTTTCAGTGTTAAGGAACTGCCTTCAATTGCATTTGATTCATATGTGAAGTTTGCAGTAAATCTGTCAAAAACATCCCTGAGCTGCTCTTTGGAAAAATTTTTTAATAATTCGCCGTAGTCTACCTTAATTCCTTCAATCTTTTTAATCTGGTCTTCTGAGAAAATTTCATCATTTTTATACATATTTACTGCATATGAAGCATTTGCCATCTTTTGCTTCTCAATAAAAAAAGATTTATTTTCTTTTGCCAATTCATCAATGCTCTTATTTTTTGCATCAACAAGCTTCTGGAGTGAAATAACCTTGCCATTAGGCAAGCGTATCGATTTCATCAAATATGTGTATTCTTTGCCTTTAACTTTCTTAACTGATAAATAGGTCATAATATATAGTTAACGTTACAATTTAAAAGCATATCATTTTATGTAACGTTAACCTGCTTGTTCTGTCCTATTTTCTCTATTGCTAATTAGTAAAAAAGCAGAGGTAAGGAGTTTCTCTGCTTCAAAAATTCAGGTTGTGATTTATTTTACTTTGTATTAATTTTTTTTGATTACTCTGCTTTTTTATTAATTTTTTCAGTCCGTAGAGAGTTTATTTTCTCCACCAAAGTCAGGGTCTTTAGTAAGTTTCATCGTTTCCCAATTTATTTCACAATACCTTTCTTTTTTGCCTGTAGCAATATAGCAGGAATACCCTGTACAGCATTGGCTATTTGCTGTGCATTGTTCATTATTACCTTTACATGTAATCTCCATTCCTGCAAAGTCCTCATCTTTTTCAGGATCTTTAATTTTCATATCTTCGCCAAAGTCAGGATCATTTTCAGTAGGTATCTTCATTCCTGCAAAGTCCTCATCTTTTTCAGGATCTGGTTCAATAGATTGGCAATTTCCTTCAGCATCGCAACTCTGTAAAGGCCCTGCAGATTCTAAGTCCGTTGTAGCTGCAGGTGCATTCCCTTTTTCAATGTCCTGCATTAATTGTTCTGAATTCCATACAAGGCTAAATTCAGCTTCAGAAGGAATGACGCAAACGTGTTTTGTTTGTATTAAGTCAAGGTGTTCTTTCAGGCTATTGACTTTCTTTGGTTCAGCTGTTATTAGTTTTACAATGCCGCCTTGTGGATCTTTTCCCTGTGCTTCACTTTTTTCTTTGCTGCCCCAAGATTGTGAGCTTAGGTATAACATCTCTTTTGCGCAGGTTATCTCTAACTTAGATGGAAAATTATTCTCCCAATCTGGCATGAACAATACTGTTTTATGCATTCCCTGTTCCCCTTTCTTTAAATGTAAAAATGGTGCTTCAAAGCTTTCACAAGTTAATCCCTTGAACATGCCCTTGTCCTGTGATTTATTCAACCTAACTGTTTTTCCGCTGGGTGAAAGCCAATTTATAAATCCAGGGACATAATCCGCAGGCAATGGGCTATTGGCTGTTCCTAATAACCTTAATGCAATATCCTGCTTATTTGTATTTATGTTTAGCAATGTAGGAATAAATCTTTTCATCCTTATCACAAAGTCATTGCCCTCTAGCAGGTTTGTTATCTTAATTAAGTCGCTTCCAGCAAATAGCGGAATACGGCTGTTATCAAAGGAACTGGCTCCATCTATCAGATTATTTACTGATTTATTGTCTTTTCCAGTTGCTTTTTTTAAATTAACAGTTGGGGTAAGAGGCACAAGCTGGCTTTCATCTATTCCAGTTCCGTATCCTTCTCTTTTATTGCCCATTTCTGTTCCTACAAATCCGTCAAAAGGTATCAGCAATAAAGGATTCTTTGAATAGGATTTTTTCCCTGCATTGTCAATCTCGCTCAAATTATTGATTTTTCCATAGTATAAATCAATTACTGCATTTTCACCCCTAGTTATTTTGTTGTCCTTTGTTTTTTCGACCGCGAAATTAATCAACCTTAAATAGGTTCCACTTTCTATTGCATTCTTAACCTCTTGGCTGAAATCTAGGTAATTATATGTTTTCTCTGCAGCCACTTTCTTTTGGTATGTTGAATAAACTTCTAAATCTATGTTATATGTGTTTTTGAAATCTGCCTTGAAATCAGCAGCTTCAAAATTATCGCCTATAAGATAAACTGAATTAAGCGGATTTATGGTTGCCCCATTAATTACTAAATCATCTGCATCAGCCCATAATTTGTTTTTTCCATTATCGCTTTGAAACTCAATATTGCTGGCATTCTTTGCAACAGTTATCTCTACAATATTTTTATTTAATTGTTCAAAGAAGCCTTTCCAGGGTGAGCCATAATCCTTTGTGCTGCAATTGCCACTTGTTGTGTTATTTTCAGTTATTGTTATACCCCCCACTGTTATATCATAGTTATTTGGGTCCATTGAATAGCATCCGTTTGCAGCCCTTGTCTTGTTAATTGTAGACAATTGTAATGTTATTTCATAGAAATCATCCATTGACATTACAAATATGCCTTCCTTGTAATCTGTGCTGAATAACCCTAAATCAATGAATTGCATTACAATTTTATTATTGCTTTTTTTAATGTCTTTTTTAATTATTATCAATAAATCATTTTCGTTGTTATTTCCGCCATAACATTTATTTGCGTAATATTGCAATCTGCCTATGTTTAATGAGGGTATTGCAACGCTTGTAGTTGGTTTGGCATATTCTTTTTCATATTTATTACTGCTAAAGTTTCTGACCTGTTCCCAGTCAATATCCTCTATTACCTCTCTGCTTACATCACTAATTGTTTCTTTAATTGCTTCTGTACCTTTATATGCTGCTACCTTATCATATGTTAGGGCACATGAATTATTTTCACTTAATACTGCGGTTCCTTTTACATAATAGAGCCTTTTTTCATTGGTTTTATGGTTCTGAATTATAACAGTGTTCTTCACAATAGGCACCAATTCAAGCAGAGTATCCATTCCTGTGCAATCTAAAGCCTCACAAATTGCTTTTACATGCTCTGCAGGAATCTTGCTTAAATTAGCCTGAAGTTCCTTTTGTTTTTCAATTGTGCTTAACATGAATTGTGCTGCATCACAGAAATAGTTGTTGCAAGTATCTGCATTTATATTCTTAACATCCCAATCCCACAATATTCTGTCTAACCCATATTTCTGATAAGCATCTTGGCCGGTTTCTGCAGTCTCCATGCCTGCACAGAACAAAGCGCTTTTTTTGACTGCTGGTTCACTGGCTGCAGCTGCAGCTTTAACCACAGCTTCTTTCCTTTCATCTAAATCAGCTTTTGCTTCTTCTTTCACTTCTTTCTTTATAATGCATTTGAAATCCTTGCATTCTTTTTTATCATCTGCACAGTCCTCATTAGTTATGCACTGCCCCTTTTTGCACATTTTTTCATAACATACTTCGTCTGTTTTACATTCTGCTTTTTCTGTACAGCTGCCTCTTTTTTTGCAAAAATTATTTACACAGTTTTCGCCTGCAGGGCAACAATTGTTGTTTGAACATTGAGTTCCCGGAGCTACTAAACAATATTTTTTCCCGCCTTCTTTGAATGGTTCGCAGATGTTTGATGCACATTGAGCTGCTGTTAAACAATTAGTTCCACATTGTAATTTTGGCACACATTTCTGTTTAGAACAGAAGTATCCTGCCTCACACAATTCATCCTTTAAGCATTCTACACACTTCAGTTTTGCACTGCAAACCCCAACCTCTATTGTTTCTGATTGTGTGCCCCAATATTGGCAACCATCATTCTCTTTTTTGCCTTCACATGGCTCTTTTGGTTTTTCTTTAGCTTTTTCAATACAACTGCCATTATCACATTTTTCAGTTTCCTTACAATGTGCATCCCCCAAACAAAGCACGCATTGCAGTTCAGCATCGCAGTATCCAGTAATTTCTAGTTCTTTATTTATTTCACAAACATTTCCTGCGCTGACACAAGGGCTTGCGGTTTTTTCCCCTAAATATCCTGCCTGTGCAAGCCAATCATCAGCAAGTGCTTCTGATACATAAGTATTAAGCAAAAGAAGCGTTGATGGCTGCCCTGATTTTTGATAAGCAGTTTCATCCAACCTTTTGAAAAACATTCCCATGACATAATCATATTTTTTGCAGAATAGCCTGCTTTTTCTGATTATGGTTTGTTCCTCAGGGTATTTGAATTCAGTGTCATTCCTTACCAAAAGCCCGTCATATACTATGCCTTCTCCATTTCTATTCCAGCAATTAAACATATACCTTACCGAATCTTCATAATTTGGGCCAGCCATATCCTTATTTTCTTCAACCTCGCTCTTGTCTGGTTTTGTTTTTAAATAATCATAAAACGGGATTGTGAAATTTATTGCTGTATCAGTGCCATTTTTATTTACTGCGGCAGTCATTGAATATTGTGAAACAGATGCTTTTACAAACCTCAATACTTTATCTTTTGGGTTTGTTTCATCAGCAGCACAAGCCAGCATCTTTATTTCTTCCTTTTTCTTTCCTTTTACTTCAGCAGCATGCTCTGTTTTGTACTGTTCAATAAGGCTTTCTACATAGGGATCATACTTTCCGCCACTTTGGGCTCCCATTTCGCAAAAATCAAATATAATTTCCTGTACCTTCTGTTGATTTAGCGTTAACAATACCAAGGAAAGTTCCTTGCTAGCCTTGTCTGTAATTGATATTTTAACCGTGTTATCAATTTCATATCCTAAATTGCTTGGATTGACAATTGAATAGGTAGGCAATAACCTGCTCTCTCCTTCTACTAATTGGCCAAATTCAGTAGGATATGTATTGCCCGCATTTACGTTAACTAATGCTTTTATCTGCCCTCTGCCGTAAACATCCCCAATAAATACACTAAAAAATAGTACTAACAATAACCCAATCCAAACCTTATTCTTCATTAGGTAATCCCTCCCCTATTGCTAAGCAATTTTCTTCTATTGTAACTATATAATCTTTTAACTCATAATAGTTAATAAATGCTTCGTCTTCATCTTCTAGGTAATTTTCAAGCCCTAATTCCTGATTTTCTGTAGGGTGCGCTACTACATATTCTTCTAATTTTTTATTGTTCTCAAGGACTAAATTATAGGCATTTTCATTATCTTGGATGGTGTTATCTAAAAGATTAAGGTTCTCGCATAATCCTTTGCTGCTTAATTTCAGCAATGTTTCTTCACCCTTTTTCAGCTTTGACTGCACTTTTAATTCATCAAGCAAAGCAACATACAAATCAACCAAATCAGCCAGTGCTTTATTGTCAGCGTTTTTTGCCTGCAAATCCAGCAAGTCTGCCTTTGCTGTTTCCACTTTTTCTTCACTTAACACAGCCAATTTGGATTCGCTGACTGTTTCAAAAGCTACTTCATTGCTTGCAAGAATATTATTTGCAGAATTTGCCAATGCTGCAAACCCTTTTTTATCCGCAGTCTGCCCTTTTGGCAGGTTCCACAAAACATAAACTGCGGCAATAACCACAATTATTGCCAATATCCCATATACAAATCTTTTTTCCATATATACCATCCTTCCTTGAGAATTGTTTAGTTGTTTTATATATTACTTTTATTTAATATAAATATATTTGTTTCTCAGCATAATGAGTTTTTTGATTAAACTGGCAGTATATAACTTGTTTTTTGGCTTATTGACCTTAAGCTTAGTTGTTTTGCTTTTTTGTGCTTGCCCTGACCCTGCGGTATTGTTATTCTTTTGTGTTTGATTATTGCCTGCAATAGTTACCAGACCAGTGCTATTCTGTGCTGAGTTTGTAGAAGTAGTTGCAGTGTTTTGTGTTGAGCTTGAATTAGAATTAGTTGCATTTGCCGTAGTGCTGCTTTGTGTTGAAGCTGAATTATTATTTGCCGTATTTGTTGTACTACTATTATTTTGAGCCAGTGTAGGATTTGAAGTATTTTCAGTATTTTGAGTTTGGGTATTATTCCCAGTATTTACATTAGCATCATTTGTTTGATTTCCAGTATTTGAATTATTATCCGTATTTTGTGTTTGCCCTGATGTGTTATTATTTACATCATTGTTAGTTGCACCATTATTTACATCGGCGTTATTTGCATTATTGTTTGTATCTTGAGCAGGGTTTTCTGGTTGTGCAACTACCGAATTTTTATAACTTGCATAATGCCCGACTATCACCCTATCAATATAGGTATTGGAATAAGCATTAACCGAACCAGCATCAACATCCTGCCAGCCGTATCTGTATGCACTGGCTGTTTTGTATAAATCATTTGAATAATAAGTCAATAGGGATTTCAAATACCAGCAGCCTCGGTCGATATTTTCTTGAGCATTGTATGCATCATTCATAATAGGGGCATCTTCATATTTTGCTGTTGAGGGCATATTCCATTGCCAATCCACTGTTGACACTGTTGGAACCCCGGCAATCCATTCGCCTGTCAATTGGAATAAACCTTTTCCATAATATTGCCCAAACCAGTTGGTTTCCCCTACCTCGTATGATGTTTTTTCAGATTGATTCACTGCATTTGGATTGAAGTCAGACTCCAGTTTTATGATGGCAGCGATAAAATAAGGGTCATCTATGCCATATTTTTCTGTGCAAATACTTACTATATCATTCCAATATACTTCAATAGGTTCGCTTTCAATCTTTGCAGGTATTTGATAATCATAAGCAAATCCGCCTGAAAGCAATGCCAGCAGAAAAATGGCCGTTATATATAGTTTCATTTATCGCACCATATTTAACAAAATAATACTTGTTTTAATATGTTTTGTGCTTTACTAATGTGTTACATAATTTTTTAATTGTGTAGCAGTTTAGCAAGAATGTGAATTAAATGCCGTTAAACCTTATTTTTTTAGGCGCACCAGGATCTGGAAAAGGTTCGGTTGCAAAGCATTTAACCTTAGATTTAAATATTCCTCATATTTCAACCGGCGATATCCTGCGTGAAGAAATAAAAAAAGGTTCAGATTTGGGGAAAAAAGTCCAAAATATTGTTTCAAGCGGAACTTTGGTTGACGATCAGACTGTTGCAGATATAATAGATAAAAGAATTTTGGAAAAGGATTGTTCGCAGGGCTTTATGCTTGATGGCTATCCTAGAACAATAAATCAAGCGAAATTGTTGCAGGAAATAATGGAAAAGCAGAAAAAGAAAATTGCTGCAGTTATTTCCTTAAATGTCCCTGATGCCACAATAATAAAAAGGCTTTCAGGAAGGTTCTCCTGTTCAAAATGCTTATTGCAGTATAATATTTACACGCTAATGCCGCCAAAGAAATCCGGCATTTGTGATTCTTGTGGCGGACAATTAATTCAAAGGGCTGATGACAATCCTGAAACAGTGAAAAAAAGGCTTGAGATTTATAAAAAGGATACTCAGCCGTTAATTGATTATTACAAAAAGATTCATTTATTGAAGGAAGTAAATGCAGACGGTTCTATTGAAGAAAATGCTGTTGCAGTAAAGAAAGTCCTTAAGTTATAATTATAAACAACAGAAACATTCTGTTTTGTGTGGGTACTAATATGTTAATTTTGGTTTGTGGATTGCCTGGTTCTGGGAAAACTGTTTTTTCGAAGAAATTGGCGAATAAAATAAATTCAATTTATTTGAATACTGATATTGTGAGGAAACGCTTGTTTGAAACCCCTGCTTACTCAAATGAGGAAAAAGAGAAAATTTACTCGCGGATGCTGGACATGGCGGATTTTGCATTAAAGCAAGGAAAGGATGTTGTCCTTGATGGCACTTTTTATAAAGAATCATTAAGAAAAAGCGCAGTTTCAATTGCAAAGAACAATTCAGAGAAATACCTTATCATAGAGTGCATTGCAGCTGAAAAAACAGTGAAGCTTTGGCTGCAAAAAAGGGCAAAGAAGAAATCAGCAAGCGATGCCGATTTTTCAGTTTATGAAAGAATCAAAAAAGAATATCATCCAATAAAGGAAAAACACTTCATATTTAAAACAGACAAGACATTTTCAACCCAATTCAATAAACTTTTAGCTGAAATAAAAAAACTAAAATCAGAAAAGAAATAATTCGTTGTTTAACAATATAAAATAAATTTTGATACTGGAAAATAAATGATTGATTTTTGAAGGTAGAAGCAAATGATTTCTGATTCTAATTTGGATTCGCTTCTGAGAAAAGATGCTTACCCCCATGAAATCTCAACGATCTCGCGCATTGATACCCATATTTCCTGGATTTTTCTTACAGGCTCTTTTGTTTACAAAATAAAAAAACCAATGAAATTCACTTTTTTGGATTTTTCCACCCTTGAAAAAAGGAAATTTTTTTGCGAAGAGGAAATCCACTTAAATAGGAGGCTTTCCCCTGAAATTTATTTGGATGTTGTCCCACTTTGTGAGCAAAACGGATTTTTGAATTTCAAAAATCAGGGAAAAGTTATTGATTATGCCGTTAAATTAAAACAGTTGCCTTCTGAGAAAAAAATGGATTTGCTTTTGAAAGATAAAAAAGTAAAAAAAGAGCATATTGAAAAGCTTGCAGGGATTATTTCAGAATTCCACAGCAAGGTTGATGCAATAAAAGATCCAAAATACGGAAATCCTGAAATTGTAAAATCGCAGATTGATGATTTAAGCACAGTAAAGCCAACAATAGATAAGGAGCTTTCTTTAGGAAGCAAGATTGACAGTATTTTGGAAAAATGCGATTCCTTTATTGATAAAAACAAATCGCTGTTTGTAAAAAGGCAGCTTTCTGGCAAAATAAAAGACTGCCATGGTGATTTGCATTCAGCAAATATCTTTATTGCTGACAAAATTTATGTTTTTGACTGCATTGAATTCAACACTGATTTCCGCTATATTGATACAGCAAGCGAGATAGCATTTATGTGCATGGATTTGGATTATTTCAAGCAGGAAAAATTGTCAAAAGCATTTGTTGATTCTTATGTTTCACAAACAGGCGATTCAGAATTGCTAAAGCTTTTGGATCTGTACAAAAGTTACAGGGCAAATGTCCGCGCTAAGGTTGCTTCTTTAGAACTTCTGCATCCAATTTCAGAAAAGCAGAAAAAATCAGCTTTGGAAAGAATTGCCAAGTATCTAGATTTGGCTGAAGGATATAGTAAACGCCTAAGTTGATTAAATACATTTAAAAAAGGTTTTAGAAATCTATTATTTATAGCTAAGATTAAGCGTTGTAATAAAACAGAATTGGTTACTATGCCCAGAGAAGAGTATGAAACACTAGTTGAAGCATTACAGTTATTGTCTGATAAAGGCCTGCTTAGTGAATTGACCGAGAGGGAGAAAACTATCCTTGAAGGCAAGTATCTTTCTTTGAAAGATTTGTGATAATTCCTTATGTATAAAATATAAAGTGCAAAAAGCGTTTATCTGCCTAAGCAAACCTTTATAATTGGTTTTGCCTATTTATTTAGTGTGATGTACGATGAGCATACGTATTACTTTAACCTTGGATGAAACAGTCATAAAAAAAATAAAGGAGCTTAGCCCGCACAATATTTCTTCCTTTGTTAATTCTCATTTGAAACACTGTTTGTTTGAGAAAAAGGAAGGGATGGCCGGAATTTTAGCAGGCAAGGTTTCAACAAAAGATATATCCGAGGATGACGAGCATGCAATTTAGATATATTGCAGATACCTATGCCTGGATTGCATATTTTAACAAGAAAAAATTTAAGGGCATAATAGAGAAAGAGATTGTTGATACCCCTACAGTAGTTATTGCTGAACTTATGAGAACCTTGGTTAAAAAAAATGTGAGTACAAAGGTTATTGAAAATATTATGGCCTATGTATCCAGCAAAGGTTTGATTTTGCCTTTAACTATTGAAGAAGCAAAAAAATCAGGGATAATTGCACAAAAGGAATCACTTCCTCTTTTTGACGCTATAGTGTACTCATATGTTGTTGAAGAAAAAGATAGGCTCTTAACCGGCGACGAGCATTTTAAAAACAAGAAGCAAGTCATATTTGAAAAGGAATAATTGCGGTGGTAGGATGAAAGATTACAATGTAAAGGATATGAAGTTAGCAGATCAGGGTTTAATGAATATTGAATATGCAGAATCGCAGATGGGTGCATTATTGCAAGTGCAAGAACGTTTTAAAAAAGAAAAGCCATTTAATGGGATGAAAATCGGGATGGCTTTGCATGTTACAAAAGAAACTGCTGTTTTAGTAAAAGCCCTTATTGCAGGAGGGGCAAAGGTTGCCATAACTGGTTGTAATCCTTTATCAACACAAGATGATGTCGCAGCTGCGCTCGCAAAGCTCGGGGTAAATGTTTATGCCTGGAAAGGGGAATCTACCAAAGAATATTATGAAAATTTAAATGCTGTCCTTGATTTTGAGCCGAATGCAACAATTGATGATGGCTGCGATTTAGTTACGGAAATCCACCTTAAAAGGCCGCAATTGATTAAGGATATTGTTGTCGGGACAGAAGAAACTACAACCGGAGTAATAAGATTAAGGGCAATGGAAAAAGACCATGCTTTGAAATATCCAGTTGTTGCTGTCAATGACAATAAAACAAAGCATTTAGTAGATAACTTCTACGGAACTGGACAGAGTACTATTGATGGTTTATTAAGGGCAAGCAATACTCTTTTTGCAGGCAAGAATTTTGTTGTCTGTGGCTATGGTGATTGTGGCAAGGGATTAGCGCAAAGGGCAAAAGGCATGTCCTCAAATGTTATTGTCTGTGAGGCAGATTCTTTCAGGGCATTGCAGGCTTCTTTAGACGGTTTTAGGGTAATGCCTATTTTAGAAGCTGCTGAATTAGGTGATATTTTTATCACAGTTACAGGAAATAAAAATGTCATTCGCTGGGAGCATATGAAAAAAATGAAATCCGGTACAATTTTGGCAAATTCCGGTCATTTCGATGCAGAGATTGATGTTAAAGCATTGAAAGATAATGCAAAATCCTGCAGAAGAATTAGGCCTCAGTTTGATGAATATGTTTTGCCAAACGGAAATAAAATATTCCTTGCAGGAGAAGGCCGCTTAGTGAATTTAGCTGTAGCAGAAGGCCATCCTTCAACAGTCATGTCTTTAAGTTTCTGCGGTCAGGCTTTAGCTGTTGAATACGGTGTGAAAAATAAATTAACACCAGCAGTTCACACATTGCCATTATCAGTTGATGATATGATTTCTGATTTGCAATTAAAAGTAATGGGAATTAGAAAAGATGTTTTGACTGAAGAGCAGAAAAAATATTTAGGTTCATGGAAGGAAGGGACATAAGCCCTTTCTTTTATTTTTTCCTTCATTTTAGGGTAAAGTGTTAATTCTTTTTATCTGTTTCCGGATAACGTGCCAATTCTTTTTATTTATTTTCCCTATTTAACCTTGCCTTTTCTTTCCTTAACCATTCTTCAAATCTTTCATCATCCTTTATTATTTCTTCAAGAATTCCACTTACTATTTCATAATGTTTTTTGTTTTTCCCATCAAGCCTGAAATAAAGAGGCCCTTGCGAACTGGTTGAACCGCCAGAGCCAACCTTTAATATTAGGCTTATTGGCTTTGGATTTTCCAGAAAAGCACTCATTGCTTCTTTCGGTTTCAGGTATTCCGGATGTTTCTCAAGGTTTTTTATTGGCAAGCATACCTGGACAGAATCAGTTGCCCTCACATTTAGGAATCTTTTTAGCCCAGCATTCCTGCTTATGCCCACATTCCATTTTTTATTAGACCTTTCATAATGCCCAGCATATTTTATTGGGCAATTGTAATGCATGTGCATATCTTGGGGCGATGCACCAAACCTGTTTCTCTTGAGTATCTGCCATACAATGCTCCTCTGAGCAGGCCCATGGTCTGCTTTCCGTCTTTCCCTTTTCATTCTAAATGGTTTTTTTGTAGGCATATCTGAACATAGAATATTGTGTTCAATTAGAAATAAAAATAGAAGGGATTATATTATTCACGTTTTTTTCATATCCCTTTGCGCTAATGTTTCAAGCACTTTGCCCACTATTTCAGGGTGCTTTGCCCCATCCAACCTAAAGAAAAGCGTTCCAAAAAAATCATTGCCCGGAACCTTTACAAGCAGGGTTATTTCTTCTTTATTTTCCCTAAAAATTTCCAAAGCTTTTTCAGACTCTAAATATGCCGGATTCTTTCCAATATTATATATTGGTGAGCATACCTCAACTTTATCAGTTTCCCTTACGTTTAGCACTTCTTTTAATTCATCCAACCCTTTGAGATTATATTTGCTTGGCGCTCTCGCAAATATCCCGGAAAAATGTGTTGCACTGCTTTTTTTTGTAAGTACACTTTGATATGGTGCGCCAAACCTGGCTTTTTTTGAAAAAAATCTGATAAGTTTGCTTCTTGAATTAGGCCCGTAGTTTACTTTCCTTCTTTCCCTTTTTCTTGCAACAGGTTTTTTTATAGTAGGCATAATAATAGCTATAATCCATAATTAAAAATAAAAAACAGATGGGCGTGCGGTTAAATTAATTTTCCAAATTCTTCTCTTGTTATTTGCAGGTCTTTTTTGATTATTTTGAGCAATAATCCGGGCCCAATTGGTTCATTTCCGTGAATTGGGATTGTGGTTTTTCTTCCATCAGGATGCGCAAATCTATGATGGCTTCCATCAATTCGTGTTTGTTCAAAACCAAGCTCTTTCAGGATTTTAATTAACTTACCTGCTTTTATTGCTTTTAATTTGCTCACTCATAACGTCTGGCTTGCGGAAGCCATTGCCTTCAGGCAATGGTATCGTATTTTTTCTTGAAACATTAACAGTATTGTTCCGCAAGCCCACGCCTTTAGGCGTGGGTTCCCAGACGTTATGACTATACCACAATCTTTTGGATTCCAATTAAAGTAGTGTTAGTAATTTCTTCTTTCTCTTTGAGACAAAGCTTGATAGCTTCTTTGGTCCTTTTCATTAATTCATCAAGGGTTTTTGCTTGCGTATGGCATCCTTCTAATTCTGGAACATCAGCAATAAGCCAGTTATCTTCATCCTTTTCTATTATTACAGTAAATTCTCTTTCCATAAGCATCTTCTTGTTTAATTATTATTTTAAACTTATCCAATTATCAAAAATAAAAAATAGATGGGATTATTTGATTGAATCCCACATGACCCTGTCTTTTGGGTTTATTGTTACTCCGCTGCCTGTTATTTCAAACGGATGTATGTACTTTGACTGGTTTGTGCCCCTCATTTTTTTGACAAAAATGCTCCTGTTTGGCGGGCTGAAGTATAATGCGACAATTCCATCAACAACAAATTCTTCTACTCCCATTGATGAATATTCTGTTTTCAATCCAGTGGTTTCTGTTGTCAATAATGTAGTACAGTCCAAATCCTTCAATTTGTCCGTAAATCTGTACAACATATTCCTGACCCTTGCCTGCTCAGGCATCCAGATGGCTAAAGCTGTAATACTATCAATCACTAATCTCTTTGCGCCTATTTCTTCAACAAGTTTGGATATTACCTTTAATTCATCATCTATTTTTTTCTGCATTTCTTTCGTATCTGAAGTATCACTCAAATTTAACCTATAAATTCGCATCATGTTCTTTTCTTGCAGGCTTCTTATATCCCACCTGAAGCTTTCCATGTTCCATACAATATTCTTTAGGTTTGTTTCAAGTGTGACAAATAGCCCAGGCTCTTTATTTTCCAAAGCGCCTCGGTATAAATATTGCATTGCAAAGATTGTTTTTCCTGTTCCCGACCCCCCAGAAACCAAGAAAGAAGACCCTTTTGGAATCCCTCCTTCTACTAGGTCATCCAAGCCAGTAATTCCACTTTTTACCCTTTCCATTAAATCACCTAATCCTTGTTAAAGAAATGATTATATTAATATAAATTTACTTTATATAATTCTTTCTCTTGCCAGGGCATGCTTATTTTTAGCTATCTTGCGATAATGTTTAATTCATATATTGTTCTGCCATTATTATTTATTTGGCATAAAGCAACTTGCTTTATGCTTAAATTTAGCTTAATTTTAATATTCCTATATGAATAATCTATTCAGTAAAATATTAATATGGGAATATTGAATATATTTAGGCAAGAGCTAAGCAGAATTTATGGAGTTTAACGATATTATGCGATTGTTTGATTTGCGCGGAAAAAAGATAACTGACATACTGGCTGAAAATAAATTCACGCTTTCAGTTGAAATTGTGCCATTAAGGAATGGCAAGAGTTATAGTGAAATTTTATCTGCAATTGAAAAGCTTTCCGAGTTAGGCGTAGATTTTGCTAGTGTGACTAAGGGGGCTGGCGGCGGTTTAAGAGGGGGTTCTTTGCCTTTGAGTTATTTTATTACGCAAAGATTCGGGATTAATTCAATAGCTCATTTCACCTGCATGGAAAGGACAAAAGAGCAGATTGAAACAGAATTGGTTGATTACCACCTTTTTGGCATAAAGAATATTTTAGCATTGAGAGGGGATCCACCAGTGGGTATAAATAACTCTAACCTAAAATCAGATTATGATTATGCTTGGCAGCTTGTTAGGCAGATAAATTCCATGAATAATGGAATCTATCTTAAGAGGGCTGAAACAGAAACTGGCGCAGGGGAAAAAACTGATTTTTGTATTGGGGTAGCAGCCTATCCTTCAGCACCTGATATTGATAAACAAATAGGGTATTTGGCAAAAAAGGTTGATGAAGGCGCAGAATATGCCCTAACCCAAATGATTTTTGACAGTTCTGTTTATTTTAATTATTTGGACAAGTGTAAAGATTCTGGAATAAACATCCCAATAATTCCAGGAATAAGGCCAATAGTGAATAAGGCGCAATGCGAATTCAGTGAAAAATTCTTTGGTTTAAAGGTGCCTAATGAGCTTAAGACTGCTGTTTCTGTCAATGACCCGGCAATTGCAAGGGAGCATGGTTTGAAATATGCAATAGACTTATGTGATGAATTGAAAAAAAATGGAGCCCCAGGCATGCATTTATTTGTGATAAATGACATTAATGCAGCATGTGAAATAGTAAATTCGATGAAAAAAAAGGAAAAAAATTCGCAATTTTGCAGGGATTTTTATAGTAATCCCCCTAAAATAAATTAATAACCTGTTCTTCAAATATTTTTCTATGACCAAATTGCCCAATTTTAAAATAACTGTTTCCACAAGTGAAATTCTAAAACAATTGCGCGATGAAAAACCAGATGAAAGGACAAAAAGAATGATTGCCAGTTTGATAAATAAAAGCAAAGCCCTAATTAATCCTAAAGCAATTGTTAAAGAATTCAAGATAACCAGAAAAGGGAAAGATTCTGTTGAAATAGGCAAAAAATTAAAAATAAAAAGCAGCAATGTTGCATTCTTGCTTAAGGATTGTGAAACTGTAACTTTTTTTGCCTGCACGCTTTCCTCAGATTTCCAGGAAAAATCCGAAAATCTTTTAGTTTCCATAGTTGTTGACGCTATTGGCTCAGTTGCTGTTGAGAAACTTGCTGAAAGGGTAAACAAAGTAATTTTTGAAAAGGCAAAGAAAAAAGGCTTTAAAATCACCCAAAGGTACAGTTGTGGGTTTGCAGACTGGTCTCTGGATGACCAGCCAAAGATATTGAAAATGCTTGATGCTTCAAAGATTGGATTGAAGGTGAATAAGGCAAATATCTTGATTCCGAGAAAGTCAATTACTGCAATAATCGGGTGGCATAAGTGAATATCCTAAAGGAAATGCAGAATAGAATCCTTATTTTGGACGGGGCAATGGGCACAATGATTAGCTCATTAGGCTATGCTGAACCTTTGAATGAATTGCTTAACCTGAAAAAGCCCGAGGTTATAGAAAGCATACATAAAGCATATTTGGATGCAGGCGCAGACATAATTGAAACAAATACATTTTCCGCCAACCGAATAAAGCTTTCTGAATTCAATTTGCAGGATAAAATAAAAGAAATAAATGAAAGCGCTGTTGAGATTGCAAGGAAAGCTGCAAAATCAAAAGCTTTTGTTGCTGCAGATATTTCCTTTTCAGGGAAATATATTGAGCCATTAGGCAATCTGACCTTTGACCAAGCATATGAAAATTATGCTGAACAAATCAGCTATTTGAAAAAGGCGGATTTGCTTTTGATTGAAACCCTTATGGATATCAAGGATTTGAAAACTTCATTGATAGCTGCACAGCATAATTGGAAAAAGCCGATATTCTGTTCAATGACCTTTGATAATGATAGAACTTCTACCGGGACTGATATTAAGAGTTATTTAACGGTTGCAGAATCTTTTGATGTTGACGCTGTTGGTGTTAATTGTGGAGATCCAAAATTGCTTATTAAGATTGTGGAGAAGATGTGCAAGAATACAAACAAGCCTGTTTTAGTTTATCCTAATGCAGGCATCCCAAAATTGTTAAACGGAAAAACAGTTTTCAATGTCAAGCCAAGAGGAATGGTTCCCTATGCCAAAAAATTTGCTTCATTTGGTGCCAACATTATTGGCGGATGTTGCGGCACTACGCCTTTACACATAAAAGAGATTGCAAATGCAGTCAAGCAGCTTAAACCCAAAAAAAGAGATAATGAAATAGCTTCAAGGGTTTGCTCTGCAAGCAGGACAGTAGAATTTGACAAGAAAATAATTATTGGCGAGAGCATTAACCCTACAAATAAAAAAGATTTGGAAAAAGAGATTGAGGAAGGCAAGACTTCTTTAATAAAAACTATTGCATTAAGCGAAAAAAAGGTAGGTGCAGATATTCTTGACGTGAATGTTTGCACCCCTATGGGCAACGAAGAAAGCATGCTGCAAAAGGCAGTTCTTGATATTCAATCAGCTGTTGATTTACCTCTTTGCCTGGATTCCAAAAACATAAATGCATTGGAAAATGCACTCAAAATGTGCAGCGGAAAGCCAATAATTAATTCTGTTGATGGTGAAAAAAAGCACCTAGAAAGCATATTACTCTTGGCAAAGCGCTATGGTGCATCAGTTATTGCCCTGACCCTTGACAATAAAGGAATACCTAAAACTGCAAATGAAAGATTAAAAATCGCAAAAAGGATTTTGGGCGAAGCAAAAAAAATCGGTTTAAGCAGCAATGATATTTTATTCGATACCTTAACAATTACTCTTGCAGTTGATGAAAATAATGCGAAAATTACTTTGGATGCACTGAAAAAAGTAAAAAAATTAGGGCTAAATACAGTCCTTGGCGTTAGCAATATCTCCCATGGATTGCCAAATAGAAGGCAGATTAATTTTTCATTTTTGGTTGATGCATTGAATGCAGGGTTGGATGCCGCTATCTTGAATCCTTTTGACAGTGTAATGGTTGAAGCAATGCATGATGTCAAAAGGTTCAGCGATAAAAAATCCATTGAAAAGTATATGCGGGCATTCAAGGAGAAAAAAACATTAAATAAAAAGCAGCCGATTAAGGAACAATTGAAGCAGGCAATTATTGACGGCCTGGATGACAGCATTGAATCATTGGTGCAAAAAGCCTTGGGAGAATTTTCCCCGCTTGAAATAAATAATTACCTGATTGAAGGCATGGAAGTTGTCGGTAAAAGATTCAAGGACAAGAAAATATTTTTGCCAAGTGTTTTAATTTCTGCATCTGCAATGAAAAAAGCAACAAATTTCCTGAAGAAAAAAATTGGAAAGAAACAGGATAACAAATCAAAGATTGTTTTTGCCACTGTGAAAAATGACATACATGATTTGGGGAAAAATATTGTAATAACACTTTTGGAAAGCCATGGTTTTAATGTGATTGACTTGGGTGCGGATGTTTCAGAAAAAAAGATAGTTGAGGCAGCAATCAGGGAAAATGCAGGCATGGTTTGTTTAAGCGCTTTAATGACCACAACAATGGTTGAAATGCCGAAAGTGATTGCAGCATTAAGGAATGCAAATTTTAACAAGCCAATATTGATTGGCGGAGCAATTGTAAACCAGAAATTTGCCGAGCAATGCAACGCCTATTATGCCAGAAATGCGGTAGAAGGCGTTGATAAAATAAAGGGAATTTTAGCTAGGAAATAGCTAATTTTGCCTTTTTTGGCCTAATTTATTAATTCAACAAACGGAAAAGCTTTGGCGCAACGCTTAAATAGTTCTTTTTGTATTTATTCTATTGCCTTATGGCACTGGCAATGGTGGTTAGGGACATCATTTGCTGAAGATTTGCCATGCAAAGTTCCACTGTGAGTTTATGGAAGAAGAAATTGTAGATGAAATCCAAATAAATAAGGAAGACGACTTAGTTGATTTAATCTACATGCCAGCATGGAAGATGATTCTAATAGATGTAATAAAAAATGAGAAATTTGACATCTGGAATATCGATATTTCACTTTTGGCTGAGAAATATCTGACTAGAATAAGGGCTTTGCAGGATTCAAACCTAAGGATTCCGGCAAATGCAATCCTTGCTTCTGCATTGCTTTTGCGCTTCAAGAGCAAAACAATAAAAATTTCTTCGATTGAAGAGGAAGATGAGGATCTGCTTGCACAGCAGCAAGCTAACCTGTATCAGTTTGACGGTTTTATTCCTGAATTAACATCAACAGGAAAGATGAGGACCGGCAATATTTCACTTGATGAATTGGTGACATCAATTGAAGAAGTCCTTGAAAAAACCTCGAGGCGTGCAATGAAAGTTCCTGTTGATAAGCCAGAATTTTTATTAAATTTAGGGTCTGTTGACTGGGACAAGAAAATGGATGAGGTTTTGGCATTAATCCTGCAGAATGTTGATTCCCAAGGCATGGTCTTATTTTCTTCATTGGCAAATGCTGAAAATGTTGACCATCTGATTGAAACATTTATGTCATTGCTTTTCTTGGCAAACAAAAAGAAGATTTCATTATTCCAAGAAGAATTTTTCGGCGAAATTTTTATTAATGTCTTGCAGCAGGCAAGCTGATTAAAAAATAGCAGGCATTTTCCCAACAAGTTATTCGCAAATGTTGTGCTTGTTTAATCATACTTTATTGCAATTGCCTGGATAACATCTGCGATTTCCTTTCCTTTGTCGAAAACATCTTCTAATTCTTCATGCAAATCCTTGTATTTTATCAAATCAGTTGCCTTCAATTTTTCATCCCTGAATAGGGCTGAGATAGCTTCTTCATATAAGGAATCGCCCTTGTTCTCAATTAGATATAAGTGCTCGCACAGCCTTTTTGCCTCAGGCAATTTTCTTAAATTATTCATTATTGAATGTATTTTCTTGGCAAGCTCATAAGCTAATTCTGCTTGCCTGATCATTAATGGGTTAACGTTTTCAATCCTGTACATTTCCATTTTTCTTGATGTGCCATCCATTAAGTCAAGGATATCATCCATATACACAGTCAAATGGTGTATATCTTCCCTGTCAAACGGCGTTACCAGTTTTTTATTCAGCAGTTCAATAATCTCGTATGTTTGCGTATCCCCTTTATCCTCTGCCTTTTTTATTTTTTCAATAATCAGCATTCGTTTCTGCTCATCTAAGGAATTATATTCCTTTAAAAAATTAGAAAATTCTTCTGCAGCCCCAAGGACTATTTCGCTTTGCTTGCTTAACATATCAAAAAATTTTGCCTCTTTTGGCATAAAAAAATTTATTATCTTGCGCATGATTATTTTGCACCTCAAAAGGTTTATAAATATTAAATTGCTGTTGAACCGCCCTGTGCTTTTGAAACTTTTTTATAAGGGAGATTTTTTATAGTTTACAAAAAATATAGTGCAACAAACCCAACAATAAAAAGCAGCAAGTGAATGTAAATTATCCTGTACACCTTTGCCATATCTATTTTTTTTGGGTCTTTCAAAGCTTGCCTGTAGAGCGGAAATGTTAATAATGAAAGCACAATTAGCCAGTTATATTTCAATGGCAAATAACCCCAATCTTTTAATCCTTGTAGGTATTCCAGCCCAGTTAAAGTCATTAATATAAAAGAAATTGCTCCCAAAGTGATTGCAATATATGAAAGAATCATTAAATTTTTTTCTCCGAATAAAACAACACTGCTTCTATACCCTAATTCATCCTCTAAATTTTTTGAGGACATCCGGTATAGGCAGAATCCGCCAAACTGCAATCCGACAATAAACACTAAAGGCAATAGCGGAGCATTAAATGCTTGTGTCAATAAAACCCAGCCAGAGTAAAACCTGAATATTGGATTAATTGCCGAGCCAGAGATTAAATCTACAATAGGCCTTTTTTTGAAATTAAATGGTTTTATTGTATATAACGTTTGGTTTGTTACCATGACAATTAGGCATATGAGAAATAGGGTCCCAAGATTAAAACCAATCCAGAAAGAAATTGCCAACAATACTGCAACAAGCAATTTTGCCAAATTTATGCTTACATCTCCGCTTGGCAATGGCCTTTTTTTCTTTATGGGGTGCAAGGCATCCACCCCTTTATCGAATATGTCATTTACAGTGTAAAGGGCAGACCACAGGAAACAAACAGAAACCATTCCGTAAAACAGGTTTAAGAAATCTATATCTAGGTTGAACATGTAATGCGCCACAATGACGGCAATTAACATGTTCCCTATCGATTTTGTCCATTCTGCAGGCCTCATCAAATAAACAAGCCCTGCTGCCTTTGTAAATAAGTCTGACATGAGTAATTATTCAGTAATCTTATGGGTTAAAAAGATTACTATCTTTAATAAAAACATAAAATATTAGCCAATTGTGCTGATAAAGAAATAAATAAAGAATAGATGTATGGTGAATATGCAGGATGCAAAAAAGGTTCTGGAAGCAGCATTGTTTATGGCCCCCCGGGCTTTGGATTTTAATTATTTCAAAAAGCTTTTAAATTTTGAAACAAAGGAACAGGTTATCCAAACCCTGCGCGATTTAAAGGCAGATTATGATGCAAAAGATTCTGCACTGGAAATTTTCATCAATTTAGATGATGAAAAAGCCATGATGCGCGTTAAAGGAGATTATCTGCAGAATGTTAAGGAATTGGCAACAAATTCCGAGTTCCATGAAGGCTTGCAGAAAACCCTGGCTTTAATTGCATTCAAGCAGCCTGTGAAGCAGAATCTGATTGTAAAATACCGAAATGTTAAAGCCTATGACCATATTCACATTTTGGAAGAAAAGGGTTTCATAAAAAGAATTCCTGCAGGCAAAACATTTATCCTGCATACCACAAAAAAATTCTCAGAATACTTCAACATAGATGCAACAAAAAAGGAAATGGTCCAGAAGACCGCAGAAAATCCACTTGCCGAGGTTTCTAACCCAAATCCAAGCTGATTATTATTTTTAATGGCAATTTTTTATTGTAGAATATCTTCTGCTTGTTCCAAACATACTTGTTCTATTTGTTTTTTGCCCTAATATTAATATATTTAAACAGCTTAGTCTTAATATTAAAAGAAAGTAAAATGGTTTTTTTGAATGGAAAATAATAAGGTTTTTTTGAATGGGGTGTTTTTGTGAATAAGAATTTTAGGTTTTTGGTTTTGTTGGCAGCTTGTCTGGTACTTTTAATGCCATTAATATCAGCAGGGCAATTGCTTGAAAAGCACGTAACTGTTAACAACAAGGACAGGCTGTATTTAATTTATGTCCCGACAGGCTATGATGCTTCAAAGTTTTATCCTGTTTTGTTTATGTTCCATGGAATAGGTTCAGATGCAGCAACTGCTTCTGGCACTTATTATGGCTGGAATGCATTAGCCGACCAGAAACAATTTATTGCTGTTTACCCGGATTCAAGGAATGATTTGGAACCTAAGGATATTGTTGACCCAAACACCGGCCAAGTTTTATATGACAATTATGATGTTTTTCCAATCCCGGGATTAAGCCAATACAAGCGCTGGGATATTGCAAATGTTTTAGACCCTAATAAAAAAACCCAAGACATTCTTTTTATAGAAAGCATTCTTTCTTTCCTGAAATCAAATTATAAAATTTCAGAAAACCATGTTTATTTTACCGGGCATTCTTACGGGGCATTGTTTTCATACTATGCTTCAATGGTTTTGCAGGATAAAGTAACTGCTGCAGGAGGGCAATCCGGCG
Source organism: archaeon (assembly GCA_038046645.1). Lineage (GTDB taxonomy): Archaea > Iainarchaeota > Iainarchaeia > Iainarchaeales > 0-14-0-20-34-12 > 0-14-0-20-34-12. The sequence continues at coordinate 31,181 of JBBSVU010000016.1, forward strand.
GATTAGTGACAATGCAGTCACAAGGAACAAACTACTATTTCCCTGTTGAAGCAGTAAACGCTAATTCAAATCCTTCATTGAAAGTGCCTTATATAATTCTCCATAGCTCAAATGATGGAATTGTTCCATACTCCTGGAGCCAGACATTGCAGCAGCATTTGACTGCAAAAGGCCATCCAAATAAATTAGTTACATTAAATGTAAGCGTTTTCAATCTTTTAGGGCATGGTTGGGATAAAAGCAAAGATATTGAGCAATGGAACTGGTTTATGCAATACTCTGCACCATTGCCTCAGCCAACGATTGCCTGCTATAAAAATTCAGACTGTGGCACAGACACTGTTTTGAATAATTATTGCTCAGGCAGTGCAGTAAAGCAAGACGTTAAAGTATACCAATGCTTAAATGCAGGCACAGCAAATTCATCCTGCACAAACAGCACCCAGACAAATACGCTGCAAACATGCACAGCTTCACAGGTTTGTGAAAATGCCCAATGCAAAAATGTTGCGTGCTTTTCAAATTCAGACTGCGGTGTAAATGGGCTGATAGGGAATAAATTCTGCAAAACAGGGGATGTTTTCCAGCAGTTCAAAACATATGCTTGCAATAATGCAGGCACATCAAGTGCTTCTTGTTCAAATTCAGTTGCTGACAATTTAGTAAAAGATTGTTCAGCAAACGAACTTTGCAGCAATGGTGACTGCAAACCAGTTGCCTGTTTCAAAGATTCTGATTGCGGTTCATCAGAGATTCTCAATACTTATTGTTCAGAAAATGCAGTAAAGCAGGATGTCAAGAATTATTCCTGCTTAAATGCTGGAACTTTAAATGCCGCGTGTTCAAATGCAGTGCAGACAAATCTTTTGACACAATGCACGCAAAAGCAGGCATGTGAAGATACGCAATGCAAGGATATTACTTGTTTTGCAGATTCAGAATGCGGCTCAACTGAGTATTTGGATTTGTTCTGCTCTGCAAATGATGTGTTCCAGAATTTAAAAAATTATTCCTGTTCAAATGCAGGTACAACATCATCAAAATGCTCTTCTTCACTAACCTCATTTTTGAAGGAGGATTGTGCATATGGTTGCAATAACAACAGTTGTTTTACTCCGGCATGCACAAAGAATTCAGACTGCGGAGCAGACGGTTTTGTGGGAGAGAAATACTGCAAGGATTCATCAGTATACCAGCAGCATAAAACATTCCAATGCTTAAATGCCAGCAATTGGGATGCTTCTTGCTCAAATGCACTAACCGAACAATTGGTTGAGCAATGTTCATATGGCTGCACAAACGGAGCATGCAACCCTAAACCAGAGGTTTCAGTATGGAATGCACGTTATTTAACCTTGCTTGGAAATTACACAAGCATACAGTGGAACAATACTTCAACAAATGATTGGTTTGTGCAGTTTGATTATGGAAATTCACGGCCATTAGTTGAACTGTTATTCTCACTTTACCCAATATATGACATAAAAGGAGTGGATGTTACGCAAACCTCGCTGAATTACTGGTGGGCAGTATGGGACAACCCGGATGGAAGGGTAGGTGTATACAGGCAGGATTCCTATGGAAATAACAAACTCACTAAGCAGGTGTGGAACAGCAAGGAAATAAGGATGAAGGGCTTAGCCTTATTGCAGAATAACCCGTATTTGCTTTTTGAATACAAAACTTATCCAAAAATATTCCTTGCAAAGTTTAATGCAAATGGGGTATGGACACAGGGGAAAGTCCTTGATTCACCAAATATAACTGAAAAATGGGCCTCAAAAGCAATTGCCTCAAACTATTCAAATAAGCTTTTGGTTTTATGGGAGAAGGATGATTCATCCATACAAGTATGGGGCATAAATCCAGTTACATTGGCAAAGCAGAATTCATTTAGTTTCAAAGCTCCTGCTGGTTATGCAGCAAAGGATTTGGAAGTAAATGGCTTTACTTATGTATTGCTGGCAGATTCTTTAGGAAATGCAAAGATATGGAAGATTTCTTCATCTGGTGTAATCATCTCAACATCTGACCTTCCAGTTTCTGATAATTTCAAAGCTCATAGCATTGAAATAAGGGCAGACGGCAAGCTTGATCTCATGGTAACAAATGATTTCGGCAAGGCACAAGTATGGGTAATAAACCAAAATACAGGTGCCAAAGAATCTTCTAAAGATTACGCAGCGAAATAAAATTATAATCCGTTGAAACCGCTTTTTTTGCGGTTTCAATTCCTTTTTTTATTTTTTGTTCCAATTTCTGTTTTAAACAGAATTTTTCTCTTCTTTTAAGCAACCATTCTTCTCTGCATTCTTTTTGGCTGTTTTTTGACATTTCCCAAAAATGCCAAAATTGCAGAATCAACCAAACATATACTTTAATATAAGTTTGGTTGATTGATGGTTATTTTTTGCTAAGCATCACAAATGGAATAGCAATCAGTATCAACGCACCGGAAATTGCCAAAGGAATCCCATATCCAAAGGATTCTCCAACTGGCCCAAAGATTACCGAACCTAAAAATTGTGCACATAATGACAGGGTAGTTATTGCGCTTGAATGCCCTCCAATCTTTTCTTTTTCAAAGAGTTTAGCGGTCCAGAATATTATTGCAATCATTGCTAAGCCATCCCCAATTTCATGCATTACCCTGAAGAAGAATGAGACATATAGGTTAGGGTAAATCATTAAGATATGCCCTATGCCTGAGATTAATATTGCAAACAAAAACATTTTTTTGTAAGCCCCTTTTTTGTCTATCCATTTGCCCCCAAAATATGAAACAATAGCTAAGCATATCACAGGTATTGACATGTAAATGCCCATCATTCCAGTATCTAATGAAAATGCCTGTTTCAAGAATAAGGCATAGCTCGTTGTTTCAGCCCCCCAGTGGAATGTGAAGAGTAAAAGCGGTATTAAAAACAACAAAACTTTTTTTGTCATGAAATCTTTTTTATATTCTTCAACATGTATCTGTGAGGTTTTTGAATCATTCAAAAATAATGCTAAAATTGCTATGCAGAATAATAAAATCCCTGCTGCCTGAAAGAAAGATTGGAAATTTATAAACGTTAAGGTAATGCCGCCAAGCAAAAATCCTGTTGCAGATCCTAAGTAAAGGAATAGGTTGAATTTTCCAAGTTTTTTACCTTCCTCATTTTTTTTGTGCTCTCCCTTAAGCACTATGCTTTGCAAAGAAACCGAACTTATGTTATAGCCAAATCCGCCAATTAGGAAACACGGCAGCAATAATAAGAATTCCCTGAAAAAAGCCATTCCAAACAGGGAAATGCCCATAGCTATTAACCCTAAAATAAGGCTTTGTTTTGTTGATAACCGGTCGTTTGCTATGCCTGTTGGCAGGCTTATAAACAAGCCGGCAATAGCATATGTTCCAATTAAGGTTCCAATCTCTATCCCTGATAATTTTATTGCAAAAAGGTACAAAGGAAGGAAAAAATTTACTGCACCAGTAATCAGCTTTGTCAGGAAAATAAGAATATTTACCTTGCCTAAATTTGAAATTCCCATTGCATTAATGATATTCAATTGGTTTAAATAGCTTTATTGCCGGGCAAAGGTTCTTTGTCTTTTAATATAAAAACAAATCTGTCTTTCTGAAGGACAAAGAGCTCTTTGCCATCTTTTTCATATAAATTGCATAAATCCTTGTAATCAACCCTTCCCTTGTAATCATATCCTTCATTTTCAAGTTGGGAATTCATCTGCACAACAAGGGTAGCTGCAGAAGTTGAATCTCCTGAGTCCACAATAAACATCTTTTTTGAATCAAACCAAATCAAGCCAACATTTCCAGTCATGGTATTATTGTATTCCATTTTAATGTTTGCTGTACCATATATGTCAAATATCTGGTCAAAAGATTCAAGTGTTTTATCCTGCAGCACATCAAAATAACTGATTGATTTTTTCTGCTTTTCAATGCCTGCATCTGCTTTTATGAACTCTTGCGCAATAACTTCTCCTTGGACTGTTGCTTTTGGCAAAAAGGAACAGCCGCTTAACAGCAATGCCCCAAAAAGCAAAGAAATCAATAAAATCAAACTTAGGGTATTTTTCATTGCAGCTCAACCCCGTAACTTTTCATCATATCATCAACATTCTTTTCCATTATGTCATACATTTTTGTCATTTTATCTGCATCAGCCTTGCTCTCTGCTATCTTTTTGTTTATTTCATATTCACCTTCAACAAAGGTAAAGATTTTTGTAAGTGCATCAGGATTATCCTTATATATTGAGACATCATCCCTGTACCTTAATGCAACCTCCATTTTTTTTAATTTTAGGAATTTTTTTATGCTGTAAAAATAACTTTTAGTATCATTAATTGTTGGATTTTCCTTTTCAGCCATTTTTTGGGCAATATCTGCCTGTATGCTTGCAAACATTCCAAGCTCCCCAACCTCTGTTTCATAAAGTATGGATTGTTTTGCATTATCCCCGTTTAATGCATTTGTTGCATCAACTACCAAAGATAATCCACCAGAAGAAATTGTGCCAGCAGTCCAAAATGCTGCATCCTTTAATGCATTGAAAAATTTATGATCCTCTGCCGTGATTTTTATCCCTAAAGCATTTGTGCCTGCGCTTACTACTTCACTTACCGAACCCATGCTGTCAGTAAATTCAATCAAAAGCGGAGCGTTATTCTTTAACTCTTCAACAGTTTTTATATTCGCTAGTTTATCAAGCTGTTCTGGCAGGTTCTTTATTGTTTCAACAAAGCCGATTGTCTTATACACTGCATTTAATCCGCGGCCAACAACATTAAAAATCCCAATTTTTTTGGAATTTTGCAAGCTTCTTTTTCCTTTCCTTAATTCATAATCTGCAATCTCTCTCCAGTTGTGCGCATTTTCAGTATATCCTGTTAAATTCAGCCCGAAATAACTCAGCAAAGAATTATCATTATCATATTGCAAGACTGCATCAGCAGTCATTCCAGTAACATCAAGCCCTAAAACTTCCTGAGGGTTTATGCTTAATTTTTTTGATGTGCAGGTTTGCCCTTTTGGGATAAGGTTTCCAGCGCAGCATGTGCTGCTATTTGGTGAATAAATTGTTCCAGTGCATTCAGGTTTGTCCATGCACTCCCCGCCAACACAATATGTGTTTATTGAACAATCATTATCAGTGCTGCAACCAGCTGAAGTCACACATAACTTAATCTCTGTAGCTCCGTACATTTCGCTAACACAATTTTGGCCTGAAGGGCAATCAGAATTTACGCAACAAGCATCTGTTCCCTGCCCGCCTATTTTTCCTTCGCAGCAGAATACCCGTTCTTTTTCATATTCCCAGACAATATCTCCGGAATTTGCACAGCCTGTCGGACTGTCTGAATGCATGATAGAACTATCTGAGATACAGCATTGCCCTGCACCAGTGCAACCGCAATCCTTCTGGCAGGTAGAACAATTTTCACCAGCATCAACATTACAAGTACCATCGCCACAGTTTACTTCTTTTTGTGGTCCTTTTTCAATAATTTCATCTGCCTTTTTTTGGGCATCTCCGCCATATTCTTCCTTGTATCTTTGGCATTTTACATTTGTAGTTTGCCCTTCTTTTATGCTTGGATATAGCCACTTGTGAATTATTTCATCCAATACCACAATATTTTCAGTCATTTCGGTTGAATTTACCTTTATTATTATATCTGATTCATAAGCAGAATATTTTACTGCCCCCCCAGGAATAAACAGCATGACCCTGCTGCCATCCTTTATCCATGCAGCTGCTTTTGTATCCTTAATTTTTATAATTCCCAAACTTACATCATTTTCACATTCCACTGCATTCAATCCATCAACCGAAAGCCAGAATGGGGCAGTTTCAGTATATTTCTCTTCCTTGCTTACACAATAATATTGTGAGTTATCGCACACAGCATCTGGCATGCTATTTTCCCCCAATACACAATCAAGATCCATGTTGCAGCATTTCTTCCCTGCTTGGCAGCAAACATAATTGCAATTCCCAGAACCGCATTCAGGATTTGATGTGCAGGATTCTCCATTTGATTTCAATATTGTTTCTTCTGTTTCCTTTTCATTAACACATTTGTGATTTACACATTTTTTTGTCAATAATGCACCTTGCGCATCTGAGCAATAATCACAGCAATCAACACCGTGCTGGAAATTTTCTATATAAAACCCATCAGGGCAGCAATAGGTATCTACATTAGGATTTGCGCATTTTTTTCCACCTGTGCCAAAATCTCCACAATATACTGAAGAGCATTCGTTATCATTTGAACATGCTTGGCAATATTGTTTTGTTCCGCTTGATGCAGTGCAATAATGCAAGTTAGTATTGCATGCTTGCCCACTAGAACAATCCGAATTATATTCACAGCAGGTTTTTCCTGCTTCACAGCAAACATAATTGCAGTTTCCTGAAGAACATTGCGAACCTGAGGAACAGGTTGCACCATCTGATTTTAATGTTACAGGACAGCTTCCGCAATCACCTGCACAAGAAGAGCAGGTTTCTGAACCATTGCATGAGCCATCTCCGCAGTATGTTGTAGGTGCAGATGTTACACAATAATGGTAAGAAGTATTGCATGTCTGCCCAGCAGAGCAATCCGAATTATATTCACAACAAGTCTTTCCAGCCTGGCAGCAAACATATCTGCAATTTCCTGAACTGCATTGTGAATTTGATGAACATTGCGAGCCATTTGCTTTTTTTGCTTCCTGGCAAGCCCCGCAATCCGAAGGGCAATTGCTGCAAGTTTCCGTTTGTTTAGTTCCATTAACACAGGTCCCTTGGTCATATGCCTTTGGGCCACATTCTCCGTCTCCACAGTAACCATACTTCTTGAAATTATATTTCCAGCCACAGCCTGCACAAGAGGAATCTCCATTAAAAACAGCACTGATTGTTTCTCCCGCACTTATTGATACCTCACAGGTTGTTTGGTTGTTGCAGCTTTTTGCAGATGTAGTAATATCGCAATATCCACATTCAGGGTTTTCTCCATATTGGGTATATCCTCCATAAGTGTCATCAGCATATATTTTCAAGAAGCATCCTTGGTAATCTGAAGGTGCAGTTGTTTGATATATGTCATCAAAGGAATATCCGGCACCATCATTGCTGCCCCAAGGCAATGTCATTGTTTCTGCTGAACTAAAAATAGATAAAAATACAAGCAGAATAAAAGTTAAAATTATCCTAATTGCAGCCTTTCCCATGCCAAATTTAAGTGCTTTGTAATATATATTTTTTTGCAATGGATTATTGCAAAACAAAGGTTATTTCATTCAGAAAAAACCCAAACATTATCAAAAAACCCAAAGGTTGGAATATTATTTCTTCCATTATGCGGTCTGCAAGCAGCGGGACAGCAGCAAAATAAAAAAATGCAGTGATAAATGCAGCCAAGGTTATCCTTTTTATTATTCCCATGAAATCTTTTCCCCCTATCTTACAAGTTCTTTTATTTTTTCTTCAATATGCTTCAGTTTATTCTCTTCAAATTCATCAGCCTTTATTACAATAGTCAGGGTTAATCCTGAACCAAATGGCCCAATTAAATATTCGTGGTTTTTTTCCAAGAAGCCGCCCCTATGGTTAGCTGCAAAAGGGCCTTCCCCATTTCCTGAGATGTGTGCTTCTAGTATTCTCATATGATCTTCACCACATCCCCTAATATAAAATTGAATAAAATTAACACAGTGAAAAACCAGCCTTCTTCAACCCAAATTAATTTATCCTTAAATTTAGGGTCATCCTCTGCAAATTTCATTAATGAAATTTCACCAAGATAATACAGTGAAAGAAATGCTGCAACATAGGTTACCATTCCAGAAACATTTGTCATGTCCATTGTAAACCAAGGGACCAGCATCAATATGACAAATCTGCTTGCTACTTTCTTGCCTTCATAGAAGATATGCGCTAAAGCAAAGAATGCAAAACCCCAGCCTAAATTGTTTAATATGAATTCAGTGATCCAAGCACTGTCAAATTGCAAAAGATGATATGTAAATTCAACTATCATACATATATTGCGTGTTTGGCAGATATAATCCCATTTAGCATATTTTGAGCTAAAACTACAATTTTTAAACAAATTGTTACATATTTAGCTTATATATGTCTGAAAAATTGAGCCAAACTAATGAAAAATCAAGTAATGATTTACTTGCGCTCGATGCTTATGATCGAAAATTGATTTATTATTATTCAAAAAACTGCCGTTTGCCATTAAATAAATTAGCAAAGCTTGTTGGCAGGTCTAAAGATACAATAAAATATAGGATTGAGCGCTTTAAAAAAGAAGGAATATTGCAAGGAAGTACTATTGTAATAGACCCAATCCTTTTAGGCCATGAATTCTTTCAGGTTTATCTTAAATTTCAAAATCTGACTTTAGAAAAAGAACTGGATATTGTAACTCATCTTTCAAATTTTCGGGCAAATAATGTTGTGATGAAAACATCCGGTTTGTGGGATATGTATATTTTGCTTGATGCTGGGCACGCAATGCAGTTCGGTGATTTTTTGCAGCACATAAGGAATTACTGCGGAGATTATCTGAAAGATTTTTTATTCTTGATTGAATCAAAAGAGTATTTGTTTACAAATATCCCAAAAATAATCTTCAAGGATTTGAAAATTGATAATTTTATCTATGAAAAGGAAGATTCTTCTTTTCAGAAACAATTGCAGTACATAGGAACAGAATTTCAGCACGCAGAATCAGTCAAGGTAAATGATAAAGAACTGCAATTATTTAAGGAAATGGACGATAACATTCAGATTGAACTTAAGGACCTTGCATCAAAATTAAGTCTGTCCTTATTCCAAACAAAATCCGTGATAAAATCCCTGATTGGAAAAAAAGCTCTTAATGCATTCTGGCCTACTTTTAATCTTTCAAGATTAGGGCTTGAATATTATATTGTTTTCATCCAGACGAATAATATTTCAAAAGAACTAGACAAAAAACTGAAAGAATATTTTATGAATCAACTGAATCTGATGCGCGCAGTTCGCACAATCGGGAATTATGACATTACTTTGTTTGTTGCTGTTTACAATCTTCCCGAGCTTTATGGAATAATGAAGGATTTAAGGTTAAAATTCCCGGATTTAATCAAAAATTATGAGTCATTTATTGTAGAAGAAGATATTCATTTCAAGGCAGGTACAACATTCTGTGCTGTTGAAAAAGGTGAAGTTTTATGATTGCTCAATCTTTACTTTGTTTGTACCATCTCTCATATTGTTTGTGATTTCCAACAAAATGTATTTCCTTTACTTTTTCTTTTTCATTTATTTTAATAACAATACGATATTGCCCTGCTTCAATAACATAAAAGTCTAATCCGTGCTTAAGATGCCTGGTTTTTGTTTCTTCTTTCTGTTTTTGTATTTTGTTCCAGATTGATTCTCTTGCTGTTTTATCCATCTTTGCAAAGTATATGTCCCAATCATGGAAAAAAGATATTTTGTATCCCATAGGGGTCACTTACTTGAATCCATACTTTTTCTTTACTTCTTCTTCTGTCAGATATTTTTGGTTTTTCTTTTTCATTTGTTTGTCCTGTTTTAAGATTTTCCTTGCAACCAGATCCAGTTCTGATGCACTTAAATCATCCAGGATATGATATTCTTTTCCCAATTCTAAAATTCCTGCCCTTATTGCTTCGGTTTTTGTCTTGAAATAACCTTTTGCAATTAAGATGCTGAGAACATCTTCAGGGACACCTTCCATTTTGATTAGAGTTTCTATATTCCCACCTTATTGTATATTTAGTATACAAAAAATATATAAATAATACGGATTTGCCTGATAAGTACTCGTCTAAATCCTATATATACTTTTCCCTCAGCTATTACCATATATCACTCACAACGTTTGGCTTGCAACGCCCATGTATTTATCTATAAATAAAGTGATATTTACAAATTTAATACTGTGATTTGCAAGCCTATGCCTAGAGGCATAGGTTCCCAAACGTTGTGACATAATTATTTGAAGGGGGATTATTTTGGCACAAAAAAAGAAACCTGAAAAAGTTGCACATAAGAAAATTGACACGCAAATAAAGACATTGAGGAAAGGCCTTGAGAAAGAAGTGTCTTTTGCTAAAAAAGTCAGCAAGGCAACAAAAGAGCATGATGAGGAGCTTGAGGTATTGAAAAACGAGCTTGAAAAATTGAAAGCCAAGAAAAAGCGAAGTTATCTTTCTGATTATAACAAGTTTATGCGCTCCCAGATAAAATCAGGCAAGACATTTAAGCAAGCTGTTGCTTTATGGAAGAAAAAGAAGAAAGATGATGAAAGGAAATCAAAAGGTTCAAAAAGAACAGCTTATAATATTTTCATTTCTTCCCAGCTTAAGCAGGGAAAAACAATGAAGCAGGCGATTGCAGCATGGAATGATTTCAAGAGTGGAAAAGTAAAGAAAAGGATTGTTTACAAGAGAATTTTATCAAAACCAAAGGTGGTATACAGAAACAAGGTAGTATATCGTAATAGAAATAAGCTTGTTTACAGAAACAAAATAGTGCCAAAAATAGTTTATAGGAACAGAGTTGTAAAAACCGATGTTCCAAAAGTAATCCGCCGTAAGAAAACTATAAAACCGGTTGTTCCAAAAGTAGTTCATCGAAAAAGGATAATTAAACCAGTGGAAAAACCAGAACCAAAACATGTTTCAAGGATTAGGGTTGTGAGAAGAAATGTCTTCCCTACCGAAGAATTGGAAAGGGTTTTTCTGAAGTACAAGCCGGAAACGCACATAGTTGAAAAGGAAGTGTTCCCAGCTGAAAAAATAAAAGAAGTGCTTGATTCAGTAATGCACTCAAAGCCTGAAACAGTTGTGCATTATGCAGATGATGTTTCAGATGAAGAAACCGCTTTAAGGATGCTTGAGATATATCTTAAAGAAATAGCTTGGTCAAACCATAAAGATAAGCTGGATGTTGACCAAATTATAAACACATATTTCTATGCGCTTTCAAGGATAAAAAGAAAGGATATAGAAATGCATAAAATTTTAGAAGCTCTGAATAAGGAAAGGATTAGAAAGGTTGAGGGTGAATGAAATGCTGTCAGATGAAGAAGTTGCACAAAGATTAACCGCAATCTATTTTGAGGAGATTGCAAGAAGGGGTTTCAAAAGAACGCTTGATTTGGATTCAGTAATAAACACATACCTTTACATACTCTCAAAGCTGCAGAAGAAAGAGGCAATTTGTTTGAAGGTGGAAGAATCAGTGAAAGAGTTAGAAGCTGATTTGCCAAATGAAACAAGCGATGAATTATTTCCAAGCATAAAGTAAGGAAAAAATTCTTACTTTTTTCTATTTTTTTATTATTTTTGGCTATGCCATATTTTTCAATGCAGAAGCCAGTATTTTTTTTGACAATTCATATTCCTTCAATGATACTCTCTCCTCCTTTGTATGATCCAGTTTTGAGTCTCCGGCTCCATATGCAAGGATAGGGCAATTCCATTCCCTGGCAAATATATTCATGTCACAGCTCCCGGTTTTTATCTTGTAGCTTGGGTTTAAGCCATGCGAGCGTATTGCTGAAATAAATGCTCTTGCCAAGAAAGAATTTTTATCGGCTTTTACTGCATGCAATTCTTCTGATATTTCAATTTTGCAATCATTTTTATTTTGTGCCATCATGAATTCTCTGAATTTCACATACGGAAAATCCAAGGAAGTCCTTATGTCAATTTTTGCACCGCATTCCTCATATATTCCATCAGAGCTTGAATTGATTGCAATCAGCGATGCATTTGAATTGTTGAATGAAAGCTCTTTTTGTGTAAATCCCTCTTTTATTTGGTTGTAAAAATTTATTGCCGAATCGCAGGCATTTTCATTTGCATGCCCTGTATGGAAAACCCCTTTTTTAGTTTCATAAATTAAAGAAATTCTGCCCCTGTATCCTATTGTTATTGCTGAAACCCCTGATGGTTCTCCAATGATGCATGCATTCGGCTTTATTTGTTTTTTAAAAAAATGCGCCCCTTTTGATTTCGATTCCTCGCCAACACAGGCAGCAACAATTATTTGATAATCCCGGGAATCTAAAAAATCAGCCGAGGATTCAACAAATGCGCATAATGAAGCCTTTGCATCAACGCTTCCCCTGCCATATAAAAAACCATCAGAGATTTTTACAGGTAACTGCCCTTTTACGGTGTCAATATGCCCTGCCAGCACTATTTTCTTATTTCCCTTCCCAGCAATCCCTATTGCATTCCCTGCTTTATCCCTTTTTGCATCCAATCCGAGTTTTTTCATTTCATCAATAAGAAATGAAACAGCATTATTCTCATTCCCTGATTCACTTGGGATTGAAACTAATTTTTCCAATAATTCATTCCTAATGTTATGGCTCATTTAATCCACTTCTTACTTTTTCTGCAACCACATTTGCATATTCCTTTGTAAATGTCAATGGCGGCAAGAATCTCACAATTGTTTTCCCTGTAGGCATTGCAAGAACTCCGTTCTGCATCAGATTATTTAAAAGCCCATCATTCTTAACTTTCAATTCAAGTGCAATCATTAATCCTAAGCCGCGTGCTTCCCTAATTTTCTGGTTTTCAATTCCTTTTAATAAATCAACAAAGTATTTTCCAACAATTTCCGCATTTGACAAAAGATTTTTTTCTTCAATATGCTTTAATATTGCTAAAGAAACAGCACAGGCAAGCGGATTTCCGCCAAAGGTAGAGCCATGTGTTGCCTTTTCAGGGATAAAATCTTCCCGCATTATTGTTGCCCCTATTGGATAGCCACAGCCCAAAATTTTTGCGCAGGTCATTATGTCAGCTTCAACATTGAAATGCTCGGAAGCAAACCATTTTCCTGTCCTTCCAAGGCCTGTTTGCACCTCATCAATTATCAATAAAGCATCATTTTTCACGCATATTTCCTTTACTGCTTTCAAATAATCCTTGTGCGGAATGATTACCCCGCTTTCCCCCTGAATAGGCTCAAGGATTACTGCTGCGGTTTCTTTGTTTACTGCTTTTTCCATTGCCTCAATATTATTATAGGGGATGTGCTCAAATTCGGGAACCAAAGGCTCAAATGGTTTTCTGTAATTTGGCTTCCATGTTGCAGACAACGATCCAAAAGTCCTTCCATGGAATGCCATCATTGTTGAGATTATTTTTTTCTTCCCAGTAAACATCCTTGCGAATTTCAATGCAGCTTCCACAGATTCTGTCCCAGAATTGCATAGATATGTCCTTGATAATTTTCCGGGCGCTATTGATGCAAGCTTTTCAAGAAGTTTGGTGCGAACATCATTGTAAAAAAGCTCAGAGCAGTCTATCATTATTTGTGACTGTTCAATCAAGGCATTTGTTATTGCAGGATTGCATCTCCCTATTCCCACAGAACCATGGCCTGCAAGGCAGTCGATGTATTCTTTCCCGTTTGCATCATATACTAGGCAATCCTTTCCCCTTACGAGCGCAAGGTTCCTTTTAGGATAAACGCCAGAAGTATATTTTTCCTCCAATTTTATAATATCTTCATTGCCCAATTGATTCATTTTTTCCCCTCACATTTCAATTACTGTTGCATTGCCAGCATATGCTTCACTGATTGGGTTTTTTACGGAAGCTGAGGCAATTATTACCCTTTTAACGCCATTCTGCAGCGCTTCCTTTGCCCCCAGCAATTTTATCTTCATCCGGTCTTTTGCAAATTCTTTTATCACTTTATCAATCTCGTCGAATTTTATTTTTTTGATCAAGCTGCCCTTGTCATTAATGTCTTTCAAAACCCCGGGCACATCACTCATTATTATCAATTCATCAGCATTCATTGCAGCAGCCACGATTGCAGCTGCCCTGTCTCCATCCACATTGACAGCATAATTATCATGGCTTATTGCCGGCGGGGTTAAAACAGGCAAATATCCTCCTTCAAGAAGCATTTTTATCAATTGAACATTTACCTTTTCAACTTTGCCAGTCAAATCCCCATGCAAAACCATTTTCTTTCCGTTCTCGATTATTTTTATTGAATCCTTCCTTTTTGCCTCAAAAATCCTTCCTGAAATTCCGCTTAACCCAACAGCATTTACCCCCAATTTCTGCAATTTTGAAACAATCATTGAATTCATTTTTCCAACATAGGCCATCTGGAACAATTCCATTGTTTTTTCATCAGTTGCCCTGCTTGTATATCCTGAAACAGATTCAACGAATTTTGGTTTATGCCCCAATGCATTTGACAATCTGTCAAGCTCATCAGAGCCTCCATGCACAAGGACAAAATTTTTATGCTGCACCAAATCCTGCAGGAATGAATCATAATCTATTTTGTCGCTTCCCCCTATTTTAACCACAAACATTTTCTTGCCCCCTTCCATTGATTTATATTGGATGCAGGCCCATAAAACCAAGCCCTGTTTTTTCATTAAAGCCATGCATTATATTCATGCATTGCACAGCTTGGCCTGCCGAGCCCCTGCAAATATTGTCAATTGCTGACATTACAATCAATCTGCCATTTATCATATCCTTTTCAAAGCCTATGTCACAAAAATTTGTTCCGCTTAGGAATTTGGGCTCAGGATATTTATGCAAGGTATTTTTCTCCTTCACAAACCTGACAAAAGGTTCCTTCCCATATCTTTGTATGTACGCCTTCCAGACATCTTTTTCTTCATATTCCCCCTCTATGAATATATGGCAAGTGCTTAATATGCCCCGAACCATTTCGATTGCATGCGGCGTAAATGATATTTTCTTGCCCTCTACATTTAATTCCTGAATCATTTCTGCAGTGTGCCTGTGCCCATATGGTTTGTAGCTTCTTACACAATCTCTTCTTTCTGGATGGTGTGTTCCCAGATTATGGTCAAGGCCTGATGCAGCCGAGCCTATTTTTGAATCAATAATGATATTTGAAATCTTGAAATTCTCCACAATCGGCTTAAGCCCCAAAATTACAGATGTAGCTAGGCAGCCAGGCCCTGCAACATAGTCTGCTTTTTTTAATTCCTCGCGGTGCAATTCAGGCAAACCATAAACAGCATTCTTCAATCTTTCAGGAACAGGATGCTCATAATTATACCACTTAGGGTAATCATCCTTATTTTTTAATCTGAAATCAGAGCTCAAATCAATTATTTTATTTGCTTTATCCAAAAAAGTTTCCTGAAAATTCAATCCAATGCCGTGCGGCAATGCTGAAAATAAAACATCAGTTTTAGGAAGCTCATTTATTGAGGTAAATTTTAATGTTGTAGCTCCCCTTAAATTCGGGTGAATCTTCTCAACAGTTTTCCCTACCTCATCCTTCCCGCTTATCCCTATTACTTCAACCTCGGGATGCGCGAGCAATATTCTTAATAATTCTCCCCCGACATATCCCGAAGCCCCAACAATGCTAGCTGTAATCATCTTTTCCCCTTCGCGATTAAATATTCAATAATTTTTTCAGGTATGTTTACGCCGGTAGGCAAAATACTATTCTTGAATTCCATATTGTGGTTTACCTCGTGCACAAGCAACCCATTTTCTGATTCCATTACATCAATTGCCAATATTCCTGAACCAACTGCTTTTGCAGCCTTAATGCAAATCTCATTCAATTCATCATCAACCATGCAGTTTTCAGTCTTTCCGCCTCTTGCAGTATTTGTTATCCAATGGTCAGATTTTCTGTAAATTGCATAGATTGTTTCCTCGCCGATAACGCATGCCCTTATATCCCTGTCAGGCTTTTTTATCAATTCCTGAATGTAAAAAATTGAGTGAAGGTAATTTCCCAATGTTTTTTTGTGTTCAATCAATGCTTCTGCAGCATTCCTGTCATTTACTTTTGCCAGCAATCTCGCCCATGACCCAATAACCGGCTTCATTACACAAGGATAGCCGATCTCTTCAATAGCATTAAGTGCACTTTCCTCAGAAAAAGCAATAATTGTTTTTGGGGTTGGAACGTTGTTTTCTTTTAATGCTATTGAGGTCAATGCCTTGTCTCCGCATATCCTTATTGTGTCAAATGAATTCACAGTTTTTATTCCATAACTTTCAAGAAACCTGCTTGCATATAAGCTCCTTGAGAATGAAACATCCCTGTCCAGGACTATGTCATAATCCAATGATTTTTCAAGAGAGAACATCAACCCATCGGAATTTACATTCTCCAAAATGACATTCTTCCTTTTTGCTTCATCAAAAAGCAACATTTCCTCTTTCCTCAATTTTGACAACAACATTCCAATCTTCATTTTATTCCCCCCAGTCTTCTTCCTCTTTCGGGGCTTCTTTTAATGCAATTGGGTTTATGCTTGCAACTTCCAATTCTGTTCCGCATTGCGTGCATGTTACCAATTCGCCCTTCAGTGTATTTTCACCTAACTCTATCCCACTGCTGCATACCGGACATTCTGCCATTTACAACACCTCCATTTCTTGTATTATTGAATTTAGCATTTCATTTGTTTTTGATTTTCCGCCAAGGTCTGGCGTAAGGCTTTTTCTGCCAACAATCACGCTTTCAACAGCAAGCCTAACCTTATTTGCCCCTTCTTTTTCCCCAAGGAAATCAAGCATCAGGGCTGCAGACAAAATTGCCCCGCACGGATTTGCAATGCCTTTTCCTGCAATATCCGGAGCAGAGCCATGTACGGGCTCAAATAATCCAATTTTTTCACCAATGTTTGCAGAAGGGCATAATCCAATGCTTCCGGCAATTCCAGCAACCAAGTCAGACAATATGTCACCATACAGGTTTGGCGCAAGTATTGTCCTGTATTTTGCAGGATTTACCACTAATTTCATCGCAAGCGCATCAACTATTTCAGAATCAAATTCCTTCCCCAATTTTTTCAGGGTTTCTGATGCAACACTCAGAAATAAAACATCACTAGGCTTTACGACATTTGCCTTGTGCGTTATTGTTATTTTTCCATTTGCAAACCTTGCCGCTGCATTCGCAATCCTTTCTGTAGCCTTTTTTGAGATTATCCTCTGGTTAATTGCAATTCCCAATTTTTCATCCATTTCCCCAATCCCGGAATATAAGCATTCGGTGTTTTCCCTCACAATAAGGATGTCCACATTTTCATCCCCATATCTTCCCAATCCCTTATAAGTCCTTGCAGGCCTTATGTTTGCAAACAAATCAAGGTTCTGCCTTAATGAAAGTATTGCACTCTTGGCTTTCATGTCTTTTGAAGGGGTGGTGACAGCCCCGAATAATATTGCGTCTGATTTTTTTGCCATTTCGATTGTTTCTTCGGGAACCGGAACACCAGTTTTTTCATGGCATGCAAACCCGGCATATGCTTCTTCATATTTTGCATTAAAATTCAGGGCATTTAATACTTTGATTGCCGCTTCAGTTACTTCTGGGCCAATGCCATCTCCCTTGATTACTAAAATTTTTTTCATAAGAATACTCCTTCTATTCCCTTATTATTTTTTATGACCGAAATCCGACATAATAAAACATTTTTGTCTGATATAAAACAAAACCAAATCACTGACGCCCCATGGGTGCGCGGAAGCCGCACCCCTTGGGGTGCGAAGGATCGCACCCATTTCATTCCTTTCTGTATTTGGCTTCCGCCTGAAGCCCACTCTACTAAAGACGCCATGGGCTTCAGCCTATGGAGCGTCACAATAAGCCCTCCAATGATTTTTTCCTGTTCAAATATGGAATAATTCCGCCAGCTTTGATTATTTTCTGCATGTTCTTTGATGTTTTCATTATCCCTGCTTTTTTGTTTTTGCCCTTATTATTTAAAATCCCATTTTTTTCATCAAAGCCAGCTTCATCCCCATCCTCAAACTCAGCTGAATTTTGAATAAAATATGCCGGAAGCCCTATGTTGATTGCATTTCTGTAAAAGATCCTTCCAAATGATTCTGCAAACACTGCTTTTATTCCCGAGGCTTTTATTGCCAATGCAGCACTCTCCCTGCTTGAGCCGCAGCCAAAATTTTTTCCAGCAACAATGAAATCGCCTGAAGAAACCTTTGCTGAAAATTCAGGCCTGTATTCTGCAAAGCATATTTCCCCCAATGCCTTTCCATCAACAGTAAGGTTCATCCTTCCAGGAGTTATTAAGTCAGTATTTATATTTTCACCAAATTTCCATATCCTTGCCATTCTTTCACCAAATAAATATATTGCTTAACAAAGCTCCCCTTCAATTGCGCTCAATGCAGCAGTTATTGGCGATCCCAAATAAATCTCAGAATTTGGGGATCCCATCCTTCCGCAGAAATTCCTGTTTTGTGTAGATAAACAAACTTCTTTGTCCCCCAAAACGCCAGAGTGCCTTCCCAAGCAAGGGCCGCAGCCAGCATTGCATACAATTGCCCCGGCATTGAGGAAAATATCCATAAGTCCTTCACCCATTGCTTTCTGATATTCCTGAACTGTTGAAGGAACAACAATCAATCGTGCATTTTTGTGCACACTTTTTCCCTTCAATATTTTTGCAGCCAATTCCAAATCCTCCAACCTTCCATTAGTGCATGTGCCTATTACAATTTGATCCAATTTTATCCCCTTAGCTTCTGAAACAGCCTTAACATTTTTAGGTTCATGCGGGCAGGCAACAAGCCTTTCCAATTCATTTAAGTTTATTTCAAATAAAGATTCATATTTTGCATTTTCATCTGCTTTCATCTCCCCAACATTTTTTCCTTTTTCTTCAAAGAACTTCTTTGTTATGCTATCCGAAGGGAATAACCCGATTTTGGCACCGCATTCAACGCTCATGTTTGCAATTGTTATCCTGTCTGAAATTGCCATGTCAGCAACAGCGTTTCCTGAATATTCTACTGATTTATACGCAGCGCCATTTGCCCCTAATATCCTGATTATTTCAAGCGCAATATCCTTAGAAACAATATCTTTTCCTACTTTTCCATTCATTTCTGCCTTAATTGTTTCAGGAACCATGAACCAGTTTTTCCCAGTTGCCCAAGATACCGCAATGTCTGTTGAACCCATTCCAATTCCCAGGGAAGAAACAGCACCAAATGTGCAGGTGTGGGAATCTGCCCCGGCAATTAAAGTATTTGGCAAAGCAATGCCTTCATCTATCAGCAAATGGTGGCAAATGCCCTTCCCATAGAAAATGTCCAATATTGCATGTTTCTCTGCAAATCCCATTATTTCTTTCTGCATGTTTGCCGCCTGCACGCTTGCTGCAGGGACAACATGGTCAAAAACAAAAACAACTTTTTCCGCCCTGATTTTAAATCCCTTTAATTCATTGAATGATTTTATTGCAAGTGATGTAGTAGCGTCATGGGACATTATTTTGTCAACGTTTGCAATTACTGTGTCGCCAGCAAAAGCCATCCTGCCTGATTTTTCTGAGAATATTTTTTCAACAATGGTTTGCCCATTATCCATTTAAAATCACCATTGTGTTTGTTTTCTGCACATTTTCCATGCTTCTTATTTTATCCACAAGCAGGTTCAATTTCCTTACAGAATCGGTTTTTGCATGCAGGCATAAATCGTATTCTCCAGCTATTTCTAAGCAGTTTGTTATCTCAGGGTGCTTTGCAAATCCATTTTTCAAATCATTGATATAGCCGTCATGGTTTGCAGTTACAAATACCAATGCCTGTGCGTTCCTCGTATTCTCGCGTGATATTCCCAAAACATTCTCAATTATTTTTATTACATCAAACTCTGTGCAGAATTTCCTGTTCCTATTTTTTATTTGTGATATTATTTCCTTTATCTGCGCATCATTTGCTTTATGCCCTAGCTTTGAAGTAAAATGCTTCACTGCAGCAGTCCCTGCAAATTTGTCCACGAGTATTGCCCTTTCCCTCCCAAATTCTTCAGGCCTTAGGAATTCATAAGTAAGTGGATTTTTCAATACTGCCGAAGTATGTACGCCTGCCTTGTGTGAAAATACATTTTTCCCAACAATCGGCTTGTGGTTCGCATTGAATATTCCAGAATATCTTTCAACCATTGCGCTTAATTCAGGAAGCATTTCTATCTTCCAGCCATTTTTCACATTATAGATTTTTTTTAGGGAAACAGCCAATTCATCCAATGTAGTAATTCCCGCCCTTTCCCCCAGCCCATTTACCGTAACATCAATCAAGGTTATTCCGGCTTCATATGCGGCAATTGCATTTGCGGTTGCTAACCCCAAATCATTATGGCAATGGATATGCAAAGGAAGTTTTGTTGATTTTACCAGCCCTGAAACAAGTTCTGATGTTTTTCTTGGGGTTAAATTTCCTACAGTGTCTGCAATGCTCCCTCTTGTTGCACCAGCAGCCTTTGCAGTGTTATATACTTTTGTTAAAAAATTAATATCAGTTCTGCTTGCATCTTCCGCAGTAAACCTTATCTTCAGCCCATAATTTGAGGCATATTCAATGACTTCCGTAATTTTTTCAAGAGCTTTTGCCCTTGGCATGTTGAATTTGTATTTCAGGCTTATATCGGATGTGCCCCAAAAAAGGCCAATCCATTCTGTATTCATCTGTGCAACAAGGTCAATATTTTCCTTTGTTGCTAGGGAATGGCAAAGCAGCGGTGTTTTCAATCCAAGATTTGATACCTCTTTAATTGAGTTTTTTATGTCTTCGGAAACGCCAGGATTTCCTACCTCGATTATGTCAACACCAAATTTAGATAATGCAGTGGCAATTTTTATCCTTTCATCGCTGTTGAATGAGACGCCTGCTGTTTGTTCCCCTTCCCTTAGCGTGCTGTCCAATATTTCAACCATAAAACCACTTGCCAAATAGTGGCCCTCTACCACTTTTTGAGGACCATAATAGTGTCTGTTGCCTTTATCTCTTTTTTTGCCCTTAATTCATCAATAAATGAGTTCATTTCATCGATTGCCTGGAATGAGCAAATTAATACGGCATCGAATTCACCCGAAGTTTCAAATAGCTCATTAATCTCAGATAATTGTTTTAATCTGGGATAAAACTCAGTTGCATTTATTTGTGGTTCAACCTTTATGCTTACCAAGCATCTGATTTTATTATCATCGCGCAGGACTGCAGTATAGCCACGAATGTATTCCTTTTCAAGGTTCTTTATCCTGTATCTCACAGCAGATTCTGACAAGCCAAGTCCTTTAGCTATTTCAGTATTTGTTATTCTTGCATTCTTGGTCAAAAGCCCTATTATTTTGCGATTTAGTTCATCCATAATCATAATATTAACGAAAGTATTTAAATATTTAACTATATTTAGCGAATATCGCAGTATGGGATTGCGAATCCGTTTAATTTTGAGTTAAAAATAACCAAAAAATAAGCCTCTTTTTAGAGTATCTTCTATTTTTTATTTATCTTAGCCTTGCCCTTACAAATCGTTTAAGCTCAGCTGCAAAAGGCCTTGCTTCTTTTTTTGGCCTTGTTAATTCTTCAGGGATGCTTACTCCTGGAACAACTTTTATTCTCCTTGCATTCCTTGCCTGTTGTGAAACCCTGAATAGCTTGCCCAGCTCCCCAAAATAACTCTCCCTACCATTTAGCTTTTTTGCGACATGTATGCTAAATGGTAGTTTTTCCAGTATATCCTCAGACCCAGGGCTGGAAAATAACGAGGTTAAATGCGGTTTTGACCCAAGCTCACTTAATGCAGTATGGAATGCTTCCATAGTTCTACCCCCTATAATTGATTCATCAAATAGCATTACTTTCCCTTTTAATTTTTTATCCAGCCCTCTTTTTATCATGTGTTCTTTTATGAGCTCTGAAAGAGGCTTGTAGGTTACAGCTTTCCATACATGCCCTACTGACACATAAGAAGGATCTCTTTCTCTAGGGTATTTTTTGCCCCAAATTATTCTAAATAGCTAATAATACGGGCCAGCTTCTGCCCCGCCAAGGACAATTGTATCTATTCTATTCGCATGGGCATAGTCCACAAGATTTTCAACAGCTTCATAAATAGCCTGTTTTGCTTCTCTGCTTAGCTTGCTCATAAAATCTCAGTCTTTCCTTTATATTTCTTTTTGAATTCTTCCCCATTTTTTTCTGCCCCAGCAATTCCTGCATTGTAATGCATTGGAATTGCAATCTTTGGTTTTATTATTTCTGCAGCTTTTGCAGCTTCCCCTGCATTCATTGTGTATGTCCCAGAAACCGGGAGAAAAGCAATATCAATTTTTCCTGCTAATTCCTTCATTTCAGGGATTAAATCTGTGTCGCCTGCATGATAAATTTTAATTCCATCAATTTCTATTACAATTCCAATTCCTAGCCCTTTTGGGTGGAATTTTTTGCCGATATTATATGCCTCAACCGCTTGAATCTTAACCTCAGAGCCATTTAACCTTTGCCCTACTTTAATTTCTTTACCTTCACCCAACTTTTTTATTACTCCGCTAGGGCCAATTATTACAGTTTCATCCTTTCTTATTTTTTGAATATCTTGTGCAGAGCAATGGTCAAAATGTTCGTGTGTGCAGATTATAATGTCTGCCCTGTCATTGCCATTTTCAATTTTGAAAGGGTCGATATAAATGATTTTCTTTTTTATTTTTATTTTTACTGTATCATGCTTCAATAATTCGATTTCAAGATTTTCATATCTCATCAAATTCCCTCAAATGCAATTTTGTATACTCCCAATTTTGTGTATTAATATCCTTTAGGATACATATTCAATAACCTAATCCATTATTAATATATTTCCGCAAAATAGTATGTATTCCATAAATATATAAAAATATAAAATGAAATAACCAAATCCTGCAGGGATTTTTATGAAAAAACTTTTGATTATCTGCATTTTGATGCTTTTTCCTTTAATTTCGGCTGAGCTAGGGGTTTTTGCCGAAAATACTTCAACAGCATCCAATGTTTCTGGATATACTTTAATAATTAAGGGCCTGAATTTAGGGGATTTACCAAAAGATAATTCTACTTATGAATATAATTTCTATGAAAGCGTTATGGAACGTTTGGTAAAAGGTGCAGAAGGCAAAGAGGCAGCAATATGTGTTCCACATCTTTCCTGTGAAACTAAGCCTTGCACAATGAAACAAAGATGTGATAATAGGCTGTATGCTGTAGGTTTGGCAAAAAAAGAAATTAGTTCACACAAAACTATTTTTAATGCAATAAATGCTAAAAAAGGTTCATTGCAGCCTTATTTGAAGCATGATGCTTCTTCATTCATAGCTGCGGTTGTAAGAAATGAATCCTATTTTGACCCGAATAATCATTCAGATAGAGGAGATACCTCCTGCGGATTGATGCAGGTTTCAATAGGTTATTATTGCCCAGAACGGCAGAAGCAGGGAAAGAAGTGTGCTGGCTGCAACTGCAAGGATCCAGAAATTGCAAAGGATTGCTGGAAAGGCTGGAATGACCCAGAAGAAAATCTTGATGTTGGAATTAATACTGCTTTGCTGACTTGGGCTAAATCAGCAGAAAGCAAACCAGGGTGTGAAAAAGTCCTTGATTCTTACATTGCAGGGCTTGAAGATTATAAGATTACGTTAAGGGAAGTGATGATGGCTGCAGGCCATAATTGGGGCGGAGCCTTTATAACAAAATGTATTGTAGATGAGCCACAGAAAACAATTACCTTGATTTCAGACAAACTTTCTAGTGGCAGAAAATTAGCCTATGCTGGAAAATTGCAATATCCTGCAGGCATAATAAGTTCAACTATATTATATCAGCTTGCAATGGCAGGCCTTGAATTCAATGCAGAAAAAATGGATGAAAAGCCGGCAAATTTATTCTGTTCCGGTTTTGACAATGCAGAAACCGGTGCATTGGCATATAAAAAATATGGTTTTGACCGCATATTATGGGATTGGGACTTTGAAAATATTACTTCAAATACCTGTGAAAATAAATTCTGCGATGCAACCCAATTTTTATTAAGCATGCTTGCAAAGGACGAATATGTGTCACAGGCTTTGAAAAAAATCCCCTCTGAACATATTAAAGGCATTCTGCAGGCAGAGCCTGATTTAGAAAATGCAACAATGCTGAGTGATTTACTGCCCATAACTAAAGAAACAGTTTTAGTTAAGGATAATGCATTGGGTGCTGATAAAACACAAATTTATTTCCTTTCAGAAAACAGTTTGCTTGTTCCAAGCAATGATTGTAATGTTCAAATATCTGACCCTAAAAATGGTTTGGTTAAAGAGCCATTTGAGGTAGCATCTGATTACCTAAGATCTTGTTTAACCCTAGACAAAGTGCGTTCTTTTGATGAATCAGTTTATCTGGCAAACACGGTTAAAGGTAAGGATATAAAATTAGGTTCATGTTCACTTGCTGAAAGGCTTGGTTCCCTCCAGTATTCTGCAAAAAAATGCGGCAATAATGAAAATGATATTCTGATTCTTGTCAGGCCAAATGCAAATGACAATCCTGTTTTCAGCAAGCTTGTTGATTCCGGCGTATTCAATAGCATTTCAAGGAAGACTTCAGTTGTAGCTTATGTTTTTACCTTGCCTGAACTCGAGCTACTAATTTTCAATCTGTCAAATGCCTTAAAAAATAAAGATTGTGAAAATCCCAATCTTTTTGGCACAACAATAGAGCTTTCAGTAAATGCAAAGGATTGTTTCCAAGAGAAAGAACTGTTGATTAGTGATTTCTTTACTGCTTTGCAGACAAACATTACAGGCATTCAAAGGGCAGTTAGATATGATGCCGCAGAACTTATGTTAGATAGCCAAGGCAATGCCCTTAAAAAATACATTGCAGAAAATGCTTCAAACCTTGCATTTTTAGGTACAGAAATAATCCCAAGTAGCAAGGTTTTTCTCATTGGCGATAATTTTACTTCAGAGGATTTCCTTTCAGATTTTGAATTAGCCTATCCTTCTTATGATTTGAACAGATATAAAATAATCAATGAAAATGCTGATTCAGCATCAGGCCAAGGTCCGGTATCAGGCCAATCTGTTGATTCAACATTGAATCAATTAGAATCAGGGCAATATTCTGCCAGCATTGATTTGCCTGTTAAAATAAAAGATAATTCAGTAGTTGAGCCTGATGCAGTATCTTTTAAAGAAATCAATTTTGCTCTCGAAAAAACACTGGCTCAAATTGATACTGGCAATGGGAATGAATCTGCCTATGCTTCAAACCCTTTCCTGAAACTAGCATTTGATGGCATGCTCGGGATAGGCAAGGGGAATAAAAGGGAAGGCTATGGAACATCCAGCAAAGGTTCACTCACGCTTACTGAATTATATTCAACTCCTGAAATAATTTCAACATCTGGATTTGCGGTTTCTTCAGAGGATAATCCTGATGCAGATTTAAGTGACATACTGTCAGGAAAGAAAATATTTTCTTTGGAACAGGAAGGCTCTAATTATAATATTTCTTTTATTGAACAAATACCCACATTGTTTTCATTGGATACAAATGTTTCACAAACAATTGCATTAAGATTTTTGGAAGATTCTTCTGTATTTGAAAAACCGCTTAGCTTGAATTTTTTAACGCCAAAAGGCACATCCATAACCCCAACTATTGGAATCCCAAATAAATATTCCTACTGCGGCAATGTGCAGGGCAATGTTTACCTTATGCCAACAAAAACTGTTGGTAAATATCAAACAATGTTTTATATTCCTACACAACAGTCAGCATCTTTGCCAAATAAGGTTGAGATAACTTGCGCAAGGGATAAAATAAAATTAAGCACTTACTCCTTGGGAAGCCCTTTGGCTGCTGAGCAGAAAGCATTATCTGCAAGCCCGCAAGCAGGTACAATTAATTTAATCACCGCCAGCCCGCAAAAAATTTCCAGCCTTTTAAATTATTTTGATATGATTAAACAAAAGAAAACGTGCTTTGTTCCATCTGCTACTGGTTTTGCTTTGGTTTGGAATTCTGAACAAATAATGGTTGAGATTGCAAATGCTTTCAAAAATGATGTTCAGTTAGCACAAGAATCTGCAACTGGTTCTGAAGCTTATCAGGAAAATATTTGTGATAGTTCAGGCAATTGCTGGTCATCTTATGTTCCAGGCATTATTGAAGTTGATTGTGCTGATGGTGTTGGACCTGACTGCATTTTAACTCTTAATGAAATGCTTAAAAATTGTCCAACAGCTGAAGAAATCGAACAATTTAATTCAGATTTTGAAATAACTTCAGATATTCCTTTTGAAGAATATGCCTGCGAGAATGGCAAGAACCCAAAATATTTTGGTGTTGGGTTAGATTCACATTTAGTTCTCTATCAAATGTTGAGTTTAATGAACTATTTGGAATTCTCTAAGCCCTTGCCTTGGACAGATAAACAATTATATTACTGGTTCAGGGATAGCGTAGAAAATATTCACCTAGATAGCTCAACTGAGTATCCCTTCTATTTTGATGATTCGATTCATTTTAGATTATCTGATATGGGGAGAAAATGGAATGGCCAATGGATAGATGAACAACTAGATGGAGGTATGGCAAACTTAATTATACTGGCAGCCCATGAGGCAAGGCATGCCCAAAAAAATCATACCTGTGATTTTTTATCAGAAGTAAATAATTATATTCGTGATTTATCTTTGGGAGAGTTAGGTTCTTGGGGCGTACAATATTATCTCGAGAAATGGATGGCAGATTATTTATCTGAAAATCTGCAAACCTATGGTGCTAGAAAAAGTTTGGAATACCGTGCAAAGGATATTCTAAAAACAAGGTTTTGTGGCTGATGTTTAGTTCTGCTGCTGGTTTTATTAATATTTTTCCCCTAATTTTTTTATGGCAGAGAAGAACCGAAAAGTTGATTCAGAAAAGAATTCCAAGCATTTGGAATTCCTTGCAGATGTAAATACTAGAAATTTCCTTTTGAAAACCCCGACAGAGGAGCTTGAGATTATTCTGAAATATGTCCGGGATTTTGGTTTTACTGATGCAGAATTAAATAAAAACCCAAGGGTTCTTTACATTGCTGCATTAAACCTTGTAAACAAAAGCATTGATGAAATTAATCCTGCAGTAAACCAGAAGATGGTTAATTTGAGGAATAAAATAAGGAAAATGCAGTGAAAGAATAATGCATTCATGGCTAGTGCCTATTTTAGCCCTTTTGTAAAGACTTTTTAGAAAGTATGCTGTGCGTAAATAATATAAACAACAACTGAATAATCTTATAGAATAATTTGAGGTGATTAAATGCCTGCAGAACCAGCAAGAAAATATAGGCCAGTGCATCATCTGGAACCAAGAACACCGCATGATAGATTGGCAAGGTTAGGTGTTACTATGGAAGAAATGAATCAGAACCCTCTGCTTGTTAGATTTGCAAAGAATGCTTCATCAGTTGCATTAGCAACTGCAGTAAATAGGATGCGCCAGAGACTTCATTAAAATTAAACAAGTAAATTAAAAAGAAATGCCATAAAATGATTCTTTTAATAATTAATTTAATTGACACTAGGCAATAGTTATTTGTTCCTGTTTTTCTTCTTGCATATTTGAATAAGCTACACTTAATGCTAGATCTAATTCAATCATCTTTTTTACTGATTCAGATTCTTTGTTGAGTGTGTATAAAGTAGCCCTTCCAATAGTTCTTGTTTTTTTTACTATTCCTAATTTTATAAAATTTTCCCAAAAAGAATCCAGCGTTATTCTTGAAATTCCAGTTTCCCTGGCAATGTCACTTTTGCTGTAATCAAATGTTCTATTTTCAATTAAAAAGTCCAATACTTTAATTACTGGGGAATTGCCCATTGCTTTGATGAAAAGAGATTTTTTGTTCATTAATATAAATAATGTGCTATATCTCTATTAAATCCTTCTCTAAATATTTGTATATTTTTGCAACCATATCTGAGAACCTTTTATCTGCCCTATCTCTTGGCTTTGGCAGATTTATTTCATACTGTTTGATTATCCTTGCAGGCCTTTGGCTCATAATAAGTATTTCATCGCTCAAATAGACAGCCTCATCTAAATCGTGTGTTACTAATAATGCGGTGCTATTTTCTTTTTCTATTAGTTCTAATAGTTTTCTCTGCAGTTTATGCCTTGTGATTGCATCCAATGACCCAAAAGGCTCATCCAGCAATAGGAGATTTGGCATATTTACAAGAGCCCTTGCCAACGCAGCTTTTTGGGCCATTCCTCCGGACAATTGATGCGGAAAATTACCAGAAAAATCCCCTAATTCCAATAATTCCAGCAATTCATAAACAATATTTTTATTGTTTTTTTCTAGGCCAAAAGAGATGTTTTCCTTAACCGACATCCAAGGCATCAATCTCGGCTCCTGAAAGATTATGCCGCATTCTTTTGTTGGAGAGTTTATCCCCCTTCCATTTAATTTAATTAGGCCCTCATAATCCTGATCCAGCCCAACAATTGCTTTCAGCAGCGTTGATTTCCCGCATCCGCTTGGTCCGATTATAGTTGTAAATTTATTCTTTTCAATGATGAATGCCAAATTGCGAATGACTAAATTGTTTTTGCCAAATTGTTTTCTTTTTATGTTTACTTCTAATAGTCTTTTCAATTTATTCACCTTGGAAACTATTTCTCCATATTAATGCTCTTTTTTCAAACAATGCGAGCAATCTGTTTGTCAAAAATCCAAGAATGCCTATTGCAAGCATTCCTACAATCATGTCATCCGCCCTTGAAAAATTCCTTGAATCCCAGATAAGCCAACCAAGCCCTTTGGATGAAGCAATTAATTCAGAGGCAATCAATAAAATCCAAGCAAGGTCAAGCGCTACGCGCATCCCTATTATAATATTTGGAGTTGCTGCAGGCAAAATAACTTTGAATAGCAGGTTCTTCTTATTTTTATTGAATGCTTTTGCAACTTCAACCAATTTTAGGTCTATTGCTCTGATCCCATGGAACGTATTTACATAAATCACCACAAAAACAGCGAACGTTATTAGTGCTATTTTTGATGCTTCACCAATCCTGAAAACAATGATTATTAATGGAATCCAAGCGATTGGAGGTATAGGGGTTAAAAACTTCATAGTTGGTGAAACAAGTTTCTCTGCAGTTTTTGAAATTCCAACAACAATCCCTAATGCTATGCCTAATATTGTCCCAAGGCTGAATCCAAACACTAACCTATAAATGCTTATGGCTGAATGCTCTGTTAATTTTCCATTAAATAATAATCTAAAGAAATCCGTTGCCACTTGCAAAGGGCTTGCTATTAATGTGCTTGGCACAAACCCAAGCCTGACAGAAGCCTCCCAAAAGAATAAGATTAACGCAGGTATGATTAGTCCAATGATTAAATTCTTGAATCTGCTTTGCTCCAAATTATTCATTTTCTTGTCACTGTAAATCCACAAATTCTTCTGCATTTACCTTGTTTTTGATTAGGTTTATTTCAAGCAGGAAATCTGCCTTTGCCTGTATATCTTCTAACTCTTTCTTCCCGATCTTTGCTTGGAAATTGTGCTTTGGCCATGCTTCCTTTACCACTTCTAAAGATATGCCAAGTTCCTTGCTAACTATTTCTTGCGCGTCTTTTTCATTTTCAGCAATCCATTTTTTGGTTTTTTCAATCTCAGCCAATATTTCTTTGAGTAATTCTGGATTTTTTTGGGCAAATTCATTTCTTACTGCAGTAATGCTCTGGATAAAAGCATCCCCGCCTTTAATGACTCTTCCTTTTCCTGAAACAGTCTGCTGCTCTACCCATGGAGGCCAGACAGCCCATGCATCTACTTGGTCTGTTTCAAACGCGGCCCTGGCATCTGGCGGATTCATGTCAATAAGCTCAACATACTTGCTTGATAAACCATTATCTTTGAGTATTTTTGTTACTCCATAGTGTGAGCTTGTGCCGGAAAGGACAGCAATTTTTTTTCCTTTCAAATCTTTAATTTCTTTTATTTCACTATTTTTATGCACCAATATTTCCTGCACAAGGCTTACTTCAATGCCTTTTATTGCAATGTCCATTCCTGCAGCTTTCCCAATTATTGCCGGTGCTTCTGCCTCAAACACAATGTCAATATTCCCAGTTGCAAAGCTTTCATTTATTGCTGCTAATGATTGAAATTCTGCATAATCTATTTCTTTGCCATATTTTTTTGCTATATCTTTAAACCAACCTTTGTTTTTTGCTATAATATAAGGGGCATAATCCACAGCCCTTGAAAAGCTGCCTATTCCAATTTTTTCATTATCCTGTTTTTGAGGGGATTGCATAATGCAGCCGCTCATTACTATTAGAAGTAATACCAACAATGCGCTAATTAATCTCTCCATTTTTGTTGCCTCCATTCTTTTTAATATAGTCAATCCTTCTTTTGCATCTTGGGCATTCTTTTGGATTTCTTGCCCTTTTTATCCATTCATATTTGCAGTAAGGGCATAGTTTTTGTCTGCTCATAATAATAGTAGTATTAAACTGGTTTATGGTCTTGTGTGGTATTGTAAAACACCACATATTTAAATATTTGGGCTCTTTAGATAATTATGGAACTTTCTGAGCTAAAAGAAATAGGGTTAAGCGACGGCGAAGTAAAGGTTTATACTGCTGTTTTGGAATTAGGCATAGCATCAATTAACAAGATTCATGAAAAGGTTGGCATTGAGCGGAGAAACATCTATGATATTCTCAATAAACTGATTGAAAAAGGCCTTGTTAGCTATACCCTCGAAAAACAGGTTAAGGTGTATCAGTGTACATATCCAGGCAAAATAGCCGAGGAGATAAAGAAAAAGCAACTCTCCTTAAAAGAGCTTGAAAAGAAAATTCCGCAGGTTAAAAGTTTATTTAATGCTTCAAAGCCAGAGATAAGGGCAGAGGTTTATAGAGGAAATGAGGGCATAAAGGCACTTTTAGATGAGGTTATTGAATATAAAGAATCTTTTTGGCTTGGCGGGAACAGCTTTGAGGAATATACTGCAGTGCCAAAAAGCTTGGAGATTTGGTGGGAACACTGGATGAAAAGAAGAGTAGAAAATAAACATGTGATGCATGATTTGGTAAGTTATGGAACACATTTGCGAGGTTTAGAACCCTGGAAAAAAGAAAAGCATAAGAAGAATTATTATAAGTATTGTGCCTTGCCAAAAGGCATGCGTTCCCCGCTTGTAATAATCCTATTTGGAACTAAAGTTGCCCAAATTATCTGGGGAAAGCAATCATTTGCCTTTGTGTTGGAATCTGAAAAAGTCAGAGACAGTTTTATGAAGTACTTTAATTATTTCTGGAAAAAGCCTTGGTAACTATACTTTGTCTTCTTCTATGAGCCACTTCCAGAGTTTTTTATATGTTATCCTTTTCCCAGCTATATTTTCCTTAGCCTCATAATCTCTTGTAATTACAATCAATTCCTTCTTTTTCCCATCTAAGCCAAATTCTTTTGCAGCTTCAATCAATGCTTTAAGTTCACGATCTTTTGTTCTTTTATTGTCCAAAGCATATGTGACCTGCATGAGTTTCTTGACAGTTAACCCCTGTCTTATCACGAAATCTACTTCAAGATTCCCAGCTGATTTATAATATGAAATTTGTCCTAAAGGGTTGAGTTTTCTTCTAAGTTGAATAAATACAGCATTTTCATACAGTTTTCCTAAATCTTTTTTTCCTCTTGATGCATAAAAGAATCCAGTATCGCCAAAGTAAACTTTTCTTGGGTAGAGTGATTCGTCTTTTATTTTTGTTGAGAAAACTGGCACAAAAAAAGAAAGATAAGCAGTTTCAAATAACTGTTCCAGCTCAAGCAGTGTGCTTTTGCTTATTTTATGGCCTATGCTTTTCATGACATTCTCTGATTTAGTTGCCGAAAAAAACGTTGTCCCTATAAGTTGTGCTGAAAAATCAGATACTGTTTTTAGCGGAACTGTTGAAAGAGCAGCTATGTCCAAAGAAATTATGGAATTCATATATTCTTGGATAGTACTAACCTTGTTTTCTGATAAAGCAATTTCAGGGAATCCTCCATATACTAAAAATTCTTCTAAAGCATGCTCTACCTTTCCTATTTCCCTAGTTGTTTCTGGCAATTTTATATTTTTAAATTCTAGAAATTCTTTAAATGAAAGCGGAAAAAGTTCAAAGTATGAAATTCTGCCGCGCAATGCTTTTGGCGGAAATCTTGATAATTTATTGAGTGATGAGGTTGTTATTATGTGTACATTTTTCATTTCATTTATTCTATGTAGCCAGTGTTCCCAGTCCTTTGTAGTAGTAACCTCATCTAACAACAGCCATTCTGCATCTGGTGTTTGTTTAAGAATTGTATCTAATGCTTGAGGAATCTGCAACCTATTATCTTCAAGATTTGCATACGAGGATTTTTTCCCAAGCGATATTAATTTTTTATATGTAAGCATTAGAACAGAGCTTTTTCCAGCCCTTCTTATTCCAGTAATTGACACAATCCTATTTTTAGATTCGGCTATTGCTTTATCTATGTTGAATATTCTGTCTTTAAGGGGCTTATTGATTGCAGTGTTTTGCCATTCAATAAGAGTATCTTTTATATCGTCCATAATCGTTTTATTGCAAAACGATTTTTTAAATATATCGTTTTCTCATAAAACGAATAAATTTAGGGTTTTGGCACTATCTCTCAGTAATTAATAAAAAAAGAAGAAAAGCAGCATTTGCTGCTTTCTTAAATCTTAATTAAAATTTCTTCAGATCAAATTCAATGCTATTGCTGTCAGCAATGGCGCAAACACCAATGCAACTGTGTTCAATACTTTGATCAAAGAATTTAATGCAGGTCCTGCTGTATCCTTGAATGGATCTCCAACTGTATCCCCTACGACAGCTGCTTTATGTGCATCTGAACCTTTTCCTCCAAATGCTCCTTGTTCAATGTATTTCTTTGCATTGTCCCATGCTGCTCCGCCTGTGCACATTGTTAATGCAAGCAAAAAGCCTGAAACAATTGAACCTGCAAGCAATCCTGCAACAGCCTGCACACCGAACAAATAGCCAACAACAATCGGGCTGAATACAGCAATAATTCCTGGAATCATTAATTCTTTCAATGCTGCCTGTGTGCTAATATCTACACAGCGCGCATAATCCGGTTTTGCTTTTCCTTCCATGATTCCTTTTATTTCTTTAAATTGTCTTCTTACTTCTTCAACAATTGCAAATGCTGCCCTTCCTACTGCGCCCATCAAGTATGAAGCAAACAGGAAAGGAAGCAATGCTCCAATGAATAACCCAATTGTTACTGCAGGATCTAAAAGATTTATCATGGTTAATTTTGCTTCTGCAGAAAATGCAGCAAAAAGAGCTAATGCTGATAATGCTGCCCCTGTTATGGCAAATCCTTTTGTTGTTGCTTTAGTTGTATTTCCTGCTGCATCAAGTAAATCTGTTACTTCTCTTACCTTTGCAGACATATTGCTCATTTCTGCTATTCCACCAGCATTATCTGTTATTGGGCCGTATGCATCCAAAGCAATAATTATTCCTGTAAAGGATAACATTGCTGCTGCAGCTAATGCTACACCATATAATCCTGCTAAACTATATGAAACGCCTATTGCTATTACAATCAAAATTGCAGGCAATGCAGTGCTTTTTAATCCTACAGCCAATCCGCTGATTAAATTTGTTCCTGCCCCTGTTTTTGATGCTTCCGCAATTCCTTTTACTGGCTTGTATTTTCCATCCGTATAATATTCTGTAATAAGGCTAATCAATACTGTTGTTAATGCTCCTACTATATACACATAAAATAGATTCATGTTCCAGCTTGCTACAAAATATGCGAAAATAATTCCCAGAATTACTGAAACAAAGACTCCCATATACAATTGCCTTACTGCATTTTCCTTAGTTTTCACATTTATGAAAAATGTCCCAATCGCATTTGCAATTGCAGTTACTCCTGCAAAAGTTAATGGCAGTAAAACATATTCTGTCCCTAACGTTACTCCAAGCAACATTGCCGCAATGATTGTTACAACATAGCTCTCAAATAAATCAGCCGCCATTCCTGCACAATCCCCAACATTGTCCCCAACATTATCTGCAATTACAGCAGGATTTCTTGGGTCGTCTTCTGGAATTCCCTTTTCTATCTTTCCAACCAAATCAGCACCAACATCTGCAGCCTTAGTATAAATTCCGCCGCCAACCCTTGCGAACAAACTCATTAAGGAAGCACCAAATCCAAATCCTATTAATACTCCTAAATTATTGAAAATAACATAAAGTGCTGCAACCCCAATTAATCCTAAACCAGTTAAAACCATTCCAGTAACTGTCCCTCCCCTGATTGATAATTTTACCGCTTCATTTAAACCTTTTTCAGCAGCTTGCGCAGTTCTTACATTTGCCCTTACTGAAATCATCATTCCTAAATAACCGGCAAATCCAGAACATAAAACCCCTAATACAAAAGCAAAAGCCATATTTGTATTCAAAAATACTGCAATTACAATTGCCAATAATACCACAAATATTGCCAATGTTTTGTACTGCCTCATTAAATATGCTTTAGCCCCATCTTGGATTGCTGAAGCAATTGCCTTCATTTTTTCATTTCCCTGTTCCTGCTTCATAATCCAAAAAATTAGATATGCCGCAAATAAGAGTACCAGAAAACCTGTACCTATTGCTATTGATATTGCATCAAACATTCTTCAAAACCCCCACTATACTTTATTAAATTATTAAATATTTTATCTATTCAACCTGCAAATGTTTAAAAGGTTTATTTTTAGGCAAAATCAGCAGATTTTGCAACATTAAAAAATCTTTGATTTTTTACTTTTGTTGAAATTTGTGGAGTAATCGGATTTAGTATGCAAAAGTTCAGTATACGAAACAGTTAAAATTACTTATACGTCAACATGATTATATGAAACCATTATTATCTAGAAGAGCCACAACTGATAGAAGAAGGAAAGCTAAGGGGCCTGCTTCTCGCAGCATTTTTACTAGATTAGGAAGAAATCGATTTGGTTTACGTTCACAAAAAGAAGGCGGTTTTTATTCCAAGCTTTTTTCACAAAGGCAGCATATGGGAGGCACAGCTTTGGCAAGGGGTACTTTAGCTTATCAATTGAGGAATTTGCTTAATGTCAGAGAAGAAGATACTATCCATCTAGCTATACCTACTTTTCACGATCCCACATACCAGGAGCCTGAAAGAAAGAATTTGGCAATAATAAGTGTCTATGATTCTAATGCAATGGCGAGAGAAGTGAAAGGAGGTCTTGTAATAAACCGTGCAATAGGTCCAAGATATTTCCCAGTGCTTAAATCTAAAAATCCAAAATTATTTAATGCTATTGTGGATTATTTTCGCAAGAGACAATAAAGTTTACAGTTGCCCATACGTTTTATTCTTCAGCCCATTCCTGTTTTGAATATTCATTCAATGATTCATGCCATCTTTTTGTTGCTCCGTGATATTCTTTGAATGCTTCAATTTCTTCTGGTTTCATGCGATGTTCTTCAGTATTAATTAATCTTCTATCCCTAAAATATTCTATTGTCACTAAACCAGCAGATGAAATGCTGACTTTCTCACCGTAAATAGCATTGCTCACTGGATATTCCCGCATTTCTCCAAAAAAAGGTTTTCTTCTAATAAGTACTCGGCCTATTGTGTCTGATAATTGCCTTAATGTTTTTGGCCTTGTATTATCAACAAGCCTTTTCAAGTCTGAACCTTCAATTATTCTTTCGCATTCCCCTAAAACCTTTCTTCTTTCTCCAGTTAATCTGCTTATTTGTTTTAATTTAGGTATTCTTGCTCGTTCAGCATCTAACCCAGTTAACACAATTACAGATCCATCTTTCTTAATTAATTTAACTTCTTTTGGTTGGTAATCCCTTGAATGATAATCTATGCGCCTTTTTTCCATTTCCTGAACCACTGCGCTTAATCCTCCTTTTCTAACTTCTCGCATTATTTTTCTATTATCTGCCCTTCTGTGCTCTGGCCATAAACCTCTTCTTTTTGCTTCTTCCCTAGTTAGTATAAGATGTTCATTTGCTGCTCTTTGCGCTTCACGGGAATTTCTTACACTTGCCCTTACTGCGCTTGCAACTGCTGCAATTTTTTTACCTGCAGCCCTAAATCCCTGGCCAATTCTCCTAAAATTAGGTTTTCTCATAATAATATATTTCACCAAAAGCCTTTTTATTGGCTTTTATCCTTCTTAATTGCATGAGTTCCTTTTCTATTTTAGGTTTAACTCACAAGTGCCATAAATTGCCAAAAGAAAAGAAGGGCAATTGCACTAGCAGCCCAAGCGATGTGAAACATTTAGCAGAAAGAAAACCAGACAGCCACAAAGGGCAGAATGGAATTGTTCTGTGCATTGTTGGCTCAAAGCAATATCACGGAGCGGCAGTATTTGCTGCAAAAACCGCTTCCTTGTTTGTTGATTTGATTTATGTTCTATCAGAAAAGGAAAATCTCCCAATTTTGAAAAAGGCTTCTCTGGAATTTATTGTTTCTGAATTAACTTTAAAAAATGCAAGAAAATTTGCTGAAAAAGCTGATTCTATTTTAATCGGCCCAGGTTTGGATGCAAATAATGAAGATAAAAAAATCATTAATTATTTGTTAAAAAATTTCAGACATAAAAAATTCATTTTGGATGCTTCCGCACTTTGCCTTGCTGACAAAAAATTGCTGTCCAAGAATTGTGTCCTTACTCCGCATGCTGCAGAATTTAAAAAAATGTTTAAAGCAGAAGCAACTGCAGAAAATGCCAAGAAATTTGCCAAAAAATACAATTGCATTATTGTCCTGAAATCAAATATTAATATTATTTCAGATGGTAAATCCATTTATCACAATCTCACGGGAAATGCAGGCTTGACAACCGGCGGAACAGGCGATGTCCTTGCTGGAATGCTTGCTGCATTCGCCTGCAAGAATGATCTGAAGCAGGCTTCCTTGGCTGCAATCTTCCTGAATGGCTTTGCAGGAGATATTTTAAAAGAGCAAAGAGGCTATGCTTTCAATGCGGAAAATTTGATGCAGATTCTGCCATTTGCGAAGAAGTTCTGTGAGGATAATTATTAGCTATAGCAAATGACAAAAAAATAATTGACCAACTCAATGTCATTTGCTATCTAGTAAACGAGATAATATTTGTCCAAAAATTAATGTCGTTTGCTATAGCATAGCTTAAAATATTACTTCTCGCCTATATTACTTATAGTAAAGGACAAAAATATTGGAACAAAATAAGTGTCCTTTACGACTAGCAAAAGACAATAAAAGTCTCAAAATTAAAGTCTTTTGCTATAAATAAAAAAAATAAGATAAAGGCATATAATGGACTATAAAAACAGCATATTTTTCATATCCTTTTTTATTTTATTTTTGTCTCCATTGCTTTTTGCTTCAAATGAAACATTTCTTGCTTCAAACAGTTTAAGCCATGAAAATAATTGCACGGATTTTTCAAAAGCAAGCTGCATTTACCCCAAACCAGATGTTGTCCCGCCCGACCCCTTCAACCAGCAATTGATTCAAATGCAATTGGATGAGCTTGCTAAGAAAAAGGTGAAGGATTTTTTCAAAAGCGTTGTGCCAGAATTCATGCAAAATGAGGCAGAGGATAAAATAAAATCAGAGTATGAAAAAGCGCTTGTAGAGGGATCTGAAGCTGCAGAAAAGGCTTTGTTGAATAAATACCCGCAATATGCAAATTATATTAAGGGTCTCTCAAAGACTGTCGGGAAAGCAATTACTTGGATAAATATTGCGGCTTCGTTAAAGGATGCTGGCGATGCATTTAACGATTGGGTTGCGGTGCATTCAAATCCCTATGCAACCTCCCAGGAAAAGCTTGATGCTGATATTGCGTTTTATGACAGTGGTTTTTCCGCATTGTCGGGAATGCTTCCCCCTGGTTTCAGCCATACGGCTTTAGCAATCACTAAAGCCGGAACAGTTATTTTGCAGGGTTCTTCTGAGAAAGGCCAACTTGAATCACAGCAATGGCAGGCGCAGCAGGCTCAAAGCAGTGCATCGCTTGCCCAGACAATGCAATCCACTTGGCAAACTTATGGGACAAATACCCAGAACAAGACATTGATTGCAAGCGTAATGACTGATGATCAACTTGTAGATCATGTTTTAGGCACTGGTGTTGGGCCACAAGGCCAGCCATTGCAGTCTACTCCAGACCCAAGTATTTTGAATTATGTTTCTGATGACAAGAAAAAAGATATTGCCAAAAAAATTATCTCAAAAGCCGCTAATGGCCAGCTTTCTCTCACAATGCAGCAAGCAAAGCAGGTGATTTCACAGTTTCCCATTGGTTCCGGTTTTGTTATAAAGAATTCCCCTTTGTATATGGTAATAACCGACCCTTTTGGAAGGAAATTCGGCGTAAGCCCTAAAACACAGGATGTTTTATGCGAAGCGGAAGAGGTGTTTTGCTCTGCTCCTTTCAAAAACGATGAATTGCAGTTAATCTCAACGCCTTCATTGTTTGAGGGAAAATATAACATAAAATTGTACGGGTTTGCTGACGGAGAATTCACTTTCTCTTTCACAGCATTTAACACTTCGGAAAAAATTGAATCAATGCAGGATATTAAAGGTTTCATAAAAAAAGGGCAAATTTTGGAAACCGATATTGAATTAACAAGCATTGGAGAAGAATATGGTGAAGATGGCTTTGAGGTAAGTGAAATAAAGTTTGAGGAATCTTCTGAAGCCTTTGATGTTCCCAAAAATCCTTTGAATGTTCCATTCAAAGTGCTTTCAATCTCCCCAGGCAATAATTCAATCTTCAGAACTGAAAAGCCGATTATTGAAATTGGTTTCAACAAGCCGGTTGCTGAAAATAATTCCCCTGGTTTTGTGACAAACAGCAAGGGGGAAGAGGTTGCAGGCATGGTGCTGGTTGATAACACAACTTTAAAATTTATCCCTGCAATGCCTTTGCCTGAAGATAAATATTTTATTAAAATATCGGGGATGAAGGATAAATTCGGTGTCCTGCTTTCCAATGACTTGTCTGCCTCCTTTGAAGTAGTGCGCAGCATTGAAACTGGATTGAAATCTGCGCTTTCCAAACCAATGGTTTACCGCATCACGCATAAATTGCACCTAGAGAACAAGGATGATAGTGCAGTCAGTGCAATTAAAATAAAAGTTCCTTTTCCAAAGGATTATGCCCCAAACCAGTTTGTGAAATATGAGGGTTCTTCAATTAAGCCGATTGAAACAAGTGAGGATTCTTATGGCAATATCTGGGCTTTGTGGTATATTGATTCCCTGCAAGCAGGCGAGAAAAAAGAGATAGATTCTAATTTCCTTGTTCTGGTTTTCAATGTTAATTACTTTGATTATGTGGATTTCAATGCATTAACCAAATCATATTATGCAAATGATGATTTCCTTTCGCAGTTTGAATGCGTTGAATCTGATGATTCCTTGGTTAAAAGCCAGGCAAAAGAGATTGTTAAAGGTGAAGAAAACCCTTACATTATTGCGCAGGAAGAATATGCTTGGGTAACTAAAAATATAAAATATCAATATGCCGGGGAGGGTGAGGCAGGCGGTGCGATTAAAACGCTTCAAACAAAAAAAGGAGTTTGCCATGGTTATTCCTGTTTATACACCGCACTTTTAAGGGCTTCTGATGTGCCTGCAAAATATGCTTCTGTTCTTGCATTGGAAAATAATTCTGCAGAATTGCATGCTAGAACTGAATTCCTCCTGCAGGATTATGGCTGGCTTCCTGTGGATTCCACTTGGGGCCTTAATGTAAATGACTGGTTCTTGAATGTAGAACCCAGGCAGGTAAGGATGCATGAGCAGTTCCCGCCTTCATATCCATCAGATTGGCTCTCTTATGCAGGGGAAAATTTAGATACTGGTATTGAATTGAATTACGGCATCTATGGTGTTTTGGATTATAACAGTTTGTGGAGCAGCGATTTGAAAGCTTTGTATGATGCAGCGCATGCTGTTGATTTCAAAAGGGAACTGCTTAACCTAATGCCACAGGATATTGACCTTAACCAATCACTAAAGCCAATGTTTATAGCGGATTTGAATAAGGAATTCAACAATGTTTTGGTTGAGTACATTTATTCCCCAAAACCCTATGCCGAGCTTTCCCGTTCTTTAGATAAAGAGCTTTTGTCTTTGCAGGGTGCTGCTGAGGAATATTTCCAAAATAAGGCAGTGAAGGGGCAAACAGCAGCATTAAGGGGCAGTACAGAATCAATTTATTCTTCCCTGCTGAATGAGATGCAAGGCCTGCTGGAACAATACTCCGCAGATTTCAAGCAGATTGCCAAGGATTATGAAAAAAAGATAAAAGGGATAAAAAAAGAATTTAGTGTTTCATTGGATTTTGATTTGGGAATCCCTTCAGAAGAAACAGAGTTGAAGGATGATTTGGCTGAAACCAAACTTCTATTAGAGTCCACAAATTTGCTTTTGAAACAGAAGGATTACAATGCTGTTGAAGCCAATCTTTCCGCAATAAATGGCAAATTATTAGGCATTGCAAATACCGAGGCATCACTTGAAACATTTTACCTAAATCAGGAACAGTGGATAAAGGATGTTTATGAGCTGAATAGCGAGATTGTGCAGGGCGAGACAGGAATCGCACCTGAAGATGTAAACATGGATGAATTGCTTACCCAGTTAGGTGTGAAGCTTCCAGAGGCATCTTCAGAAACAACAACATCTACTCCGTTGACTGAAGAGGAGTATAATTACCTGCTTTTGCTTTTTGCGGTTTTCCTTATCTGTTTTGTCTTCTGGCTGTTGATGCTTTTGGACTGCCTAAAGCAGGAAAGCTTTAGACATTTGAATAAAATAGCATGGCTGTTTATAATATTCTTCACCCTGCTGCTGTTCAGCATAGGCCCGTTGCTTTATTTGCTTCTTGAGGTACTCCCTAGAAAGAAAAAGTAGAATACGGATTTAAAAAAGATAAAAAAAGTAGAAATCCTGCCAAAGAATTATTTCAAAATGTTTTTATCCAATAACATTTTGTAAACTGCTTGATACCCATCTGCCACAAATTCTGCTGCAATTATTACTGAAACCACCTCTAGCGAAAAATAAGTGCTTGCAATGAATAATCCGAGAATTGTATTTGTGTGATATGTGCTTAAAGAAATAGCAATTTTGTTTTCTCTGCTTTCTTTTCTTGCAACAAAAAAGCCAAATAGACTAAGTATGAAGTATACAATTGCAGCATACCCTAATTGCCATAAGAATGAATAAAAATCGGTTAATTTGCCTGAATTTTGTGCAATAATTATCACAACAATGCCAGCTATCAATAAAATGTTAATTCCTGACAAATGCCCTGCAAATTTTCCGACATTTGCTTCAAATTTTTTCTTCACTAAATATGCCAAAATCACTGGTGCTAACACAATCCCTGTTAATGAAAAAAACATTCCAATATAATCAAATCCAATTGTCTGGAACGAAACCAGAAACACCAAAAATGGAATCATTATTGGGGAAAGCAAATGCGTGGAAACAGTGAAGAGCAAAGTTAATGCATTGTTTCCTTTGAAAATGTCTGAAAAAATAATGTTCGACATTCCACTAGGGAGTGCTATTATTAATAAACCAGCTAAAGCAAATTGCGGAGCAACTAAACTGGTTATAAAAAACACCAGCAATGGGGCAATTATTTTTATTATAAAAAACTTTTTCACAAAATACTTGTAATCCTTTAAATGCTTTATAAAGAGTCTAAAATCCACTTTTAGGCTTGCTAAAAAAATGGCTAATGCGAACATGAACGGAGTAATGAAAGAAAATGCCCCTAATTTTGGAAATGAGAAACCAATTGCTATTGCCAGCAAAAAAACTATTACAAAATGTTTTTCAAGCAGTTTGAAGAAAGACATTTTTTCACTTTTTTAAAATGATTTTATACCAAATATGATTTGAATCTTTTGATATGCCGCTTATTCACTTCCAAAGCGAAAATTTCTTTGTCAATTCAGAAACAATATCCCAATTGCCAAATATTGCAATCCCGTAATATTCCAAATCAGCTTCCTTTGTTTGCCTGCTTCTTTCAATCTGTTCCTGGTATGTGCCAATCGTCATAGTATTTGTAAAATCAACAAACTTAATATTATTTTGCATAAGTGCCTGCCTTAATTGCCTTAACTGATTTGAATTCCTTGCTTTCAAAACCACAAAAGGTATTTCTGAAATATTTGCATGGCTGTTTCCATTTGCATCAGCATAATCAGCCAGTCTCAATTCCTCTTTTTTCTCCACACTCGCCCCAAGCCCAACCACCATGTGCGCCAATGCATTCATTGCAATGCCTGCATCTATTTTTTCATTCAATACAGCTATTAATTTATTTGAAAATTCAGCCATAAAAGTTATCCTAATTTTTGTAGAATAATCTCTTTATATTGATTTATATAAACCTGATATAGATATTTTACAAAAGGTTTTTCATTTTCTTCAAGTCTTTTTAAACCTTACGTTATTTCGTAAGAAATAATGTCCATTCCTTACGTTTTTAGGTAAGAAATATTGCTGTACTGGTGCTCTTATCCCAAAATGATTTCCTTATTTAAACATGCGGAAGAGGTCATTAGCCACGTTTGTGAAAGCAGGGTATGTTGCAAGCACCTCTCTCAGTTCACCCCATGCTTTTTCATTATTTCTTATTTTCCCAAAAAAGGCTTCTTGCTGGAATTTAGTTTTTATTAAAGACAGTTTCTTATTTATGAGTTTTTTTTCAATTTTTATTCCTTTATTCACGAGAAACCATAAATCATAAATGTCTTTTGCAAAAGTTCTTTGATAAATTGCCCTTACCTTTTCAGCCAATATTTCTCTCTCATCCATGCAAGTTACAAAATAAGGGGCTATATCAGCATAAAGGGGCGTAATCGGTACTGAGTTAGGCTTTAACTCTGTTTTTTCCTTCTTGCTTATCTGAATAGTGAGGCTATTCTTTAATAGTGCACTATCAAATATTATAAGGAGATTTAAACTGTATTTGCTGTTCTCCTTTTTTGTGAGCTTATTTGAGAGCCCATATGTTTCAAATATATTTGATACCTGTTCAATTGCTTTCTCTACTCTTAAGGGCCCTTTTAGGTTGAAGTCAAGGTCTCTGCTGAACCTATGCAATCCATAGGCTTTCTGAAGTGCAGTTCCCCCTTTGAATACTAATTCTGTACCAACTGTTGAATATAATTCCCTTAGGAATAAATGCTGCAAATAATCCTTTTCTGCCTGCCAAAAGCTAAATCCTAGCCTTTTTTCTACTTCCCTTATGTTATTTTTGTCTATCATTAACCCACCAGTATATTTTCAATAATGCGCCATTTATCATTCTTCTTTCCAACCCCCTTAAACCTGGGGTCTAAAGGGATATGGCTTCCTTTAATAAAACCACTTAATTCTTTATAACAATCAATGCCATTTTTATCAAGGATATAACCAAGCCTTTTTATTACAGCAGAAGACGAAAATTTCTTCGCATATAGCAACAATTTTTTTACATCAATGCCTTTGCCTTTAATTATTTCAAATACTTCGCTAATAGAATACCTTTCTGAAAAGTATATTATATCTATAATTGCCTTCTCTGGTTCTGCTACAAAACAATGCCATCCATCCAAATGTTTAACCCCATACCCCCATAAACATTTTTCTCCAAGTGACAAGAAGTCTATCCTGTAGTCCCCTATTGCAATTTGTTTCTTTGTTTTTGTGCAAGCAACAGTTACAAGCGAAGGGATCTGCTCGCCTATCCCATTTACTGCCAAGGCAGAGAAGAAAGACAAATAGGAATTGCGAAGCAAGTGCGAAGCAACCGAAAAAATATTGGCTTCTGCAACCATATATTTTCCTTTTTCTATTCTTATTATTTTCCCTTTCACCTCCAGCCTGCGCGCCACCAACGAAGCATATTTTCTATTCCCTCCGGCAAAGCGGGCAATATCTGCAGTAGTTATAATGGGTTTCCTTGAAAGCCTTATCCTTTCAATTATTTCAAACCAATTCATAGAAATAAATAACGCATGGAAATCTATTTAAATATTTGCATTGAGATTTCTATCAAAAATGTATGAAATCATAACATAGCTATTTTTTCACAATCCAAGCAGTTTCTTCATTTCTCCAAGCGAAGGAGGAACCCTTAATGCAGCAGCAGCCTGAACCCTTCTCTTCTCCCTTTCACCTATTCTGTACCTTTCAAAAGCTTTATAGAGCGTTGACTCATGTATCAATATTTCTTCCCTGATATTTTCCCATTCCTCTTCATTCATATTTTTGATTGCTTCTCGTTGCACCTCATTTAATGCTTTTTTATTCCCAAAAAACCAACCATAAAATAAGGGTGCTACATTAGTTTCATTTGCCCTGAATGGATTAACATAATGTTCTTTACAAAGTGGAACATTCTGTTTCCTTGCTAATTCCCTAAACCTTTTTCCAATCACATCATCTGTTGCAAGGATAGCATAATCCACATCACTATATGCAGTAGCATAACCCTTTGCCATGCTTCCAAACACAACAATTCCAACAAACTTTTTGCCAAACTCTCCTCTTAATGACTGTGCAATCCCATTTAACTGTTTCATCCTTGCCAACACATCAGGCAGGTTTGCGCTAGCCATAAATGGAACCCTCTTCCCTAATAGCAAAGACCGTCCTCTTATCTTTCGCAATCCATTAGCCGCAGCCACTTTCACAAGCTCATCAGGATCCTTGCTTAATCTTTCCAATTCACGAATTCCCTTCTCACCCAAACCAACATAAACTTTTACCAATCCATTAGCTGCAGCCTCTCTCATATCCCATCCCCATTCATAATCCTTGCTTAATCTTTCCAATTCACGAATTCCCTTCTCACCCAAACCAACATAA
>JBBSVU010000016.1:76097-99289 GCA_038046645.1 archaeon
ACTTTTACCAATCCATTAACAGCAACCCTTT
The DNA here is from genome assembly GCA_038046645.1 of archaeon. Lineage (GTDB taxonomy): Archaea > Iainarchaeota > Iainarchaeia > Iainarchaeales > 0-14-0-20-34-12 > 0-14-0-20-34-12. Next base: position 76,129 of record JBBSVU010000016.1, read on the forward strand.
TTACATTAAAAGTAGGATCCTTGCTTAATCTTTCCAATTCACGAATCCCTTTCTTACCCAAACCAACATAAACTTTTACCAATCCATTAGCTGCAGCCTCTCTCACATCCCACTCATAATCCCTGCTCATTCTCTCCAATTCACGAATTCCCTTCTTACCCAAACCAACATAAACTTTTACCAATCCATTAGCTGCAGCCTCTCTCACCTCCCATCTATAATCCTTGCTTAATCTTTCCAATTCACGAATTCCTTTCTCACCTAACCTAACATAAACTTTTGCCAATTCATTAGCTGCAACTTTTTTCACATCCAAATCAGGATTCCTACTCAATTTCGCCAATTGTTTTGTAGTGAGGTATTTTGCAAGCATGGATGGCTTTGCATTAACAATAGCCTGCCTTGCAAGCTGCTTTAGTACAATATCTTCGCTTTCAATCAATGAAAATGCATACCTTAAATTAATTCGTTTCTTCTGAAATCGTCTGTATTCTGTATGCATTGGTGATAATTTTTTGCTAGGCACCAGAAAGGAAACACTTCCCCGAGGTTTGCGTTTTCTCAGTTCACTGGTTGCAGCACGCCTTTGTTCTCCAAATCTTTTGGGCCTTTGCCTTGGTCTTTGCATACAAAATATATAATAAGTGCTTGTTTAAAATCTATATTATTTGAACTAGAGTATTGCCTTGTATCATTTGAATGATGGTATTATCTTTGCTTCTGCCCTTCTCAAGCATTCTTGGAATGAAGAAAGGCTTATTCTTGAAAGTTTTGCCAATCCTTTAAGGCCAATCTTTCTTGGGAATACATAATATCCTTCATTAAGGGCTAATTCAAATGCCTTTTCCTGTTTTTCAGTAAGCATTGGCATGACCTTTGTGACAAAAACACTTTCAAGCTTTGATTTGGTTATTTTTTTAAGCTCGAACCTGATGCTTTTCTGCTTTTTTAATTCATCAAGGTAGTCCAACAAGGTTTCCTTTTCAAAAGACGCCATTTCCCAATGTTCATAGCCTTTTTTGTCAATAAAAACCGGCTTGATGAAGAAAATTTTCTGGTTATAAATTCTTGCAGGGATTTTCAGGCCTTTATGCCCTTCCAAAACACATACAACATTGCCTTTCCTTTCTAATTTAAAAACAGAAGGGTCTTTTCTCAAATCCCTTATGAACAGATTCACATTTTTTCTATCGCCAATCAACGCATGCTGCCCAATAACATATTCATAATTGTCTTCTGTCCATTGCGTTAAAGGAAGCGAAAAGGTTTCGCAAGAGAATTTTTCACATCTGTTTCCAATAACGCAATCATGCTTGATTTTCAGCTCCAATAGCCACATGCTTAGCACCAATCATGCTTATTTTAATCAAAAACCCTATCTTCTTTTTTTCTTAGAAAGTTTTCCACATCATTTTTATAATAATCTAAGGAACCACTTTTATTAAGGCCCATTGTTTGCCCATACATAAATTCTTCAAATTCTTCCCAACGTCCTTTTCCAATTTTTGCAATAACTTGTTTTTTGTTCATGCTTTAATCTCCCCATATCCATTTACCATATATTATAACCCATCCAATATTCTTTCAAGCCTTTTTTTGGTATTCTCAAACATTTTTTCTTCTATTCTGCCGTATACGCCTTCTAATGCATTTTTGAATTGTTTTTCATTAATCTTTGCTTTTATTTCTGTTATCTTTTCTTTTGGGACTTTTATCCCTTTATTTAATTCCCCTATCTTGCCTTTATCCAATTTTATTGCAGCAAGCATTAAAATATCCCGTATGTCTGATTTCCTCCCAGTAATGCATTTCATTAAGAAAAGCAGTTCTGGCTCTACAATCCTTGCCTTTGCTTTTATTGGGTTTGCCTTGCCGGTGATTTCCATTACTTTTGAATTTTTAAAAATTAAAGTAGCAGGAATAGAAATGCCCGTAATCCTGTCCAGAACCTCTCCAATCAGCAAATCAAAGCTTATCTTTACCTCATTTTCTTTTTTCATTCTGATGAAATTGCCTTTATAATTGCCAGTATCTCCTTTATGCTCTATGAAAAACCCTTCTTTAATTAGAAAGTCTGAAACTTTTTTCCCTGCTTTATTATCTTTTAGAACAAGGTCACAATCAATTGAGAATCTTGGCAGAGTGTATGCATTGACAGCATAACCCCCAATAAGCGAAAATTCATTCTTTGGAAGTTTTTGCAGGATTTCCAGTATTTGTTTTTCCCTTTTCTGCAGACTCATAATGCCTCACCAACCTTTTCTAAGATTTCTTTTGAAGCATTGGTTTTTTTATGGTATTTCTTGGCTAAGTATGCCAATACATACTCAAAAGTATCAATATTTTTTTCACAAAAATCTATGGTTTCATTTAATTGCATAACTGGTTTCCCATTTTTCTCAGCACAAGTAATCTCTGTTTTTGGAAACAACACTGTGAATTCGCCCAAAATATTTGAAGGCCGCTTAATGAAGAAGCTTATGCCTTCTTTCTGAAAAAACTTCTTCCAAGCCCCTAAATCTCTTTCTAAAACTTCAATAAAATATGGGCTATATTCCCAGCTTCTCTGGATATAAGTATCATCTGACCATATTTCTGCAGCGCTTGCCCCAAAATAGCAGTATTTTAATCCACTGTCCTTTAATTTTTCTTCAATCCGTGATTCAAATATTCCACCAACTGCTTTTTCAGGGGTAGCGCATTTGTAAATGCCTCTTCCAGCCCTTTCCAACCATTTCGCTTTGCTCAAGTTGAATAAAATCTTCTTTATCATTTGCTTGGAAAAGAACCACTTCAAAGTGTCTATGCCAAACGGTTTCAACCCATACTTGTTGTAGAAATAAGAATATACCTCAAACTCAGTTTTAGTAATAACTGAACTCATACTAATATAATCTGCCAACCTATTTAAAAAGGTTACCATAATGGTAACCTTTATTTCCAACCATAAAATCAGAAGATAACGAAATTATTTTATTCATCAGTAATAGTTAGGGTGCACATTTTTCAGAAATTAGTTTTTGTGGACGGTAACTTTAAGGGTTATTCAACAAAGTTACTATTAGGGTAACCTATTCCCACTCTATGGTGGCAGGCGGCTTGTTTGTCACATCATAGAAAACAGCTGAAATGCCCTTTAATTTCATTAATCTTTTAGCAATTTTGTTCAATATTTTTGGATCCATTCTGTAGAAATTAGCAGTCATTGCTTCAGTGCTTTCAATAGGCCTTATGACAACTGCTTCTCCCTTGCCATTTACCTTTAATGGCAATAAAATAACCGGGCACTGCCATATTTCATAATAGATTTTGTTTTTTTCAAGTTCCTCGCGGACAATTGCATCAGCATTTCTCAATAATGAAATCCTTTCTTCCGTTAATTTTCCTTCAATCAGTTCAATCGAATCAATCTTTTGCGGTTCAATAGAATATACGGCCCTGTTAATATCAAATATTTCATTTGTTAATCTTGTGCTCAGGTTTCCAAGTTTTTCCCAATCCAATTTTCCTGAAAGCAAAATTGCGTGCCTGTATGTCCTTGAATCTCCCTGAACACCTACACTCTTCAATGGCAGTATTTTTCCTTTGTATTCCGTTCCCTTTAATTTTTTTCCGGCTACTTTTTCTGTTTTCAAAATTGCTTCTTCTAAAACACCGTTAGAACATAATACCCTTATTGCCAACCCCGGGCCGGGAAATGGATGTTTCCACAATATCTTTTCCGGCAAACCTAATTTTTTGCCTAATTTCCTTACCTCGTCTTTGTAAAGCATATCTAATGGTTCAATCAGATATCCTTTTTCAATCAGTTCAATTATCTGCTCTACCCGGTTATGGTGTGTTTTAATTTTGTCAGCATGTTTGGTCCTTGCGCTTTCAATTGTATCAGGATAAATAGTTCCTTGGCAAAGCAGCCATTCTTCAGGGTTCATATTCAGCATTTTCAATTTTTTATCTTTAACAATAAGGAACATTTCCCCAATCATAATCCTTTTGTCTTCAGGATTCATTATCCCGCAGAGCGCTTCCCCAAATTCTTTTTTTGCATCAATTATCTGCAATTTGCAATAGCCTAATTTATCTAATGCTTTCTGCACTTCCTTTGCTTCATTCTTTCTCATAAATCCATGGTCTATATGGAAAGCCAATATTTTTTCAGGCCCTATGGCTTTGCTTAAAATCGCTAAGCAAACTGTGCTGTCAACCCCGCCGCTTGCCAAGACCAAAACTTTTTTATCTCCTACTTGCTTTTTAATCTCTTCAATTTTTCCATCGATGAAATTTTCCATGCTCCAGTTTCTTTTGCATTTGCAGATTTCGATGAAATTTTCAAGTATTCTCATCCCGCTTTTTGTATGCACTACCTCAGGATGGAACTGCACACCATAAATTTTCTTGCCAGAGTTCCCAATTGCAGACATTTTGCAATTTTTTGTTGAGCCTATTATTTCAAACCCTTCTGGAAGTTTGCTTACCTTATCCCCATGGCTCATCCAGACAACCTGCTTCTTACCCAACCCTTTAAACAATTCATTTTCCTTTAAAATGTTCAGTTCAGCAATGCCGTATTCTTTCTTTTCCCCTCTTTCCACGTTTCCCTTCAACAAATATGCTAGCAATTGATGCCCATAGCATATTCCTAGCACAGGAATCCCTAATTCAAGCAGTTTTTTCTCGATTTTTGGGGCATTTTTTTCATAAACCGAATTCGGCCCGCCGCTTAAAATAATGCCTTTTGCCCCTGCAAAGTCCTTTACAGGGCTTTCAGGCAGCTTTATCTCTGAATAAACACCCAAATCCCTTATTCTTCTGGCAATCAGATTGGCATACTGCCCGCCAAAATCAACCACTATAATTTTATCGTGCAGCATATAATATACTTGCAACGTAGGCTATTTTAAGCAAATTGCTGTATCCTAAAAATTGCCATTTTGCTAATTTTATTATTGGATAAAATTAGAATTTTTAAAAAACCAAAACCCTTTTTCCCTTTAGGTAAAACCCGCGGTTTTACAACAGTCAAAAATCTAAAAGATTTTTTCCTTTTCCAAATTCTTTTTATAAAAAATTATGTCTGCTCAGGAAATATATTTAAACCCAATTGATGATTAATAATATTGTGTGTTGGGAGTGGAGGGATAAGTTATACTGCTGAGCAGTTCCCTGACTTGTCCCTCAAAACATTTACTGATTTTTTGATTTAATTCCCGTCTTAATTACAGGTTTCTTTTTTAGGTCAATTTTTCAGCCGGAGAATGTCGGCAAAAGCCTTTTATATTCTCAGAACACAAGTACTATACGAGAGGGAATTTTATGGAGGTTGTAGAAGCTAGCATCTCTGGTGGCTGTGACGGTCCTTTTGCTTATCATGGTGGAGATTCGGATGAACCATATACACGAGGCCCTTTTGGGTCAGGAATTACCCTAACTATTATCATAAAAGCAGACGGTACAGACGAGGGCAAGGTTCGCAGATTAAGGGATGAAATCTTGAAATTAGTTCACCATATTTGAATATTGCAAAAAGGCTTTCTTTTTGCCTGCTTTTTTAAGACATATCCACAGATTTTTAGGTTGTAGTACTGTTTTAATAAGTTTGCGAGCATTTGTTTTTTTGAGTAGTGGTGGGATGGCGGAGCCCGGTTAAACGCGCCAGCCTTGAGCCGCCCTTTTTCTTTTCTTTGCTAAAGAAAAGAAAACCAAATAAAACTAAAGTTTTATTGGTCCCATAAAATTCCATAAGAATTTTATGAGGAAGTGTAGGTTGCCCAAAAAGAAAAGAAATAATATTTAAGAATACTTAAGGCAATCTTTTGTGCATGTGAGCTGGTTCTCGCAAGAGAGCACGAGTTCAAATCTCGTTCCCACCGTTCCATCTTTTTTCTTTCTCTTTGCGAAAGAGAAAGAAAAAAATATAGGTTACAATTAAAATCCAAAAACGGATTTTAATGTACACTAAAACCAAAAGGTTTTAGTTGTATCAAAAAAGAAAGAGAAACTTTCGGAAGAAAAATAAAAAGGGGTTTAGCATGAAGAATATTTTAGTTGTTTTTTTGTTTGTTTTAATAATTTTATTTTCTGGTTGTATTTACCTAAATACACCTAATACTAATATTAAAAATTTGCAGGATATTAATGGAGGCAAAAACGTGTTGTCTGAAATTATTGAAAATGGAGATACTGTAAAGGTTGAGTATAAGGCATTTGTTGATAATGATGATATGGTTGATTCATCCGAAACCGCTGGCAAACCATTAGAATTTAAGGTAGGGGCAGGGCAAATGATAAAAGGATTTGATTCTGCTGTTTTAGGCCATAGATTGGGTGATGAATTTGAGGTAACAGTTTCTCCTGACAAAGCTTACGGTAATAAGGACCCTAAATTGATAATGGAAATCCCAAAAGCTAACTTGCAGGGGGCAGATCAGGCGCAGAAAGGCATGACCTTGCTTTCTTCAGACAAAAAACTCTCAGGCATTGTTGTTGAAGTAAAAGAGTCCACAATTAAAGTAGATTTTAACCATCCTTTGGCAGGAAAAACAATGAAATTCTGGATTAAAATTGTTGGCCTGGAGAAAAAATAAAATCTAGCAAAAACTGAGGGGAAAATAAAATTTGCAAAATATTTTTTGTGGTGAAAAAATGGAAGACTGCATTTTCTGCAAGATTGTTGAAGGGAAAATCCCTTCGGCAAAGGTTTTTGAGGATTCAAAAATTTTGGCTTTTTTGGATATTAACCCAATAAACAAAGGTCATATTCTGGTTATTCCAAAAAAACATTCAGAGAACATTTTTGACATTGCTGAAGATGATTTGAATGAAGTGATGCTTGCGGCAAAAAAGATTTCAAGTGCTTTGAAAAAAGCCACAAAATGCACAGGCATTAACCTGATGCAAGGCAACGGAAAATCAGCTTCACAGGTAATAATGCATTTCCACATGCATATTGTCCCTAGATTTGACAATGACAACCTTAGTTTCCATTGGGATTCAAAGAAATATGCTGAAAATGAGCTTGCTATTTACTCAGAAATGATTAAAAAAGAATTAAAATAACCGTTCAGCTATGCAAAAGATTTGGGGGATTTTTTCTGATGGACAAGTTCAAATAAGACTTGATATGCCTTCAACAGATCTTTTTCTTCCACAAATATAAGCATCTCAGGCACACAGCTCATAATCTCATGCACATTTACATTATTGAGCATCAATTCAGTTGTCAGAACCAATACTATGCCAGGTGTTTTGACTGCATCATCATGCAAATGTATATTTATTTCGGCAAGATCCTCCTGCATCTTTATTATTATTTTTTTTGGGATGACTTTGAGTGATTTTTCCAGATTTTTTTCGTCAATAATTATTTTGATTGATTCTTCGCCCTGAACTATCCTAAGGGCTTCGCCGCGTTCAAAATTAATTATTGAAAAAAGTTCTGATATGGCTTCTTGCGCTTCCCTGCCCTTAATCAGGGCTATATTTACAAAGTGGCTTCTTGTGGATATTGCTGACTGTGATACTATTGCCTTTGCGTGCTCAAATCTGTTTTTGAATGCACTATCCTTTGGATATCTCCTAATTGCACTTATAATTGCATCCTCTGTGGGATACCCCCCCTTTTCAGCAAGTTGTTTTCCAATATGCCTTGCCAGTGCCCTGACATTGATAAGGTCGCGTTGCAGATCTAACTGAATGCTTGGGTCTTTTTCTATTATTTTCCATATTTCAAAGGATAAATTTGTCATATTTAACCTAAATATGCCAAAAGTATTATAAAAATGACGTTTATGCCACAACGTATTAATAAACAGAAAAACAAGTTTGATACAAATACGGTTTAGCGTGATTAAAATGGCAAAAGTAAATATGACTGGCAGCTTAGTTGATGAATCAGAGGCAAAGATTTCTGTATTTGACCATGGCTTGCTTTATGGCGATGGCGTATTTGAAGGGATAAGGGTGTATAATAAAACAATTTTCAAGCTGGAGGATCATTTGGAAAGGTTATATGCTTCAGCTAAATCAATAAAGTTGAAAATGCCCATAGGTAAAGAAACATTCAAAAAAGAAGTGATCAGAACCTGTAAGGAAAATAATATTGCTAGTGGATATATTCGGGCAATAGTTACGAGAGGAATAGGCGATCTTGGGCTGAATCCTTATATCTGCAGTGGCCAGAGTTATATTATTATTGCTAAGGAAGTTGACCCTCTGTTAGGGGAAAAATCAATAGGGCAAGGGGTTGATGTAATAACTTCATCAGTCAGGCGTGTAAGCAATTGTGCTTTAAACATAAGGGCAAAAACCCTTAATTACCTTAATTCGGTTTTGGCTTTAGCACAGGCAATAGACCTTGGCAGGCAGGAAGCAATCATGTTCGGAGAACATGGTTATGCAACTGAGGGATCTGCGGACAATTTATTCATAGTAACAAAGGATACTGTTAAAACACCCGCTAGCCATTTAGGGATACTTGAGGGAATAACAAGGAATACTGTTATTGAAATTTGCAAGGATATTGGTTATAGCATAGAAGAGGCATCTATCAGCATGTACGATATTCTTACTGCAGATGAACTTTTCCTAACAGGCACACTTGCAGAAATAGTGCCAGTAAGAAGTATTGATGGAAGAATAGTGGGAGACGGAAAACCAGGCAAGATTACTAAGACGATTGCGGAGCAATATAAAAAAGTGACACAAAAAGAAGGGGCGCATTACTGATGAAACAGTCTCCAGATAACTATAATTTTATTGCTGATGTGAGAGGCCGCATGGATTTACCTGATGCAGTATTTGTTTTCGATACTACCCTAAGGGATGGTGAGCAAACCCCGGGAGTTTCTTTATCCGGCGCTGAGAAGATGCATATTGCCGAACAGTTGGATAAGCTTGGGGTAGCTGTGATCGAAGCAGGATTCCCAATAAATTCCAACCCTGAAAAAGAAATAGTGAAACAAATAGCCGCAGCAGGGTTTAAGAGCAAGATATGTGCACTTTCCAGGGTTGTTGAAAATGATATTGATGCTTGCATTGACTGTGATATTGACATTATTCATACTTTTATCTCAACATCCGACATCCATATCAAATACCAAATGGATACTACGAGGGAAGAGGTAAAAGAAAGGGCAATTAAGGCTGTTTCTTATATAAAAAACCAGGGATTTGAATGCCTATTTTCTCCAATGGATGCGACCAGGACGGATTTAACTTATTTAATTGAAGTTTGTGAAGCGGTTTCGCAGGCAGGAGCTGACAGGATAAATATACCTGATACAGTTGGGGTGATGAATCCGCAGGCAATGAAATATCTTGTTTCTAAATTGAAAAGTTCATTAAAGGTTCCTATTGAAGTACATTGCCATAATGATTTTGGATTGGCAGTAGCAAATTCTTTAGCAGGGGTTGAGGCAGGAGCCTCTTATGTCCAAGTAACCGTTAATGGATTAGGGGAAAGGGCAGGCAATGCAAGCCTAGAGCAAACTGTAATGGGCTTGGAGAGCCTTTATAATATAAAAACCGGGATTAAAACAGAAATGCTCACTGAAACATCTAAACTTGTTGAGCGCTTTACGTTCATAAATATGCCCCCTAACACGCCCCTTGTCGGAAAGAATGCTTTTACCCATGAATCCGGGATACATGCTGCTGCAGTGCTAAAGAGCAATATGACTTTTGAACCAATTGTTGCAGAAAGTGTTGGCCAAAGAAGTAGGCTGGTAATGGGAAAACACACAGGAAAACACGCAGTAGAAGATACTTTAAAAGGGCTGGGCTATTCTGCAAATGAAAAACAAGTTGAACAAATAACCGTGCGCATAAAGGATCTTGCTGAGAAAAAGAAAAAAATATTTGAGGAGGATCTTGCAGCAATTGCTGATGAGGTTATCGGCAATTTCTCTAATGTTAAAGATAGGGTAATATTGGAAGAATTCAATGTTTTTACAAGCAATAAATTGAAGTCAGTGTCCAGTGTGATTCTTTCAGTAGACGGGATTAAAAAAATTGGAGTCTCAAGTGGCGTTGGTTCAGTAGATGCTGCAACAAAAGCAATATTGTCGGCAGTTCCCTTAGACATGAGCCTCAAGGAATATAATTTAAAGGCGGTAAGTGGGGGGACAGATTCCCTTGCCAATGTCTTAATACGCATTGCAGATAAGCAAAAAAATGAGTATCAGGCAGAGGCTGTGCATGAGGATATTGTGCTGGCTTCAATAAATGCCCTGATTAAAGGCATGAATAAAATCATGGCAAATAATTCTAAACAAGGTTAGGTGTGTTCCTATGGTGGAAAAAAATATTGCTGTTTTACCTGGAGATGGAATAGGGTCGGAGATTACAAGAGAGGCAATCAAAATCATTGATGCAATCTCAGATAAATATGATCATATCTTTCATTTTCAATATGCTGATTTTGGCGGTGCCGCCTATGACAAGTATGGTAATCCTTTTCCAGAACAAACAAAAAAAATCTGTGATACTTCGGATGTAATCTTAAAAGGGCCAGTGGGCGCACCCAAATATGACTCAATTAAAGATCCGAATTTAAGGCCGGAACGTGGTGGAGTGCTTCAGTTTAGGGCAAGGTATAATATGTTTGCAAACTTTCGGCCGGTAAAACTTCCGCAATCATTATTATCTTTTTCTCCACTCAAGCTAGAGAGGGTTTCTTCAGGCCTTGATATTATGATAATACGTGAACTTTGCGGAGGCATATATTTTGGAAAAAAATATACTGGAAAAACAGAAGAAGGGCATAGTTATGCTTCAGATGTGATGGAATATGCTGAACCCCAGGTTGAGCAGATAGCAAGGGTGGCTTTTGCTGAGGCAGAAAAAAAACATTCAAAACTGCATAACATACATAAATCAAATGTACTTGCGTGCAGTGTGTTTTGGAATGATATAATTGACAGAGTGCACGTAACTGAATTTCCTGATGTTTTGTTAGAGCATATGCTTGTAGACAATGCCGCTTATCAATTAGTCATTAATCCTTGCCAATTTCAGGTAATGCTTATGGAAAATATGATGGGGGATATCCTTAGTGATGAGGCTGCCGGCCTTATTGGCTCATTAGGGTTAATGCCATCAGCATGTATTGGCCCGAAAAAATCATGCTTTGAACCAGCCCATGGCTCAGCGCCATCAATAGCAGGGAAAAATCAAGCCAATCCTTATTCGATGATAGGGAGTGTTGCCCTTATGCTGGAAAAAGCCTTTTCTCTCCAAAATGAGGCTGATGATATTTGGCGTGCTTTATTTGAGGTATTATCCGAGGGGTATTATACTATGGACTTAATGGATAATCCGAATACAAATAAAACCGTTGTTTCAACTAGGGAATTTGGGAGTCTTGTCAGGGAATCAATTTTAGGTTAGGTTTCTGGTGGCAAAAATGTCTAAAGATACTTTATTGGATAAGATTTGGAAGCTTCACACTGTGAAGGAATTGCCTACAGGGCAGACCCAATTATTCATAGGTCTGCATTTAATTCATGAAGTTACAAGCCCACAGGCTTTTAGCGTGTTAAAAGAGACCAGTTTAAAAGTTGCTTTTCCAGAGAGAACATTTGCCTCAGTAGACCATATTGCACCTACGACTTCTTTGCATAGGCCGCTTAAAGATCCGATGGCTGAAAAAATGTTAGTGGCCCTTGAGAGGAATGTGAAAGAATCCGGGATTAGGTTTTTCAATTTAGGCAATAAAAATAACGGCATTATCCATATAATAGGGCCAGAATTGGGTATTATCCAGCCAGGAATGACCATTGCTTGTGGAGACAGCCACACAAGTACGCATGGTGCTTTTGGAGCTCTTGCTTTTGGAATAGGAACAAGCCTGGTTAAGGATGTGTTAGCTACTCAGACCATTGCAATAACAAAACCAAAAGTAAGAAAAGTAATTATTAATGGTAAAATACCAAAAGGAGTCTATGCTAAAGACATAATCCTTAAAGTAATACAGAGGTTAGGGATTAATGGAGGCATAGGTTATGCTTATGAATATTCGGGCAAAACTGTTGAGCAGATGACTATGGAAGAAAGAATGACTTTGTGCAATATGAGTATTGAAAGCGGGGCAATTATAGGATATGCAAATCCAGATAAGACAACCTTTAATTATCTTAAAGGAAGAGAATTTGCTCCAACCGGAATTGCTTTTGAAAAAGCTGTTGCATATTGGAAGTCTATCGCATCATCTTCCAATGCTTGCTATGATGATATTGTAAAAATAGACATATCTGCATTGGAACCTATGGTAAGTTGGGGTATCAATCCCGGCCAGTCAATAGGAATATCCGAAACTATTCCTCATCCTGATGAATTGCCTGAAGAAGCCAGGGAAAGTGCCAATCTCGCATATGGACATATGGGATTTGCTCCGGGCCAGAAGTTGGAAGGAATAAAAATAGATGCCGCTTTCATCGGATCTTGCACTAATGGGCGTATTTCCGACTTTAAGGAAATTGCAAAGATTGTGAAGGGTAAAACTGTCGCAAAGGGCGTAAGAGCCATTATTGTTCCAGGGTCTAAAGAAGTAAAGAGGCAGGCTGAGAAAGAAGGCCTTGATAAAATTTTCATTGGTGCTGGATTTGAATGGAGAAGCCCTGGCTGTTCCCTTTGTATAGGGATGAATGGAGACAAACTAAATGGCAACGAAATTTGCGCATCTTCATCTAATAGGAATTTTATAGGGAGACAAGGCAGCCCAAAAGGAAGGACAATTTTAATGAGTCCGGCGATGGTTGCAATTGCGGCCATAAACGGAAAGATAACTGATGTACGGAAACACTGGGGAATTAAATGAATGCTTTTAAGATAGATAAAATAAAAGGCCGATGCATACCCCTGCACGGCAATAATATAGATACTGACAGGATACTTCCGGCAAGATTCCTGAAGGAAATAACCTTTGAGAATATGGGCAAATACTTATTTTATGATGAGCGATTTGATGGCATGGGAAATCCAAAGTGGCATATATTTAATGATCCAAAATTTTCTGGTAGTTCCATCCTAATAGTAAACAGTAATTTTGGGTGCGGCTCTTCAAGAGAACATGCAGCTCAGGCACTTAAAAGATTTGGCATAGCTGCAATAATCGGGGAATCATTTTCAACAATCTTTGCCTCAAATTGTCTTTCTCTAGGCATTCCTGCCCTAAAATTATCTTCTTTTGTTATCGAGTCAATTATGAAGTTAATTGAAGATAATCCCGCCCTGGAGTTGCATATTTCAATTTCTGAAAAAACTATTACTTTCGGAGATGAAAAAATAATATTTAATATCCCGTCTGATGTTGGGAAGATGCTTTTAACCGGTAATTGGAATTCAACAGAAATGTTATTGGATAATATCGGGTTGATTAAGATCACTGCTGCGAAATTGCCATATATAAATAATTTTAAGTAGCATGGGCATTTGTTGGGCTTGGCTTGTCTGCATAGCTTTTTTTGTATATGTGCTATTTTTCTTCTTGAACAAGCAGGGAAGATTTTAAAAGGCATTATTGATCCTTTACTATATTATAAGAGCTAATTGCAGGGTTACCGTAGCGGCCTACCGGGCAAGGTTGAGGAATTTTAATAATGCAAAAGCCTTGTGGCTTAGTGCCTTCGGGGGTTCGAATCCTCCACCCTGCATTCCTGCTCAACCAGAGTTCCCCAACTTTACAGCATGATTATGCCGTAATCTACAACAAGCCATAAATAGTTCATAAAGAGGTAACCTAGTAATGAACGGAAAAATAAAGTGTGTTTTTCTTTGCGTCATCTAGAAGCGGCTAAGCTATTCACAAAAAGAGCTCGTGAGATAGAATATTCTAACGACGCTGTGGCTCCTAATGTCCAGAAAGAACATGATGCGTATGTAACCGCTGCTATCTTAGCTTCTGTGGCATTCTTGGAAGCACGGATAAATGAATTATTCTCTGATATTTGTGATAATGAATTGTGGGATATTGCTTCAGGCGCTGAGAAAAATAGAAAGCACCTAAAACAGATGTTTGGTTTTGTACCAAGTAAAAAAACTATGGAACACATAAAGCAAATGGAAACCTTATTAGAATTAAAAGAGAAACAATTTCCAGTTCTAAAAAAATATAATTTGTTGCTAGAATTGGCTGGAAAAAAACAATTTGATAAAGGTGCTAATCCATATCAAGACGCAGATTTACTAATTACCTTGCGTAATCGCTTAGTGCATTACAAACCAGAATGGATACCTATTGAAGGTTCCCACGAAGTTGAAAAACAGCTGAAAAGTAAATTTGAACCAAATCGCTTAATGGTAAAAGCAAAAAATCCTTTTTTCCCTAATAAATGTTTGGGATATGGTTGCGCTTCGCGGGAAAGTGGGAATGATTTTCGTATTACTGCCTTTAAGCACATGCCTTGCTGTGCTCTTCTGGGCTTGCATTTGATTGGGCCTTTTCCTTGGAACTTTTGCAATTCCCATATTACCACTTTTTTATCCTGAACTATGTTCTCATTATACTTTATGCCCGTATATTACTTAAATTCTTCTCTGCCATAATTTATTGTGTTGTCCTGAATTAATTTCCCTTTTGTGTTTTTGTTTGTAGTAATGTTTTTTTAGATACAATCAAAAAATATTTCGATACTCTCGAATCTGCTTTGAATGTGAAAACCAAAGACTGGTTTGATATGCTTATAACTCTAGATAAAGGGGTGATATGTAAGAACGAAAATTATTCTGATCTCTCATTAGGAAGAACGGAAGAATATATCTGTGAACCCAGATTGAAGAAAAATTCTTTGCTTATTTTTTATCTCACTATGATGAGACATTTATCCAGAAATTCCGGGTTAACTGTTTATGACTTCTCGAAATATGTTGATAAATTTAACTTAGAGTGATTAAACTATTCTCTTGGTATACTACTATTTTATTTTTTAGCAGCCTTTTTCTCTCAGAACAACCCTCACGCTTTTGACATAGTTCTTTGTCATATAACTTAACTACATGACAAAAGATAGCTTTTAATACTTTGTCATATAAACTAATTACATGACCGGTATCACATTCGGAAAGGAAACTGAAAAAATAAGAAAAATAGTTCATAAGTCTATGCCAGCTTTGGCTATTATTGTTTGGGATTTGACCCCATTCATGTCTTTGCTTCACAATTGGAGAAAGAACATAATTTTCATTGAATGCAATCGGGTAGCAGTAGATTCGCTTGTAGAACTTTTGGCAAAGGAATATCCTAGTTATGAAATTTACGCAGGAATAAAAAAACCCATTCTCAGAGTAAGATTAGTGGAAAAAGAAGCCAGCGTAGTCATCATTGCCAGAGAAGGAAAAACCAGAAGAGAAATTGAAGGCAAACATCCAAAACTTGAAAAATGCCTGGTTGATCTTCTTTATTATTCTGAAAAAGGACTTTTATCCATTTCATTGCATGATATCATTGATCTTTGGGAGCATTACCTGACAAATACTGATCTTGTCAAATTTAATGAACTATATAGGTATTCTCTCAGAAGATATCTGGGATGGTTCGTTAGCATCTTTGCATATAAACTTTCCAAGAAAGCAACCCTCAGGATTGACGAACGCCATTTCAAAAGTGGAATGAAAAATCTTGAGCTGATACAGCTGGTGAGCGAGTGAACAAAGAGTTTGAAAGACGAAGCAAGGAAGTTTTCGAAGTTCTCTCAATACTAGTGAAAATCGATAAACGCATAATCTTTCTCGGTGGCAGCGCTATTCAAGCAACTTTACCTGAACAGAAAAGACTGAGCATTGATTTGGATATTTCATATTCGGATGAAATAGATAAACTTATCCGTGGACTTGAGAATGCAGGTTATGTTGTTCTAAAACGAAAAAGTCGTAATCCCATTTTTGTTTTTTACACAGTTACAAATAAGGATGTCATGGTAAAACTCGACATAACTCGTTTGTCAATTACCGAAACAGAAAAAAGACTTATTAAGGATTTTGAAGTTCTATTGCCTACGCAACGTTATTTTCTTGCATCGAAGTTGTCCTCTCTTGCTTTTGGAACAATAGGTAGGCTGGCAGAAGAGCAATCCCAGATTATGAAAGATATCTTCGATATTAATTGTCTTCTTGATAACGAGCCGAGTTTGGAGAAGATGAAAGAAGATTGGCACAAGATTATCTCTGATCAAAATAGGCTCAGAAATACAAACCACAAAGAGGTTCAATGCGCCGAAGATGTTCAAAAGACACTGTTAAAATGTATTGACGCTGTTCCTTTCCCATCATTTTTCATAACTCAGAATTCACTCGGAAGTTTTCAGGATACCTTGGTAAAGGGCAAGGTGCTGCGTCAGGATCTAGCAACTATGTCAGCCAGGGCATTATTACTTTTAGCTAATATGGACAGCAATTTCTATGAATTCGAAGCACGTGTTTTATCTGGTGCAACCGACCCTAAAAAACTAGAAGAAGCTGAAAAAGTATTGCTGGCAAAACATATCACTAATGCGGATCAGTTACGTACTTTGAAGTTAATTGTTCCCAGGGCATTACTCTACTTATTTTATTGGATAAGAAAAAGGAGAGGGGATGATCCAGTTACCACAAATACGGAAGGTGCGCATAATTCACGCTATTCTTGAGAGCAATCTTTTTAAACTTCTCCTCTTAGAACAGCACTCACGTTTACGAACTGAAAATTGGCGTTTGTAGGTATCTGCATATTCGTGCTTATACAAGCGTTTTTACGTTGGTGGAGAACTGAATCCAGCCAGATGGACACTTCCCCTGTACTCCTATTTCTTTCTTTTCCTTTTTGGTGGGGGCAGGATTTAAACTAATGTTTTCCTACTGCTAAAAATATCAGGCATATTCCTAATATAAACAGTTTTGTTGTTTTTATATTATTAATATGTTTCCTGACTGCAAAAAATTAGCATCTTTGCTCTTGATTTTTGGAACCTTGTTTTTTGTTTCAGCTTTATGGTATGCTGAATCAATTTATCCTAAGTATGATATTTTCCAAAATTATATCAGCGATTTGGGAGTTGGGACTGCTGCCTTTATTTTCAACAATGCAATAATGCTTGCGGGATTTTTCCTAATCATTATCTCATTTTTGCTTTTCAAGCAATTCAAAGATAAATTATTTCTTAGCCTTTTGGCTGTTACCGGAATCGGCGCTTTCGGCGTTGGACTCTTCCCTGAAAATGCAGGTTATTTGCATTCAGTTTTTTCTGCAATAACCTTTTTATTTGGGGCATTTTCGGCAATTTATTCAAGTAAATTTTCCAAAAAGCCATTTTCTTGGTTTTTTATCCAGCTTGGCTTGTTTTCCTTGGTTGCAACAATTCTTTTTGCAACAAACAATACCTTTGGTTTAGGGATTGGTGGAATGGAACGCTTAATTGTTTATCCCTTCTTGATATGGACTTTTGTTTTTGGGATTTATTTAATATTTTCAAAAGAAAATCAAAATTAGAAAAATAGATCTGAGTTTTATTTAAAATAATCAGCAACATTCCTGAATATTTTCATGTTGATTGATTCTTCAGGCAGCTTTTTCCCTTCTCTTTTCAGTTTTTCCTTCAATTTTGGCCAACCATAAATATTTGTGAATTCTAAAGCCCTTTCAGGGTGTGGCATTATTCCCAATACCTTGCCATTTTCTGATGTTATGCCTGCAATGTCTTCAAGTGCGCCATTTGGGTTATAGGGATAGAGGCCATTTGCGCTTGACAAATCTTCTTTCACATATTTGAATGCAATCATTTTTTTCTTTTTCATCTTTGCAAGAGTTTCTTTTTGGCAATAAAAATTTCCTTCACCATGCGCTACAGGGCAATAAATCTTTTCAATTCCTGCAGTCCAGAAATTATTTGCTTCAGGCTTTAATGTTACAAACCTGCATTCTAAAACACCGCGAGCATTGTTCATTAAGGCAACATCCCTTTTGTATTCATTGTTGAATGCGGGCAAAATCCCCAAATTTACAAGAATCTGGAAACCGTTGCATATGCCCAAAACAAGGTTGTCTTTGTCCAAGAATTCTCTCAAATCTTCCATCAAATTGTTCTTCAATCTGTTAGCATAGCCATTTCCTGAGCCAGTGTCATCACCATAGGAAAACCCGCCAGGGAATACAAGTAAACGATAATCAATCATCTTATTTTTCCCTGCAATTAAATCATTGATATGCACAATATCGGCTTTCATTCCTGCCCTTTCTAATGCAATTTTTGTTTCCATCTCCGAATTTATGCCATATCCGCTCATTATTAACGCTTTTTCCATATCAATAACCCACAAATCTTTGCCTGTACCCTTTTCCCATATCAATACCCTGAAAATGTTTCCTTGTACGCTTTTTCCATTTCGCTGATTTTCAAATCAACAATTTTTTTGCCATTTTTAATTATGAATCTGTTGCCTTTCACAATGCCGAGCAGTTGTGCATCATTTCCCATACTATTTTCAAATGCTTTTTTGTTTTTTGGGTTTATTGTTACAGCAAACCTTGCCATTGATTCTGAAAATAAATAATAATCAGCTCTCGTTGTGTTTGGAATTGTAATGTCAAGACCTAACCTGCCAGCAATAGCCATCTTTGCAAGTGCAATTCCCAATCCACCGTAATTTGTTGGATATGCTGCATCAATTAATTCATTTTCAATGGCTTTTTGCATTTTTCCATATATCTCTTTTGCCTTTTTTCCATCTAGCTTTGGAACATTATTTCCTAGTGCACCAAGATAAGAAAAATATTCACTTCCGCCTAATTCTTCAGATGTCTCCCCCACAGCATACACAAGGTCATTTTCAAATTTAACATCCATTGAAACAGCTTTTTTCACATCTTCAAGTATGCCGATTGAAGAAATTAATAATGTGGGGGGAACAGAAATCTTTATTTGTTTATTTTCAGCATTATATCCCTTAAAATCATTGAACATGCTGTCTTTCCCAGAAATAAAAGGTGTGCCAAATAATATTGAGAAATCATAGCATGCTTTTGCTGCCCTCTTTAGTTGCCCCAACCTTTCTGCATCATCTGAAGAACACCAGCAAAAATTATCCAATAAGGCAATTTTATCAAGAGAAACGCCCATTGCTATTAATCCTCTTATGGCAGTATCAATGCCTGCAGCAGCCATCCAATATGCATCAATGTCTGAATATGCCGGGTAAACGCCTTGTGATAATCCAACGGCTTTTTTGGAATCAAGCACAACCTTTGTTAATGAACCTATTCCTTGTACCCTTCCTTCTCCCTGCACAGGGCTTAAAACCTGGCCGCCTTGCACAGCATGGTCATACTGCGTAGAAATAAATTCCTTAGAGCATATATTTTTCCTTTTTAACATATTCAAAAATGCTTTGTTCAATTTGCCAGGGTATGGTTTTTTTGGTTCAGGGTTTTTCTTCTGCACGAATTTGCTTTTCAAATGTTTTTTAGGTAAGCCTTCATGCAAAAATTCCAAATCAATGTCCATTATTGTTTTTCCTTTGTGTTGAACAACACATTTTCCTGAATCGTTAAATTCGCCGATTATCGTTGCTTCAACATCGTGCTTTTTCATTATGCCCATAAATTTGTCCAAGTTTTGTGGCGGAATAGCCAAAGTCATCCTTTCCTGGCTTTCAGAAATCCATATTTCCCAGGGAGACATCCCAGGATATTTTAATGGAACTTTATCTAATTGCACAAAACAGCCATTGCTTTCCTTTGCCATTTCTGCAACAGAGCAGGATATGCCCCCAGCGCCATTGTCTGTTATGCTGTTATACAAACCTAAATCCCTGCATTCCTTTACAATTGCATCACTGAATTTTTTTTGTGTAATGGGATCGCCAATTTGCACTGCGGTTACAGGGCTGCCAGAATCCAAAGCTTCAGAGGAAAATGTTGCTCCATGTATTCCGTCTTTTCCAACTCTGCCACCTATAACAATAATTTTATCGCCTGCTTTTGCCTGCTTTTCATAAAGCTTTTTTCCGTTTAATTCAGCAGGCATTATTCCTACAGTGCCTACAAATACAAGAGGTTTGCCGCAATACCTGTATTCAAAATAGCACCATCCTTGCGGTGTTGGTATTCCAGAACAATTTCCGCCAGTATTTACTCCCTTTACTACTCCGTCAAGTATCTGCCTTGGTGCAATAATCGGATTTTTCTTATCCTTATTTCTGTATAATTTAGGTTTTGTTTCAGGATCAGCAAAACAATAACCATAATAGTTAATTGCAGGTTTTGCACCTAATCCAAATCCAATAGTATCTCTGTTAACGCCGACAATCCCTGTTACCGCTCCGCCAAAAGGGTCTAAGGCTGATGGCGAGTTATGGGTTTCAACCTTATGTGTTACCAAATATTTGTCATCAAATTTTATTGCGCCAGAATTATCTGTGAAAACAGAAATACAAATATCATTCTTTCCTTTTTCTTCCCTGATTTTATTTGTTGCTGCTTTTATATATGTTTTATACAAACCTGCAGGAACATCATCATCTAAAGAAGCGGCAAATATTGTGTGCTTGCAATGCTCGCTCCATGTCTGCGCCAATGATTCCAATTCTATGTCAGTCGGATTTCTGCCTTTCTCCTTGAAATAATCTTTAATTGCACTCAAATATTCCAAGTCAAGGGCTAACGGGCCTCTTCTTTGCCCGGTTTTTTTATCAAGAATTCCCTCCTTCCCTAATTTTACCAATTCTTCCTGGCTGATATTCAAATCAACCTCTTCAGCTTCAGGCATTTCATTTAATTTCACAGCAGGAATTACAATTCCCATTCCAAGTTTGCCATATTCTTCCCTTGTTTTTACATTAATCCTTTGAATCAGCGGATTGGCAAAGGTTTGGGCTAATTCATTCATTTTTTGTTTATGTAATTTTCCGTCAAATAAGAATAATTGTGAAGAATAAACCGCTTCATTCCCCCTAAAATTTGTTTTAAACAAATCCATAATTATTTGTTTTGCCGTATTTCCAACATTGTCTGTTACCCCTGGCAAAAACCCTACCTCAATTGCAAAATCAAATTTTTCTGCAGTCGCTTCATCTGTGGCATATTTTTGCATTACTGGATTGGAAAGTGATTCAGCGATTTTCACCAAATCATTTTTTCCAAATTGTTTATTGATAGTGTAACATTCAACAAGCCTGGCATTTTTGACTTTAAATCCTAGGCTGTTTAATTTTGCGGTTCGAAATTTAATGCGCGGATCCTTTTTATATGAAATTTCAATTCTGTGTGCCATTTAAATGCAAATATATTGGATTAGAATAGCTTTAAATATATTTCCAGAATTCTTATTTTTTGGCACAAGCATGAAAGAATCTGATGAAATTATAAACAAGCTGAAATCACTGTCAAATGCCAAAAATATTGATGGAATGGCACGCTTTGGCATCAATCCAGAGAATACCTTGGGTGTTTCAATCCCCGCCCTGAGGGCAATAGCCAAGAAATACAAAAATAACCATAATTTAGCTCTTGAACTGTGGAACTCAGGGATTCATGAAGCAAGAATCTTAGCTGGCTTTATTGATGATCCAGCACAGGTTAGTGAAAAACAAATGGACTTATGGGCAAAAGATTTTGATTCGTGGGATGTTTGCGACCAAGTATGCGGCAACCTTTTTGACAAAACAGGATTTGCATGGCAAAAGGCTTTTGAATGGCCAAAAAGAAAAGAGGAGTTTGTGAAACGTGCTGGTTTTGTCTTGATGGCTTGCCTGTCGGTGCATGACAAAGATGCAGAAGATAAAGAAATATTGGACTTCTTTCCATTAATAAAGCGCGAAGCAGTAGATGAAAGAAATTTTGTTAAGAAAGCAGTAAATTGGGCTTTGCGGCAGATTGGCAAAAGAAATAAAAAACTGAATAGGGCAGCGATTAAATGTGCCAAAGAAATTTTGAAGATTGATTCAAAAGCAGCAAAATGGATTGCAAATGATGCTTTACGTGAATTGAAAAATGAGAGGTTCTAATAATCTTCTTCGTGACGCTCCATGGGCTGAAGCCCATGGCGTCTTTATATTAGTGGGCTTCAGGCGGAAGCCCAATACAGAAAAAAATGAAATGGGTGCGCTCCTCTCCAACCTGAAGGTTGGAGCTTCCGCGCACCCATGGAGCGTCAGTGAATATTGAATCAGAATTTTTTATAAATATTAACCTTGTGAGCGAGAAATCTGCAACTTTTAAGTTGTAGATGAAAGCGAACATACTTCAGGGGAAATCCACTCTCTCCAATTCTTTATAAAGCCCAAAAAGCTTTTATTTGTTCATGCTGCTCACATACAAATTCAGGATATATCCATCAAAGGAACAAGAACAAAAGCTATTTTTTGTTTTGGATAAATGCCGCCTTACATACAACAAACTGCTTGAAATATTAAACAAACAGGAAAAGATAAATCAGAATGAGATACAGGCAGCAATACCAAAACTAAAAGAACAATATCCAGAACTAAATGAAATATATTCCAAAACTCTGCAGTATGAATGTTACAGATTATTTTCAAACCTAAGGGCATTATCAAGGCTGAAGAAAAATGGTAAGAACATAGGTTGTTTGCGTTTCAAAGGAAAAGACTGGTTCAAGACCTTTACTTATAACCAGTCTGGCTTTGTTCTTGAAATAAAGAACAGGAAATATAACAAACTGCATCTTTCAAAGATAGGTTCTCTTTCTATAAGAACCCACAGAATAATAAATGGAGAAATAAAGCAGGTGCAAATAAAGCGAGAATGTTCAGGAAAATGGTTTGCTTTATTATGCATCCATAAAAGGGAAGAAAAACCAAGAGTAAAAACAAACAAACAAATAGGCCTTGACTTAGGAACAATAAACTTCATATATGACTCAGATGGAAATCATATTAATCACCCAAAGTTCCTTAATAAATCACTGAAAAAGTTAGCAGCAGAACAGAGAAAACTCTCAAAGAAGAAGAAAGGTTCAAGCAACAGAATAAAGCAAAAAATAAGAGTAGCTAAAGTGCATGAAATAATCTGCAACCAAAGGAATGATTTCCTGCATAAGCTATCAAGAAAATATGTAAATAACTATGACTTTATGGCAGCAGAAGACCTTAACATAAGAAATATAATAGAAAAATCATATTCAGCAAGAAACATAATGGATGCTTCTTGGAACTCTTTTTTACAGATGTTAAGATA
>JBBSVU010000017.1:0-52038 GCA_038046645.1 archaeon
TAATTATTCCCTGACTGCTTTTTTTGCTTTTTTGTCTTTATACATTTCGCTGTCAGCTTTTTCCATTAATGTTTCGTAAAGGTTGGTTACTGTTGATGGTTCATAATCGCCCTTAAATGAAAACCCTATGGAAAATGTGGCAGTATGTGGGTCGGTTGGCGCCCTGTTCTGCTCCCATTTTCTTGCAAGCCTGTTTTCAAGCTCCTGCTTTAACACAGCTGCTCCATGCCTTGCAGCGGAATTGGTTCCGCCTAATGGTAGGAGGATTGCAAATTCATCCCCACCTATTCTGCCGCATGTAGCATGGTTTTTATTGGATAACTCCACAATTGTGTCTGCCGCGGCTTTAATTAAGCGGTCACCGGCATCATGGCCGTGCAAATCATTGGCTACTTTTAAATTGTTAAGGTCAATAAATACAAAAGCATAATTGCGATTTTCTGTGAGGTACATCCTTGCCCTTGCCTTAAAGCCGCCTTCGTTTAACAATCCTGTTTTAGGGTCCCTTTCCCCGGCATTCACCACATCTATAATACTTCTGCCAATTAATCTTTCAGCAGCTTTTTTGGTTGTATCTAAAATAAATTTCCCATCACTTTCATTTGTCCTTGAATCCTTTTCTGCCCTTAATTTTCTTCTTTTAAATTTCTTGGGTTTTTTGCCTTCAGCAATTCGTCTTTCATTTATTTTTCTTAGCTGCGTTTCCCTTTCTGCCCTTAATCTTTTTATGTATTCTGCATATGCCTCAGGGCTTTTGAAGCTGTCCTTGGCCCTTACAGGCGTGCTAAGCCTTTTTGTTTTTCTTAATATATAATCAAGGACTTTATTTGAGGTATGCTGTGCAGCAACCCCTAAAGCCATTACCGACCCAGGCGGCAAATTAGCCCTTCTTCTATCTACTTCAGCTCTTTTTACTGCAGTATCCCCTATTACTATATGCCTTCTTTCCCCTAATCTTCTATTCATTGGCCGTTCTGGAGACATAATTAAATTAATAGGGAGAGCAAATTTAAATCTTTCTGTGGAAGATAACTTAGTTAATGCAGTTGAGAACAGCTGCCCATTTTAGTGTATTGTTAATTGATTATTATGGACAAAATAAGGGATATTTCAATTGAAGATGATTTGATTGACAACCTTTATACTACTGGTTTTCAAGCGACAAACCTTGCAGAAGCGATAGATATCATTGAGAGGATGAAAAAAGAAAACTGTAAAATTTTCTTTGGATTTACTGCCAATTTGGTTGCATCAGGCCTGCGCGGCTTGGTTAAGGATTTGTGCAGGAAGAAATTTATCGATGCGATTGTTACAACAGCAGGAAGCATTGACCATGATATCATAAAATCATACAAACCTTATCTGCAGGGTTCTTTTTTTGTTGATGATGCCAAGTTGCACGAGAAAGGAATCAACAGATTGGGCAATATTTTTATCCCAACTGACCGTTTTATCCTGCTTGAAAAGAAAATCCAGCCAATTTTTTCAAGGATTTACAAAGAGCAGAAAATTTGTTCCCCGAGTTTTTTGAACAAAAGGATTGGTGAAACCCTGAATAAAAGCAGTTTCTTGTACTGGTGTGCAAAAAATGATATTCCCGTATTTTGCCCAGGCATTACTGATGGCGCTATTGGCCTGCAGATGTATTTCTTCAAGCAGGGCCATAAGGATTTTGGCATTGATGTCACAAAAGATATGAAGGATCTGGCAGATTTGGTTTTAAATGCAGATAAAACCGCTGCAATAATCCTTGGCGGCGGAATTTCTAAGCATCACATAATAGGCGCTAATATAGTGAGAGATGGCTTAGATTATGCTGTTTATATTTCAACTGCCCAGGAGTTTGATGGCAGCCTAAGCGGGGCGCAAACCAGGGAAGCAAAGAGCTGGGGCAAGATAAAAGAAAAGGCAAAAAGCGTTACAGTAAATGCTGATGCCACAATTGCATTTCCCTTGGTTGTTTCTGCCCTGAATAAAAAGAAATTAATCTAATGCGACTTTATTGATTATTTGATTTCTATGTTGGAATTTATTATATTTAATCAGCAGGGTATTTTCTATCTTTTTCTTGCAATCCTGTCTGCATTTTTTGTAAAAATGACTGATTTGCAGGTTGATGACAACAAGAAATTTTTCTTTAGGGAATTCAAATTCATCACAGCATTAGCTTATGGTTCGCTTTTTGGATATTTAATCCATGCAGATGCAAGGTTTGGGGCAATAATTATAGGAATAATTTTGGCTAATGCTATCGGAAAAAAATTTGATGACATCTCTCATTTATTGGCCATTGCCCCATTAATCCTGATGCCCTTTTTATTAGGCATGCCTAATCTAAATTTTATTATTTTGGCAGTATTCTTTATTTCGGCATTTTTTGATGAAAAAATGCACGATTCAATTGAAAAGCCAAAAAAAAAGCACAAGCTTTTTATTATTTTGTCCAAATATAGGTTATTCAGCTGGATAATGGCCTTTTTTGTGTCTTTCCTGCTAAAGGATTATATTTATATAATTGCCTTAGTTACTTTTGATATTGCTTATAAATTAACCGAATATATTTTTTCGAGGAATTGATATTTTTTATTTGAGGTGAGATTGTGGATATGGAAAAGAAGTTTATTCAGGTAGGCCATCTTAAGGAAGGCAACTATGTTTTAATTGATGACTTTGTCTGCCAGGTAAAAAGTGTTGAAAAATCAAAGCCAGGAAAGCACGGATCTGCAAAAGCAAGGATTACTGCAATTGGTGTTTTTGATGATCAAAAAAGAAATCTGCTTAAACCAGCTGATGCAGACACAGACATGCCTATTGTTGAAAGGAGCAAAGGTGTGGCAATTGCCATCGTAGGGGATCAGGTGCATGTTATGGATGAAAAATCATATGAAACATTTACAGCACTAAAACCTAAAGATGTTGATGTAAAGCAAGGCTTGCAAGTTGAATTCTTGAGATACGGGAAAAATGTAAGAATCATTAGGGCAGCTAAGGAGTAATAATAATTATTTCCTGAGCTAACAAATATGCAAAAAAAAGAATTTGTTTTGATTGAAGTTCCAAGCGCACAGGGCTGCTTGGGAAAAAATATGGGAACAGAGTTGTTCCCAGCCCGCCTCAGAGCCTTTTTTCAAAAGAATTATCCTAAAAATAAACTATTTTGTGCAGAAGTAATCCAATCTGATTTTGATTCTACCTCTAAGAATATTGAAGCTTGTGCATTTTCTATTTTTTCAAAAAAATTCGCCCTGCCGTTTTTTATTGGCGGGGACCATTCCATAACCTTTCCAATAGTCTCCGCATATTCAAGAGTTCAAAAAAATACCGTAAAAAAAGCAGAAAGAAAATACTGCAAAAAAAGCAGGAAAATTGGTCTGATTGTTTTTGATGCCCATGTTGATTGTACATCGGATTTTCTTGCGCCAAGCCATGAAGACATTATTCGGTCAATAGCAAAAGAT
This sequence comes from archaeon, assembly GCA_038046645.1. Classification (GTDB taxonomy): domain Archaea; phylum Iainarchaeota; class Iainarchaeia; order Iainarchaeales; family 0-14-0-20-34-12; genus 0-14-0-20-34-12. The sequence continues at coordinate 3,459 of JBBSVU010000017.1, forward strand.
AATTTAATCAAACCAGAAAACATCCTGCTTTTAGGTATTAGGAAAATTTATGCCATTGAAAATAAATTCCTGCAAAATGATAAAATCGGCAAGGAAATTAAACTAATTAGGGCATCAGAAATAAATAATTCAAAAAAATTCAAAAAAAGCCAAATGTTTTTGCATGATTTTATAAAAAATTTGAATTCAGTTTATGTTTCAATAGATATAGATGTTTTTGACCCGAAGATTGCGCCAGCAACAGGCTATTTAGTCAAAAATGGCCTTTTTGAAAAGCAATTCTTTGCCTTGCTTGATATTATCCTTAAATCCGAGAAAGCAGTTGGCTTTGACTTGGTTGAAGTAAACCCTAAAAAAGACTTGAGAAACAGGACTTTTTTGCTGAGTAAAAAGATTATTAAACGAATCCTATGCTGATTATTTAATATCTAAAAATTTTTAGAATTTAGCCCCGTAGTGTAGCGGCTAAGCATTCTGGCCTCTGAAGCCGGAGACAGGAGTTCGAATCTCCTCGGGGCTAAACCCTTTTCTTTCTTTTTAGAAAAAAGAAAGAAAAGCCTTTAATGGTTTAAAGAAAGAAAAAGAGATACGTTAACGAAAAAGAAAAGAAATAGGTTAACTAGAAAGAAAAGAGATACGTTAACGAAAAAAAAAGAATTAATACAAGCCTTTAATCGTTAAACGAATATAGCTAATTTTTTATTCCTCAACCGTAAATTTCTTTATGTTGATTGGCCTTTTTGTCAAGAAGTAAAAACCAGTTATTGCTGGCGGCATATATCCCAAGGCATAATAAAGCAAGGAAAATGCAACGGCATTTTCCGGGCTGATGGAATAAAAGGACAGCAGTAAGATTGCTACAGCTTCCCTAGTTCCTAGCCCTGAAATGCTCAAAGGGATTAAATCAACTAAACCTATTATAGGTACCAGCACAAAACAGTAGTAAATAGGCACATTCAGGTTTAATGCCTGAATTATCAAGTATGCAAAAACTATTGTGATTATCCAAGTTAATAATCCTATGATTGTTGCTTTTGCTACAAGAAGCTTTCGGCTTTTTAGCTTTTGTATGGAGCCATAAAATGCTGAAAAATTTAATTGCATTTTTTCTTTATGCTGTTCAGGAATTAACATATTGAAAAAAGGCTTAAGAATAATTTTTACGTATTTTTTCTTTAGGAAAAATATGACAAGCACAGCAAATATTGCAATTACTATGCCCAGAATTTGCAGGGATATTATTTCCTTGCCAAAAACAAGCGCAAAAATAAGCACTGAAACAAAGCCCAGAAGCAAAATCAATGCAATATCAATAATCCTTTCAATTAAAACAGTTGAAAATGCCTCGCCAAGCGCTATCTTTTTGTCTTTGCTCAAATAGAGGCTTCTTGCAAAGTCGCCAATTCTTGCCGGCGTGAATATGCTAATGAAAAAGCCTGAAGCCCAGCCACTGAAGCATTTTGAAAATTCATATTCCAGCCCATTGGCCTTTATGATGGTTTTCCATTTCAATGCCTTTAATGAAAGATTTGCTGCAAACAGTACAAGCGTTAGCGAAAGCAGAAAAGCATTGGCATTGCTGACAATCGCGATTAATTTGCCCAAATCTATTGAATATAATATGTAAGCCAGCAGGATAAACCCAATTAATACAAAATATCTTTTGAATCCCATATTATCGCAGCCTATTTTAATTTTCCATGAACCATTCAACTGTTTTTCCCAATCCGGCATCCAAAGAAACTTTCGGTTTCCAATTAAGGACATTTTTCGCGAGTGAAATATCAGGATTTCTCCTTAATGGATCGTCTACCGGCATTTTTTTGAAGATTATTTTTGATTTTGAGCCTGATATGCCTTTTATTTTTTTAGCCAGGTTAAGCATGGTTATTTCATTCGGGTTGCCCAGATTCAAAGGTTTATTATAGCCTGAATTTATTAGCTTATATAAGCCTTCAACAATATCCGAAATATAACAAAGAGACCTTGTTTGATTGCCTTTGCCGTAAACAGTTATTGGCCTGTTCGCCAATGCTTGAGTTATCATATTTGGAATTACTCTTCCATCATCCTTTCTCATTTTTGGCCCATATGTGTTGAAAAGCCTGACTATCTTTGCGTCCAGATGGAATTTTTCCTGGTAGGAAAAAACAAGCGCTTCGGAAAATCTTTTGCTTTCATCATAACAGGCTCTTGGGCCAAAGCAATTTACATTTCCCAAATAAGATTCTTTTTGAGGATGTTCCAAAGGATCGCCATAAATTTCAGATGTTGATGTCTCTAAAATAATAGATTTTTTCTCAACTGCCAGGTCCAAGACATTTTTTGTGCCTAATGCATTTACCATCATTATCTCAATTGCATATTTCTCAAAGTCAACAGGCGATGCAGGAGATGCTAGATTATAAATAAAATCAATTTCTTTTTCTATTTCAATTGGTTTGCAAACATCATGCTTAATAAAAGAGAACTTTTGGTTTGGGATAAGGTGTTCTATGTTTTTTTTGTTTCCGCTAATAAAATTATCAATTGCAATAACATTATGCCCTTTATTGATGAGATAATCGCAGAGATTTGAGCCGATAAACCCTGCTCCGCCTGTAACCAAATATGTTTTCATAAAATCACTTCGTTTTTGAAAAATGTGCTTCAGCTTCTTTTAATGACTCTAATGAGCCTATATCAAACCAATCATTATTTTTATATAAAAAGCCATATGTGGGCATTTTCTGGAACAGCCACTCAACAAAATAGCCGGATTTATCCGAATCTTTGCTTTCTGACAAAAATTCCTTAAATAATGGAACAGTATTTTTTGGAAAATAATAAATGCCTGTTGAGATAAGCGTAGACTCTGGTTTTTTAGGCTTCTCTTTAAAATCAATTATTTTATTATTCCTGTCAGTTTTTATAACCCCATATAACTTTGCCATTTCTTTTGATTTTACATCAAACAGGCAGATTGTCGGTGATTTTTTTTCAGCAAAATAGTCAAAACTGCCCTTTAGTGAGAATTCAAAAATATTGTCTGAATTTACCACGAGAATATCTTCATTAATTTTAAATTTTTCAATTGCCAGATTTATATCACCAATTGAACCGAGCCTTTCTTTTTCATTTCGTGTGCCGTCATTTATAATCTCAATACTTTTGCGGTTTTTAAAATCAGAAAGCCAATCCCTGAATTTTTCATAAAATAAATCATTGCTTATTATTACCACTTTAGTTATGCCCCGAAGTTCAGTTAGTTTTTCGATGATGTGTTCAAGTATTGGCTTATTGTTTATTTTAATTAACGCTTTTGGCATTTCTTTAGTCAGAGGGTATAGCCTTGTGCCATACCCTGCTGCTGGTATTAATACATACATTTGGATTATTCCTCTATTTTCTTAAATCTGCCCTTTAATTTTTCCATAACCTGTGGCATTGTAGTATATTCTAATTCTGCCTCGCTAACTCTATGTGGTTCAAAAGGCCCTTGTTCTCTTAGGATATCTGCAATCTCTAAAGCCTTTTTCCTTACTAAGTCAAAGCTTATGTCTGAGAACATATCTCTTGGGCCATAAAGTTTTCTATTTCCTACCTGAAATCCTAATGCTACAATTCTTGGTGGCCCATCAAATTTAGTGGGAGTAGCGTCCTTTACTGAAACAGGCAGTAAGGGACCTTTATGTGAGCCCCTCATCCAGCCTGAGACAATATGCGCATGGGTAAACCCCTCCATTATCTCACCAACCGCAGGAAAACCTGATTGTCCCCTTACAATTGCTACTGGATCATCCTTTCCAACATATTTTCCTGCAGAAACATTTAGTTTTTCCGTGCATATTTCAGCAGCAATTCTCTGTGTTGGCTTTGAATCACCTTTTTTAAATACCCTTTTTATTGCATACTTGCTTGTGGTTCCTATTAATGCTAATAATTCATAAATTTCTTCAGGGGTATTTAACATTATTGTCGTGTGCTCATAAAGGTCATATACCTCGAAAATAAACCCATCAATCATAGTAGGGTCTAATGTTAAGCCGGCAGTATTGAATGGGTCGGCAAATATTTTGTATATTGGCAGGTTGAATGCCTGCGGTTCTGTTTTATCGCAAGCAAATATAACAATCGGGTCGGATTTTCTTTCCTCAAAAACCATTTCCGCTACTCCAGGCCCTTGGCCCTTTACATTTCCTGAAAACGCATCAGCCAAAAGGTCCTGCCCAGCCCCGTATAATTTATTTTTCTTTGCATATTCAGCAGCTTCTACAAAGCCATCCCATGCTAATTCATGTATCTTTTCATCATTAGCGCCTTTATTATGTGTCATTACTGTTTCTAAATCATCACCGACATTAAAAACATAAAAATCATCAATTATTCCTTTGTCCAGTGCATTCTTTTTGAGATGTTTTCTCATTATCTCAAGCATTGGCTCAGGCACAATCACATGCCCTGCCAAGCTTCCCACATCTGCCTTGATACAAGATATTGTAGTTTCGACCATATTTACCCCCTGCTTATTTAATTATGTTATTTAATATCAAAAGACATTATTTATGGTATTTTTTTGAATGTCTTTTGATAGCTATCAAGGGACAAATTTATACCGTTATTTTTGTCCCTTGATATAACACCAATTCCAAAATATTTAAAACCTAAAGCCCTGAGCTTTTTACCGTCATAAATATTTCTTCCATCAATTATTACTGGATTTTTCATTAACTTCTTCACTTTCTTGAAATCCAATTTCTTAAAATCATCCCATTCAGTTACTAATAACATGATGCCTGAATTGCTTAGCGCTTCATAGGCTGATTTGCAAAACTCAATGTTAGGATATATTTTTTTGACATTCTCTTCTGCAATTGGGTCATAGGCTTTTATTATTGCCCCTTTTCCGAGAAGTTCCTTTATTATTTCGAGAGATGATGCTTCCCTAATATCATCAGTATTCGGTTTGAATGCCAAGCCTAGCAAAGCAACTATTTTGCCATTTAAATTCCCAAGTTCTTTTTCAGCTTTCTCAACCACAAGTATCTTTTGCTTTTCATTTATCTCTTCAGCTGCTTTTGCAATTTTTAAATCAAGACCATATTGTTTGCCTATGTGTATTAATGCCTTTACATCCTTTGGGAAGCAGCTTCCGCCATAGCCGCAGCCTGCGTGCAGGAAATATTTCCCAATCCTTTTGTCCAAACCCATGCCTGCAGAAACATTAGTTATATTTGCCCCACATCTGTCACATAAATTTGCCATTTCATTTATGAAAGATATTTTTGCAGCAAGGAATGTATTGCTTGCATACTTAATCAGCTCAGCGCTTCTATTGTCAGTATTCAGTATTTTGCATTTCAGCTTTTTATAGATGGCATTCATCTTCTCTGCTGTTTTTTTTTCTTTTGCCCCGATAACCACGCGGTCAGGCTTCATAAAATCATAAATTGCTGTTCCTTCCCTCAAAAATTCCGGATTTGATGCAACGGAAAATTTAGCATCGCTTTTTTCTGAGACAATTTTTTCAATTTCCCCTGCAGTGCCTACAGGCACAGTGCTTTTTATCACAATTATTCTTTCCTTATCACTTGGATGCATATGCTTTGCAATATCTTCTGCAACATTTTTCACATATTTTAAGTCTGCAGAGCCATCATTATCCTGCGGTGTTCCAACAGCTATAAAAATTATTTCATTTTCTTTTACTGCATTTTCCAAATCAGTTGAAAATGAGAGCCTTTTCGCTTTCATGTTTTCTTTAATTATTTTCTCCAATCCAGGTTCATATATCGGGCTTATTCCTTTGTTTAATTTAGTAATCTTTTCCCGATCTATGTCTATGCAAGTTACCTTGTGACCAATATCGGATAGACAAGTTCCTGTCACTAGGCCAACATACCCTGTTCCTATCACTGCTATTTTCATTGTCTCACATTAATCAGATTGAATATTAATGAATATTTTACTTAAATATAGGCAAGTACAAACCTCAAATATTTTAAGGTATTATGTGCTGTTGGCTTAAATATACTTTAGTTACCCCATGCGCTTTACTGCATTATTTGCCTCTAGCAGCTCATCCACTGTACCGGCATCATACCATGCCTTTGCCAATTTGCTTGCCTTCAATGCTTTTTTTGATATGTAATAATTATGGACATCACTTATTTCAAGCTCGCCCCTTGCAGATGGTTTCAGCCCTTTTATTACTGAAAAAACATCATTGGTGTACATATAAACACCTATTACTGCCCAAGTGCTTTTTGGTTCCTTCGGCTTTTCAATTACCCGCAAAACATTGTCTCCCTTTAACATTGCTACCCCTGATTTTTTTGCCTGCTCAATTGTTCCTTTGTACAGCAAAACCCTTGAAAGTTCTTTTCCTTTTTCGAATTCTTTTACAAAGGGCGATATTGATTCAAAAATTATATTATCTCCATTTATTGCCACAAATTTCTCATTCCCCACAAAATCCTCTGCAAGGGATATTGCTTGGGGGATTCCGCCTGCTTCATCCTGTATCTTGTAAGTGAATTTTACCCCAAATTCCTTTCCTGAACCCATTAATGCAAATACATCGCCTGCATGTTCTTTACCGCTAACAATTAATATATCCTTTATTCCTGCCTCCTTTAATGTTCCCAATGGATAATAAATCATTGGTTTGTCGTAAATAGGCAATAAGTGCTTATTACTTACTAAAGTTAATGGTCTTAATCTGCTCCCCTTGCCGCCAGCTAAGATAATTCCCTTCATTATTCAAGACACCTCTTTATAGTTAAATATGTATCATACTTACGTTTAAGATAATAACCTAGGTCTGAATAAAGCCAGTTAAAAATTTTAAGTGCTTGAATATTGCCCCTGTACCTTAAAGCAAAATGATTGCTAAGCAGTTTATTTTTTGTAAGTATTGTTCTATTCAATTTGAGATATTTAATTAGATAATTTTGTATTTCAGTTAGAAATTCCTTTGTTCCAACTATCTGGAACAACAGTGATTTTGGTTTTTTTGTAAATAAAATGCTTCCATCCCCCTCAAAAGCACCCCTGATAAAAGATTTCATAATTGCCTCTTTATTAGCTCTTTTTATTGCATTAGGGAATTTTAAAGTAGTTGATTTATTAGGAATAATCCCAAAAGAAATAAGTTTATTTACTATTTTTTTACTTTTTATCTTGAGATGTACTAGGTTATATTCTTTATTTGTTTTTTTTAAAATTGTTTTTTGACTATAAATAGGCCCACCATACCCCAATAATTGTTTAATCTTAAAAGTGACATCACTATCTCTTTTATTTACTCTAAGCCCAAAAGAACCATCTTTTGTAACGTAACCATCTGTTGCAAGCCACCCTAAAACCCATGCCACATTCTCATCAATATTTTCAAAAAAATATTCATTAAGCGAATAGGTTCTTAAATGAATCTTCCATGTGCGTTCTCTTGATTTTAAATGATACCTTAACATGCGTTGGCTTATTACCCACTGGGATACACCCAATGTTTTAGCAATTTCTTGCTGTGATTTAAGTTTATTAAAATATTCTTCCACAATGAGAGGTTTAGGAATGTCATATTGTTGCATAGGATAAAGATGATTTTTGTAATTATATAATCTTTCGGAAGAGTAGATTTCCCTTGAATAATCAATCAAATAAATCCCCCTGCATAATGAGCGTTTTCCACCATTTTTCATTGTTTTTGTACCATTCCACTGTGTTGCGCAAGGCTTTTTTGAATTCATATATAGGTTTCCAGCCCAATTCATTCCTTATTTTCTCAGAACTCATCGAATATCTTTTATCATGCCCTAGCCTATCCTGCACAAATTGTATCATTTCTTCTCCGTGCCCAAATTCTTCCAGAATCAGCTTTGTCAATTCAATATTGCTAAGCTCATTTCCGCCTGCTACATTGTAAACTTCCCCAATTTTGCCTTTCTTTAAGCATAATTCAATAGCCTCGCAATTATCAAGCACAAACAACCAATCCCTTACATTTTTTCCATCGCCATAAAGTGGTACTTTTTTATTTCTCATCAAATTTGTGATAAATAAAGGGAGTATTTTCTCAGGATATTGGTATGGCCCAAAATTATTGCTAGGCCTTACAATCAAAGCAGGCACAGCATATGTGTTGAAATAGCTGCATACTAAGCGGTCAGCCCCTGCTTTACTTGCAGAATATGGGTTTCTTGGGTTTAAAACAGATTCTTCAGTGAAAGAACCTTCCAAGATGTGCCCATAAACTTCATCAGTGCTTATGTGGACAAATTTCTTAAGCTTGTGTTTCCTTGCTTCTTCAAGCAAAGTAGCCGTACCTATAACATCTGTTTGCAAAAAATGCATTGGATCCTTGATTGAGCGGTCAACATGCGTTTCAGCTGCAAAATGAACAACTGCATCACAATCTTTCATTGCCCTGCTTACAATTCTTTGGTTGCAAATATCGCCTTTTACGAATTTATACCTTTTTCCAATTTCTTTGTCTGCAGCAATGTCTGCAAGATTTTCCTTTCTTCCGCAGTAGGTTAATTTGTCAAGATTTACTATTTCGCCTTCTGGATTTTTTTTAAGGTAATTCCTTACAAAATTTGAGCCAATAAATCCGCATCCGCCAGTAACAAGTATTTTATCCATATGATATGCCCTTTCTGTCAATTATTAATTGGTTTAGTACAAACATCTTTATAATTTGCCTTATACCAAGCAATCGTCTTTTTCAATCCTTTTTTTAACGATGTTTTTGGTCTCCATTTTAGCAGCTTTTTTGCCTTTTTGTTGGATATGCTTGCTATTTTTTTGCCCATTGATGCTTTTTCTGCATTACATTTTCCTATCATTTGCATAATTAACTGCATTATGCCAGTAACAAGGTAATTGTTGTCTGAGGTTACATTCAATGTTTCTATCCGGCTGTGTTTTTCCATGTATTTTATCGATTTTGAATAAAAGTCTAAAATATCATCAACATACAACAGGTTTATCTCTGATAAAGGACTCGAAGTAATTTTAGGCTGCTCATTTCTTATTGCGCTTAAAATAGTTGCAGGGATTAAACGTTTAATATTTAGGTCAGCCCTGCCGTAGATATTTGTTTGCCTTGCAATTATTGCACTTAATCCGTTCTTTTTGCAGAAATCCCTTACCTCTTTTTCTGCCCTTATCTTTGTCTTGGCATAAATTGTTTTTCCATTAAGCATGCTTTTTTCATGTGCTGTTTTTTTGATTTTTCCATATACCTTATTTGTTGATGCAAAAATAATTCCCTTGCATTTTAATTTTGCGCATGCCTGCAAAATATTTTTTGTGCCTAAGACATTAACCTTCCTTGTCAACAGAGGGTTTTCTTCTGCAATATTTACATCAGAAATCCCTGCCAGATGGATGCAAAAATCAAAATCTTCTGCGATTTTTTCCACCAATCCTTTTTTGGTAATATCTGCTTCAATTATTTTTATTCCCGGCATTTTTCCGGTGTGTGCAACATTGTTTTTATTCAACACAAGGGCAATAACGTAAAATCCTTCTTCTGAAAATTTTTCGCATAAAGCCTTTCCAATAAAGCCATCTGCCCCCGTAATTAAAATTTTTTTCATTATTCGCACCAGTAATAATCAGATAAGCAATTTTCCATATTTTATGCTTGCAACCAGCCTGAAAAATTTCAGGCCAATCATGTAAGTAATTCCAACCGAGAGTATTATTAACGTATGCAGCAGTGTTTTATTTTCAAGGAATACTATTCCGCGTGGCGAGCTTAGGCTTAATTTTCTGCCTTTCTCCCAAGTGCCTGTTGCAAGCGATATATCCTTCAAAGGGTTTACCAATATCCCGAATTTAATGTCCAAGAAATCCTTAGTTAATTTATTTGGGTGTTTTTTGTATAGCAGAACATCATTCATGTGGTATTTCCATCTTTTTAACACATATTTCAGCAACCCAAAAACTCCTGCTGGTTTAGTTTCTTCGTGGTCATGCACATATTCCGCTTTTACTTGCTTGAATTCATAGCATAATTCAATTATTTTAAATGTTAAATCAGTGTCTTCCCTGTAATATCTATATTCCTCATCATAACCCCCAACCTTGTCAAGCAGATGTTTCCTAAATGCAGTGCTTGTCCCGCCATAGCCGCCATAAGATGTTACTGTGCCTATTTTTTCAGAATCAAACCCTTTTATTAAGTCCATAAGCCATCCTTTTTCAGGAATGCAATCATGGTCCATGTTCACAACAATTTCATATTTTGCCTTTTTTATTGCAGCATTTCTTGCCTTGCAAACCCCTTGATTTTTTTCAAAATTAATTACAGTTATTCTTTTATTTCCCCCAAAATTCTTTGTAAGCATTTCTTTTGTTTTGTCTGTTGAACCGTCATTCACGATAATGATTTCATAATCAGCAGGATATTCAATTTTTAACATTGCATTAAGCGCTTTGTCCAATATTTTAGAATTATTGTAAGTAGCAACAATGATGCTTGCTCCCGGAAAATTCATTTTAGTTCCTCTTTACTGATAAATTCCTTAATCCTTTTTATCATGCCTTCTTTTTCTGATGCCATGCTGGCTTTTTTATTTAGAGATTTATCTATTGCTTTGCCCAAATCTTTAATATCCAATACTGCGATGCACTTTCCTTTTTCTTCCAAGGCTTTTGCAATATCAAGCTGATGGTCATCAGTATGCTCGCCGTATTTCTTCAATCTAGGTGCTACTATTAGTGGTTTGCAGTATGTTAATGCGTTTATTATTGTTCCTGCGCCTCCGTGCGATATTATGATGTCATTTTCCAAAAAGTTTTTGGCGTAATCTTTTTCTTCCAAAAATTTTGCTGATTTGAAATTTTTAGGCACATATTTGGAATTCCCTATTTGTGCAAAAAATGCTATCTCTTCTCTTTTTTCTGCAATCCTGTCAGCCTCTGCAAGCAGGCGGTCAAATTGCTGAGTATGGGTTCCAACAGAAATAAATATTTTTATTTTTTGCATCAGAAAACGCTCCCGCAGAATTCTGCATTTTTATATATTCTGAGATTTTCCTTCCATTGCACAAGGAATAGGTCTGCGTGCTTCTCCATTATCTTGCCGCTGAGAGATTTCTCTTTTATCCTGCAAAAGCTTTCTATAAAAATGATTTTGCTCCCGAAAATTTTTGCGATTATGCAGAAGGGTATTGCAGTGTCTGCCCCTGTGCTTATTACAAAATCTGGCCTTTCTTTTAGGTAAGCAGCTAGTGCCTGCCATAAATTTATGATAAGGTTTAGGGGATTTCTTTTTGGGCATTTTAAAAAGTAAACCCTTTCTTTTTTTGCCAAACCCATTGCATTTAATCTTTTATCTGAAACAAAGAAGCATTCTTTGCCCTGCCAAGCTTTTTCTAATTGCAATAATTCAGTTAGATGTCCGCCGGCAGAAGCAGCTAAACAAATTTTCATAAAAATCTTTTAGATATAAATAATCTTCAATACTGATGCAGAAATAATTGCTAAGGAAATAATTAATTGTGCTCCAAGGAGTATTATAACAACCTGCTTTTCAGTGAAATTTCCAATTTTCATCACTAGGTGTGTCAAAGAACCTCCCTTCGGATTCGCTTTTAATGTTCCATTCTCCTGCGGGATGCCAAAACATTCTGACTTAAATCTGTGCTTTGCCTTTATTATCAATTCCAAGAAATAAATAAATAGCAATAATAAGCCTATTTTCTCCAAATCCCCAATGATTGAAGCAGCCCCGATTGTTGCGCCAATCATTAGTGTTAAGGAGTCCCCGCCGAATATTTTTGCGGGATACCAATTAAATATTAAAAAAGCAAGCAATGCTGCAAGCATTAAAAAGCAGAGGATTGCTGCTTCAGGCCGCCCGTAACTTATTGCTATTGTTCCAAGGGTTAAGGTGATTATCACACCCAAACCTGCTTCCAATCCATTTAATCCGCCAAGCATGTTTGTTGCATTTGCTGCCCCGGTTATGCCTAAAGGAACCAAGATTGCAGAATAAACTATGCCAAAATCAACAAGGCCTAAAAAAGGCAATATTATTGCAGGGTTATCTATATTTATTGCCATTAACGGCAAGGCTGCAAACATCGGCAATAGCGCGTGCTGCCATTGCCTTATGCCTGTTTTCCATCCGATTAGATCATCAAATACCCCGATTAATGCAATCATTAAAATTGTTGAGAATGATGCCAATAATGAGATTAAATCAAGCTGAATTAACCCGACATAGGATGTCAGGAATATTAATGTAATCATCCCAAAACAGAAACCAAACCAGACACCTATGCCGCCTAATTCAGGGATTTTCCTTTTGTCATATTTGTTCATGTCTGTGCCGACAATATTTCTATTGCCCATTGCACGTATTAGTAAAGGAGTGGTGTAAAATGTAAGTAGAAAAGATGATATCATCCCCAATACAATGTAAAATAGTAAGATTAGCACAGAATTCCCTACTTATTACTTTATTATGTTATTAAATTGGTTTTATGGTACAAAATTTGAAACTTATTTTTGCGGTTATAGCAAAAGACATTAATTTATGAACTTTTATTGTCTTTTGCTAGTCGTAAAGGACAATTATTTTGTTCCAATATTTTTGTCCTTTACTATTAGTCTATCCCTAGGGCTTGTTTATTAACTTTGAATATCTTTGCCGCTTTGCTCTCATAAACCTCTTCGAAGTATTTCATTATTTCTGGTTCATTAAACCAAAGCCTAGCATGCATGGTGTAATTTAGCACAGGCCCTATCACAAACAGCTTGTCATTGTTCTTGCTCTTGTAATACCATAATGGCAATTTTCCGTCTTGCACTGTTGATGGATTTGCAGTCCATTGAATAGGCAATGCTTCATATTGATTAACTGGAATGACGTTGCCGCTGCAGGAATATTTGTCACTTTCTTTGCTGCAATCTAAATCAAAGCCATAATATCCAGCTAATTTTCCCTGCAGTTCAGGTACGGTGCTAAGATCAACCGACCAATAAGCATAGATTAACATTGAGCTTTGTGATTGGAATAAATCAGTTCCCATTACTAAATAATCCGGGTTATATTTCTTTATGATTGCCAGCCCTTTATTTAGGTCAGTTGTGGTTACAAACATTCCATAATCCTTTTCTGCAGTAGTATCCATGTTTCTGTTATCTAATAATACTTGTTTCCCTGCAATAAATGTCAGCCAATGACCTTCATTCCACCAGTTGAATAATTTTGCTTTTTCCGGTAGGTTATCCTTCATCCAATATAAGGTATCTTTCCAGCCTGGCCAGCTCTCAATGCTTGGCGGGTTTTGAGTTACAAAATAACTTCCCGCAGCAACGCTAGTTAGCAATAATAAAATAAATACTGCTATGCCTAATTTTGCTTCAGGCATTTTTTTATCTTTCATGAACAAGAATAATTCGCTGAATATTACCCCTGCTGCTGCGGCAACAGGCAATCCGAATGTGAATGTATATTGCAATTTGTAAAATGCCATGAATAAGGTTATCCAAACCCAAAAGTAAATCAATATTGGCAGATGCCCTTCCTTCTTTTTTATCAACCTTAATGGAATTAATACGAGTGCCAATATTGGGAATAGTACCATTGCATTAAATTTATGGCCCCATGTCGGGAATCCGAAACTTTCTTCCCCTACTAATGAAGTAATAACAGGCGGCCTGAATTTATGCTCAAACATTTGGTTAGGGTCGGTTAGCAAAATTGCCAGCATAAGCACGAAGAAGAACATGATGATTGGAATTGCCAAACCCAGAGTTCTATTCTCTTTTGCTGTGTCTTTTTTAGTAGCAATTAATGCAACGATTGCTATAAATGCCAGTACAATTAATCCAGTAACTATTGCTGAAGAATAATTCCCTAAGAAAACTAAAGAACTGGAAATCATTCCCAATCCCAAATTAATCCAGCTAAGCTTGTCTTGCGGATATGATATTATTGTGAACAAGCCCATTACAATTAACCAAAGAATAAAAAATGATTTCAATTCCTCTTTCTTTGATGTTGTGTAAAGATGGAAGAACGCAAATATGAAATAAATTAACAGAAGTATTGCTGCAACCAAAAAGAATGCCCATGACCAAGCCATTATTCCTAAGAAGATTCCTGCCAGCACTGCATTAATCAAATTTTGTTTTTTTAGTGCAGGTTCTTTTATAGCACGTATGAAAAACACAAATGCAATAATCATCCATAAAAAACCTAAGGAATCATCTTCGAAAAATCCAGCCATTGTCCTGTATACATATGCAGGGACTGTTGCCGCAAATATTGCCATAGCATATCCTGCCCTTTTGCCATAAATTTCCTTCCCGAAGAAGAATAATGCTATTGCAGTCAATGCCCCAAATAATGCTGGCAGTATTTTCACAAATTCAATCCACAGTGCTTGGTTATATGGTGCGTTTAGCGTAAATACCTTGTAAAAAGTAGCAGTAAAATACCAGAAAAAAGCACCTAATTGAGGTGGTGACGTATAACCTATTTGGTAATATGCTAAAGGGTCTTTTGCAGGCACAAACCCATCTTCTAGGATATATGATACTTGCCTTGCGTGATAATAAGAATCGAATTCAAACATTAAGGGATACTTTAATAAATGCCCCCTTATTCCAAAGCCTAAAAGGAAAATAAGCAGTAAAATAAACCACTGTTTTTTATCCAATGATTTTATTCTTTCAACAATGCCCATCAATTCACCTAGTTAACTGCTTGTTTGATTTATAGATAATGACCTATATTCATTTATAAAGTGTTTTGAAATATTTATCCTGACTTTATACTTAATTTATTATCACAAAATTATTTGGCAAAATTATTCAGTAAGCTTCCTTGCAAATTCCGGCAGAGTGAATGCTGCCTTATGAATATCAGCGGAATAATATTTGAATTTTTCATTAAATGCACTCGCTTTTGCAGCATTAAAATTCTTTAAGGGATGATATTTCTTTGATGCGAATGCAAATCCTATTAGCCCTGTTGGGTACATGGGTGTGCTCACATAATAATAGTCTACTATTGGATAAATCTGCTTCATAGAATCCAGCGATTTCTTTATTATGTCAGCATGTATAAACATTGATTCGCACTGGTGCACAGCAATTCCATCCTTCTTTAATGAATTGTAAACCTTTTGGTAGAAATTTTTCAGGAAAAGTGTTTTAGCAGGCCCTGCTGGGTCAGAAGAATCAACTATTATTAAGTCATAAGTATCTCTACGCTCATCTAAAAATCTGAATCCGTCCTCATTGTAAACATGCACCTTGTGGTTTGAAAGTGATTTTGCAATCTTTGGAAAATATTTCTTGGAAACCTCACAAACCTCTGCATCAATGTCACATAAATCAATGCGCTTTATTCCGTTGTGCTTAAGGAGCTCTGTTGCAATTCCCCCATCTCCGCCTCCAATTATTAAAATATGCTCTGCCTTGGGGTGTGTGAACATTGCAGGGTGGGAAAGCATTTCATGGTATGTGAATTCGTGTGCATCAGTGAATTGTACCATTCCGTCAAGCACCATCATATTCCCAAATCTAGGGGTTTCATAAATATCCAATTGTTGGTATTTTGTTTTTTTGGAAAATATTCTCTTATTAACCCTAAAAAGATGCACTGGTTCCAAATGCCTCAAAAATTGCCCACCTTCGAAAAACCATTTGCTTGGATCATGCTGTATTACTTCCTCTGCAAGCTCATCTCTTGTGTAAGGTTCTATTCTCCTTACCATGTATTTGCTATTAACCCTTTTTGCACCAAAATGTTTCTTCGTAAATGCTTCCGCAACCTTTGGGTCATAAATCTTGCAGCTGAAAATGTCAATGTATGCTGAATTTGTGTCTTCAGCAAGATGCCCTGAAATAAGTGAAGTTTCAATAAGCTGTGTAAAAGAATATCCAGCAACCCTGGGTTCTGCACCGAATCTTACAGCAACAGTTTTCCTGAAGCGTTTCATTCCAATTAAGTCACAAAGCTTGTGGGCATATTGCACAATTGCCGTCCTGTCTTTTATTTTTTTTGGGTTGCAGCCAAAGAGATCAATGCTTGTTAGCAAGCCCCATGCCTTGCCCTTGAAAAATTGCTTTTTAATTTGTTTATCAACCATCCATCCACCCATTAAAATTTAAAACATCAAAAAAATTATTGAAGCCTAATTTGATTGTGGGAGCTCAACAGTTAGGGCTTCGCATAATAAGATGCTTGCTGTTTTTGTTTGGTTACCTGAACCTTAACACTTCTTTTACATCGAATTTTTTAGACTTGAATCTTTTTACGCATAAATCCAATGCTTTTTTTGCCCTTTCTACCCCGCCACATGAATAAATGTCTAATGCAACGTAATTGAACTCTGGCCAAGTATGTGCAGAGATATGGGAAGCGGATAACACTACTACCCCAGTAGCCCCTGCAGGCTCAAATTGGTAGAATGCGTCATTAACGACATCAAAACCAGCATCTTTGGCAGAGCCCATTAATATTTCCTTTAATTTCTCCGCCTTTTCCAATAATTCTTTTGGACAACCGTGCAATTCAGCAATAAGGTGATAACCTCCTGCTGGATCGTTTGAATTTTTCATGTCTTTATTTCCCTCGAATCCTTTATGTGTGTAGGATTTTGACTATTATTTTTATAAATTGTCAACCAAAAAATATTTAAATACTCGTTTTGCGAAAATGCATTAAATGCCTTGATTTTTGATGCCCTAAGGTATAATCAGGGGATACTTGCCCTAAGCTAGTATTAATCAGCTGTTTTGAAAGTTATCTGGTTTAATGCATTCTAATTTGTTTCCCTGCTGTAATACTGGGATTCATTCGATAAGAAGAGAAAAATCCTTGCCTTATTTGTTTAAAATGGATTAAATTGAGCCTTTTTTGATTAAAATCGACAAAATTAGTCATTATCGCCCAAATATGGTTTAAATTATGCGTAATTAGAAACCACCTGAAAAAGCAAACTATTTTCTAACAGAATTTTGTTTATTTTTGCATAACTGAATTTTAGGCATTTTAATAAATTTTACGAGCAAAAATTTTCATAAATTAGGACACTCCATTATTAGTGCTTATTCAACACCCCTCCCGGATAGAAAAATATTATAATCCCTAAAACAATAATATTCAAGGTGATATTTTTATGTGCCATAAGAATAAGGGAATTAAGTTAGGTATTTTGCTTGCTGCAATTGATGTTGTGTGCGGAATAATTGTATATGGTGCGCCAGATTTAGCGCATAAACTTTTAGGATATTTAACGCATAGCACTTGGCAGTTCACAATTAATGCTTTTGACCCACTAACTTTTGTAATTGGTGCAATATTGTGGTTTGCAATAGGTTTCGTAATAGGGTTTGCTCTTGAGAAATGCTGCTGCAAAGGCAAGGATTGTTGCTGCACTGAAGAAAAAAAGTGAATTATAAAATATTTTAAATGCTGATGTGCATTTGGAATATTTTAGTTTTATTTATAAAAAATAAATTAAAATCAGAAATTAAAAAGTAATTAGCAGCGTTCGAGAAGCTCCACCCAAGAAGGCAGTGCTATCCCAATCCCTGCAGAGCTTAACTTCTGGGTTCGAGAAGAGACCAGGTGTTTCCTCTGCGGTATGGCCGCTAATCATAGTAATAACCTCCCTAAGCATTTAAAAATCTAACTCTGTATTAGTTCATAATATTCTTCTATAGGTAATCTATTTTAATGTGATTTTATGAATGTTCCGAAGAGTGCAATGGATTATTGTAGAAAATGCAATATCCATACTGATCACAAGCTGAAATTGTACAAATCAGGGGCGGCCCGTGCATTATCTAGCGGGCAGAGAAGAAATGTTGCAAAGAAAAAAGGCTATAAAGGAAAATACCAATTTCCGGCAGTAGTAAAAAAGGTAAACAAAAGACCTACATTTGTCCTTGAATGCTCAGTATGCCACGCAAAACACTATTTAGTATATCATAAGCGAATGAAGAAGACAGAATTCGTGTAATTCTATATTTCTTTTTTGATTTACTTTTTTTAAAATTATTTATCTATTCCGGAATAAAAGAAAAAATTAACTTAACAATTCTTTTTTCCATCTTTCAATTTCACTTTTATCCCTGACACTTTCTGTTTGTTCCCCTGTTGTAATGTTGAACTTTGTTAATCCTTCAGCTGAAAATTTGCTTTCAAAATCTGATTTTAGTTTGTAAAACCTGAACACATGCGTAGGCATCTGGTCCTTTGGCCCTATAACATAGGTTACTATTGTGCCATTAGGCTCTTCTGTTTTAATTTTTTCTTCAATCCCTAAATGATTAATTAATTCCCTGGGCAATTTCTTGTCCAAGAATTCACCCATTAAACTGAATCTCTGGATTTTGGTTGTTTTCGGGTCAAATTTGTAAATTAATCCGATTTTTTCATCTGCCTGATAAATATTGCCCTCAAATTCCACATTTCCTTTTTCCCTGACCATATCTACAAAGTCAGCAGACAATGGTTTTGGTTTTTCAATATTCTCATGCCTAAAATCATTTCCTAATCCCCGGCTTCTATTATCATATCTGCGAAATTCTGGCTTATGTAATCCCGTTTTTTGGAATCTTGGTTTAGGATAATTGGATTTGTGCACTTCTGCTGTGTGAAATCCGCTGCTTTTTGGTTTATCTTCATATCTCTTTTTTTTAAATGTTCCTGAGTCTCTGCCATATCTGGTTCCTTCACTTTCATAAAACATAATAATCAGTCACCAACCAATCTTCGATTTAATCCTTTACAATTTGAATGAATAAGGTTTTATAAAAGAAGCATGTTATATTAGAGTAGTACTTTTAGCATTAACATGACCTCCAAAAACTCTGTTTTGTTAACAATCAAGCAATATAATAGCATAACGCCAAATGAACTCTTTGCAAGGATTGTGGGAAATTACTCAAATAGCAACTCAGCACGTGCTGCTTTAAGCCGCACATTAAAGAACCTTGCTGCCTTAGGCTTTATCCGAAAACACGAAGGTTTTCTTCAGTTGACTGATAAAGGATTAGCGGAATTGCACAAGGAGATGAAAAATAAACTGATTCTGAAATTAAATGAAACTATTGTTGATGAACATAATCGCGATTTGGATTCAATTGTAAAGCTTCTTACCACCTTAATTGAAAGAGGTAAAACCGATGCAGATTTATTGAAGGTTTCTAAGGATAGCTGCACATTCTATGTTTCAGACTTAGAGGAAATGATTGCAAAACTCTCTACTGATATGGAGCATATGGCCCATCTTTCCTCAGTCCTGACAAAACATATTGCAGCATTGAAAGAATTGGATTTCCCGCACGAAATTATGATGCAGATGACTGAAGAAAGCCTGAATAAATTATCCCGATTTTTCGAAAAAGAAAATGCCCAAGAGCTTTTGGTTGAATGCGATGAGATGATTAAGCCAATTCTGCAGGAAGAATTTAGGGCTGAATTGAAAAACCAGCAGCTTTTTGTCTCAAAACAGAATTTCTCCAAATTGATAAATTTTTTCAGGGGGCTGATTGCACAGAACATTAAAAGCAAGGAGAAAATAAAAATAATTTTTTCCGGGATTTCTGTTTACATCATTGAAAACACAATTGTTTTCACAGGCCCTTATGGCAAGCTTGGGTTTTTAACCGTGCGGGCTTGAGATGTTGTGGGTTATAGTAAGAGACATATATAATTAAACAAAAATTGTCCCTTACTATAAGATTTAATAAACTCTGCCCCAAGCTAATTAGTATGCCTGCTGTTAGTTCAAGTCCGCGGTTGAGAAGAGTTTCTGCAGTGAAGGATAGAGTTATCAGAAGATGCAGGCAAGTACCGCAGACTATTGCGCAAAAAGTTAATGCTACCTGGGAAAAAACCAAACAGCACTACCGGTTTAGAATGCTAGTAAGAGAATTAAAAGCAAGAAAAGCATTTTTCGAAGAACATTCGTTTCCTTTTGGGGAATATTTTTCTTTAGCTAAGTCTTCTTCAGCCAGATTCAAACTTGGCCTTAATTTTTTTGAAAATGTTTGGCCGCACGCTGCATTTAATGGAATGGAAAATCAATTTCTTCTAGAAGCCTCTTTTCGTTCTGCAGAATTTTTTAAGGATAGTGCTGATGCAAAACAAAAAGCCGGGAAATTTGTAGCTGTCTTAAAACAGTTAAGGCGAGACAGAAAGCATGTTAGTATTATAACTCTTTTAGACTTGTTTCGTAGGGTAAAGGGAGATTTTGGAGTTTTTGAAAAAAAGGGATCTTACCATAGATTGGTGAATATATTAAATGAACCCTTTCCATTTCAAAGGATTGAGGATTATCTAGCATCAATGGCAGAACATAAAACAGCGAGGCCTGAGCGCATAATTAAAGAAAAGGATAATCTTGGTTTAATTGGAAAGGAAATGGTTGGAATAGCAAGGCAAGATAATGTTGTTTTAAGGGTAATTGATAAGGAACAGTATGCTATCTGGAAGCAATTGTATGAAGAAGGGTTAAATGTAGAACCTATTTTGCCAGCGTCTTCAGACATAGCTGCTGAAACCAAGCTTAAGCCTAGGAGAAACCAAGTTTTTGTTAAGTCAAAGGTTGTTGGCAGGACGTTGGCTGATTTAATTCATAGCCGGAATTTAGATAGAACTCAGGTAAGGGCGATTGCAAGGCAAATGATGTCTACCATGGTAAAAGTATGGAAGCATGGTTATGTCCATAAACATCCTCATTTGTTTAATTGGTGTGTTGAATTCGAAGGCGCGCATCCAAAAGTAACCTTAATTGATTTCTCATTGGTAAAACAAGCCAGCGGTAGAGGCGAAATAATGAAAGATATTGAAAACTTTTCTTCAAAACTTAGTGAATTCCAAAGGATGTGCAACCAATTTGTTTTTAATCATCCTCAAAATGAAAAGTTAGAAAGAATGGCTTTTGGGTAATAGTTTTATTTTTCCAACGTTTATTGATGTAGTCCGGACTGGCATTTGGACCTGTTATTTATTCGAAATAAGGTTTTTATAAAGGTTCAGTTAATGTATGTTTATGCGATTTATTCTCATAGTTACTTTGCTGGCGTTGGTAATTCTCGTTAGTGGCTGTACCGAAAAACAAATCAAATTTGACAAAGAACCATCAAACGGACCTGAAACTGAAACTCAGAATTCTTATGATAAAAACAAAATTCCTGTGGGACCCCCCAAAGAAAATAAAGCGGAACTTCCTGAAGAAGATAAAAAAGATGCTCAAAACCCGCCTGAAGCGAAAGGGAAATTAATTCCTGCCGTTGTGCCTAAACAGATTGAAATCAAGCTCGCGGAATGGGCCAAAGAGGATGGAATAAGGATCGGTGGCGTCAGTTCCTCTACCCTGGTCAAAAACAAGGAGTATTGGATGTATTATACTGGCAATGGCATAGAATTGGCGAAGTCTTCTGACGGTTTAAACTTTGTTTACTATGGGAAATTAATTGATGTAAAAGATGTTGAGGGAATAGACATGGTCACTAACCCTGCTGTTTTTGAAATGACTGATGGGAACTACAGAATGCTTTTCGAAGGCAGCAAAATGTTTGATAACAAAAATGACAGAAAACTCTATAGCGCAATTTCCTCAGATGGTTTGATTTGGAAAATAGAAGATGGTGTGAGGTTTCAGGATGTTGGCGATGGAAAGCCCGGGGAAATATTTACCTCAGTACCAGACATTATTAGATTGACTGATGGAAAATTGAGGATGTACTTTGCAAGAGGATTAACCTCTGCAACCGCAGTATCAAACGATGACGGCTTGACATGGACAAAAGAAACCAACCTTGAACTAGGGAAGATTGCACTAGACCCGGAGATTGTATTGCTGGAAGATGGCAACTACAAACTTTTCTTCACGGCTTTTGAAGATGAGTTTGGAGTGGGCGAGCAATGGATTATGAGTGCTAGTTCATCTGACGGGATTGAATTTGTATTGGGCGAAGGAAAATTAATTGGGCCAAGCACTCCCGGTGGTTTGATTACCGATCCAGACATAGTAAAAGTTGACAATGGTTACAGAATGTACTACGGCGAATTCGAAAAGGGCGAACAGGGGATATATGGAAACGAGCCGCAGATAAAGAGTGCTTTTAGTTTTGGTAGTTGATATATCCAATAGGGCATATTGAGTTTGTATGCAGCCGCCGGGATTCGAACCCGGATCAGAGCCTTGGGAAGGCCCGATGCTAGCCATTAACACCACGACTGCATTACAGATGATAAGCCATGCTATGTTTTAAAAAAATCTATGTTAGCGTACTCAATATCCTTATGCCTTGGAACCTGACCAGTTTCTTTATATTTGAAATATTTATATAAATGTTTTGGGTTATGTGGTCTGACTACTCTGAAAAATTCATCGATTTTTGATTTTGCAATAACATAAACTTGTTTTTGCAGCATAAATGGCTGCAACTTTAGTTCTTTTAGTACCTCAAATATTTCTTTAAGAAACTTCCTGCTATGGCTAGTTATTTCAATTTTGGCTGATTTTGGGTTATGCCTATGAAATCCACCGTCTGTGTCAAATACTCCTCTAATAAATCCAATTTTCAATGCTTTCTTTTCAATTATTTTCTTAGGAATAGTTATCTTATTTTTCTTCTTGCCTATTGGAAACCCGAAGTTATTCACTAAAAATTCTTGTAGTTCTTTAGAATAAACCATAGCTAAAATTTGTGATTTATTTTTTCCAGTAAATCTTATGCTTGGATTAACATTAAACAGGCTTTTGAATAGTGGGCAAATTACTGTAAGAATATATTTTTTATCTGAAATAGCGTTACTGCCTATTGCAATAGCATAATTAGTAGTTATACAACCATCCCCATATAAAGCACCTAAAAATTCAGCTAATTTTTCATTGCATTTTGGAATCTTAATATGTTTTAGTTTATTTCTTATTTCAAGCAAAGGTAATTTTGAGTATTTAGATGTTGGTATTTCTGCTAGGTTGCACAAAATAAAAAATTTCACTAAAGGAATTTTGTGCATTCCGTTAACATATTTTATAACCATGCCTCTAGTTACTTTTAGTTTTTTAGCTAATGTTGCATATGACTTTTTGGTACGTATTTTAATGTCCCTTAGAATTAGTTTCTGAACATTTTTATTTAAGTTTAGATAATAATTGATAGTAGCCATTTACTGGATTAGTCTCTCTTAATATATAAACAATTTCGAAGAGTAGATTTCCCCTGAATGGCCCCTTTCTTTTCTTCATAAGAAAAGAAAGGCCCCAGGGTTCAAAGAAAAGAAAGAAAATCAGTTGCAATTAAAATCCAAAAGAAAATTAAGTTGGTTTAATTTTTAATTTTGAAAATTGCTTTTCAGGGAGTGTGCAGAAGACAAAATTATCTTTTACTAATGCAGGCTTCATTGATTTAATTAATTTGTTCAAATCCTTTATTCCGCCCATAAAACCCAACTATTTTGATTTTTTATTCAAAAAGCCCAAACCAAAGCCATAAACCATTGCCAAATCCCGCAAAAATAGGATTGGCAGGCTGATGAATCCTATTTCCTGATTTCTGTCAATTATGAATTTCACGGTTTTCAGCATCAGGACAATTGAAACAATAAATGCGCTAACTGCAAGGTGTGCAAACATTAAATGTGCTGGAGAAAGCACAGTAGAAACCAAAAAAAGTGATATGGCTGCTAATTGTAATTTCAATTCCTGCGGAGTATATGAATCTTTCATCATCTTCTGCCTGTGTTTGCTGTATAAGGTAACACGCCAGTATGCATGCCCGAATTTTTTCTTCAAATATTTCTCTAAAGATTCAACATGCTTATGATATACAATTGCCTTTGGATTAAACATCAAGCGATATCCTTTTTCTGACAACCTATAGGATAAATCAGGGTCTTCACCTGATGCAATTTCAAAGCATGTATCAAAGCCGCCTTCTTTCAGGTAAATATCTTTTTTATATGCAGCAGAATAACTCCCAATCCAGTCCAAATGGTCTGCATTTTTCATTCGTTCATATCTTTCTTCTATTTCTAATTGAATAAACTTTGCGATTTTGGATTTTTGTTTTGTTTTATATGCGCCTTGAACTGCCACAACTTTTGTATCCGAGAAAGGTTTTACCATTTCTTCTAACCAATTTTTTTCTGCTTCACAGTCAGAATCAGTAAAAACAATAATTTCATATTTTGCATTCTTAGCACCTAAATTCCTTGCAACAGCCGGCCCAGCATGTTGCTGTTCAAGCAATCTTATTTTTATATTTTTGGATTTGTTTTGGAATTCTTTTACAATTTCTTTTGTTTTGTCTGTTGAACCATCATCCACAAAAATAATTTCATAATCTTCTTTAAATGTTTGGTTTAGCAAAGACTCCAAACAAAGTTCAATTGTTTTTTCTGCATTGTAACAGGGGATAACGGCCGAAATTTTCATGATTATTTCACTTTTTTAAATTTCCGGCATTTATTTTTTTTGCCCATTGCCTGTTTCTTTCAGCAGCATTACCTAATCTGTCCGCTTTTTTAGATAATTTTCCAGCTTTCCTTTCTTTGCTTTCGGCTCTTTTTTCAAGTGCTTTTGCATAGCTAGTATCGCCAATTATTTGCACTCTGGCCAAAGCTGCTTTGCGGGCATACTCCTTGCTGGCAGAAGCCACGGCATTAGAATCGGCACTTACTAAATTTCTTTTAAACTCAAGCTTTTTTGCCCGCCATTTCAACGCTTTGCTAATTGTTGACCTTAGTCTTGGTGACATTTTTATCATCTCACAGTTTAGGATATTAACCTTTGATATACTAATTATCAGAATCCTTCTCTTTATATCTTTTATCCAAAACCTCGCGAATCTTTTTTGCCTTTATTTTTCCCACACCTTCACACTCTGCCAATTCTTTTTCAGTTGCATTCATGAATCTGGTTACGTTGCCAAAATGTTTCAAAATATTTTTTGCTGTTTGCGGCCCAATCATTGGCAGCGATTCAACAACATACTGCTGT
Organism: archaeon; assembly: GCA_038046645.1. Taxonomy (GTDB): domain Archaea; phylum Iainarchaeota; class Iainarchaeia; order Iainarchaeales; family 0-14-0-20-34-12; genus 0-14-0-20-34-12. Next base: position 28,436 of record JBBSVU010000017.1, read on the forward strand.
TCTTGTGCAATTGAGAATTTTGGCTTCTTTCCGTGCAGGCTGATCTCGCGATCTTTCCCTAATTGAAATCTTTTTGCAATCACATAAATGAATTCTGCTGTCTCAAATTCATCTGCAGCAAACAGCAGCGGAGTTTTATATTCCAAGCAGACTGCAGATAACGCACCGATAATTGCATTCCTGTGAATATTTGATTCATAAAAAAGCATTTCAGGATTTCCTTCAAGAATAATTAGTGGCATTTCATAATTTTTGTTCATTGCCATTATCTGGTTAAACAATCTTCTGTCAAGTAGGCTGCTTATAAAATCAGAAACAGTTTTCCTTTCAATCACAACGTCATTTGAAATAATATAATCCCCGATTTCCAATTGTTTGATATTTACTTTACATTTAAAACGTTCTTCAAGGATTTTTACAATATTACAATTTCTTTCCCTTGTATCGGCATAGATTTCAATAACTTCAGGCTCGTCAGATTTCTTTACTGCCTGTTTTTTTGGTTTCGCCTTTTTTTCAATCTGAATTCTTGTTTGCACTTCTTCAATTTCCATAATCTCACACAGGATAATATATATTCTGTTTTTATTTAAATTCGAACAATTTTGTCTGCTTGTCTTTTGCTGCTTTCGGTTTTATTTCAGATTCTTCATCAAAAGCAGCATCTTTTTGCATGCCTGAAAGTATTTTGTGCATTTTTTTCTCTTTATGGTGCGCAATCCAGTAATATGCCTCATCCCTAGTTCCTTTTGCCATCAATATAATTACTTTCCCTTCATCTAACCTGCCTGTCCTTCCTCTTCTTTGTATTGTCCTTATTTCGCTTGGCACAGGCTCGAATAAAATAACCAGATCACAGCTTGGAATATCCAAACCTTCTTCAGCGACCGATGTCGCTAAGAGAACATTGTATTCTCCTTGCCGGAATTTTAAAATTGTTTCTGATTGTTCATTTTGGGTCATTCCTTTTACAGTTCCTTTGTCTGCCTGCCCTACAAATTCCCTTGCCTTTATGATTTTTGAATCTTTCAAATGCAAATAAACATTCGTAATGGAATCACGGTAATGGTTGAACACTAAAACCCTTGAATTTGGATTGTTTGCTAAATAATCTTCAAGAATATCCTTAAGTTTCTGGATTTTCGGGTGTTCAATCCCTTCTCTTTTCAATTTTTCAGTCAGCTGAACCGCTTTTTTTATTCTGTCATCATTCATTAGGCCTTTTACTGCCTTAGTCGCTTCCTTGTTCAGTATTTTCTGTTCAAGCCTGAAAAAATATTTATTCAAGGAATCAATTCCTTGGGTTTCAATTAAAATTAAGGAATGCATTACATTCATCATTGCCGCAATCTTGCTTGCTGCAGCAAATAAGCTTGGCTGTCTTCTACCCCGTATTGCCAAATTCCTTGAAACCTTCTTTTGCAGCACAAGAAGATTTTTTCTTGAGAAAAAATTCAGGTTATCTGTGTGTGAAACGCCCATTCTGTGCAATTCTGCAGCTTTTTCTGCCAGATACTGCTTGAAAAGCAAAATTATTTCATTAAATTCTTTTGGCAAATCAACCGGAACATATTCAACATTGATTTCTTTCACATATTCTCTTACATCCTCATCCTTATGTGTCCTTACCTCAATGTTTTTGATGAAAAGATTGTCCGCAATCTTCTGAATCTTCTCCTTTTCCCAGCCTGGCGAGGCTGTCAGGGCAACAACAAGTGGATTTTTAGCTGTTTCTGAATAATTCTTTGAAACAAACACATAACTGTAATTGCCAATAGCCCTATGTGCCTCATCAAAAACACAAAGCGAAACATTTTCTAGGGAAATTAATCCTTTTTTTACATCATTTGCGATGCATTGAGGTGTTGAACAGATTATTTTTGAATTTTCAAACATTTTTTGCCTTTCTTTTGGCTTTATTGTTCCAGTAATGCAGCAAATCTCTTCTTCTTTTACTTTTGTGAATCTAAAAAATGATTTTTGATGCTGCAAAGCTAATGGCCTGGTAGGGGCTAGTATCAAAATTTTGGATTCTGGGAATTTTTCAATCCTTTTTACTCCGATTACTACTGCCAAAATTGTTTTTCCCAAAGCTGTTGGGGCTACAACCAGTGAATTGCCTTTTTCCAGAACACTTGAAACAATATCTTCCTGATATTGTCTTGATTCTATTGTATTTTCCTTTATTAACGCGTGATTAACAAAATTTTCCATATACAACCAGTTTTCTGCCTTATTTTAAGGAATAGCAAACTATTTAAATTCCTTTTATCAATATAAACCTATAATAAACTTATTCAATGTGTTTTTACACATTGTTATCGGAGGAATAATATGGTAGAATTGCCAACAGCCGCAGTTGATAGGGTAATTAGAAAAGGCGGTGCTGTCAGAGTAAGCGAAGGGGCAGCAAGAGCCTTGGCTGAACATTTGGAAGAGGAAGGAATCAAGGTAGCACAAAAAGCAGTCAGCTTTGCCACTCATGCAAAGAGAAGGACTGTTACAGAAGAAGATATCCGCTTAGCGGTAAAAACAAAGGAAGTTTAAACTTCCTTCTTTTATCCTATTTTAGGATTAATTTGGGTATTATATTAATTTCTAATTAATTTCTGGATTCTTTTATCCACTTCTTTAAACACTTCATCTTCACCCAGCTTGTCTGTATTCAAGACAACATCAAATGGATTAAAATCCCTGCCAAAGTCAATGCCATAAAGCTTTTTGTAGATCTTTTTATCTGTCTCAAGCCTTTCTTTCATCTGCTTGAGCAAAGGTTTCCAATTTTTCTTGTCTCTGCCTGCAGCCCTTTTTGCCCTTGCTGTTGGGGAAGCATCAATCCAAACCTTAATCAGGCCTTTTTTCTTAGCAAGCCATGGCATGGTTCTTGAATCCACAATCAAATTATCCTGTTTTCTGATAGTTTCAAGCAGTTTCTTATCCAGCAGCTTATCAAGCTTCATATCCTTCAATCTTTCCTGATTGTATTTTTTGCCGGCAGCAGATTCCCACCAGCCTTCCCCCTTTTTTGTTTTAGTTACATCAATCCTATCTGCATTTTTATCTTTCAAATCCTTCAGGATGCTGGAAGCAAAAACAGTTTTCAATTTATACTTAGCAGCAAGCTTCTCCACAAGCGTGCTTTTACCAGAACCCGGCAAACCGCAGATAATGAGAATCATAGTATTATCATAACTCTTTTGTTTTTAATATTTCCTCACCTTCTATAAATATCGTCATGATGCTGCAAATCCTCAAACCTTATTTTCTGGCTTTTTTTGTCAAACTTGAATATCATGACAAAATGGGAATCTATGTGAACCCTTTTGAATTCTTTTAAATCATGTGAAAGGTTCTTGTAATGTTCAATATCTTCGCTTGAGCAGATCTCATCAATCTTTTTTAGGGTTATTTCAAATCTAGTCTTGTCTTTTTTGGAAAGTTTTTTTAGGATCTTTTGCAGTTTATTGCTGATCTCAAAATTATGCCCTTTCAAGCTCTTTCCTCAATTCTTCAACATTTGAAAAAGCCTTGAACTTTCCTTTGTCCACTTTTAGGAGTTTTTCCTTGTATTCAGGCCTTAATTCTGGTTCTAAGAGGGTTTGTTCATATTTTTGTATGACTAAGTTAATGGCTTCTGATTTATTTTTCAAGCCATACTTACCTTTTACGATGTTTAATATCCTATCTTGTTCTTCTTGGATAGTTATTACTGCTTGGACCATTAAGATCACCTATTATTATTAGTAATGAAATATAATAAAAAGTTATGTTTTGTAATGTTTATGAAATAATGTACATTCAGAATTCAATATGGTCAGCATCTCCAACAACAATTCTGCCTAAATTTGTATTCGGGTTAACTACAACAAAAAAGCATTTTTTTATTTCTTCATTTAAATCTGCCTTTTTACTGTGTCTGCCCAATTCGCTCATCTTAACGCCAGCCCGCACTAATGTAAAATAATGTTTCTTGAATTGTTTTTGCAAAGATATGCCATTTTTTACTTGACTCATATCAAATCCGGAAAATTCTTTAACCTTAAATTTGCCATTTTGAGAAAGATCTTCAACCACGATTCCATCCATGCCCCCCTCGAATCGCATGGTTCTTGCAAATCCCACAGCAGGAATCCCTAAAGAAGCAATTCTTTGCATTGCTTTCTGCTCATTTTCCAAAAATTTAAATCTGCCAGGTTTTAAGAAAATAGTGCCATCAAAAAATTCAGCATTTTGCCCATGCCTTGATAGTTCGATAACTGGAGATTTTGCTTTTTTTGACAAAGCTAGTTTATGAAGATTGACCATTAAGTCAGGCAATCTATATACTTTTAATGCAAGCATCATTTTTTTACCTGTTTTTGGATCTCTAACAGGGTTCAATGAGAGCACTACCCTTCCTTGCCCAATGCCTAAAATCCGGCTATCTGCTTTCGTGAAGTAGCCCTTGCGCATATCTGAAAAAATCTGGCCATTCCCCGCTAAAATAGCAGCATCTGAAATAGAATTTAATGCAGTTGACCCTCTTCTCGCAGCTTCTTTTGCAATCCTTCTCCTTGGCCTACTTGATTTAATCCTGTGCCTTTGCTTTTTTGGCAAAGTTGAAAGATTAACCCTTCGTGGAATTTTCGGCATATTACTTATTATTAATCAAAATCTATTTATAATACTTAAATCTACCTTCTATGAGTAATCAAAAACAATTCAATCAGTGTGTTGCATGATATTTATCAAATATGCAATATATTTGTTTTATATGCGCAACACACCGCTGGTGATTCTATGAAGTATGAGGATTTTATTGATGAACATTACAAACCAAAAAAGACCGATTTAATTTGTAAATTCAGGTTGAAAGCAAAAGGCTTTACATTTGAAAAAGCTGCTGGCGGGGTTTCTGCAGAATCAACAATTGGAACATGGACAGAATTGACAACAGAAAAAGAATATATGAGAAAGCTAGCAGGAATTGTTTTTGAATTGAAAAACCCTTATTTTTCAGTGGCATATCCAATTGAATTGTTTGAAGAAGGAAATATGCCAAATATGCTTTCAGGCATTGCAGGCAATTTATTTGGCTTGAAAGAGATTGATAAGGTAAGGTTAGAGGATATTATTTTCCCAAAAAAATTGGCAAAAAGTTTCAAAGGCCCAAAATATGGGATTAATGGGGTAAGAAAAATCACAAGGGTAAAGAACAGGCCGCTTGTCGGAACAATTGTAAAACCAAAATTAGGGCTGAATTTTAAAGATCATGCTAAGGTAGCATATGACGCATGGTTTGGGGGCTGTGATGTTGTAAAGGATGATGAAAATCTTTCCTCACAATCATTCAACAGGTTTGAGCCGAGGTTGAAAGAAACCTTGCGGTTGAAAAGAAAAGCAGAAAAGGAAACTGGTGAATTTAAGGCATATATGATTAATGTTACTGCATCTGGAAATGAGATGATTAGAAGGGCAAGGCTTGTTGAAGATTCAGGCAATGAATATATGATGGTTGATATTCTGACAGTTGGATGGGCAGCATTGCAGGATTTGCGGGATTTAAATGTTAATTTAGTAATGCATGCACATAGGGCGGGGCATGCAGCTTTAACAAAAGATAAAGAACACGGAATTTCAATGCCTGTGCTTGCAAAATGTTCTCGCCTGATTGGGGTTGACCAATTGCACGTAGGTACAGCTGTTGGAAAAATGTCAGAAGGAAAATCTGATGTTCTTGAAAATATTAAAGCCTGCAAGGAAGAGCTTTATGGAATAAAAAAAGTGATGCCTGTTGCTTCTGGTGGTCTGCACCCAGGGCATGTTGAAGATTTATACAAAATATTTGGAAAAGATTTCATTGCACAGGCAGGCGGAGGAATCCATGGGCATCCGCAAGGTACAGTAAAAGGCGCTATGGCTATGAGGCAGGCTATGGATGCAGTTGTTCAAGGTTACACATTGAAAGAATATGCTAAAAAGCATAAAGAATTAGCAATTGCTTTGGAGAAATGGAAATAATTTCCATTTCAAATCCTTTTATTTGTTTTTTACTGAAAGTATCTTTAATCCATCAAGTTCTGGTTTAATTAAAACCTCTTCTTTTTCCTTAAATGAGTATAATTTTGCAATGTCGTTCGGGAATCTTATTCCAATTCCTGTTCCAATCCTAATTATTTTTACTTCTTTGTTCATATTTTCCCTTAATTTACTTAAACCATCATCTAATTTTTTGTTGTCAGTAATGTTAAATCCGCATTTTTCACAGGTATGTGATTCTATCTCAACCCCATAACCAACATCAAATTTTATTGGCTTCATTTTATTTTTACATTGTGTACATTTCATAATTATCTTCTCATCCTGAATGCATTTATAACCCAAATAAAGTTCTCGTCTTTTTTAATATGGACTTCTGTGGCAAAATCTCCAAATATTTTAACAAAAGTAAACCTGTTCTTGCCATATTGGCTGTTTAATCTTATTTTGTTTGGACTCAGTATGGTTACAACTACTAGATCCCAGGGAACATTATCGTGGAATGCCAAATAATGTTGAGTAGGCCTTATAGTTACTTTTGATACAATCAAAACACCACGAATCCATATAGTATATTTTTGAGTATATTAATTAATATACTTTTTGCAGAACCCATTTCTCCTTATTTCATACCTTGCATAATTCCTTTTGACCCCTGTAATCCGTTTTCTCATTCCATCTAGCCATCCAGGATTTATTTTGTAATAAAAAGACTCTCTTAGCAGCACATTTTCATTAAGCATCATGCGGGAATATTTCTGCACGGCTTGGTATGTTACCCGCATTCCATGTTTTTGTGTCAGCCTTTGGTGCATCCCTTTTGCGGATAATGGCCATTCCCAGCATAATAAAAAAACAATCCAGTCAGCAACAGACCTTTTGCCCCTTTTTGGCGATTGAACAAAAGCAAGATCCATACCTAACTCTTGTTTCTGATTTATTTAAACCAGATTCAGGAAAAATTTGGAAAAATATAAAGAAAGCAGGTAGAAACGTAAAATATTTATATTACTTTGCCCTAAATAGCTTTGGTAACATGCCATTAACCTCGATTGATGTAAGAATCCTGAATTGCCTGGTTGAAAATCCGGATGCCAATTATAAGGATATTTCAAAGAAATTAAGCATTTCTTCCCAAACTGTTTATAATCGTTTGAATTCAATGAAAACAGAAAAAATCCTTGAAGGCCTTATCCCAAAAATTAATCTTGAGAAAGCAGGCTATCTGACAAAGGCAATAATACTTTTCAATACTGATTTGAAGGAAAAGTCCTCGCTGATAAAGACTCTTTCAAACAGGCACAATATTGTAAGCATCCTTGAAGTTTCCGGGCCATTTAATGTGGCATTAATTGCCTGCCTGAAATCAACAAAAGAATTGCATTCATTGGTGAAAGAACTGAGTGAAAATGATATGGTTTCAGAGGTTGAAACCCATATTGTTTACAATACTTTTAAGGATAGTGTAATCCCATTCCCTCTGGCTGAAAAATAAGTATAAACAGTAGTGCTATTATACTACGAGAAAATAATCCTATTTTTATTATTATGACCACAATGTTTATTAGAAAGGTAAGAATATGCGAAGAATTCCATCAAATAAAAAAAGAAATCTTGCTAGGAAAAAGTATGCTAAGCCAGAAGTAATTACTGCAACAGGCCATAAAGCACGAACCTACTCTTCAGCAATCAGGTATGGGTTAAGAAGAGGCAGAAAAAACCTTGAGTTTTATTCAAGGGAAAATGTTGACCCAGATAGATTAGCGATGCAGTGGGAATTGCTCGAATCCGGAATCCCAGTCGAAGAACCATTTGAAAGAAAGCCAAAAGGCCCAAATCGCCTGATGGGTTATTTTTCTATGGGTGATGCCACAGTAGAAGATGTTCTGGAGAGATTAAGTCCAAAAGAAAAGCGCAGCGTTGCCAAGCAGATGATCAGCCTAATTTCAAGAATTCATAATAAGGGCATGATATTTAAACATCCGCACTTGCAGAATATTGCAATTCAAAAAGGACGGGTTAGAATAGGGCTATTTGACTTCAAATTAATTAGCAGAGTAAATGTAGACTGGCATAATCCAAAAAGCATTTTTGATTCATTTCGTGTTGAATATGGCACTTTAAGGAATAATATGATTAAGTTAGGATTGAGTTTAGCTGAACAAGAAAGCCTATTTGAAGCGCTTATCTCAAGGTATGCTAGGTTACCAAATACTGAGAAAAGTAATTTATATCAATTAGTGAGAACAAGAGTGTTGCTTTAATGCAACAATAAATGTGATTATTGAACATTGGCAGCCCTTGCCCTTCTTATTGATTCATCCAATTCCCCGAAATATAATTCATCGGCCTTCCTTTTGTCAATTCTTCCAGAATCCAAATCAGACCTTATCAATCGAACATTCATTCTGAATTTAGGATCATGCCGCATCCTTTCCTGCCCAAATTCCCAAAATGCGCTTTTCATCTTCCACAATTGTGGTTTCCAAATCAAGCGCTCAACATCCCTTCTTCGGTATCTTGGCCTTAATATTTTTACTTTAGGAATCATCAATTAAAATACGCTTTTGTTCTATAAATAGGTTTCTTACCCTTAAATCAACTAAGCAGATTATTTTAAAGCAACCTTACTTTGTCCCCAATCTTCAACTTCAGCAATTTAGTAATATTCACATAGGAAATAATTTCAATTACATTTTTCGCATGCTTGCTTTTCTTGGGGAAAATAATCGCAGCAGGAATATTCCCTATTTTTATTTTATAACAGACAACAGAACCAAACTTTTTGCCATTCTTTTCAAAATCTTCAATAATTCGTTTTTCCTTTTCCAGCAAGAATTCGTTCAATTCCTTTTCATCAACCTTGAGGTTTAATGTCCCAGGAAAAGGGCCGAAATTTAATTTATCAAGAAACTGTTTTTTGTATTCTGGCATCTCCAAAAACTGCTTTGCCCTGCCCAATCCTAAAATAACTTCACCAAACATAAGGATTTGGACTTAAGCAATCCTTTTAATATTATTCAGCCATTGTTTTTTGATCCTAGGTTCATTTTCATTACATTATTTTAAGGATTCTTTTCTTTGAACCTCAAGGCCTTTCTTTTCTTGTAAAGAAAAGAAAGGGGTTGTTGGTGGGATGGCGGAGCCCGGTTTAACGCGCCAGCCTGGAAACCCATCTTTCTTTTTTCTTGCGAAGAAAAAAGAAAGCTAGGTGCCCCAAAGAAAAAAGAAAAATTTAAAGTAATCTTTGGCATATTTGACGGATAGCTGGTATCCTCACGGATGCACGAGTTCAAATCTCGTTCCCACCGTCTGCCTTCTCTTTCTTTTCTTGAGAAGAAAAGAAAGAGAACAACATAAAATCCTTTGGATTTTATGTGTCCAACAAACTTTGTTTGTTGACCCTTTCAAACCTTTGTTTGAAAAGGTCCAATAAAATTTCATAGAAATTTTATTTGGATGTAAGTTGCCAAGAGAAAGAAAAGAAACTTAGTTGGCCTAAAGAAAAGTCTTAGGCTTATTCCAAAAGAAAATAGGTTTGTAAGAGAAAGAAAAAAGAGAATCTAGGTTTATCAGAGAAAAGAAAACTATGCGCTCAAAAAGAAAATAAAATTTTCAAAATAAAGAGAATATGAACCCAATCTTGTTTTTTGCAAATAAGGATCATTCGGAAAAAGCGGCAATAATTTTGTTATTTGCAAATCTGCTGCTTTTCATCGTGAAAATTTCAATTGGATTGCTGTCAGGCAGTATTGCTGTTTTGGCAGATTCTTTTAATTCACTGACTGATAGCATTGTGTCAATTGTTATATATTTCAGTGTAAAGCTTGGTAGGAAAAAAGCTGATTTAGACCATCCTTATGGGCACCAAAGGGCAGAGCCGATTGCAGCATTTATGGTTGCGATCTTTACTGTGATTGTTGGTTTTGAAATATTCAAATTTGCTGCAGAAAAAATTATCTCAAATGAATTTAACCAAATTGGCCGAATAGCTTTGCTTGCGGTTGCAATTACTTTTATAGTAAAATTGTTTTTGTATTTCTATCTGATAAAAACAGGGAAAAAGAATAATAGCCCGGCTTTGCTTGCTTCCGCAATTGATGCAAGAAATGATGTCCTGATTTCAATAACAATTTTCTTAGGAATAGTTGGTTCTTTATCAGGCTTCTTAATCCTTGATGCATTGGCTGCAATTGTTGTTAGCATTTATATTTTAAAATCAGGATATTCTATAGCTAGGGAAAATGTTACCTATTTGATGGGGGAATCACCAAAAAAAGAAATCTTGGATAAGATAAATCAGATTGCTTCGTCTGTCCCCGGAGTAATATCCATACCTGATATAAAAGCGCATTACATAGGGAATACTTTACAGGTAGAAATTCATATTGAACTTGACAAAAATCTAACATTAAAACAAGCGCACGATATTGGGGATAAGGTAAAAAAAGCAGTGCAGGAATTAAAAGAAGTGTCATCTTGCTTTGTGCATATTGACCCTATTTGAAAATAATATTATTGCTTTCTAGCAATGCGCTAAATCCCTAAATTTGCTAAATATTTCAAATTATTAATCTAATACAATTCAGTTAAAGAGAAATTAACTGGTTTGACAGCATTTCTCTCAACAAATATTTCTTTTAATAAATCAAAGCAGACTTTTTTTGCTGGGTTGTTTTTGAAATATATGTCATATTTTCCCTGCTTGCTGCCTTTTACCAATTTTTCACAATAACTTTCAAATTCAGGCATTGATTTTGGGCTGGTGTTTGCCAATCCCGCAGCTACTTTCTTTCTTGAAATAATTGCTTTTGGCAAACCCAGACCAGAAAACGCCTTTCTAAGCATATATTTCTCTTCACCATTCCTGATTTTCAATGCAGGGTCTATCTTATTTGCATAATCCACAATTTTCCTGTGCATAAAAGGAACCCTTACCTCAACCCCAAAAGCCATTGATAAGCGGTCAACAAATGCCAGCTGGAAATTGCTCAGCTGCCCTCGTGTCTGCTCAAATTGCAGAAGATCGACTTCTTTCTTTATGGAATTAATCATTTCCAAATATCTTTCAGGGTCATCAACCTGTGCAATCTTCACTTTTTCAAGCAGCTGTTTTTTATATTCTTCAATTTTTTGGAATATTTCATAGCCACAAAAGAGTTCATCAGCTCCTTGCCCTGACAATGCTACAGTAGCATATTTTTTTGTGCCTTTATTCAAAAAATATGGGTAAACAATGCCATATCTTATATCTTCCAGATGGTAAACAAATGAAGGCAGCTCTTTTACTATGTCTTCGGCTCCAAATTCAAATTCGTGGTGAATGCTGTTTATTTCATTCGCTACTAGCTTAGCCATCCTGCTTTCTTCAGATTCAATTGTATCAATAGCAGTAAATGTGTGTATTTCTGCATCCTTCCCAAGTATTTGCCTGTGCAACGCAGCAATAATGCTTGAATCTATGCCTCCGGAAAGCTGGGTTCCAAGTGTAACATCACTTATCAGCATAGAGTCAACACTTTCAGACATCAAGGAACGTAATTTTTCCTTGATGTGATTTTCGTTTCTTTCAGTTATTGAATAATCCTTTTTTATGAATTGCTTAAAGGATAGCTTGCCTGTTGAATCCGTAATTAACATTGTGCCCGGCAGCAATGATTTTATCCCTTTGAAAAAAGTTCTGTCATCTAAAATATATTTATCAAAAATAAAGTTTTCCTTTATTGCCTGCTCATCAAATTCTGCTTTAATAAGACCAGAAGCAAACAAAGCTTTCATCTCAGAGGCAAAAAGCAATGTTTCTTTTGTTTGGCAATAGAATAATGGCTTTTCTCCGACATAATCCCTTGCCAAAATCAACTTCTTTTTTGGGATATCATAAATTGCGAAAGCAAACATGCCTTCAAGATAGGTTACAAAATCCAAGCCAAATTCTTCATAAAGATGGACTATTGCCTCAGTATCTGTTTTCGTGCGGAATTCATGCCCCTTTAGCATTTCTCTTAATGCCTTAAAATTATATATTTCTCCGTTGAATACAATTACGATGCTGTTGTTCTCATTGAAGATTGGCTGCTTGCCGGTTTTCAAATCTATTACAGATAATCTCCTGCTGCCCAAAGAAATATTTTCACCAAAGAAATAACCATAATCATCAGGCCCTCTGTGCTTAATTGAATCATTCATTTTGCTGATTACTGCCTTATCATTTATCCCAAATAATCCAGTAATGCCGCACATTCTAAATCATTTTATGTGAAAATTAGAATCATTCATTTTTTAGCTCTTTCACCATGAAAAAATGCGGGATTCCAGGCGCACATTTTGTGGAAATAGTTTCAGGTATATTCTCCTTGATTTCCTTCCAACCTAAACCTAAATAATATTGTTTCATATATACTCTGGCATGCCCATAGATTTTGCTGAAATTATCCTTTGCAGCTAATTTCTCAATCTCTTCAAGCAGCAGTTTTCCTATGCCTTTTTTTCTGAATTCATCAGCTAATACAAACTGATGCAACTGGCAGAAATCATTTCCTCTTGGGATTATAAAGGCTCCGCCAATAAGCTTTGAATCATAAAAAGCACCAACATATTGTGCATTTTCCTCGCCATTACATACCTCGCTGCCTAATCCAAGCCCATGCGGTTTCCTGAAAACTTCCCACCTGAGTTTTGTAAAATCTTCAAAATATTTTTCTTTTTTACCTAATTGCCTAATAATTAATTTAGCTGGATCAAACATTTTAATCCTTCCATTTTCTGAACAATTCTGAGAAAACTTTTCTTCCTTGTTCCAACTCTTTCAGTGTAATGTATTCGTTTGCTACATGCGCTTGCGATAATTCTCCTGTCCCGAAAATTATCCCTTGGATTCCACGCAAACTTATTTCAGAGCATTCTGACGTTGCCCTAAACCCTTCCAAAGCAGGATCCATATTTAATTTTTGCAGAATAGCTTGCATCTCTTTTACAATTTTAGCATTTTTTTCGGTTTCGCAGGCTTCAGTCCTTTTAATGAAATTAGTTTTGAATGGTGCAGTTAAAGCCCTAAATTCTTTCTCAACTTCTTTAGGATTTTCGTTTGGAAGAACCCTTCTGTCAACCTCAATTCTTGCAAAATCAGGAACAGAATTTACTGCATTTCCTCCCTGAATTATCCCAACATTTGTAGAGGCTTTTCCAAATAAATCATATTTTCTCTTACTTAGTTCTTTATTATATTTTTCTAATTTCCCAACAATTTTTGCTAATCTATAAATAGCATTTTCCCCTTTTTCAGGAACGCTTGCATGTGCAGCCTTTCCCTCAGCAATAACCTCTAAAGTATACTGTCCCTTGTTACCAATCATTATCTTTCCATTTGTAGGTTCAAGTGAAATTGAGTATTTTACATTCTTAAATCTGCTTTCCCTCAATTCCATTACCTTCTTTATTCCTTCTAAAGAGTTTTCTTCTTCAACATTGAATACATAGGCAATATTTTCATTGAAATGTTCTTTCATTGCAGCAAGTACGCAGGCAATGTTGCCTTTTGTATCAGATGAGCCTCGGCCATATACTTTTCCATCAACAATTTCCCCAAATTGGTTATATTTCCAGCCTTGCCCCGCAGGCACAGTATCCATATGCCCGTTAACCAGCAAAGAAGCATTCTGGCTTTCACAAACAATTACGTTAAACCTATTCTTTTCCTTGTCAAAAATCTGCTTTTCTGATTTTATGCCAATATCTTTCAAGTAGTTGAAAATGTATTCCCCAACATTTCCTTCAAAATTATTTGGGGTGTCTGATCTTATGGAAACAAGGTCTTTTGCTAATTTAACAACTAAATCGTTCGACATTTTTCCCAAGAAAGAAATTTATTTCACTTTTGCTGTTGCTTTTAACTGCAACTTATTTTAATTTTGTCAGTTTTACCGCAGCTTCAACAGCCCTTTTTGCATATCCTTCTGCCCTTGTTACTGCTTGTGCCCTAGTCATTTTTGGGCCTGAGATTCCGTTTGTCACAGGCTTATTATATTTCATTGAAAGATCCATAATTTCCCTTGCTGCAGTCAATGCAACAATGTTATCATGGTCTGTCTCGCCTTCAATTACCGCTCCCAATGTAACAACTGCATCAATTTTCTTGTCTTCAAGAAGTTTTTTTGTTGCATAAGGAATATCAAAGGTTCCTGGAACTTCATAAACCTTCTCAACTTTCACCCCTAAAAATTCAGCATGGTCCTTAGCTTTCTGAACCATGATATTTGTAATATCATGGTTATATTTTGCCACCACAATTCCAATTGCTACCATAATAACCCTCCAATTATTATATATTGAACATTAAATATTTATAATTCAAACGCCTTGGCATTTTCCTTGCCTTGCCTTTGCCCTGTGCCTGCTTTTTTCCTTAATTCTTCAGGCCTGAACAATAACTGCAAGGCATTCATTGAATGCTTTACTGTCCTATTTCGCATGATTTCCGCTAATTCTCGATCATCTTTACCTTCATCCTCATGCACAAACACTTCAATTATGTGCTTATTTGTGAGCAATTGCGCTTGAATTATTCCCAAAGAGGCTTCATGTGCGCATTGCTTGTCGATCTGCATTTTCCCAGGCATTCCTAATGCTATGGCAATATCACAATTTTTTTCTTCAAGCAGTTTTTTGCATGCCACTGGCAAATCTTTCACTCCAGGGACAGTATAACGCTCAATTTGCACAGGGAAAGTGCTTTCTTTTATTGTCTTTTCTGCCAATTTTCCCATATCCGCGCGTGCAAACATTGTATCAGCAATGCCTATCTTCTTCATATTATTTGATTAATAGCAGAATTGATTTTTAAAGATATTTGAGTTAACACAATTGGATTTTGGTTGATTTAAAAGCAATTCATAAGTTGCTTTTTCATAAAATTAAATTTAAATTAATTTCTACCAGCAATTTATTTGCTAAAGGGTTGGCATGGTGATTGTTAAAAACCTAGCCATGGCAGCAAAAAATAAAATCAAAAAATTAATTAAAATTAAATCTTATCTTTTTAAATAATTTAAAAATTAGAATTAGTTTTTTTCTTGATTAAAAAAATAGAAATTAAAGTTATACACAGGAGATTAGTCTTTGTTCCCTATTTAGTTTCTAGGCCTGAGTCAATGACTTAATGCATTATTTGAAGTATTATTAATGCAACTCGGGCTTTTAGTATCAATAGGCTGAACTGCTCGCCGAAGCTTGCAGCTTACACCCTTGACCTATCAAAACAGTCTTCTACTGTTGCCCTTGTCCCTACGCAAATTGTCCAAGACATTTGCTACAGGAATGATTGCCTATTTTTAGGGATGGCTTCATGCTTAGATGCTTTCAGCTTTTATCCATTATAGCGTGGCTACCCAGCAGTGCCTTGTCAGACAACTGGTAAACTATAGGCTACGATCCCCTGTTCCTCTCGTACTAGGGGGTTCTTCTCTTCAGGCAATCTACACTCCAAGCAGATAGTATCCAAACTGGCTCGCACCGTTCTCAACCCAACTAACGTACGGCTTTAATGAGTTAACACCTCCACCCTTGGCTGCTTATGCACAGCCAGGATGCCATGAGACGACGGCGAAGTCCCAAACCGCGGGGTCGATGTGAACTCTCACCCGCGACTAGTCCATTACCCCCAAGGTAAGTTCACTATCAGAGTAGGGTCCCTTTAATAGACACACTACCGTTCTCTAGACCTTTCTTTCGAACCTGCATCCCTCGTTGTGTAAGATGCAGTTAAGCCTGCTTTTACTCTTGTATTCTACGTCGAATTTCTGACTCGACTGAGCAGACCTTTGGATACCCCTGATACTATTTCAGGGGTGTACCGTCCCAGTCCAACCATCCACCTAATGGTGTCCTCTTCCGAGTAAGCAATATAATTTTCAAAGGATGGTGTTTCACTTTTGCCTCCATGATCCCTAGCGAGACCATTTCTGTGGCTCCCATCTACGCTGCACTTTCAAAATCATATCACAACATTAGGCTATGGTAAACCTCTGTGGGGTCTTCTCTTCCCGCTTGGAGTCCGCGGCGTTTTCACCGCGCGGCGAGTTCATCGGCTGAAAGTTGGGGACAGTGGGGATCTCATTATCTCATTGGTGCAAGCCGGCATTAAACCGGCAAGGTATTACGCTACCGTGAGAGCCTCAGAGTTAGGCCCGCTCTTCACCAGCGCTTATATCCCTTGAAAAGGATTTTCACGTACTGGCAGTGAGCAGAGATCGGCCTCTATACACATCTTTGCAGACTGGCAGAGACCTACGTTTTTAATAAACAGTTGGACCCCCCTAGTGATTGCAACCTGCTTCCTACGAAGCAGGCACCCCTTCTACCGAAGTCACAGGGCTAATTTGCCGAATTCCCTCAACTCTATTACGCCGTTACCCCTTAGCCTTCTAAGCCAGAGCACCTATTCCAGATCTAGGTACGATTACACAACATTCTTTATGTATCCTTTTTCATGGATTCCTAGTATTGGTTGAACATTGCTGCCTTTTCAATTTTAATCCCTTTCTCATCATTACGATTCTCCAGGGATTTACTTTGCTTAGATTCTCAGACAAGAGAACTCAACCTAACTTGAAATGTCGGAATACATACTATCGTTACCGAAAACGTAGTTGTATAGTACAGGAATATGAACCTGTTTCCCTTTCTCCCAGTTGTTTGAAGACTGGGATTAGGATCGACTAACCCTTAGCTAACCATTAGCGCTAAGGAACCCTTGCTCTTGCGGGGGAGAGGATTCTCACCTCTCTATCGTTACTACTAGCACAAGGATCCATACATCTGACAGATCCACAAGATCTTACAATCATGCTTCTACTCTACCAGATTACCTTCCTACAAAATAATCTCGTTAAGAGATTTTCCTAGGTGTCGGCAGCTGATTTTAGCCCAGATTATTTTCAAGGCTCTTATCCTAGGTAGGTGAGCTGTTACGCACTCTTTGAAGGATAGCTGCTTCTAAGCCAACCTCCCTACTGTTTTAGGATATGAACTCTTTTCTATTTGCACTTAATCAGCATTTGTGGGCCTTAACCTAAGTCTGGTTTGTTCCCCTCTCCGGTTAGGGGCTTACCCCCCAACCGCTACTCCAACCTTCAACGATGATAAAAACTTCGGAGTTTGACAAGAAAGCCGGACCTTTCGGACCAATACTTTCTAATCAGTATCTCTACGCTTTTACCTATCTCCAGTCAGGCTCGCCTATGGGCTATTTCGGAAGGAACCCGCTATTGCCAGGTTCGAATCGCCTATTACGCCTACTCCAAAATCATCACGACAGATAGACTAGTTCGTGTTCAGGCCTCCATGCTGCAGATGCAGCATTTCACCTTGTTCTGAAGTAGATCACCTGGTTTCAGGTCTTATCGCTGTGACTAAAGGCGCTTTAACACCCTTCCTCTCACTTCTTGCGAAGTTGCAGGAATTTGCTTTCGCTTTGGCTTCTTCCTTTACAGAATTAACCTTGCCACAACAATAAACTCCCTTGCTCGTGGTTCAAGACGAACGATACAACTCTGATACAGTCTCCTCGTAAAAATCTTTACAAATTTTCACTTCAGAAACCTTTCTCTTTCAAGCTGTACCTGCCTATCGCTAACTAGTTTCAGACGCTTTTCAACCCCTGTTAAGGGTACTTTTCAACCTTCCTTCACAGTACTAGTTCGCTATCGGTCTCAAGTAGTGTTTAGAATTTGAGGTTAAATCCCCAGTGTTCATGCGCCGTATCAAGGGCACATTACTCTTGAAATTAGGACTCATCCTTCAGAAAAATATCTACCGGGCTTTCACCGTCTATGGCATCCCTTTCCAGGGAACTTCGACTTATTCTGTTAGGATGTACCCAATCCAGCCCACATCTACCTTACATTACTGTAAGGCATTCGGTTTGTCCACATACCGTTTTCTCTCGCTGATAATAACGGCATCTCAATTGATTCCTTTTCTTGCAGTTACTAAGATGCTTCAATTTACTGCATTGTCATTCCTTGCGGAAATAAGGGCATTCTTGGTTCAACGTCTGCATGCGACTAACCAAGACTTATCGCAGCTTGCCACGCCCATTATCGACTCTTGAGCCTAGTCATCCTCTAGTTAGCTTACCATGCTAATAATAATACTTACTCGCTTTGCGTTAAGTCACGGACTCAGTTTACCTAACCATAATATCTTGCGATATTATATTTAGTAAACAAAATTTTGTGACTAATCTCCTATGTACAACCTCAACGGTTAACATAATAAAATATTAACCTCAGTTTATCATTGAAAACAATTTCCAATGAATTCATAAAATTCCAAATGGAATCTTAAGCATAAATGATTTTTTAAATTATTTGATGAACAATTCACCAAATATTTTTTGCAAAAAACTAAATAAAACAAATTTAGTTTTCTTTGATATACCTAAACTTTCTTTTTCTAAAAGAAAGTTCGGTCATGGACCCAACGGGTCTCGAACCCGTGGCCTCTGCCTGATTCGAATTTTTTAAATATCTCGATCATTTTATTTTTGAAATATTTCAAAATTTTTCTTTTTTTGAGACATCTAACTTTTTTTCTTTTTCTAAAAGAAAAAAAGTTGATTTGCAAAGGCAGCGCTCTACCAACTGAGCTATGGGCCCAATGACCTCTTCGGGTTTTTTCAAATAAATGATTCTTTGAATCAAATATTTTTAAATATTTTTTAGAACCCTAGAAAATAATTTTTTAACATTTCATTTTTCAAAAAAATTTTCTTTTTGGGTCCTAACTCTCTGATAAAATTTTTATCAAAAGGATAAAAATATTATTAGAGATATTTTTGGTTTAAGGAATTATAGGCCTGTACAACACATTTTAAATAAAGGAGGTGATCCGTCCGCAGGTTCCCCTACGGACACCTTGTTACAACTTAGCCCCCTTTGCAAAACCTAGAATCGTTGCTTTCAAAGAAAGCAACTCATCAAAGCTTCACTCAGCTGGCTTGATGGGCAGTGTGTGCAAGGCGCAGGGACGTATTCACCGTGTGATAATGACGCACGATTACTGGGGATTCCAGGCATTCATGAGGGCGAGTTGCAGCCCTCAATCCGAACTGAGACTAAATTTATGGGATTACCTCACCCTTTCGGGGTCGAAACCCTTTGGTTTAGCCATTGTATGCCGCGTGTAGCCCAAAGCATTCGGGCCATACAGATCTACCGTCGCCCATTCCTTCCTCTTGCTTACGCAAGCTGTCTTATTAGAGTGCTTTTCCATTAATCTGAAAATTGGCAACTAATAACATGGGTCTCGCTCGTTACCTGAGTTAACAGGACGTTTCACAATACGAGCTGACGATGACCATACAACACCTCTCAGCGTGTCAGGTAAGCCCTTTAGACTGACCATCATACTGCTGTCGGCTTTGGTGAGCTGTCTGGCGTTGAGTCCAATTGAACCGCAGCATCCACCCCTTGTAGTGCACCCCCGCCAATTCCATTAAGTTTCGCTCTTGCGAGTTTACTCCCCAGGCAGTAGACTTAATGCCTTCGCTTCAGCACCTCAATACATTTCTGTATTGAGACACTAAGTCTACATCGTTTACGGCTGGGACTAACCGGGTATCTAATCCGGGTCGCTCCCCCAGCTTTCGTTTCTCACCGTCAGACTCGTACTGGTTGAACGCCTTCGCTACTGGTGGTCCTTCAAGGATCATAACATTTCACCGTTACCCTTGAAATTCCTTCAACCTCTTCCGATCTCGAGTTAGTTAGTTTCCTTAGCAATTCAACTAGTTAAGCTAGCAGATTTCACCAAGGACACAACAAACAGGCTACAAACGTTTTAGGCCCAATATAAGAGAGCACCACTTGTGGAGTACGTTTTACCGCGGCGGCTGGCACGTATCTTACCCCCCACTTATTCGTCAAGCCTTTTGAGCTTAACAAAAGCTAGCATAGCTAGCACTTAGGATTCCCCTATCACACTTTCGTGCATTGTAAAGTTTTCGCGACTGCTGCACTCCGTAGAGCTAGGGACCTTATCTCAGTTCCCTTCTCCGGGCCACTTCTCTCAAAGCCCGTACGGATCTTAGGTTTGGTGAGCAGTTACCTCACCAACTGCCTAGTCCGACGCAGACCCATCCTTTAGTAAAATTGGTGCATGAACCAAATTCTTTCAATAAGAACACATTCCAGTAGCTCTTATCTATGGGATATTAGCCCCAGTTTCCCGGGATTAATCCCTCTAAAGGGTAGGTTATCCACGCGTTGCTGAGCCGTTCGCCAGAGTCATCATAGCTAGACTCTCAGACTTGCATGTCTTATTCGAATCCTAATAGCAGTGCCCGCCAGCAGGATCAGCTGGAATTATATTTTAACTTAATGGACACTTCATCACATTGAAAATAAAAATAAACAAAAATATTTCTATTTCCGCCGTTTATTTTTATGGTTTCAAAATGATGTATGCAAATTTCAAATCAAATGATGGGAATGAAATTTGCAAGTCAATAAAATTGACGTTTGTTTATTTGCCAATATATTACACACATCTCAAATAAATTTGATTTATGTGCAACACATTGAATGGGCTGTACAGGTTTCCTATACCTTAAACCAATATCACATTCAAAAATTCTTGAATGCTCATCTTTTCCAATGTGCGATATGCACATTGACCCTGCGTGAAAACAACGCACGGTTTTATCTATTACAGATAAATATGAAAACAAAATGCATTTTTGTTAACAGTGTCGTTGATATTCAGAATAACCTTTTTATGAAAAGGTTATGATATTTGTGTGAGTTGATATTCCTAAAAGCGGAATTCCAGATTTCAACAATTAATTGAAATCCCCTCAACGATTGAATACTAATGCATTTAGAATACTTTATTATTCCTATATATTACCTTATAGGGGTATTTAAAAACCTTTGCCCGATTCTTTAAAATTCAAGCATCTGACATTTGTTTGAGAAATTTGAACAAAAATCCAATAAATCTGGATTTTCTAAATTTATATTTTAAAAAATAGAATAATTTTTGGGCATTCCACTTTTTCAGGACAGGGTGTCGAATAAGTAGCAATAACTGAATAATTTAATGATTTGAAAATATATATTTATAGATGTTCGACACCCTGTGGAAGCCCAAAATGAAAATTTTTCTTTATTTTTTTGCGGAAACCAATTTTAATGATTTCCTATTCACTTCGCCCTCTCCTTGAGATGTTTCTTCTTTCTTTTTTTTCTGCGCATTTTTTTCTTGTGCCATTTCCATCTCTGTTGGGCCTTGGTTTTTTTAAATCTTGAACTGTCTTTTGCCCTTGTACTCATTAAATCACCAAAAAATATTACTTAATAGAATGCAATTGTATTTTTAAATCAATTGCGTGCGCTTTTGATTTTTGATTAATAAAATAAAAAAGAATTAGAAATTAAAAATAAAAAAGAAAAAGTGGTTAAGAGAAGCACCAGTATGATGTGCAGTACATTGGTGCTGGTGTGTAAACATAGTATTGATACATATAAGGCTCAATTATTGGCCTTCCGTAATAATATGGTGTTGCAATCCCTGCAAATCCCCCATAAGTGTAGTAATTTGCCCCGTAATATGTTGGGTAATATCCGCCATAACCATATGCTGGCAATGTTGGATACATGTAAGGGCTTCCGGTATATGCGTATGAGCTTGAATTATACCCTACTGTCAAATAATCAGCATAGTATATATCGTTTCCAGGGCTTGGGCTCCATCCGCCAGTACTGACAACGAAACTGTATGCTGTCGCATTCAAACTTAAAAAAACAAAAGACATCAAAACCAATAAAATTTTTGTCATCTTCATATTATAATACTGCACAAGGTTCTATTTAAATGTTTCTTTTTCACGTTATAAAGTTAAATATGGATAATTTAGCCCAAAAAGGCATTTTGCTGAAGATTTAACCTGCTTTTATAAGATATAAAAGAAATAGTATTAGGAAGAAGTCTTTAATTGTTTTACTTCTTCTCTAATAATTGTTTTATGTCTACCAACAACTGAATTTCTTTCTCAGATGTTTCATTCAATCTTTTCATTTGCCTTTGCAGCATCTCCATCTGCATTGTATCCTGTAAGGACATTTAGTTATCACCCCTAAAAAAGAAAAACTGCCCTTTGAAATTTGAATTTTCTCGAATTTTTTTTGCTTTACTATATTATTCCTGATGTATTTAAAAACCAATTACTTTTTATGTAAAAATCTTTTTGGAATTTTGGATAAAACCCAATTTTGCCCGTGTTCAGAAGAATATTCTTATCAGCAGCAAAAGAATTACCATATTCCCAAAATCTGCAACCGATGTGGCAATTGGAATCAAAAAATTATTGGGGTCTTCTCCCTTCTTGTAAAAATACATTCCGGCAATGATTGCAACAATGAATAAAATGCATACGAGCAGCACGACATCCAGCAGAGTTATGGCTAGAATTTTTATGGCAATTTGCATGCTTGTGGCATAATTTGAAAAATTTGAAATTATTAACGCTGCACCTGCACTCAGGATGGCCATTGTTATTGCTACGGCAATAATTTGGACAAATAACTCTTGCACATCCTTGTCTTTCCACGGATTTTTGCCAACCTTTCCTTCATGCAGCATTGTTGAAAACCTTGAGGATATGATTGTCCCATAGTCACCAATCATGTCATTTAATGTTGGAAGTAAAATCACCAGGGGAATGATTGAAACAAAAACAGTTTTTATGTTTTCAATTGCAAAACCCCCAAAAGAACTTATGATTGATGCAAAAACCAGTATCTTTATGCTTTCTTTAATTATGGTTTTTGTTGCATTTGAATGCGGTCCATATTCTTTTACATAGAAAAGCGTTTTTCTCGAAATTTTATGTTCTTTGTGAATTTGATGCAATAAGGGATGGTGTTTATATCTCTTTATTTTTTGAATCTGCTCAAGATGTTCCTGCTTTATGGTATGAGTCATATTAACACCAACGCTATTAGTAATGCCAAAACACTAGTAACATCCCCGGTTGATGTAACAAAAGGCCCCATTATATTATCTGGATCATGCCCTTTTCTGAAAAAATAAAATGTGCTGAAGATTGTCAATGGAATTTCAATTGCATTTGCAATTATCCCCGCAATGACCGGTATCCAAATTATTTTTGGCAGAAAAATTCCCATTGCAAAATAATTAAATCCAAAAGCAACTATCCCTAAAACAAGAGAAATAAAAATTGCCAGTAAAAAGGAAGCCCAGATATTTTGCCTAATTATTCTTGTATTTATTTTATTTTGGTCAATTACTTTCAGGAATAATCCCGAAGTAATTCTTGATGCTAATGTGCCAGAAATATTTCCACGCATTTCTAAGAAACCCGGCAATAAGATTAACATGCCCGGAATAAGAAGAATTTTATCAGTATAAATTGCCAGGATTGTCCCTGCAATCAAGCCGCCGAAAATTGAGATTAATTGCGCTGAAAATATTTCCTTGAATTTTGAATTGAAAATTGGCATATTTAGTTAAATAATGTCGTTGAAGGATAAAAAGGTTTCTGGAAACAGAAAATTGTGCCCCGAACG
>JBBSVU010000018.1:0-3404 GCA_038046645.1 archaeon
ATATGCAATTAACTAACATTACTTCGTCAAATGCAGAACAACCTAATGGCAAAATTGATCAATTTGATTTTTTGAAATCAATTATCTCGGCAAAATCTGCTGATGAATTAAGCAGATTAAAACAAGAATCCGCAAAAATTACCGAGAACCTTTTTGGCAACAAGGTTTATCTCCGCGGAGTGATTGAATTCTCAAATGTTTGTGAAAAGGACTGCTATTACTGCGGCATACGAAAGTCAAACAAACAGTTTCAGCGTTATCTGATGCAACAAAAAGAAATTGTTGAGCAGGCATTATGGGCTTTTCAGCAGGGATATGGTTCTGTTGTTCTCCAGAGTGGGGAATTGCAGAATAAAAATTTCATTGATTTTGTAATAAAAACAATTGCCGAGATAAAAAAACAGTCTAAGATGAAAGATTCAAAAGGAATGGGATTAGCGGTTGTTACTTCAATCGGCGAGCAGAAAAAAAGAATTTATGAGGAATTATTTGATGCTGGGGCACACCGTTATCTCCTGAGGATTGAAACTACTAACCAAAAGCTTTACAAAAAAATCCACCCGAAAAATCATTCATTCAAGAAAAGGGAGAAATGCCTTGATGCTTTGAAAGAAATAGGTTATCAAATTGGGACAGGCATAATGATAGGGCTGCCTAATCAAACAGTTGATGATTTGGCAAATGACATTTTATTTTTTAAGGAAAAGGATATTGATATGGTTGGAATGGGTCCATATATTATTCACAAGGATACCCCTATCGGAAAAGAATATTTTGGAGAATGGAATAAAAAGAAAGCGGATATTTTTCAATTATCCTTGAATATGATTGCTGCCTGCAGGATTTTCCTGAAAGATGTGAATATTTCAAGCACAACAGCATTGCAGTCATTAAATCCATTTGGCCGCGAGCTTGGCCTGCAGTACGGAGCAAATGTTGTGATGCCAATAATTACGCCGAGAAAATACCGTTCAGATTATTTGCTTTATGACAATAAGCCTTGCATAGACGAGGATGCTGTTGATTGTACTGATTGCCTGGCTGCAAGAATAAAAAGCACAGGCAAAGAGGTTGCATTGTCAGATTGGGGAGACCCGCTTCATTTTTTCAGCAGAAACAAGCAGAAACAAAGTGTGATGCTAAATGATTGATTCAAATATCCTGGTTGACCGCATAAATATTGGCATTTTTGGGAAGATGAACGCAGGCAAAAGCACCATAATGAATTTATTGACTGCTCAGCAAACATCAATTGTTGATTCTGCCCCTGGCACAACAACTGATGTCAAGCAGGCAATCTTGGAAATCCATGGTTTCGGCCCTGTAAAAATTTTTGACACCGCAGGCTTGAATGAATTTTCTGCTTTGGGTGAAAAGAAAAAATTGAAGGCATTGAATGCGCTGAAGGAATCTGATTTAATCCTGCTTATAATCGACCCAGTTGAATTATTGAAAAAAAATGAGTTTCATATTGAAAATGAGGTAATGGCTCTTGCAAGGCAGTATGGCAAGCAAGTGCTTTTTATTTACAATATTTTTCAGGGTAAATTAAAAGAATCTAGCATTAGTGAAAAAAATTTGGTTGACGAGTGCAGCAAAAATATTTATCATGCACCAGATTCCAAATTTTTGGCTTTGGATGCCCTTGAAAAAGATGCCAATAAAAAACTGCTCGAATTTATAAAAAACAATTTTGTGAATTCTGCCAGAAAAACAGAGCTTCTGCCTTTTTTGGATTCTTCTGGCTTTGTTGCAATGAATATTCCTGTGGATGAAGAAACCCCTGAAGGCCGTTTGTTAAGGCCGCAGAATGCAGTCCTTGATTATCTGTTGAGAAGATTTATTCCGTTTGCTGGCTTCAGGATGGATTTGACCAAAGCAAGAAGTCCAATCAAGGAGATTCAGGAAGAAGAGCACAAAAAATATCTTGCTTTTTTGAATGAGCTTAACAGGAATAACAAACTGCAATTGCTTGTCACAGATTCGCAGGCGATTGATATTGTTTCAAGATGGACTCCAAAGGAAATTCCCATTACAACATTCTCAATTATTATGATTAATTACCAGAGCAATGGCAACCTTCATAGGCTGGTTGAAGGGCTGAAAGCACTTGATGCTTTAAAAGAAAATGATTCAATCCTGGTTGCAGAAGCCTGCAACCATGACCGTAAATGCGATGATATCGGCACAAAGCAGATACCTATGAGAATTAAGCAAAAATTAAATTTAAAAAATCTGAATTTTGATTTCAATTTTGGCAGGGAATTCCCGCAAGCAGCAGAACTGAAAAAATACAAGCTCTTAATTCATTGCGGCGGCTGCATGGTTGATTCCCAGAAAATAAATTCAAGATTCTCAGATTTGATGAACCTTAACATTCCTGTTACTAACTATGGTTTATTGCTATCCTATCTTGAGGGCAAAGAAACCCTGAACCGTGTCTTAAAGCCTTGGGGATTTTCAGCAGATTGGTGAATATTCAAGCGTGATAAAAATGTATTTCATTAATGAGGAAAAAATAAGCAAATTGCTTGCCGAAGAGAAATTTAACAAAGGTAAATTTCTTAAAATCCTTGAAAAGGCAAAGAAGCTCAAGGGCTTAAGCCTTGATGAAACAGCATTATTGCTTAATCTTGACCAGAATAAAAACAAAAAAGAGCTTAATCTATTATTCAAAACAGCACGCGAGATTAAAGAATCAATTTATGGCTCACGCTTGGTTTTATTTGCACCACTTTACCTTGGGAATTGCTGCATAAACAACTGCCTTTATTGCGGATTTAGGAAAGACAATGCTTTATTGCACCGCAAGGTTCTTTCAATGGATGAAATAAGGCAGGAAGTAACTGAATTGATAAAGCAAGGGCAAAAACGTTTGCTGCTTGTGGTTGGTGAAAGCCCTCTTACTGACATTAATTATTTGGAAAAGGCAATTCAAGCAGTTTATTCTGTAAAATATAAAGGCAGCGAGATAAGAAGGGTAAATGTAAATGCCCCTGCAATGCCTGTTGCTGAATTAAAAAGATTGAAAAAAGCAGGCATCGGCACCTATCAATTGTTTCAGGAAACCTACCATTATGAAACTTATAAAAAGGTTCATCCTTCAGATGGCCCAAAATCAGACTATGAAACTAGGCTATATGTTATGGACAGGGCACAGCTTGCTGGCATTGATGATATTGGCTTGGGCGTTCTATTTGGATTGTATGATTATAGGTTTGAGGTGCTTGCCCTGTTGCAGCATGCACAGCATCTTGAGAAAAAATTTAAAGTCGGGCCGCATACAATTTCAGTGCCTAGAATTGAGCAGGCATTAAATGCCCAGCTTTCAAAAAATCCAGAATATGCTGTTTCAGATGATGAATTCAAAAAATTGGTTGCAATTTTGAGGCTGGCTGTTCCAT
>JBBSVU010000018.1:3414-13065 GCA_038046645.1 archaeon
TTTCCATACACTGGCATCATCCTGACCACAAGGGAAAAATCAGAATTTAGAAATGAGGTTTTCTCCCTTGGCATTTCACAAATAAGTGCTGGTTCAAGGGCTACACCCGGCGGATACAAAAGAAAACAACAAAATAAAAAAGAAGAGGCCCAATTTACCTTGCACGATCCAAGAAGTTTATCTGAAACAGTGAATGATTTATGCAGATTAGGCTATCTGCCGAGTTTCTGCACTGCCTGTTATAGATTAGGAAGGACAGGCAAGGATTTCATGGATTTAGCTAAGCCCGGAAACATCCAGAATTTCTGCCTGCCAAATGCAATCCTTACTTTTAAGGAATATCTCCTTGATTATGGCAACGCAAAAACCAGAAAATCCGGAGATGAAAAGATAAAAAAAGAAATAGGGAATATCCCTAATTTAAAAATAAGAACAGCCACAAGAAAAAAACTGAAGCTGCTTGAAAAAGGGAAAAGAGATTTGTATTTTTAAATAAAAAATTCTTTTCATAAAATCACCAACCGAATTGTTTAGTAAGACTGTTATGCGTGGAATTTCTTCTGCTTCAGGCAATCATCAGTTGTTAGGCACATTATTCATTTTTTTGATGTGGTGCCTAACTTGATTTTTGAATATTTATTCACAAAATAATCATAAACATATTTTACAAACATTTTTTCTTTATTCTTTTCTACTGAATCCACTAATGCCTCGAAATAATCAGTTGTGTTCTCAGATATATTCAAAATCGGATAACCATTGTCAAATAATATTTTATTAAACAATAATCTAGCAGTTCTTTTATTACCGTCATAAAAAGGATGGATTTTGTAGAATTTAATGTGAATCAATGCTGCCAACTCCAAAGGATAAACATTCCTATTCTCATCCAACCATTTAAAAAACTTTGACAACTCCTTATTTATTTCACTTGCTTTTGGCGGACGATAGCCAATTTCTTCAGAGAACAATTGACTTTTTAAAGCCCTCATTATGTAAACTTGCTCTCTGCGAATTTGACCAGGTTTCTTTTCCTCAAAAGCATACATCACAATTTCATGCAGCTTCTTAACAAAATCCTTAGTCAAAGTTTGTTTTGATTTAGCAAAATTCAAACCACTAATCATATTAGCACAAATCAAAATATTCTCACTTTTTACAACCCGCTTACTCGCGTCGTCAAATAAATCATAAGCAGTACTAACATCCTTTCGCGAAACCAAAACATTCTCAGTCCTCAGAGTAGTGTAAACAAAATTAATTGTTTGATCCCTAATAAACAAATCCTTCTCCCTTGCATTAAGCTTGCCATATTTCTCCAAAAAAGAATCCTTAACCAAATCAACCTTAATAGCCTCTTCCTTCGTCAAATACTTCAACTTAAACCCAGCAAGCCTTTGCAAATAAATTCTATCAATCAACTTCTGCTCTTTTTCATGCAACTGTTTCTCTGACGGTTTTTGCTTTCCTAAATAAATAGTAAATTTCTTGAATTTCTTGCCAGGCAACCTAAAAGTAAGCACTCCATAAAAATAAATCTTACCTTTAACCTTCTTCTTCCTAACAAACATAAGAACATTATGAGCCAAAAAAGATTTAAATGGTTAGGCACCACAAAAAATTAAACAAAAAACATGCCTAACAAAAAAATTACGAGAGTCAAGCTAAAAAAAGACTTCCAAGCCTGTGCACCAAACTCAACCTAGTTATATTTGCTATTGTTAATAATAAAGAAATATAAAAAATAAAAAAAGAATTTATTGAATATCAGTTTCATCCAAGTCTAAATCCAACTCGGTTTCTGAATTCAATAAATCATCATCTGCTGATGTATCTATCTCTCCCAGGGTATCGTCAATATTCTGGGTTTCATCAGTCAGTTCCTTTTCTGCATTTTGTGTTTCCTGATCTTTTGCCTGTGATGTACTGTCCTGAATAGATTTGTCACTATCTTTTTCATCCTTTGCCTGTTGCTGGGTACACCCTATTAATATCAGGAATACTGCCAATCCAATAAATAATACAATTGATTTTTTGTTCATATTTCACACCTTATTGAATATCTGTGCTTGTATTTATATCATTAGTATTATTTATTGCTTGTGCTTGGCTTTTCAGGTATTCATGTATTGCATTCTTCAATATCTTGAATGCTTCCTTTAGGTCAACATGCATCTGCTTTACCATATCATGCGCTTCATTATATGCCTGAATTACCTCTTCCTTTGTAACATCTTCCTTATTGCTTATTTCAAGAGTCTTATTCTTCAATGCCTCTAATTTGGCTTTTGCCGAATCAACCCTTGCTTTGTAATCCGCTAACGCTATTTTTTCCTTTGTCATGTCCTTGCCTTTTGCTTCCAATGTCGCAATCAATTTTTCTGCACGGTTATATGATATCTCTGCTTTATTCAGCCAGACAGTTAATTTTGCAACATTTGCCCTTAATGCGGCAATCCTAGCTACTAATTTTGTCTTTAATGTCATTTGCTTTAAGTCTTTTACATCTGATACCAAATCCAAAACATTTATGTCAGCAACGTTTTTGTCAGCCATGGATGATATCTTTGAGTTTATCTCTGAAATTAACTTTTCTAATTTTTCCTTGTTCTCAGGCAATTGTGCCTTTTCTTTTACCTGTTCCAAGTAGCTTGTCAAGAGCTTAGCATGTGCCATTGCTGCTTCCTTTACAATTGTTCTTTTTTGAATCTTTGCTTCCTGTGAGATTTTTTTCAGTTCTCCCTTTTGTTCTTTTACCTTTTCCTTATATTCTTTCATCTTTTCCTGATATTTCTCTTTTGCATCCTTGAATGTTTTAACCACGTCTTTTATTGCTTCTATCTTATTCTTTACTATTTCCTTAGCATATCCTTTATTCAATTCCTTTATTGTCTTGTTTGGCCCATCTGCATTGGCAGCATCTGTTTCAGCATATGCCCCCAAGGCAAACACTAAGCAAAACAAAGCCAATAACGCGAAAATCTTTCTCATATTCTTACCTCCATTTTTACGTGCAATTTTGCTTGCGCATTTTTTTCATCATACAGATAGCGTCTTAGTTTGTTTATAATGATACTTTCTGCTTGTGCATAAAAATTGGTTAAAATAACCATTATTTTTGCTTAAAATACTTTACAAAGCTTTACAACAACTTTTTTTAAACCAAAAGCCCATAATAATTACGGTTTGAATGAATAACTTCAATAAAATTGTTTTTGCTTTATTGATTCTTTGCACAATAATCCCGGCTGCAAGCGGGGCAAAGATATTTGGCTATATATATGATTGGTCTTCTTTAGAGCCTTTGGATAAGGTTCTTGTTGAGATAAACAGCCAGCCAATCCAAAGGGTAATTTCAACTAATGGCTATTATTCTTTTGATATTCCTCTTGGCAGTTATTCAATAACCGCATTTTATGTTAAATCAGGCAAGGTAGAATTATCTGCTGATGAAAACATTACAATCAGTTCTGATGGCGAGTTTGAATTGGATTTAATGCTATTTCCGCCTTTGGGCGAAATTGATTCTTTGGATGAACTGATAAATGCAGATATTGAAATCCAGATTGATGAAAATGTTCTGGACGAGCCTGTTATTTCCAATTCCCAAGATATTTTATTCCCAATCCTGCTTTTGATTCTGATAATTTTCATTTCATTTGGTTTCCATTACTTGAATAAAAATAAAAAATTAAAAGCAGATTCAAAATCAGAACAAGGGAAGTCAGAAATTCACTTTGAAACAATTGAACTGCCTGAGAATGAAAAAAAATCAGAAAAATCAGAAGATTTGCACTTAGATGATTCAGCAAAAGAAGTTTTGAAGGTTATAAAAGAAAGTGGCAATCGCTTAACGCAAAGAGAATTAAGGGATAAGATTCCGAGCATGGGCGAAGCCAAGATTTCATTGATTATTGCGGAGCTAGAATCCCATGGCTTGGTTAAAAAAATAAAGAAAGGCCGTGGTAATATAATTGTTTTGAAGCAATGATTCAGCAAAGGAAGTGTTTGCTAATAAAATGCAAAAACCAACGTACCAAAAAGGTTTAAATAGGAGAAACGGCTTTTTAGATAAACAAATACTTGTTTTAAGGAGGTATTAAAATGGCAGATTTCGTTGTAAAATCAAAGGTAAAGGAATATATGGCAGGAAAGGATATGAGGACAGCTGAAGAAGCATTAGACGGCTTGGATAAGGTTGTTCAGGGCAAATTGGACAAGGCAATTGAAAGGGCAAATGCAAACAAAAGAAAAACAGTATTTGCTTGTGACTTCTGAATTTAAGATTAATTGAAAAGTTCTATTCTAAATATAAGTTATGCGGAGAAAGCATAACTTATATTCTCAAATTTTAACGTGGTGGTTGTATGGGTAAGACAAAAGCAATGTTAATGGCTTTACTTGGAGTTATTTTATTCCTTGCAGGGCTTTATGGCATCTTTTATTTCTTTGATGATTTCCTTTTGGTGCTAAAAGGCGTTATTGGGGTTTCAGTTGCTTTAATCGGGTTATTATTTTTATTAATTGCGTGGCTTGATTTGAGCTGAAAAAGATTTATCTTCTCCTCGGAAGAAACCTTCTAGTGTACTTTCTTGCATTTTGATTAGTTATTCTTACCTTTGTTTTATCTTTCCTGAATCTCCTTAGATATCTTTGTATTTTTGCCAAATCCCTAGCGCTTAGTGCTTCAGGGATTAATTCAACATCAAACTCATATTCCTTTCCGCCTTTATCAAACCTGTATGCATAACTTTTTGTTGTCCTTTTTATTTCCCTTCCCTTATCAAGAATCACTTCTTGCTTATTGTCCCTTAATATTTTTGTGAGGTTGTCTGCATGCCTTTCACCCACAATTACAATGCAGTCACCTTTATGCTTGGAAATCTTATCTGCCCAATATGTTTCTCTTGCTATCTCTTGAGGATGTTTTTTTACTAACGCTATTTCCCCAGGTACTGTTGGCAGTAAAACCTCTCTAGCTAGATTGAATTTTACCTCTCCCCTTCTCCTAGATTCTAAAGGTATAGCAGTGGCATTTTTGACTAATTCTAATGTTAAATCTCGCCACCATTCAAACGGGAAAAATCCACCTAAATCCTGCGGCCTGGCTTCAATAAAAACAGTGGGGTTTTCCATCTTAATTGACCTTATCATTGACATTGCATGATAGATGTCACCATCATGCACCACCCCAATAACCCACACAGTCATATTTGATGTAATTAATTGCTTATTTTAAATTCTTTGCATTATCTATTCTGTGCTAGATGATGAACTGACGATGATGCTGATCGCAAGAAGTGATGGATGATGGGCGAACTGATCCGCACAATTATTCTCACTTTCAGATTTTGGGCAACAATTCCAAAGTGTAAGCATTTTTTCGGTCAAAAACGCATTAGTCGTTATATTTATATATTAGTTGTTTAACAGCATTTAATATGTTGGAATTAACTGAAAAGCGTTTGGCTTCACTTTTGTGGATGCTGAAAAATAAGGGAAAAAAGTGGAGCGTTTTAGAGCTGAACAAAGGTTCTGCTGTATTGTCGTATAGGCCTACATTTAGTTTTGTCAAAGAGCTAGAGGAAAAAGGTTTTGTGAGAAAAGACCTAAAGACAGCAGAATACAGTGTTACAAGAGTTGTTGACTTGGTTAGGTTTGTCTCTTTGGCAAGGCCAATACAAAGCCTGAAAACGCTTAATTTTCATTCCCCCTTTGAATTTTCCAAAACCCTGAAAATGATTCAGGAATCAAAACTGTCGCATGCGTTCACTGTTTTTGCCGGCAGCGAGCTTTACCGGCCTTATGTTAAAACAGACCAAGTGCACGTTTACATTATGAAAGGCGAGGAAGAAAAATGGGGCAAATACCTGCTTTCAAAAAATTGCCTGAAAGCCCAAAAAAGCCAGGCAAACCTATTCCTGATTCCAACAGAACAAGAAGCATTATTCAAAGACGCTGCAAAAGTGAAAGGCTATTCTGTTGTACCAATACCAATCCTCTTGAGCGATCTCTTGAGTTTTGGCGGCTTGGCTGGAGAACAGGCAAACTTTTTAATGGAAGAATGGCTGAACAACAGGCTGTGATTTTCAAATGGAAAAATTAATGATTGAAAAGTCGGACGAATTCCTTTATTCATTCTTCAAGAACCTTGCAAATAATGAGATTGACAAGGTTGGCTTGATGGGCGGCTGGGCAGTACATTACACCCTCAAAAACAAAGATATTGTTCACATGGGCTCAAGGGACATTGACATTTTCTTTGACCCTGCAAAAATAAGGCCCAAGGCGATTGAGGAAAAACTCAAAAACATGGGTTTTCATCCACATTCAACGTTCCGCTGGTTGAGAATCTTTCACAGCGAAACAGAAAAAGGGCTTGGTCTGGAAGAAAGCAAAAAACACCCGATTTACAATCTTTCATACATTTACTTTGACATTGCCACTCCAGTCAAAATAGGGCACTCCATGCCAGAGCCTTTGCTCAAAAAGGTTTTCAAGAAAGAAAAAGAGCATGTGAAAATCAAGGACATTCAGGTAATGGTTCCGTCGCCAAAAATAATGATTGAAATGAAGCTGAAATCAATTCCTGGCAGAAGCGATGCATTCAAAAGAACAAAAGACATTGCAGACCTTTATGCTTTGCTGGAAAACAGCCCAATTTTGTGGGTTGTGAAAAATGGCCAAAGAACAAAAACAAAGGGCTTGGACAAAAAACTTGCCAAAGGATTCAAGGAAACGCTTGAAAGATTCAAAATAGACGGAACGATAGCCGCATCAGCAACAATGCTGAAAATAGGGCAGGATAAGCTCACGGATTTGCTAGAAAAGATTTGACGGTATATAACTAACTCAATGGGCTTATAAACAACAGTTACATATCCCTCAACCAAAACTTGCAGGGTTACGTTATGGTGTAATCCTATTTAAAATGCCAGAATTTTGGCCATTTTGCAAGCGCACAGAATTTAATCACTTCGCCGCACAACGGCTGTATATTGGCAAGTTTTGCCCTGAAAAGTGAGTAACATCAATAACAAATGTTGATGCTCATCTGACTAACACCCATAGGACCTATTTTGTGCTATTATAGATAATGAACCTAAACTCAGAATACTTCAACTTCAGGATAAATTACTATGCCATTCTTTTCAAAATTTATTGCAAGCAGTTTGTTTGAATGCTTTGTTCCGCGCATTTTCATAATTTCGCAGGAATGCACTCTTACTCCTTTTTGTTCTTCTTTGGAATAATATAATGAAATAATTGCATCAGTTAAAAATCCGACAGAACCTTCTTTTATTTCTGCAATCCTTGGGGGCAATTCAGAGATAATTATTGAAGTGCATCCCCATTTTTTCAGCATATCTTAAAATAGCATTAGCCATTATGCCCTCAAAAATGAATCTATAATTTAAAAATAGCCTCAGACCGCCCATCATCCATCATTCCCGAAGGTCAGCATCATCGTCAGATCATCACAGGCCAAAAATATTTGTTGCCTGTACTGTTTTTAATGGGTTTTCTCTTAGCACTAATTCATTAAATCAGGTTCTTAATGCAGAATTTCGGACAAATTAGTCTTTTCAGAATAGCAAAAGTTATTCCAAGGGATTATTTCACAGCCATATTCCTTTTTTATTGAATTTGCAATAAGGTTTAATGCAATGCAGTCCATTGCATTATGCGTGCCCATCAAATAGCTAATTCCCTTTTCTTTCATTGCCTTTAATCTCGGGGCTTCGACATCCGAGTCCACAATAAACTTTATTTTATGCTTTTGCAGATTATCCAAATACTCTAGGCATTTTTCATAATTTTCAGGAGGATATGTCCCAATCTGCACAAACATATTTTCTTTAGCTATATTTTCATTAGAAAATATCTCTTTTATTGGGTTAAGCCCATATTTTGAATAATACTGGGGTTCATCCATTTTGAGCAGAACTTTTTCAATAATCTCTTTAACAGTAAGCTCAGTTTTGCCTAATTTCTTAAAAGCAATTTGTTCAAGATATGTGGCAGCAACAAAATCGGCCAGGGTATGTGCGCAACATAAATTTACCCCAAGCATTTCTGCCTTGAATGAAACATTAAAATGCCCTGCTGAAGACATTATCCCTAATTCAGAATTGTCTTTCTTTATTATTTCCCTTTCCCAGCCCGCATCAAGCATTCCTATGGGATGGTGTGCGAGTATTGCTGCATTTGGATATTTTTTATTTATCAAATAAATATCAAAATCATTTATGTCCAAGCTTAGAACAATTTTGCTGAATTCAGTTTCTGCATTATTCACCATGCCGCTGTCAGCAAACAGGTTTATTTTATCAACATTGCAAAAATCCTTTAGTTTAATATTTTCCCTGCTTAATTTTTGAATATGCCTGTGCAGTTCTTCAATAGTTAGCATTTTTTATCAATATTAAGAATATTCAATACGTTTAAATAACGTAAATGTCCTTTATAATAAAAAGGGTGAAAATTTGCCGAAAGAAGAATTATCAAAAGAATTATTGGATGTTTTAGCCTGCCCGCAATGCAAAGGCAATTTGGATTACAACAAAAAAGAGCAGAAATTAATATGCAAAAAATGCGAGCTTGCTTATGGGATTGAGGAAGGCATTCCAGTCATGCTGATTGACGAGGCACAGCATATTGAGTGAATAATAATGGCTGCCCCCCGAAATAATGGCTGTCCTCAGAATTCTAAGGGGGCATATGGTTGTAACGCTTATTGTTATGTTTTTAAATTTATTTAACTAATATTAATCTATTGAATAAGAAAATTAAATATGAAAAAAATAAGGGGATGATAGCATGAATAAATTATATGTTTATTTAATAGCGATAATCGTTGTGCTTGTTGCTTTTGGAATTTATTCTAATCTGCCGCAATTAACAGGGAAATTCATTGCAGTTCAAGAGCAGCAATATCCTGATCAAAAAGGGCTTCTTGAAATAACCTTGAGTGATATTGGCGGCGATACACAATTGCCTGCGAAATATTATGTGTATGCTGAAAGTAATGATCCAACAAAAGAAAATTCAATTCCCTTATTCGAAGGGGATTTTGATGAAACAGGAACAGTTAAGATATTTCTTTATGCCGGAAAATATAATTTGAAAGTACAACCTTTGCCAGAAAACGAATATGAACCCGCAATATACCATAAAGATACCGCTATTGTTATAGAAGAAGGGCAAATCACCAAAGTAGCAGTTAATTATTAGGCAGTTTAAGAAGGGCAAACTGCAGAGATATCAGTTAATTATTAGGCAGTTTAAGAAGGGCAAACTACAGAGATATCAGTTAATTATTAGGCAGTTTAAGAAGGGCAAACTACAGAGATATCAGTTAATTATTAGGCAGTTTAAATTATTAGGCAGTTTAAGATATGCTAAAAAAGTCTGTGAATACTTGCAGGAAATATATCTCATTTTATGCCCTGGCACTGATGCTCCATGGGTGCGCGGAAGCCCAAACTTTTAAGTTTGGGAGGAGCGCACCCATTTCATTCCTTTCTGTATTGGGCTTCCGCCTGAAGCCCACTAATATAAAGACGCCACGGGCTTCAGCCCATGGAGCGTCACATGTATTTGCCCACACACATATTTAGATTCACTAATTAAATTTATATATATGAAAGA
>JBBSVU010000019.1:0-9429 GCA_038046645.1 archaeon
GGATTGGCTTGCTGTTTTTTAAAAGAGTAGTCAAACAAAGAAATAAAATAAACAAAATTTACGTCTTCAAGGTTTGAAAGATATTCAATTATTGTTTTTTTTGCTGTTGGTCTGTCCTGCGATACTGCTTTATGGTAAGCACTTATGCTAAATATGCTAGCTAGATTAGTTATTAGAAATTTCGAAAGATTTTTCATTAGAGTTATATTTCTTATTGCAAACCTATCAGCAAGATCTTTATGTATTATAAGTTCAAAATAATCACTTAATATCTTTTGCTTTAATTCTGGTTTTTCTAAGACAACCTCAGGAAAGCCGCCCCAATAGAGATATTCTTCAAATAACTTTTTTATATTAAAACGCAAGGAAGTATATTCAAAATTTTTCTTAAGTTCTATTCCTTTAAACCTTAAGAATTCCTTGAAACTAAGTGGGAATAAGTAAAAAGTTAATGTTCTTCCCCTTAGTGCTGTTGCAATTTCTTTACTTAAAAGTTTTGAGCTTGAGCCAGTCACAAATACTTTTACCTTTTCTTTATCTGAAATTCTTCTTACAAATAATTCCCATCCGCTGATATTTTGTATTTCGTCAAAGAACAAATAGATTTCTTTTTGCTTATTTTCAGGATATAGCTCAAAATAAGCTTCAATTAGGCTGTTTAAATCAGTTGACTTTAAGGGTAAAATTCTATCATCCTCAAAATCCAGGTATACTATCCGATCCTTAGGTATCCCCTGTTCCGTTAAATCCTTTATCAACTGATAAAAGTAGAAGGTTTTTCCAGCTCTTCTTGGGCCGATTAAAGTCACAGTTTTATTTAATTTTGGGACTATTAAGTCCCTGTGATTAATCTGAGCTGTGCTGGCTGCATGAAATTCATTTATTAAAAATTTAAATAATTCCTTCTTATTCATAGTAACTTATATGTAACCACTATTATATAAAACCTTACTATCATAGGACACTGCTATTCTACTTATGGTTGATGTGTGCTTTAACCCATGAATCCGCCCACCATCAAATTGGCAGCTATTACTGCAACAGTGAATGCGGTGATTGCAATCGGCAATGCCTTTGCCAATCTTAATTTAAATGTAAGATCATTGTCTTCCTCAATCTTTGTCGTAAAATAGTTCATTATTATTACTAATTCAACAACATATATCGCAATTATTATTAGGAATTCCATTGGTGTTGCCATTCCCTGCAACCCTTCCGGTTTCAAAAAACTAGAACCGAAATCAGAACTGCCCCCAAGAGGGCTGCTCCCAGCAATATCGCTAGATACTTGCTCAGACGACTTTCCAATATTGCTTGAAACAATTGAAGCTAAGGTATTCATTACTACCTTTTGCAAAGCGCTTGTGATGCCCAAAACAGCAGGCGCAATAAAGGATGAAATTGTTACCATCATCATTGAAATGTCGGAAATCAAATCACGCATTAATTTTGTTACCTTTTCGGAATTCTCCAATTGCATTGATAATGAAATTAAGGTTCTTGAAGCAACATTTACCCCTAACCGCACAGAATCAACAAGTATTTTCATCCCTGTCCTTATAATATCCGAAGGAATTGCTACAAGCGAGCCATATCGCGGATGAAATACCGCAGATTCTAGAGTCAAGCCTAACATCTTTATATTGTCAATTGTTTTCCCAAATATCCTATCTGAGATTTTCAAGTTCGGG
Organism: archaeon; assembly: GCA_038046645.1. Classification (GTDB taxonomy): domain Archaea; phylum Iainarchaeota; class Iainarchaeia; order Iainarchaeales; family 0-14-0-20-34-12; genus 0-14-0-20-34-12. The sequence goes on from JBBSVU010000019.1 coordinate 1,692, forward strand.
AGGAATCTTCTTGTATGGTCTAAGGCTTCTTCAACCGGCCTATTTTCACCAAGTCTTGAAGCCAGGATATATAATGAATCTTTGAATTCATGTTCCATTTCCATAATCTCAAGCTGAATCTTCCTTTTGTAAATATTCCTGAAATGGAAATAAACAAAGCAGCACATTCCAATTGTCAAAAATGCCCCGAACATTAAATTATACGGAGTAACATCATTTTCCGCAGTGGAGAAAAATTTCATTTTTTCAAGCTCAAGTTTTTGCAGCAATTTTTTATCTTCCATTTTTGGATCTTCATTTTTCAATTGCAGGTAAACCTCCCCATTTGGCATAAAATGGTCCATTGCAAAATTATTTTTTTCATAAATATCCTCAATTGATTTATCTGGCGGCAACAATTGTATTACTTCATCGCCTTCCGCAGTAAATGCCTGCAGGATAGATTTTGGGGGCAATCCCTCTGTGTGGAAATACCAAGAAAATGCCAATCCAGTAATCAAAACAATCAGGATTAACAATCTTGTATCTAATTGTGTTTTCCCTAGTTTCATCGCCCATTTTTTAGGCAATGTCGGATATTTATCATCAATATATGGCGGGGTGTATGTTGGAGGCCTGCCTCTTACAATCTTCCTTGCATACCAAAGTGCAAATCCGGGTATTGCAATATTATAAATAAATGCCAGAATCATGGGGCTAGCCATTGGCGAAGCAGAGAAAACAGAACCTATTGGCAGTATTATAATTAAGATAAGCGGCAGCAATACTCCAACATAAAATAGTGTATTCGCGGGCTGGGATAAATCACGGGCATATTGTTCCATCTTTTCCTTTACTGATTCAAGGACTGAAACCATTGTTTTGTCCAATAAAATATATCTCTTGCTTTCCTCCTCTTCCAATATTGAAGCCCTTATCATCATTAAGGCTTCCTTGAATTCGGATGAATAGTCGCCCCATCTGTATGCAAGATCATCAAGTGCTTCAGGCACTGTATTGAAAACACCAATCTGCACATTCCACAATAATTCCTTAAAATCATCAGCAATCTTGCCTTTACCGTGCTCTGCCGCAAATTCAATTGCTTTCTCGAGATTTGGCACAAGCTTTAATGACATTATCAAATAACCGACAATCTGCGGAACATATGTCAAAGCTCTTTTCTTTTCCGCATCCGCAGCGTTTATCGGATATTTTTGTATATAATTAACAACAATAAAAACAATCAGTATCGGGAATCCGAGTATATACAGAAAAGCCATAGGGCCGCTTGATGCAAATATCGGTTCAGAGAGTGCCGGAATATTTAATATTGCCATCCCAATTACAAATGCGATTAGTATGAGGGCAAATGTAAAGAATTTTATTGTTGCAGAAAATTCCTCTGGCTTTAAATCCCAGCCAAGGAAGCCAAGCGCTTTCTTATATCCCTCATCATATGTTGCGCCACTCCCTAGCGAAGGGGAGATAGCATAAATCCTTTTGCAGAATTTTACAAATGGCTCATCCACTTTTTTCTTGAGCTCTGATTCTTCCTGCTCTGCAAGATTTGCCTTGCCCAATTCTGAATATAATTGCCCGGGAGAAATCCCTTTTTCATATTTTATTATTTTTTCATTTTTTGGCAAACAAATCCCTTTTCATTTCAAAAATTATTCTATTGTGCTCTCTTTGCCTCTACCAAAACCCTTTTCAGCAAATGTTCCCTTGCCCAGTTCTTCCATTCCCCAAGAATTGCATCATAATCAGGCTTTCCATGCTCTTCAAGATATCTTTCCTTTATTATGAGAAGCTTATCGCTTGCGGTTGTTGTATTATTTGCTTCAAGCAAATCCGGAACTTTATATTTATTTTTCAATTCCACCAAAAATGCCTTTGATTCTCCCCTTACATTAATTTCTTTCCACATATCCTCAATTGTTAATCCGCTTGTTTTTCTGATTTTTTCAAACAAATCAGATTCTTTCAGGTTATCTTCCAATAATTCCAAATCATCCTTTTTTGCATCATAAAGCATCAAATCAAGCAAACCGCCCTCAGCTTCAGGGTCAGATGTCCAGTGCTTTTTTACCTCAGTCATTTGTGTTATCCTTCTCACTCTTTTTAATGATCCTGAAAATCTAATTGGCCTAGAAACAACAACCAAATCAGTTGCTTTGAAAGAAGTAGTAGGAACTTCCAAATCATTGACAACACGGTCCCAGACAGAATATGCTGAATCCGCATGTATCGTTCCCATTACAACATTTCCCGCTGCCCCCACCCTCATTGCTTCATATAATGTTTTTGTTTCCACAGAACGCACTTCTCCCAAAATAATTGCACTGTCCCCTAATCTCAAAGCAGTTCTTAATGCTTCTTCCGGTGCAATCTCTGTTTCTGATCTAGCTACAGAAATTGCAGACCTTGTTTTTAATCTCTGAACATTGAAGCCTATTTTTTTCATATATGGCACAGGGAGTTCTAAAGTATTGTGTGCGATTATATTTTCACAAATAAAATTTTCATTTCCAGGAACAGAAAAATCATAAACATACTCCTCTAGTTTTCCAAGATTTTTTATGCTTTTGATTTCATCCCAATAAACATCTGAATCCGCCAGTTTTCTAAATTTCTCGAACAAAGCGGATTGCTGTTCTTGCTTTAAATAACATTTCAGTTTTTCCCGTCCAAGTGAATATCCTCTTTTAATATAATCATAGGAGTTGAAGTTAGCCATGCTTTCAGCAAGCATTTGCTTGCTTTCAACTGAAATTGGAATTATGTCTGAAACATCGTGTGTTGAAATCCTTTCACATAGTTTGCCCAACCAGGTATTTTTCCTTTCCTGCAGGAATCCAATATTTTCACAATATGCTTTTATCATTTTTATGCTGCTTATCCTTGTGCAATATGTTTTGTCCTTTTTTACAAATCGTGTTCTTGCAACAATTCCTGAGAATAAAAGCAATGAATGCAATTCCTTTGTCATTTCTTTCGATGCAGATGATAGCAAAACCTCATACTTGCCAACACACCCATCGCCTGAGAATAATCCCTTTATTATTTCATTGATTTGCTGCTTTGAAAGCCTGAATACCCAATCAGGGAATTTTTTAGTGTAAGCATTTCCTTGTAATTCCATTATTTCTTTCATCAGGAAAACAAGGCTTGTATTTGAGATTATGTATGAAAAACCATCACTATGTTTTCTTACCTTTAATCCAAAAGCATTTGCAAATTCTTTGATTTCCTTTTCGCAATCAGGCGTTGATATTATGAATGCATATTTTGAATCATAGCTTCCATCTGCCAGCCACAAACCCACAAGATTCAGGAAGTTATTGTTTATCTGAATGCTTGCTGGTATCGGTTTTGACCTTTTATCCACTTTGAAACATAATTCTTTAGGATTTAAAGCAGAATAATCAAGCTGTTTTAATATTGAAACCGGCAGGGTTTGCTTTCTTTTGCAGGCAGAAACAAATGATTTAGAATGCCCCATGCCCAACGACATTTCTTTAATCTTTGAAAAGTTCTTTTCTATGAAATCCCCAAGCTGTTTGCCGCAAATAAATCCATCATTAATTTTGTTCAAATGCCCTAAAACATTAATCTCAGAAATTCCTTTTGATTCAAGCGGCAATATCCTTGGGATGGCAATATAGTTGCCTTCCCTTAACTCATCTGTTTTTGCAGGCACAATTTCATTGCCTTTGAGTGTGAACAATGAATGGTCTTTTGTGACCTTTATTTTTCTGCCGCTTCTTGTTTCAACCTCATATATATCTTTAGACACTTTATGCCTCATAAATTGGCTGACCGGCGAAAGTTCAATTTTATTTTCTGTATTTAGTGAAAATACTTTAATGCTTTCAGGGTTTGCGCATAACAAATCACGTTCATTTTCATTTATGCTTCCGTATTTATCAATAAGCCCATCAATCAATTTTCCAACAGAGGTTTGTTTCAATTCCCCATCATTTTCAACAAGTATTTGTGAATCCCCAGTAACACTATCTTCTTGTACTAGAATTCGTGCGCTTTTTAAAATCTCAAGCAAGGCGGCAGACATCAAAGAGGTTTTTCCCGAACCTCTTGAGCCAGCAATTAATATTGTTGATTGGTTGTCTATGAAGAAGGACAGCATTCCTGCTGCAGTTGTATTCAAAAATTTCACATCCAAGAATTGTGATAATGTCCAAGGTGTTAATTTATGCAGCCTGAATGCAAATGCTATGCCATCTGGCGATAATGGGGGCCCAATTACCGCAACCCTAGTATCCAAATTTGGCAGATCATAATCAAGCACTGGATGGGCTTCATCAAATGGGCGAGCGGACATTGCCCTCATTTTTGTTGTTATTGCCTGCGCTTCCCTGTCTGTGTATAAAATATTTGTCCTGCACTGCCCATAATCCGAATGCACCAAATAAATTGGGTTCTGCCCAATTGGCGCATCAACATAAACATCAGTTATTCTCCTGTCTGATAAAATTGTTTCTAAAATACCATACCCAACAGAATACCTTGCAACAATTTCCGCTAATTCAATTACTTCCTCTTTTGAAAGTTTTATCTTGTTTGTTTCTGCAATATCGTAAATTGTACTCTGGTAAACCCTTTCAAAATAGTCTCGGCTTCTTGCAATTGTGCTTAAAGATGCCTTTCCAGGTTCATACCCCGCAACAATTTCTTTTGTTTTGCTCAAAACGAAGTATTTTTCCGGAGTAAGAGAATACTCCGGCGGGTTTACAAAATAAAGATTCTGTGTTAAATCAGGATGTTTGAAAATTTGTATTTGTGTTTTATTTACAAAATATTCATCAAGCAATTCTAATTCTTCAGATTCTTCAAACATCAAACGGGCGCCGATAAATGACGGCTTTATTTCTGCAGTAAAAAAGCTTCGGTACATCTCTTCAGTTTCCGGGAATTCTTTTAATTTCAAAAGGAAATTCTTTGCTCTTTTTATCAAAATTGTTTTCTCAAATTCTGGCCTTATATAATTCAAAGTTTTTAGATAAATTATACTTCCTTTTTTGTATGCTTCAGTGCTTTTTTCATACCTTTGTTCTTCTCTCCTAATTTCCTGAACGCATGTTAAATAGGCATCAATCGGATCATACCAAATTAATTCCTGTGCGCATTTCACAACCTGTTTGTATCTTAATGGGAAATTTTCCTCATCTGCCTTATTTGTTGTATCCCCTAAATTAGAATAAGACCATATACTTTCCAAAGAAAATTTCTGTGCCAATGCAGACATTTCACTTAACATCTTTGTTTGGTCTTCATTGTAAATTCTTTCATACACTTCTGATAAAACAATTAAATCCGCCTGTACTTCAGACAATATTTTCAAAACATGGTATCTGCATGCCTTATCATCTGAAATAGACCTGCTGTAAATGCAGTTTCTGCAGTCATATATCAAGTAGCGTTTTCCTGCTTCTTCCCTTACTGACCAAGGCCCTACCTTAAAACCGCCAATCTCCATAATCCACACGTTTATTTTTTATTTCAAGTTCCGTATATATTAAAATATTATTATAAAAAAGAGTAATGTTATTATTAAAGCTTACTCTAGCATTCAGAATTAGTTTCTCTTTTTCTTTTGGCAACTTACATTTTCTTTTTCTCTTTTTTAAAGAGAAAAAGAAAAGGCAGGGTTAGGTGTACATCTGCGGCCCTTTTTCGAATTCTTCAGTATTTTCCTCTGTTTTCTTCAGGTCATTTAAATGTTTCAATACCATTTCCTGCGTTTTCTTTGCTTCCTGCATTAATGGCTTTACAGTTATCTTTAAACCTAAAATAATATTCAGCTTTTTCAGCAATTCTGCAGAAGCCATATAATCAGCGGCTGTGTTCGCGCTTCCCAATAATGAATATGCCTTGAATTTGTGCTGCTTCCTCATCTCAAGCAGCATCATTGCTGTTACACCTGTTGTCAAACCTTCATCAATTATTTCAATATCATATTTTTTCAATTCCTTTAATGATTCCTCATTTGCAGCAATCCCATAAACAGTTTCTGCATTTCCCTCCCCTTCAGTCTTTATCCCTGCGAGAGAAATCACCCTAGTAATGCCTTTTTGGTTTATCCATTTGATTGTTTCCTTTGACAAATTATTCACTAATGTAGAAGGAATTATTTGTTCAGATAAAAGTACAACCAGTTTGTGCTCTTTGCTTACATATATCCTTGAAGGATACATTGGCAGGCCATGATGTACCCTTATCACCGGGGTGAAAAAATCACATTCAATATGCCCTATTTCAGTAAATTTGACTTGTTCAGTAAGATACTTTGCGCTTATCGTCCCAACCAAGCCCATTCCAGGGAATCCCTCAATTAAAGTATACCCTCTCAAATTCTCCTTTGCCCTTTCAACAAAACATATGCCATCCTTTCCTTTCTGACATTCACATTTTTTCATAAAAATTCCCTCAGTTTTTTTGGTAATTATATTATCCTTTTTTTCTTTATAAAGCTATATGCTTTCAGGACAACATAGATTTCAGGAATAGTTACATATAAATACCGTTCTTAACTTTCTTTAATTAATAAAATAATCGTAAAAAATAGGAGAGGAACTGAAAAATTTGAGGAGGATGGAAAATGGCGAATAATTATTTTTTTCTGGTGGCAGTAATCGTTGCAATTGCTGTTTTTGGATTATATTTCGGGATGCAGCAAACAACAGGGAATGTAACTGCGAGTTTTGATGGCTTAACACAAGGAACCTTGAATATAGCTTTTGTGGATTCTAAAACATCGCAGCCTATTGCAGTTAAATATGATTTATATTTAACCACAAATTTAACAACACCAGTTCTTAGCGGAATCGATGATGATGGAACTTTAAATTTTACCTTAGATCCAAACACCTACAAATTAGTTGCACAGCCATTGCCAGACATAACTTATAAATTATATACTTTACCTACTCTTCTAGTTGTAGCAGGTTATACGAAAAATATCACAATTAAATCATTATACAAAAAAATCTATGTTCAGGCAAATATCCTTGATTCAGTAACTAATGCACCCCTGAAAGGAGCATATGTTACCCTAACTTATGTTGCAACAGGAAAGAAAACAAAGATGACTACAGGTCCTTTAGGAAAAATTAATTTCCCTTCAGCAGGTGGGTTAACTATAGATGCTAGTAAACAATATACTTTAGATGTAACTAGATTATAGCATGCCAGATAAGGATCAAAATGTTTTGGTTAATACATTTATTCCATCAGATAATAATGGGGTGTTGATAAAAAGGTCTGTTTCAGTAGGCAAAACAGTAACTCTGAATTTCACCAAGTTTACAGGAACAGCAACAGTAACTGTGACTCCAAAAACCAAGAATGGAGGAAAGGTTGATAACGGAGTTATATCAATTAAATGGAAATCCAAACTAAATGTCTATGGAACCTCTAGTAACTATGATTATAATACTGTTCAGATTGAATGTTGGGCTGGGCCAAGTACAACTTGGAATGGTTGCCCTAATTATAACTCTGATGCTAATAGCAATACCTTTAACATTCCAGTGCCTAATAATACTGTCGGAAAGTCAACCCTTATCTTTGGCAATTTGCAGTGGAAAGATACTAGCGCCTATTATAATCAATGGATTATCGAGTATGTAGCCAAAACCCTTAATTTAGTAAATGGCCAGACCTATGATGTAACCTTGCAGATGACAAAGTAATTCAACAAGAGGGATTTTTCCCTCTTTTCTTTTTTTATTTTTTT
>JBBSVU010000020.1:0-11876 GCA_038046645.1 archaeon
CATTTTTGCAATCTCTTCCTTTGGAAATTTCCTGGACAAAAAAGTATTTGAAGAAGCAAGATTGGCACCTTTCCTTGCCAGCCTTCTGATTATTTCTGCCCTTTTAACATTTTGCTTTAACCCTTGGGCCATAAAAGCAGCATAAACAGGGAGAAATCTTTTATGTGGTCTTTTTGGTGCAGGCATATAAAATCAATACTATTATAATGTTATTAACCGTGTGAGCAAGAAATCTACATCTTTCCAGATGTAGTCAGAGTGTCAAACATTTAGCAATATATCTCTTCAACTATTAAATTATTATTTTATTATTTTATTAATGCTTATTTGACACGTTGAGATGAAAGGGAGCAGAGTTCACAGGAAATCTACTCTCTCAAATCCTTTATAAAGCCCAAAAAGCTTTTATTTGTTCATGCTGCTTACATACAAATTCAGGATGTATCCATCAAAGGAACAAGAACAAAAACTGTTTTTTGTTCTGGATAAATGCCGTTTTACATACAACAAACTGCTTGAAATATTAAACAAACAAAAAGAAATAAACCAATCAGAAATACAAGCAGCAATACCTAAGCTAAAAGAACAATATCCAGAACTGAATGAAATATATTCCAAAACACTGCAGTATGAATGTTACAGATTATTCTCAAACCTAAGGGCATTGTCAAGGCTAAAGAAAAATGGAAAGAACATAGGTTGTTTGAGATTCAAAGGAAAAGACTGGTTCAAAACCTTTACCTATAACCAGTCTGGATTTGTTCTTGAAATAAAGAACAAGAAATATAACAAACTTTATTTATCAAAAATAGGAGAAATACCTATAAGGACTCACAGAGTAATAAAGGGAATAATAAAACAAGTGCAAATAAAAAAAGAATGCTCAGGCAAATGGTTTGCTTTGCTGTGCGTTCATAAAATGAAAGAAAAACCAAGAGTAAAAACAAACAAATCAATAGGCCTTGACCTAGGAACAATAAACTTCATTTATGACTCAGATGGAACTCATTTTAATCATCCAAAGTTCCTTAATAAATCACTGAAAAAGTTAGCAACAGAACAGAGAAAACTTTCAAAGAAGAAGAAAGGCTCAAACAACAGGATAAAGCAAAAAATAAAAGTAGCTAACGTACATGAAACAATCTGCAACCAAAGGAATGATTTCCTGCATAAGCTATCAAGAAAATATGTAAACAACTATGACTTCATAGCTGCAGAAGACCTTGATGTGAGAAATATAATAAAAGAATCGTACACAGCAAGAAACATAATGATCAGATTAATTGCTTGTTGGAATTTCAGGATGATTCCTGCTTGTTTTTCTTCTGCTTGAATCTTTTCAGCCTGAACACATCTTCCCTTTCCATCTCTTCAAGATGCAAATTAATAAATGCGACATCCTGCTGCATTTTTGGGATAAGATTAAATTCAAGTGCATTTACCCTACGTTTAGTTTTTTCAATTTCAGCAAGCATTTTCTTCAAAGTAGTTTCAATCTCTGCTAAAACAATTATCTGCGAGATTAATTCTTCATATGCTCTCGCAGCTTTATCAATTGTTCCTGTTGTACTTAGCATTCCATATCCTCTTTCATGGAATTCTTTTACAAAATGCTCTTTCTGCGAGCTAATTTCAGGTACAGTCACACCCATAATTGTTTTTGACCTTACTGTGATGTTTGGATCCTCAGTGTTTGCAAAAGCAGCGCTTCTTACAGTTAAACTTCCATCCAATGCTCTGGCTACCTCGACTTTTCTTTGCGCGAAATTGTATGATTGATTAATTTTGGAAGAACTCTTCCTAGCTTTTTCCAATACCTTGAAAAGTTCCTGAATCAAGCCGTCCCTTTTTCTCTTCAAAAGCGAATGTCCTGACTTAGCAAGCTTGGCCCTTTTCTTCAGCTTTAACAATTCAGTCCTTGTCGGCTTGACATCCGCCATTTTTCTTCATCCCGCTTTTATTTTTTCTTTTTTTGTTTGAATCTCATCTTTTACAATTGTTTAATTTAAATTTTTTACTTTTTCTTTTTGCCATTTGCTTTTTGAACAGTTTTCTTTGCCTGCTGCGCTTGCGGTTTTTGTTCTACTTTCTCAGCTTGTTTTACTTCTGGCTTTTTTTCAGCAGGTTTTTCTGCTGTTTTTGCAGCACCGCCTTCCAGGTATTGTGAAATTAATCTGTCTTCAATCCTTGTCAATGCGCTTCTTGGCAGTATCTTCAGCAATTCCCAGCCTAAATTTAAGGATTCATCAATTGTCCTATTTTCATATCTGCCTTGCTGCACAAACCTTTTTTCAAATTCCTCTGCGAATTTTAAGAATTTTCTGTCTTTCTCAGACATTGCTTCTTCTCCCACAATTGCAACTAATCCTCTTAAATCTAAACCTTCTGCATAAGCTGCATATAACTGATCTGACAATTGTTTGTGGTCTTCCCTTGTCTGCCCTTTTCCAATTCCTGCATTCATTAACCTGCTTAATGAAGGCAATACGTTTGTTGGGGGGTAAATTCCTTTTGTGTGCAAATGCCTTCCCTGCACAAGCTGCCCTTCGGTAATATATCCAGTTAAATCAGGAATTGGATTTGTAATATCATCTGAAGGCATTGTTAAGATCGGGATTTGTGTTACAGAACCTGGCTTTCCCTGTATAATTCCTGCTCTTTCATAAATTGTTGCCAAATCTGTGTACATATATCCAGGGAATCCTCTCCTACCTGGCACTTCTTCACGTGCAGCGCCAATCTCACGCAAGGCTTCACAATTTGAGATTATCAAACCATTTCCAACCAAGAATTTTCCTGCTTCCGGAACAGTCACATCAAATACAAATAGTTGATCTGCATGCAATTTCTTAACTGATACAACTTCGTCCAAAATAAAGTTGTTTGACACTAATTTTTTTAATTCAATTAACATTTCTTCAGTGGATGGAATTATTTGTTCCAGTTTTTTAACATATTTTTTGATTTCTTCTTTGCTGGCATTTCTTAGTCCTCTTTCAATCATCGATAACGTTCCACTGTTAGTTAGTTGTGTTTGCTTTATGTTGTATCTGTTTCGTATTAGTCTTATCAGATTACTACATATTTTTGGTGCATATTCAAATTCAGATGGTCTTTTTTCCTTAATGCTTAAAATCTCAAGTAACTTCTTCTTTAAGGAATGTTCTGAATTTATTTTTTCAATAAAGCTTGTTACGAAGGTATCCCCCCTAATAACAATGTCATATACTGTTGATTTCCCATAAGATCCTTTGCTTTGGCGTTTTACTGTTGTAGTACTAATGCCCAGCCTTTTTAAGAGCTGTTGTAGTCTTTTAACAACTATTTCCTCTTTTGCAGTATATTTAATTGATTTCGCATTAACATTGCAGCACCCATCCCCGTCAAAATAGCCTTTCAAAAATGAGGCGATTAGTGATTCCGAAAGCTTAAAAATTGGTTTAAAATCTTTTTCTGCTAAACCAAACCACTTTACTATCTCGAATACTGTCTTACTATCAATTCTTGCAATGCTTACATCATTTTGATTTTTAAATTCTCTTATTTTAAGATTTGGAAACAGTTTTCCCATTTTTTTAATGTAGTTATTCAGTAATTGCTTGTTTTTATTTGAAAAATCGATTCGGTATATGTGGTGCTTTTTATTTTGGATTAACGAACCATCTGATGCAATCAAGCCAAGGCAATACAATAACTCTTTGTCTGGATAATTAAAAGAAATACCTACTCTATTTCCACCAACATTCGATAATGCTGTGATATTATCTGCTAATCTGTAACCTGGCAATTCCTCGGCGATTTTTTGAACTTCATTAGCTTGTAAGAAGCATTCTGAATCAATAATCCTTGGATAGTTAATCTCAAGTTTTTTACAAGCCTTTTTTGTTGAACCGTATTTTTTCTTTAATTCAGTTTTAATTTTGTTCATTGCAATTTTATTTATGAAAACTATTGTGCCACCATCAACCATTTCTAGCACACGTGGATTACTCTCTTTTATGTCAATTTTTGATGATGAACATATTTTACTGCCTTTCTTAAGATTTTCAATACTGACCATTTTTAGCCCATAAATCGTGTCAGAAAGTATCCTATGATTAGGGGTTGCTTTTAATTTATTCCCCGAACGTGTTGTAATTTCAAATAGCTGAGTTGTTGAAGGAAGTTTCTGAACTCTTGCAATCTGTTTAATGACATTTTTATTTCCATCCCAGGTTACAAGTGATTTATTCTTACTTCGGATATCAACATCTGATCCATCTGCTTGGGATTCAACAAATTCTCTAATATTTGTTAATTCACCATCTTCAAGAAAAATCTCGGTTTTTCCATCGACACAATAATTTGTCATATCTGTTAAAATTACTAAAACATCCTTTCCTTTTTCATATGCTAAATATTCAGCAGTAGTTAATGCCATTCTTGGTGTTACCAATCTTTCAATTGTCGGGTCATTTGCTAAGTTCAAGAAAACAACTGCTCTTTCTAATGCACCGGTTTCCTCAAAATCTTGTATAAATCGCTGGGCTTCTTCATGTGTAATTCCCATTGCACCGAAAACAACACAGAACTCTCCCTTTGTTTTTGCCTGCCTTGCAATCTGCAATGCAACTTCATTATGTGGCAAGCCTGAACCTGAAAAAATAGGCAATTTCTGCCCTTTTACCAAGGTATTCATTACATCTGTTGTGCTTATTCCTGTTTGTATAAAATCTCTTGGACTCTCCCTTGCTTTTGGGTTTATTGCCGCTCCGTTTATGTCTAAGTATTTCTCAGGAATAATTTCTGGGCCTGAATCAATTGGTTTTCCTCTTCCGGAGAATATTCTCCCAAGCATTTCTTCTGACACCCCTAATTTAAGGGTTTTTCCAGTGAACCTTACTACAGATTGCTTTGACAATCCCCTTGTTCCTTCAAATACCTGGATTACAACAACATCAGTGCTTGTATCTAAAACCTGGCCTTGTTTTAAAGAACCATCTTCCAATTTAATATCAACCAGTTCTTCAAATTGTATTGCGTGTGTTTTTTCAACAAATAAAAGAGGACCTGCTACTCGAGTAACAGTTCTGTATTCTTTTGGAACTATTTTTTGGGTATTCATGCTCTCACTCCTTTAGCGGTTATCTTCTCAAATTCTTTCTTCATCTGATCTTGAATCTCCTTGATTTTCTTATCAAACTCTTTTTCTTCGATAAATCCCGCCTTTACTAATGCAGCTAATGATTCAATATTCACAATTGTTTCAACCGGAACATTTTCCTTTACTGCATCATTTGCCATATGGTAAAAGTCAAGAATTGTTTTTAACATTTTGAATTGTTTTTGTGCAGAACAGAATGAATCAATTGGATGGAATGCATTTTGCTGCAAAAATCCCTGCCTTATCAACCTTGTTGTTTCAAGAATTAATCTTTCCTTTTCAGGCAAGGAATCTGATCCAACTAATTGGACAATTTCCTGCAATTCTTCCTCCCTTTGCAATAAATACATTGTTTCATTTCTTACCTCAGGCCAATCCTTTGCAACATTATCCATATACCATTGTTTCAGGGAATCAATGTATAATGAATAGGAAGTCAACCAATTAATTGCCGGGAAATGCCTTCTATGCGCAAGCTTTGCATCCAAAGCCCAGAATACCTTTGTTACTTTTAAGGTATTTTGGGTAACAGGCTCAGAGAAATCCCCACCTGGTGGAGATACTGCTCCAATTGGAGTTACTGATCCTAATTTTTCTTCCTTTCCCAAGCATTTAATTCTTCCAGCTCTTTCATAAAATTCAGCTAACCTTGATGCCAAGTAAGCAGGATAACCTTCTTCACCAGGCATCTCTTCCAAACGTGAGGAAATTTCACGCATTGCTTCAGCCCATCTTGATGTTGAGTCTGCCATAAGTGAAACGTCATATCCTTGGTCTCTATAATATTCAGCAATTGTTATTCCAGTGTAAATACTTGCTTCTCTTGCAGCAACCGGCATGTTTGAGGTGTTTGCAATTAAAACAGTTCTCTCCATTAATGGCCTTCCGGTCTTAACATCCTGCAAATGTGGGAATTCTTTCAAAACTTCAGTCATTTCATTTCCTCTTTCTCCACATCCGATATAAATCACAATCTGTGCATCAGACCATTTTGCCAGCTGATGCTGACAAACAGTTTTGCCAGACCCGAAAGGACCAGGAATGCAAGCTGTGCCGCCTTTTGCCAATGGAAATAATGTGTCCAATAATCTCTGCCCTGTGACAAGCGGTACAGTTGGCCTTAATTTTTCTTTATATGGCCTTGGTTTTCTTACCGGCCATTTGTGCGCTAATTTCAAAAGAGTACCATCTTCTAACATTCCAATTGTATCTGTGATTGTGAACTTTCCAGAATTAATTTCTTTTATTTTTCCAGTTATGGTCGGAGGAACTAATATTTTGTGGACTGTATTTAATGTTTCCTGCACTGTTCCTAAGACATCTCCGCCTGTGGCAGTGTCGCCTTTTTTCGCTGTTGCCTTAAAATCCCACTGCTTTTTTTCATCCAATCCTGAAGCTGTTATTCCTCTAGCAATGAAATCCCCGGATTTCTCTTTCAAAACATCCAAAGGCCTTTGAATTCCATCATAGATGCTTTGCAACAGCCCTGGCCCTAAATAAGCAGATAATGGCTGCCCAGTAGTTTTTACCGGTTCCCCAGGTCTTATTCCTGTTGTATTTTCATATACCTGGATTGTTGTTTTGTCTCCAGATATCTGAATTACTTCGCCCATTAATTCTTCAGTCCCGACCTTTACAAGGTCGTACATTTTTGCCCCTAACCCTTTGGCGACAACAACCGGGCCAGAGATTCTGTATATAGTTCCTATTTCTCCTTCCATAAGTCCACACCTATACTCCTTTTTATTAATTCACGCAGGCTGCTTTTTTCTTCACCTGCTAAAGTAATTATGACAGGGCTGACAAGTTTCTCCAATTTCCTTTTTGTTGCAAGCCCTAACTTTTGGAAATCTTCTTCCATCAAAACAATAACGCCAATATCCTCAATCTCAATCATTTCCTGCATTTTTTGGTCAATATTCTGCCCATTTGTTTCATACAAAGCTTTAATCCCAGCTAACCTAAATCCTGTGATAAAATCATCATTTCCTAAAATAGCTATTTGCATTATGCATCAACCCATTTCTTCCCAAAAATAAAATGCATCATATCACAACCTGCTCATTTATCAGGGATTCCTCAAATTTCGCGCTTTTTAACCTTGATATTAATCTCAAATTCCTTACCTCATTCTCTTTTGCAATAAAATAGCCTGCTACAGGCCCGATATTTTTCTTAAACCTGTGTACCAGTTTCAAACCTTTATTGATCAATTCTTTTTTGATCTCAATTGTAAATTTTGCCTTGTCTTCCATCTTTTCTGTCTCTTTCAGCAAGGCTTTCAGTTTTTTGCCGTAAGGGATAATTATATTTTCATATTGGGCATAATTTGCCCTTTTTGCCCTTAATAAGTTTAATTTATTTTTCATCTCAACTTCAGCGAGAATTATTTTCCTTAAATCAGTTTCTGAATTTTCAAGCATCTTCAGGTACATTTGAATATATACTGCATCTTCCATTTTCCCGAAATCCTTCTGCTTTTCTTTTATCGTCCGGTAATATTCAGTATCCTTTAAATATTCAACAGCTTCATCAAAACTTTTACACTCTCTTGCACCTTTTTCCAAATATTCTTTTTTCAATTTCCCAACGCAAATAAAATTATTTACAATATTTTCGGGATTTTCATTTGAAAGTTTTCCCCTTAACAAAGTAAGGACATTAAATGCATCATATTTTGTGAAATATAGTTCAATCTGCTTGTGCGAAGCTTGTATTGCAAACCCATAAATCCTTTTGAATGAATTTTCCAAATTCTTATTCATTGCATTTTCAATCAATTCCATGCCTGAATATCTTGTAGACAGCTCATCTATTTCCCTTTTATAATCTGTTTCCCCTAAAAACCTTGTTAGTTCATTGACGCTCATCTTCATTATCCTGTCATAGTCCTCTTTTTCAAGCAGCTTTGATTTCATTACCCTTACCCTGGTATTTGTGTAAGCATAGCCTGCCTTATTCTCAAAAAGCTTATTTGAAAATGCGTTTAGATATTTCATCTATATATTCCTCCTTTGTTGATTCCAATAACCGCTCAACTGTCAAATCCAGTTGTACTGTCCTGTCCTTGTTGGCAGCAATTATTCCGCCCAATCCAGCAAGGCTGCTTTTCAGCTCTGCAGCAGGCATGAGCTTTTTTACGATTGCCAAATCTGCATTTGAACATTCTATGAATTTTACCTCAGGCAATTCCTCTTTTGCTGTTGCAATCAGTTTCTTTAAAATATCTTCCCTTTGTTTTTCACTCATTTTTCCCAATTTTTCCTTGGCCCCTTCAACAATCTGTTCAAGAACTAATTTCTTTTCCTGCATCAGCTGTTTTTTTAAGTCAAGTTTTATCCCGGCAATTTTCTTTTTCTTCATCTCCTCTGCTGCTTTACCTGCATTCTTCCTTGCTTCCTCTGTTTTTTGTTCAAAGTCAAGTTCTGCTTTCTTTATTATCACGCCGGCTTCCTGTTCTGCTTGCTTAACCAATTGTTTTGCTTCTTCATTTGCCTGGTTTGTTATTTCTTCAATTACCTCTTTCAAAGGCATTTTATGTCACCTTCTTTATTTCTAAAATCTATTGTACACTATGCTTGCCAAAATAGTTAGCTCTCTTTTTTTCCAAAAAAAGAGTTTCTTTTCTCTTGGCAACCTACATTCTCTTTTCTTTTTCTAAAAAGAAAAGAGAAGGCGGGTTTACTGGGCTGCTGGTGCCATACCGATTATCAGGTATGCGATTACAAGACCGAAAATGATAATTGTTTCTGGAATTACAGTCAGTATCAGTGCCTTACCGAATAATTTTTCATTCTCAGCTATTGCACCTACTGCTGCAGAACCAATTTCCTTTTCAGCCCATGCTGTGCCAAGTGCAGCTCCTGCTATTGCAATCCCTGCACCTATGGCAATAAATCCTGCGTCTCCTACCATTTTATAACCTCCTTTTTGTTTAAATATAATTTATCCTTCTTACAGTCCTTTTTTTCCAAATGGCGAATACGGCATTCCTCCGCCTTCGAAAAATTTTGTAAAGAACTCAACATAATGCAATCTTACTGATTGGATGAATGACCCTAGTACCCCTAAAAAAATATTTAATCCATGCCCTACCAGCAACACTAAAATTGCCCCGATAATGTAAAAACCGCCCATAGCCATGAAAATATTTGCAAATTTATTTATGATTACTGCAAGTATTACTGATGATAGCCCAATCCCAAAAAGCCTTAAATAAGATAGGGTATTGCTTAAAAGCGATGGCAATTCAATTATCCCTTTCGGGCCTTCTGCAAGGTAAAGCATTAAAACTGCGGCCAGTGCAAGTATTGCCCCTATTATTGTGCCAAATTCAAATAGCCCTAGCATCTGCAGGCCAATAAATGCTATTCCTAATTCAAGTATTAACCAGGATAATTTTTCCTGAACTGCTTTTACCAACCCGTGGTGTTTTAGCACATTGTAAAAGCCTATGATAAATCCAACATTCAAATGTATTAAGCCGACAATCATAGTTATCATCATCATTGTTGGAATGTCATGCGCTCGGTTTATTAATGGATGCTCAAATATTTCTAACCCAAAGAATTCCCCGAATACAAAGCCAAAGAATATTGATGAGATTGAAGCAATCAACAAAATATTCAAAATTGCCTGCATATCCTTTGACTTGAAAAACCTTTTTAACAAAAAGAAAAGTACTGTTGTAACAATCCCATATCCTATGTCACCCAACATAAAGCCAAAAAATAAAGGGAAAGTAAATGCCATTAGAACAGTTGGGTCTACCTCCATGTATTTTGGCAATGAATATAAATCAAGCAGGAATTCATACGGTTTTACAATCCCTGGATTATTCAAAGCAACAGGCGCCTGTTCTTCCTCTTCATGGTTATGCCCTTCAGCATGTTTTATTTCTTCTACATATGTGAGGTTATTGGCGCTTTTTGCAATTGCTTTTTGCAATTCTTCAAAAGAATCGGTTGGAACCCAGCCTGAGGCAACAAATGCATTCTTGCTTGCCCCAAACCTTAGTGGAATTTCAGCCTTTTCACTTAATTCAGACAATTTTTTTTCATAGCCCAGTAAAAATTCTGCATTTTCTGCACTTAATTTCTTAAATCCATTTTCAACCTTATTGATTTCTTCATTTGCCTGCTGTAATTTTCTCACTAATTGATTTTGGTCTATGTTAAAATCAAGCCTTCTTTCCTTGAAATTAAATTCTTTTAATAATGGTAAAATATCATTCGCTTTTTTTCTTGGCACAAATAATGCAATTGCATATTCTGAACCGGCATTTTTCTCGATAATATGGCAATCCCTTAATCCCCTTCTTGCAAGCTCCTCTTTTATCGGTGCTTTAACTGTACCTTTGAAAACCTCTACTGATTTGTAGCCTTCAAGCAAATCATATCTTGTTTCAAGTTTTAGCAATGGGTTGCCCAATGAATTAGTTAATGATTCCCTTTCTTTTTTCAGTTCATCAAGCCTTTTTGCATTATCCTCAAAATTAGCATAAACATCTAATAATTTTCTTGATGCCTGCCCTAAGTTAATGTTAAAATTCCCTTTTCCGGAAATCTTCAAATAGCTGATAAGGCCCCTTAATTTTACCAATTCAGAAGAATAGGTATCGCCTTCAGGGAAAGGTATTCCAATATCCAAAAAGCCTTGCTCTTCTTTTTTAAAATTTATTAAATGCAATAAATCTAATTCATATAGCCTATTCACCACATCTTTCTGCCTGCTTTTAGGGCCAGAGATCCTGATATGGGACATCTCCCTGGCTTTTAACATTTACAACCCCTCTACCAGCCTGTTTACAAGGAATTCAGATTCTTTTCCAATATTGCTTGAAACAGATTTCTTTAAATTAGAAATATTTGCTTGATTCGCACTTATCAATTCCCTGCTTGAATCATCAGCTTCCTTTGATGCATTTTCCAATGCCTTTGCTTTCAGTTTTTCAGCCTGGGAATCAGCACTTTCCATAATTTTTAATCCATTTACCCTTGCTTCCCGTATAATATCTGCTGCTTTTTCTTTTGCTTTTAAAATAATCAGTTCTGCCTTTTTTTCTGCATCTTTTATTTCAACTAAAGTCGCGTCTTCTGCCATACTGATTACACCTTGAGGGATCTACAGAGCATCCTAAAGAAGCCCTGCTAGTGTGTTAGAGCAAATTTGTATGAAATTTATAACAATTAATTTTGAATTAAGAAACCTTTTTAAATAAATGCCCGAATTGTCGTCAATTGGCTAAAAAGATGCCTATAATGCTATTTGCTGGCAAGTATAATTGCTTATTCACTGACACTCCACAGGTGCGCGGGCACAGTGTGGTATGCTGTATTGTTATATTTTTATAGAAATTTTACTAATAAATTTCTATAGTATATCACACTGTGAAGCCATGTATTTTAATGCATGGAGGAGCGCACCCATTCATCTTCCTATATACGGGCTTCCGCCTAAAGCCTATTGTGAATATGAGATGCCACAGACTTTAGCTTGTGGAGGATATCATGTAGTATAGTAAACATTTTTATATACTTTTGTTTAGTATATGACTATATGTTGCAAGATATTTTAGCTTTACAGAAGCGTGAATTAGATGCACGATTGGCAGAGCTTTATGTAAAGCGCGAGGCAAAATTCAGGAATGTTTCAAGCGACCTAATTAAGGTTGTAATAGGGCCCAGAAGGGCAGGAAAATCATTTTTTGCGATCCATGAACTGCAGAAACTAG
>JBBSVU010000021.1:0-17673 GCA_038046645.1 archaeon
GAGATTGCTAGAAGAAGAGCACTTGCAAAGACTCCTGAGGAGAGGAGTGAGATTGGAAGGAAAGGATGGGAAAAGAGGTTTTCAAAGGTTTCTTATGTTAATGATTTGCCTAAAAGAAATTTGTTACGCAAAGCTGAAGTGAAACAGCATTTGGATAATTATATGAAGTATTTTTGGGGCAATGATGCGGTTAATAAAGAGGCTAAGTTAAGGGCTTATTCTTTGAAGTCTTTTAGAACAAGGGCTGATTTTGAGGATATCAGGATGCAGTTTCAGCTCGGGGTACTGCATGCATTGAATAGGTGGGATGGAACTGTTGATTTGGATAGGCTTGTTGCTGATTCAGTGATATTTCATTTGATAGATTATTTCGGCAGTGAGAGGAAGTATCACGGGCTGTTGGTGAATATGGATATTGAGACTGCTGAGAGGGTAAGGGAAAGGAAGAAAAGGCTTTAAGCAGTTTAAGGTTTGCTATAACTTTAATAGTTTCCACAAAGCATGAATTTTATTTTTATTATTCTAGATATACCTTGAACAGAATAAGCAGTATTAGCCCAAATAAGAAACTTAAAAATACTGCAGTTGATTTTTTTAATGACACTTCCTTGTGCAACTCAGGAATTAAATCCGAAGCTGCAATGTAAATAAAGCCGCCGGCAGCAAATGGCAATAATATATTTGAAAATTCTATTGCAAAGAAGAATCCGACTAAGCCTCCAAGAATGCAGGTCATCTGTGATAACAGGCTAAACAATAATGCCTTTGTTTTTGTAAAGCCGCCATATACCAATGTCGCAAAATTCCCTAATTCTTGTGGTATCTCATGTGAAATAATTGCTATTGTGGTTATGATTCCAGTTGGAACCCCTGCAATAAATCCGGCAGCTATAACCAAACCATCAATAAAGTTATGAATTCCATCCCCAATTAATATCAAATAGGTAAATTCATGCGTTTCACATTTGCCATTATGGCAATGATGCCAGTGCAAAAACCTTTCAATAAAGAAAAATAGGCAAAATCCAATTAACAAATAAACAAAAACTTCAAATGCCGGCATTTCTTCAAGGGATTCAAGCAACAGATGGAAGAATGCCGCGCCAATTAAAGCGCCGGCAGAGAAAGCAACAAGGAATAATAATATTTTCTGGAATTTTTTGTCATTCATCCATAAGGTGAATATCCCAACAAGCGCTAGCAAGCTGTCAATTATTGTTGCAAGTAATATATACAGCAGGGTATCCATAAAAATCCAAAAAATTATTTATTATAATTACATCTTCATTGTGGATGTCATTAAATGGTAATATGGAGGGTGTGTTTTATACCTTTTTATTGCATTTTTAATTATCAGTTCCAAGAAATCCTTGTATTTGAATCCGACAGTTTCTGCACAAGCCGGGACACAATCACCAATATTAATTGAAGGATTCGGATTTAATTCGAGAACATAAGGATTGTTGTCCTTGTCAGTCCTTATCTCTACCCTGCCATAATCATGGCAATCAAGTATATTGTAAGTATCTATGGCCATTTCAGTTATTAGGGCAGTCAATCTTTTAGGAATGTTTGCAGGCCTTTCAGTTCTGATTTTATTATATACTGATTTTTTTAATCCCCATTTCGCATCATATGGATAAATATGCCAATAACCCTCAGGCATATCCTCAAACATTGACCTTGATAAAGGCAATACCTTCAAATCATCTTCATTTCCGACGATGGTAATGTCATACTCATCCCCTTCAATATATTCTTCAATCAGTGCAGGCCTTCCAATCTCGCAAATTACCTTTTCAAGCTGCCCGTATAATTCTTTTTTATCCTGGACAACAGAATCATTCGTAATCCCTATTGAATTATCAGTGTTTGCAGGCTTTACAATTAAAGGATATTCCAAATCCTGGTCGATTGAATCTTCCATGGTAAAAACATAATCCCATTTTGGTGTCGGTATTTTATTTAAGGAAAGCAATTCCTTTACCCTTATCTTGTCAATGCACAAGGAAAGCGTGTGCGGATTAGAGCCAGTGTATGGAATCTGCAGCATGTCCAAAAGAGCGGCTGAATGCGGCTCAAGCAAGCTTGAATTATTTATCCGTTCACATACATTGAACATTACATCCACTTTTGCAGTAACTATATCATCTACTATATCTGGGAATTTGTTCATATCAAAGAACGTTACTTTATACCCAGTTTTTTCCAAAGTTTTCTGGATATTTTTCCCAACACTTGTCAAATCTTTTTCAACAGGATTATCGCTGTCCCCTTCATAATCATTGCATAACACCCCGATGTGCAATTTCAAAAGGTCTTCAGCCCTAAACAGCCTAATCTTCTCAATCTTTTGCTGCCCTAAAATATTATTTCTTAAAACATGCGCAGATGAAAATTTATCCTTCCTCCTGCTTTGCCCAATGCTTGAATAAGGGGCAAATTCAATTACAAGGTAATCAAATTTCATCAAAGCTTCCATCAAAATAGTTTCAGATTCTTCTTCTGTCTTTCCCTTTGTAACTACCCAGCCTAATGTTTCAAATCCTTCTGGCGGAACCAAGATAGCTTCACCAACATTTTGGAATATCTTTAGTTCATAAACGCCTGGCATTTCAGTGATCTCTTTTATTCCTTGGATCCCTGAAACAATCCCAGAACTTTGGGGTATGATATATTTCCCGGCCATGTAACACCTTGGCTTTGTAGCTTTCTTTGCAGTAATCTTTTTCCCCAATGCAATTAGCACTGATTGCTCAACCAAATCAACGTTCCAAACATTCCTTACCCAATCCCAAAGATAATCCCCGCCCATTCTTGCAGCGATTTCAATTACCACAGGCTTATTATCCACAAGCTTTACTTCAGTATGTGTAATGCCATTCCTTAGCCCTATCGCCCTTATTGCTTTGCATACCTCTTTCTCAACCCTTTCCCTTGTCTTAGTATCTAAGCGAGTAGGCATTACATCACCAGTTTCCATAAAATAAGGCGCTTTCATTCTCATTTTGTCTGAAATGGCAATTACCCTTGGAATGCCTTGCTGCACAAGCGTTTCAATGGCATATTCTGACCCGCTTAAATATTCCTCAAGAATAAATTGTGAATTATTGTAATTGAAAATAGGGTTAAATTTCGGGGTGGCATTCCTTACAACATATTCATAAGTATTGACTGCGTCTTCTTTTTCTTCAATCTTAATTACGAATTCGCTGTCTGCACCCCAGCAAGGCTTTATCACTGCCGGAAATTTAATCTTATCCATCACCCTTTCCAAATCCTGCCTGCTTGAGATAAGGAAAAATTTAGGTGTGTTCATATTTTTCTTTTTGAAAGCAGCCCTCATCTCAAATTTATTCCTTGCTTTCAGCGCAGTATCTATGCTTGGGCCGACAAAATCAAATTTCTCGCAGATTTTTGCAAGAAGAGGCACATCATCCTCCCAAAAAGTTATTGCGCCGTCAATTGAATGCCTTTTCATGAACCCATCAAGCTTATCCAGGCATTCCTGGTGGTTGTATGTGTTTGCTTTTATGAAATAGTCAGCATATTTTTTCTGCCAGCTTAAGCTAGAATTTAATAATACTATCTTTAAGCCGAGCTTTTTTGCGGCCTTTAATGTAAATTCCTTTTTTTCTGAACCGGAACCTACAAATAAAATTGTGTACCCTTCCAATTTGTTATCAGTCATAATTTTTCTTTTTTCAAAATGAGTGCCGGAGTTTTGAAATTATTTTGTTTTGCTTAAATTATTCCAGATTATTTATCCAAAATTATTTTTTTAGTTTATTTTTATTTTATATTTTTTTAATTATACTATTATTTAATGCAATAAACTATTTAAATGTTGATATAAAAAATGCAAAATCCAGGAAAATTTCGGCAAAAAAATAATTTTTTCCTTGAAAATTTAATTTTTGCACCAGAAAAAAATCTTTTATTCCTTTTTTGCCAATTGTTTTTGATAATATCCAAAATTTTACTGCATTTTGCCAAAAGCCAATATTTATAAAACAAATATCGCTTATCCTTACTATGCCTGCAATTGATGCATATTTGTTTAACAAGAAAGGGGAGAAGAAAATCCTTCGTGTAATCCTTGATGAGGATGACGCAATCCTTACCTGCATAAAAAGGGCAATGAAGGAAAACAATGTTGAGGACTGCAAGGTTGAAAATGCAGAAGGATTTGTCAAGGAAGCAACAGTAAATTACATGGAAGGCTCTACTTACAAGTCAAAGGTTTTCAAGGATACTAAGGTATTTATGGCTTCAGGGCATTTTAAATTAAATTTTGATGAACTATTCGGTGTTTTGCACATGAGTTTAGGGGATAAAAGGCCAGTAACAACAACCTTTGTAAAAGGCACAGCAAAGCAAGGCCTTGAAATTAAACTTTCCTATGTTTTTATCCCAACAAATTAAAAAATAACTAATTAGTTTCTAATTTTTTAAACATTCAAATTTATTTTATTTACCTAATTTGGATTCTATCCAGCTCCGCCACCGCCTCCTCCTCCACCCCCTCCGCCACCGCCTCCAAATCCACCAGACCCTGATGTTGCGGTTGCGGATGAGAATGCAGAGCTGAATGATTGGGTAATGCTTCCAATATTCATACTTGACATGCTTGCGTATGTGCCAATAAATATTGAGGAGTGATATGGTCCAGAATAATCCTTGAAAACAATATCCATTGATTTCTGCACTTCTTCAGCTATCCCTAAAGGTATGGAATACACCAAATATTTTTCCCATAATGGCAGATATTCAGGAGAAACATTCTTCAGGTTGCTGAAATCCTTGAGGAATTTCTTCAGGTTCATCCATTTAGCATAATGTATTGCTCCCTCCTTTGTCCTATTAGGCAAAGCATTTGGGAAAATGAATAAAGGCAGGATTGCCAATGATACTGAAAGCAAGATCATTGCGAAGCCTATTATGGCTGCGGTTATTACCAAAATTGCTGAACCTATCAAGTAGGGTAAATAGCCAGACATCTTTGAGAAGAATCCCCTTTTTTCTGCATCCAAACTGGCAGTTTTCATCCAATCTTTCAAGAATGCTTGGGATTCAATCCTATGG
This sequence comes from archaeon, assembly GCA_038046645.1. Classification (GTDB taxonomy): domain Archaea; phylum Iainarchaeota; class Iainarchaeia; order Iainarchaeales; family 0-14-0-20-34-12; genus 0-14-0-20-34-12. The sequence goes on from JBBSVU010000021.1 coordinate 5,086, forward strand.
TGCATTAAATATTCCTCTAACTCACTCAATAACAGTTCATTCGGTGTTTCATCCTTTTTCTTTTGCTTGAATATTTTCCCTTCATAGCCATATTCTGCAGCTTGGCATATAAATGCAAGCAATTTTTTCTCACTTTCCGGTAGTTTGCTTTTATCTTTGCTTTTAATCAGTATTTTGAAATCATCTTTTGAAAGAAATCCTTTTTTTGGGATTCTCTCCAGCTTGAGGTTTCCTTTCAGGCACATATTAAGTATTTCAGCAACAATCGTATCGCTTTTTGGGTTTTTATTTTCCTGATTTATCAATGCGCTTACAGTAGCAGGGCTGTAATCATAAGGAATTTCCCTTTCATATATCGCATCATATTCAATTTTAGGCTCCCTTCCGAACAAATGCCAACAGATAGCAAATAAGGCAATCTGAAGTAGGCTTAGTATTGTCACAATTAAAGGATTAATTTCCATTACCGCAACAATAATGACCATTAAAAGGAAAAAGCCCAAGCATATGGAAACCCATATCTTTACTGCTTTTTGCAAAAGCTTCGGTTTTTTAGTGCTAACAAATAGAATGCTTAGTATAATCAGAAGCCAAATCGAAGGAAGCAGCAGGAATACTGCGAATAAACCCAATAAACCTTGCAAACTGTTAACAAATTCATCAGCCTTTGCAAAATTCTTCTCTTCTTCGATTATTTTCTGCAACCCATTTTCATTCTTCACAATTGCATTTTCTTTTGATGAAAGCATTGTTGCGGGGAAAGCAGTTCTTATTTCAACCCATTGTTCTTTTGGAATGTTAAATGCCTGAAATAAAATCTTTTTGCCCTCAATCATCCCAATTTTTCCATTTAATTTGGGATGGCCCCACACATAGATATCCTTCGGATTTTCTATATCTGAAGGCAATTCAATAAAGCCAGTGAGTTCAGATAATTTCGCAGCCCAGCTGTCTCCCCATACTTTCCAGTTTAATTCAGCTACATCATTGTAAGCAGTAATTGCATTTTTTAGTTTGTAAGTTATTTCAAATGTTCTTTCCTCATCCTCTGCCGAATAATACCAGGTTATTTTTGTTTTGTCAAACAAATCTTCTATTTTTGCCTGAAGTGGATTTCCATTCTCTTCAACCTTTAAATCACTTAAATCCCAATACCCCTTTGGTATCTCCCTATATGCATAGCTATAACTTCCATGGAAATCAAAGTTTATCTTTTCTGTCACATAAACTGTTGCATCTTCCTGAATTTGCATTTCCACTTCAGCTTTGCTTAAAGTATAATATTTTTTTGCAGAAACATTTGGCAGAAAAACAAGCAGCAGGATAAAAACCAGCGCCAACAAGCCCAAAAATCTTTTTTGCATACTTTTTTTATGTTTAAACCTATTTATATTATTTGTTTTTGGCAATTCTTCATTTTTGGAAAAAACAAAAATAAAAACAATTTTTGGCAAAGGCAAAAATAAAAACAATTGATTTTTATTCTAGTTACCCGTAAATTATAATATGGTCCTGTTAGATATTGTAATTTTTATCTTGGCAATGGCAGTCCTTTTATTCAGCTCAAAGAAGGTAATTGATGCCTGCATAAAAATATCTGAATATTCAGGCATTTCCCATTTAGCCATTGGCTTTATTGTTATTGCAATAGCTGTTTCCCTGCCTGATTTTATGGTTTCCTTTATTGCTACCCTAAATAATAAGCCTGCTTTAGCAATCGGTGATGCTTTAGGCTCAAGCATTGCCAACATTTGCCTAGTTTTAGGGATAGTGACAATGATAAGGCATGTTTCGGTTGAAAGAAAACACACTTTGGAAAGTGCAGAATTGCTTTTGTTAATCAGTTTAGTGCCTGCGATTATCCTTTCAAGAGGGATTGTTGGGGCATTTGAAGGAACAATCCTTTTGATAATCTTTGTACTTTATGCCTTTTTCACAATTAAGGAAAGATTTGATTTGCATATTAAAGATGGAGTAACAAAAAAAGAATGGCATCATTCAGCAGGGATTCTTTTTGCCGGCTTATTGCTTGTAATCGCAAGCTCACATTTTGTTGTTTTAACTGCTTCAAATATTGCCCGTTTTTTAGGAATTCCAGAAGCAGTAATAGGCTTAACCTTAGTTTCCTTCGGCACTACCTTGCCTGAATTAGTTATAGATTTCACAGCTATACGCTTCGGCCATTATGCTTTAGCTATTGGGGATATTTTAGGAAGCACAGTTGTAAACCTTACTTTAATTTTAGGAATGACTCTTACACTTTCGCCCACCATGGTTGACCTAAGTGTTTATACTATTCCTTTAGCCTTTGTAATAATTGCAAATTCCTATTTGTTTTACAGTCTGGTAAAGCATGAAGGCATCGGTTACAGGCAAGGAGTGATATTCATTTTGATGTATGTTTCCTTTATCTTTGCAATGATACTCACAAAAGGGCTTTATGCTGCTTAACCTTGAATCGAATTGTTTATTAAGAATTCAATAGATTATTATTGTGCCAGTACATTGAAATTCATCGATGAATTATTTCAGGTTTTGAAATTGATTTATTAATTTAATTCAATGCACTGTAGCCCGATGATGATTTAACTCAACACTGATAAAATATGAGGAGGTTAACACCTGCTGAGGGCAAACGTTACATAAATGTTACAAAAATATGCCTTTTCGTTACACAAACGTAACGCTTATAAAGTTTCCTCTAAGGCATAATGGTTTTACCCCTTATTTATTTACTTTTTAAAATTAAGGGGCAAGTTTAATAATCAGCCCTTCGAGGCAATAATTCTATTACTCCCCATAGTCTATTCTCTTTCTGGCCTGTTTAATACTCTCAATAGTAATCTGCTTAATCAATAGGGCAAATTTCGCATCATCCCTTTTTTTCGATAATTTAGTCAATTTCATATACTGTTCAGAAAAGCCTATCGGTATTTTAACAAGCGGAAATCCATTGCTAATTAGGATTTTACTGAAAATTGCCCGTGCGGTTCTGCTATTCCCATCTATAAAAGGATGGATACGCTGGAACTCATTATGCAAAAAAGCTGCATTATCAACCCATTGTATGGCTGATTGTTTTTTCACCTGTTGTATTTGCCTGACTTTTTCAATGAAATCATCCAAAATGGCAGGCAGCTGGTGCCAATTAGGTGTTTTAAAATCTGGATTTCCCTTAATCTTAACATTTTGCTTTCTGATTTGCCCTGCCCCATAAGGCATAGAATTCATTGCAGTTCTGTGGAATTCCAAAATCATATCTAAATCAAGCGCCTTATTGGAATAAATGAAAAAATCCAATGCTTTCTTATAATCTAAAACCTCCTGTGCTTCCTTAAAAGGTTTATTTGTTGGGGCAATATTCTGCTTAATGAGCCTTTCAGTTTCTGGCAATGTCAGAGTGTTTCCTTCCAAATGCAAGCTTGAATAAATAAAACCAATTTCATCAAAGGTGATTTTCTTTTTAACCAGCTTTTTATACTCAGAAAACTCCTTCTCCAGCCTCTTTTCTACACTTTCCTTATCTAAACAATCAGCTAAGTTTTGGCAGGCAACTAATGGTTTTAGCAAGAATTGTTCGACAAGGCACTCTAAAAATCTAGAGTGAACAATTTTGCAGGCAAATGGTTTTTTGGATTCCACAATGGCAAATCCATGTTTTGTCAATAAATCAGAAATCTTCCGAACTGTTTTGTTGTCAAAAGGCATTCTTGAGATATGCCCTTTTTCCAGCCCAAGCCTAACAAACGCGGCAGTTTTCTCCGAAACCATTCGGTTATAATCAATGTTATTACTGAAGCAAAAATTTACCAACCAAAATAGCCTATGCGCTTTTTCACTATCCCCTATGAAAAATGCCCCATTCTCTTCCCTTATTAAATTCTCGTGTTTTAATTTTTTAACCAGCTTGTAAATAGATGCATATGCTACTGGTTTTTTGCCAATTTTCTTGACAATCTCATTGCAGGATAATCCTGGGAATAATCCTATTGCCAAAAGAACATCTAATCTAGAAACCATACATTATTTATGCTCAGCACTAAATAAAAACCTTACTATAACGGATTAAAAGTACATAAAAAGTATACTTTTAATACTAAATAGCAATAGGGCTCCGTCCCCATGAAATACTCATGAGTGAAAAAGTTGGCCTAAGAAGCAAACATATTTTTGTTATTTTAACATTCATGAGACGGTTTAAACTGAATTTTAGCTAACTTTTAGCGTATTGGGTCTAAAATTGCAAAAGTTTCCTAAATAAGAAACTTTGGGGGGTAAAGTAATATCGGTTTTTACTGAAAGTATCGGTTTTTACCGATATCATTAAAAACAGGTTGACATATAGTAACTGTATGAAACTGACATCAAGGCAAACATATAAGATTGTAACTTATGTACTTGCAACCCCCAAGTTTACGCAAACAAAGCTAGCTGAAAAAACAGGGGTTTCATGGGGCAGGATGAATGAGATAGTGCAATGGCTCGTAAGCAAGGGTTTTGTCGAAAAAAGAATAGGCAATTATGAACTTATTGACCCTGCCAATCTGGTTTCATTATTCCCAATTTATAGGGATATGACTTCGCTACTTCTGGAAAAGCTGCCATTAAGGCTTACAAAAAAGCAGGTATTGGAAATGCTGCCAAAAAAGGCAGTGCTTTGCCTGGACTCTGCACTTGAATTTTATTCAGGCTACTGGAATTCAGGAAGCGTTTATGCCTATGCTGATAATAAGCAGCTTAAGGAAATTGAAAATAAATTCAAGCCTTGGGTCGGCGGCAATACAAACCTTTTTGTATTCAAGCCAGATATGCCCCTGGAAACAAAAAAAGTAAAGGGTTTTATTGCAACAAGCAGGCTAAGGACACTTATAGATATGCTCTGTGACAAAAAGAGCCATTCTGCTAAGGATTTATACAAGCAGTTGTGGGGTCTGAAGTTTGAAGAGTAAATATGCTGAAAATAAGCTGACTAAGGCATCATACAATGAACTTTTAAAACTTGCCTGCATCTTCAATAGGCATGGCTTAAGCCCAATTATAATAGGCGGCTGGGCCGTTTATTTCTATACAAAGGGGGCAAAATCAATTGACATTGATATGATTCTGCCGTCAAAATATGCGGTGAAAATCTTTGAAAAACACTGTAGGCAGTATGGCTTCATTAAAAGCAAATCAAAAATAAGGGCTTTATTTAGGAAGGAAATCAGTACTGGAAGTGGCAGAAAAGAGGAGATTCAGCTTGACATATTTACGCTGGCAGATAAAAATATTCTTGCATCAGACAATTCGATTGAAATACCCTGGAAGCTTGCTGAGATGCATAGTTTGGAATGGCCTATTGGAAATAATGCTGTTATCCGGCTTCCAGCAAAAGAAGTCCTTCTACTTTATAAAGTTGCGGCATTGATTGACAGGGAATACAAACTGAGAACTTGGGTGATGCCGATGGTAACAAAAGAAAGGTTAAGGTCAAAAATTGAAAAAGATAAGGCAGATATTTTGGGATTAATTGGCACAGGCATTGACAAAATAGAACTAAATAAGCTTCTTAAAAAAACTGGTTTTTTGAAATATTTTGAGCTAAAGGTAGGTGAATTGAAATGAGAAAACATAAAAATACTGGGAACGAATCAACTGATTTTTGGGCAGAAGGCTTTTTTGCACAAACAATTAGTGCCAAAGACCTAAAAGAAAAAGTAAAAACTATTGATGAAAAACACAGCAAAGAATTGAAGTTTAATTGCAGAAAATGTAATGCAAAAATATCTGCCCATAACAAGGATTGGCATGATGGCATGTGCGATGGCTGCTTCAATAAAAAATATTTTTCATAATAAATCTCAGCTGACCGCAATTCTTTTAACAACTTAGGGCATTATAGAAATAAAGAGGCGTAGATGGCACTATTTTTAGCTCGGGTGTTGAATCGGACAGAAAGCGCCTGCTGAGGGCGTTCTTATTTACTTTAATCCAAAATTAAGGCAAGCCGTTAGGCTAACAATTACTCTGCTTTTTGTTAGCCTAAAAACCAGAAATAACGAATTTAGGCTAACTATTAAAATGGCAGAATTCACATTGGAAGAATATTTTAGGCAAGTGAAAGAATTTTTGAAAAAATGAGTTAAATTGATTTTCCCAGTAATTCCGCGGTGAAAACCAATTTGAGGGCTTTTCAAATACTTTTATATAGTACTATTTTCTTATTCTACTTGGTGACCCGTAAATGTTTGGTTTAGGAAAAGGTTCTATTGATATTCTTGTCGATAAAAGGGTTTTTTCCCAAGGTGAATCAATACAAGGCAAACTTGTTTTGAAATTGCACCAGCCAACACCGGCAAAGGAATTAAGGATAGCGCTTATTGGTGAAAGAAAGCAAAGCAGGTTTGATGGAAAAACACACCATACTGAAATTATTCATGTGTATGATTTCAAATTGCCGCTTGATGGCGAGAAAACATACAGCAACGCAGAATATTCATTTGAATTAAAAGCTCCGGTTCTTTCTGGCACCCAATCTGTGGCAGTAGACGGGGCTGTTGGTGCTGTGCTTGATATGTTAAACAATTTAAGTACATCAGGTCCAATTAATTGGCATCTTGATGCAGCTTTAGATATTCAAGGAAGCTTTGATGTCAATAAAAAAGTAGCCATAAACATAGGGTAATGCCTTAATTGCCTTATTTTTCTTCTTTATTCCAATTTTATTATCTGCCTTAATTCTGTTCCTGTTCTTTATTTGCATTTAAGTAATTCCTGGTAAAATTTCCGATTAGTTCAGGATTATCTGTTTCAATCAGCACAACATCAAAATTCTTGCCTTGATGCATTACCTTAAAGAATTTCCCGGCCACAGTATGCAGCTTTTCAGAGAAGGATTCCCAGCTGTTTGAATTTAACTGATTCAATGAAGTTACTAAAACAGTTCCTTTCGGCCTTTTGAATCCCAAGATTTCACTTTCTTCTGTCAGCAATTTGTTGAAAATTTTCAAAATCCGGTTTCTGAATCTTTTTTCTTCCTTTGATGTGAAGCTTAACCTTAAAGAAGGCTTTTTATTTTTCACTTTTTTTGGTTTCTCAAATAGTTTCAGGATTTTTCTGCTGACCATATTACCTAATTAAATCAATTTAGAAATGATTATAAACATTAAAGGGCTAACTTTTACTGAATTATATGGATCTTGTTAGTTTTTTGTTTTTGTCTGCAGCAATAATTTTTGTTGGAGTGCTTGGTGAATTGATATTTGCAAGGACAAACATACCTGATGTTTTGCTTCTGATGCTTTTAGGAATTGTGATAGGTCCTTTTTTGCTCCTTGTGGATCCTTCATTGCTTTGGAAAATTGCCCCATTCTTTTCAGCAATTGCTTTAACTGTAATTCTTTTTGAAGGCGGTTTGCATTTGAATATTTATGAAGTGATAAAGAATATGCCAGCATCCTTTTCCTTATCCCTGCTTTCTTTCATAATTATTGGCTTGTTTGTTTCTGTAGCATATTATTCATTAGGTTTTTTTGGAATTATTCAAAATGTTACATTAATTAATTCATTAATACTTGGTGCAACGCTAGCTGGTACAAGTTCAATATTGCTTATTCCATTAATGCTAAAATCAAAAGTAAACAGGAAAATTTTGGATATATTAGGTTTGGAATCTACATATAATGATGTTTTTGTTATTGTTGCAGTTGTTGCTTTGATTAAATTTGCAATTGGTTCTTCTGCTGGAACATACGGGATAGATAGTGTTCTGAAAGAGGTTGCTGCTAATTTTGCTGTTGGTTTGGTTATAGGGGCATTGTTAGGGCTTTTGTGGCTATATGTGTTGAAATTTTTCAAGAAAAAAAGCGATGAGTTAATACATCATTACATGTTGACATTCGCATGCCTGCTTATTGTTTATGTGGTTTCTGAATATTTAGGAGGGAGCTCTGCCCTTGCAGTATTAATGTTTGGCTTGGTTTTAGGCAATGCCCACCAAATAGGCCTAATACTCAGGCTTTCTGACAATTTTACTGTAGATACTGAAGTAAGGCGTTTTAATTCACAGGTTTCATTTTTTGTCAAGACGTTTTTCTTTGCATTTATTGGCATGTTATTTGTCCTAGATTTCCAATTAGTATTAATTGGAATAGTTATAACTGCAATCATATTTGCCGCAAGATTTGTTTCAGTAAAAATATTTTCAGTGAAATATTCTTTGTCCAAAAATGATTTCTTTGCCCTTTCGACATTAATTCCTAAAGGTTTAGCAGCAGCAGTTGTTTCAATAATGCCGATGCAGTATGGAATTGCTGGTACAGAAAATTTTATAGCTTATACCTTTTCAGTAATTTTGGCAACTACCATTATTGCAACAATTAGCTTCTATATTGTCCAAAAAAAAGCAATTGAGAACAAAGATCAGCAACAAGAAGCAGTAACTGAGATTAATGTGCCGGAAATCGATCAGATTTAAATTATTTCAACACTAAGGCTATTTCTTTCAAGTCTTTTATTTCAATGTTTGCTGATTTTCTAGCATGGGAGTCTGCATTAACTGCTATTCCCAATCCAGCATTTTTCAGCATACATGCATCTCCCTTTGAATCACCAACTGCAACAATCTTGCCCAGTTTTATGTGTTTATCCTTGGCTAAATGCTCTAATACATTCGTTTTGCATATCCTGTGTTTTCTGCAGAAACCAATAAACTCCTTAGGCATAATTACCTTTCCAGTTATTCTGCTTTTTTTCACTTCAAGCATAGGGCAAAAATATTTTAATTTTAGTTTATCTGCGAAATATTTACAAACCGGTTTATAACTCATTGAAATAATTATTATTTTATATGTTTTCTTTAACCTTCTTATTGTTTCGACAGCATTTTTCGCGAATTTTATTTTTTTGGCAGCATTTAGGATATCCTTCTCATTCCTTCCTTTCAGCAATTTTGCAATTTTTTCAGAAATTTGTTCATCAGTTATTCTCCCTTTTTTAAACTTGTCTCTTAATTTTTTTATTTCTTTCTTAAAACCAAACTTTTCAGCAATTAAATCAATAGTTCTGCCTTTCAGCAAAGTATTATCCATATCAAATGCAATAATCTGGTATTTTCTGGCTTTTTCATATTTTTTTAGTATGGTTTTTGCAACATGCTCTGCCATAGGCTTTAGTTCATGCAGTGCTCTTTGAATATGTTCTATTTCACCTATATTGACCTGTTTTATCCTATATTTTTTATGTATTACATCTATCAAAATTTCAATATCAACACCCCATTTTGGACTTATTTTTAGTTTCTTCAATAGTTCTTTTCTTGCGCAAAATTGCCCGCTTAATGGCTGTTCCATATTAATGCGTGGAAATAGTTCTTTCAATAAGGGTTTAGCAGTTAGTTCAGTTACCCTTCCACTGCTTCTGCCAAATGATGCTTTTACAAAATCCGCTTCATTATTCAAAACAGGCTCAATTATATTTACTATTTTTTGCTTTGTGATATTTTTTAAGTCTGCATCAAGAAACAAAATTACTTCTTCTCTTGCATTTCTAATGCCTGTTTTTATTGCTCTCCCTTTCCCAAAGTTTTTATGATGTTTTATTACGGTTGCGCCATTCTTTGTAGCTATTTTAACCGTGTTATCTGTTGAACCATCGTCAACAACAATAATTTCGCTTATTTCAAATACTTTCTTGGCCTCTTTTATCACATGAGCAATTGTTTCTTCTTCATTGTATGCTGGAATAACTAAGGATACTTTCTTTTTGAAGAGCCAAGAAAATGTTTCAGATAAAAATGCTCTAATCGCTTTGTTATTTTTTTTCATGAGCACAAATAATAAGCCAATACTCTTTATATTTTTAGCTTCCGCCAATGATCTGCAAGAAAATAATTGTAATAATATAAATCAAATAGATTGCTAAGAACAACCCGCCACCTTTTTTATCTAATTGTTTGTCGACGGCAGAAGCATAAAATAATATTATGTTTGCAATGATCGCAAAAAGCAATGCTGCTATGAATACTGGCAAAGTTACTGTAATGTTATTTATCACTGATGCAGTACCTAAAACCAGTGTCATGTTTGTCATGTTACTTCCTATGGCATCCCCCAAAGCTAATCCATAATGCTTTTTCCTTATTGCCTGCAAATCTATGGATAATTCAGGCAATGATGTTCCTAGAGCTATAATAGTTGCACCTATAACACTTTTTGCTAAATGTAATGTTTCCGCTATCTTTACTGCTGAACTTACAACAAAACCTGAGCTAATAAGAACAAGTATCATTGAACCAGTAAAAAATAAAAATGCTGGCATTGCTTCTTTTTTTGAAACAGTTTTTGTGCTGTTTAATTCAATGCTCTTTTTTCTGGAAATATAAAAAGCATATGCCCCGAACATGAGCAATAATACAATGCCTTCAAATAATCCTAATGCCCTGTTAGTTATTATGCTGTTAAATATGATATAAACCGAGATGATTGTTGTTAGCACCAATATTATGGCAATATCCTTTAACTCAGTTTTCCTTATTTTTAAGCCATAAAAGAATGCACCTATTCCTAAAATTAACAGTATGTTTGCAATATTTGAGCCAAATACATTTCCTGCAGATATTGCCCCTTCCCCTAATGAAGAAGATATTACTGATACAGATAGTTCAGGCAAGGAGGTTGATACTGAAATAAGGAGAAACCCTACCGCAATCTGGCTTATTCCAAAGAATCTTGAAAGTTTTTCTGCATTTTTTATTACAACACTTGCAGATTTTGCTAAGATAACTAATGAAATTATCAAAGTAGCTATTTCGACAAATACCATTTTTGTTCACTAACCATAAACAATTTTTTCAGCAGTTTTCTGCTTCTTTTCAGCTTCCTTCTGGTGCTTTTCCAAAAATTTCAGGACAAAATTAGCGCAGAATTTTTTGCAATCCCCACATAGCCATTTTCCTTGCCTGCATTCAGTAAATATTCTTTCAACTTCCTTGTCATCTTCATAATGGAACTTTAACATTTCATGCACTTTGCAAATATCTGGATTGCCGCCTAATTTCCTTTGCTCTTCAATTGTATTCCTGCCGCCTGTGAATGCGCCCATCAGCTTTTTCTCAGCATCTTTCAGGTTATCGTCCAAGAAAATGGCAGTATTCGGCTCTGATGAGGACATTTTTTTGCCTTCCCGCAACCCTGATTGGTGTTTAAAATAAATGAAACTCGGAACTTCAAGGTCATAGCCCAATCTTTGCGCTATATCCCTTGTCACACGGGCATGCGGATCCTGGTCCAAGCCAATGCCTGTGATGGAAGGCATTTTTCCTTCATACTCTGAAAGCTGCGGATGCAAAATATCCCCATACTGAAGAATAGCGGCAGATATTTTCCCCAAATTTACATGGCCATAAACAGCCTCAAATTCATTATTCGTAATCTTTTTGCTTAATTCAAATGCAAATTCATAATATCTTTGCTCTTTCCTGCTCTGCACATACACATCCTTTTCGCTTAACCCCAAAGAAAGCACATGTTTCAGGTTATTTACTGCTAATTCCTTTGCCTGCTTCATTGCCGTTATTTTATCCCTTGAACAATAAGCATCAATGTCAGAAACAGCAAAATAATTCCTTGCGCCTTTCTCCTTGAAGAACCTGAAAAGGTCAATATCAACTTTATGCCCGAAGTGCAATGGGCCTGATGAAGCTATCCCAGTAATATTCACAAATGGTTTTTTTGCTTTTATCCTTGCAATTACCTTTGCAAAATCCCTTTCAGCTATAACTAAATTTCTTCTAAACAATAAATGATCCAAGTCCTTTTTCCATTCATCATTAAAGGCTTTTAACCCAAATTCTTTGAATACATGTTCATAGTCAGTTATGTTATTTGAGGACCATGGGTCAATCAAAGGCTTGTTTTCAGTCATAAAAACCAACAAATTTAGTCAAATATAGTATTTGTTTATTGTTTAACTATTATTAAATTAATCCCTTCTATTATATTAATAAATATTAAACAAATCTAAAGATAAACACAAATAGTGTTACTTATGGAAGATTTTGCAACATTGATTGAGAATAAAATAATAGTGGACGACAAAAGAACTATTGATCGCCTGATTCAAAAAGGATTCGGCGAAAGGCAGGAAAAAGACCTTGTGCTTGACCTGAAAGAAGCAATTTATCTAATTGATAAAGGCGATTTGGAAGTAAAAAAATCCAATAAAAAAGTTACCTACAAAAAATTGTTTGAATTAGGCGAATCTTTGGATAAAAAATTCTATTCCACTTATTTGGTTTTCAAGGATTTAAGGGACAGAGGCTTTGTTGTAAAAACAGGCCTGAAATTCGGCTTCCCTTTAAGGGTTTATCCAAGAGGAAAGAAACCAGGGGAAGAACACACACAATGGGTCATAAATGTTTCAACACAAGAAGAGATTTATTCAATGCCTGAATTAAGCAGGATGGTTAGATTGGCAAGAAATTTGAATACTATTTTATTGCAAGCTATTGTTGATTCAGAGAATGACATAAATTATTACGAAACAAAAAGGATTACTCCCTGATTGCCCCTTATGCCTATTGTGCATTGAGCTGTTTTTTTGATAGCTAGC
>JBBSVU010000022.1:0-26586 GCA_038046645.1 archaeon
CTGTGAGCTTTCATCTACATCTTAAAAGATGTAGGTTTCCCGCTCACACGGCTAAAACTTTTTTACCGTTTATTATTTCAGAATTTGAAACTGTTAAAGGCGAGTCAGCATCAATAATTATGGCTTTTGGTGCCATTGCCTTTATGTTCTTTTTTACCAAATCAATATCTTCTTTTTTAGCAGAATCTTCCTTGTTTATGACTGCGACATCGCACATTCTTGCATTTGTTTCGCCTGGATGATATTTTAATTCATGGCCTGCCCTTAAAGGATCAAATACTACAACCTGAAGGTCTGATTTATAAAATGGAGTATCATTATTGCCGCCATCCCAGATGATTACATCAGCTTCCTTTTCTGCTTCCCTCAGGATTTTTTCATAATCTACACCAGCATAAACTACCATGCCTCTGCTTGTGTATGGTTCATATTCTTCCATCTCTTCAATCGTGCATTTTTGCTTCACCATGTCCTCGTAAGTGGCAAATCTCTGCACTGCTTGCTTCACTAAATCGCCATAAGGCATTGGGTGCCTTACCGCAACAACCTTTTTTCCTAATTTTTTTAAGGATGCACAAATAGCACGGCTTACCTGGCTTTTTCCAGAACCAGTGCGTATTGCGCAAACAGAAATTACAGGCTTATTGCTTTTTACCATTGTTTTTTCCGCGCCGATTAAAACAAAATTTGAGCCTGCAGCATTGCATCTTGAGGCTAAATGCATAACAGTTTCATGCGAAACATCAGAATATGCAAAAATACATTGCTCTACGGAATATTTCTTGATTAAATTTTCCAATTCGGATTCATCAAATATGGGAATTCCTTTAGGGTATAATTTTCCTGCCAATTCTGCAGGATATTTTCTGTCATTAATGTAAGGAATTTGGGCAGCAGTAAATGCTATTATTTCATAATCAGGATTATCCCTATAAACTGTATTGAATACGTGAAAATCACGGCCTGCAGCACCCAAAATAAGAGTCTTTATTCTTGACAAAAAATCCCTCCGTAATGCGAAAATATTTCAGAAATATTAAATATTGGAAATACAAAAGATTTAAATAACTAAAATATATTAGTTAATCTGAGCATATGGGTATTTACGATAATAATTTAGGGATAAAATTGCCGTCTAAGGGCATTTTATATGCAATATTGGCAATTCTGGTTTTGGTTATCCTATGGCTTGCCTTGACTTCTGTGATGAATTTCTTCAAGCCGCAGGCATTGCAGTTTTCTTTATCGCAGAATGAATTGCAAGCAAGCGGAGAGGACACATCAACCTTGACAGTTATTCTGACAAATGTTTCTGAAGAAACCAAAAAGAATGTGAATATTGAGATAACTGCATCAATTCCTGGCACCATCCTGATTAATTCCAAAAATGTGCTTTATGAAAATGTAAGCCCGATAGCAAAAAAAGAATCAAGGCAATTGGAATATGTGCTAAGGGCAAATCCTGCAAATGAAATGCTTGCTGGAAACTATACTTTATCAATTAAGGCCAAGATGGACAAGGAAGAATACACCAAAGAATTTTCAGTTAAGGTTGTGAAATAACTTTTCGCCCTAAATCAGTATCTTATCGCAAAATCCTTGAATTCTTTATCTGCATTTTCAAACTCAAAAGTTACTGAATCAACCATTGAAGCCTGTGGGCCTTTTTTTAACTGTTTGAGAAATTCGTTCAGTTTTTCTTCTGCTCCTTGCGCTATTGCTTCAACAGAACCATTTTGCAGATTTCTCACAAAGCCTTTCAAGCCTAAAGAATCTGCTGCTTGCTTTGCAAATGCCCTAAAAAATACTCCTTGAACTCTTCCTGAAACAATTATGTGCACTCTTTTAATGTTCAGCATAAGGCATCAATGCCCATAAAGATTTAAAAATTGAAAAACCATATTAAATGCATGGGCAAAAAAGATGATGAACGATTAATGAAGTTAGCAATTGAAAAAACAAAGGATGGCATAGCAAAAGGGCAAACCCCATTTGGCGCATGCATTGTAAAAAATGGGAGAGTAATAAGCTGTGTTCATAATGTTGTGTGGAAAAGTACTGACATAACCGCACATGCAGAGATTCATGCAATAAGGGAAGCATGCAAAAAATTGAAAACAATTGATTTATCTGGTTGCATAATTTATTCTACCTGCGAACCCTGCCCAATGTGTTTTAGTGCATGCCACTGGGCAAATATTTCTAAGGTAATTTACGGCGCAAAAATAAGTGATGCAAAAAAATACGGATTTAATGAATTAACTGTTTCAAACAGGGAAATGAAAGAAAAAGGCAAAAGCAAAATAAGGATAATTGGGGATTTTCTTAGGGATGAAAATGTAGAACTTTTCAAACTATGGGCAAAAAATAAAGATAGAAAAACCTATTAATTAACCGAGTATGCCTACTTTGATGTATGCAATGCCCATCGCGATTAGCAACAAACCCATTACCTTTGAGAAAATAAGTATTATTTTATCGCCAAGAAGATTTTTTGCCAGAATCGCATTTCTTAAAATAACCCATGAAAGGAATAATGCTGCGATAAGCGATATTAGGACAATATAGACACTGTGTTCTTGCACCAAAACAACAATGCTTGAGATTAAGCCAGGGCCTGTTAATAGTGGAGTAGCAATTAATACAGCTGCAGAATCCAAAGAATCTGATTTTTTGCCATTGTGGTTTGAGAATGAAAAACCCAAAACATTTTCCAAACCAAGCAACCCTAAAACTATCCCTCCGGCAATCCTAAAATCTGAAAGCGTGATGGAAAGAACATTTAAAATTGCTGTGCCCGAAAAAACAAAAATTAAAGCCAGGATACCGGCAATTAAAACTGCCTTATTTGCTGTTTTTGCCAACTGCTCTTTGTTATGCCCTTGTGTTAACGCCAAAAAAGAGGGAAGGCTGGCAAATGGGTCCATTATGATAAATATAGTAATGAATGAAATCAAAATTGAGGCAATTTCCATGAAATATAGTAGATAGAATAGGTTTATAAATTTAAGATTTAGAATTATATCAAAAGACATTAATTAAGGACCATAGTAGGTCGGCTGATTATGATTCTAGCATATATTCCGTGCAAGGACGAAGAAGAAGCAAAAAGAATTGGCAAAAAACTGGTTGAAGGAAAAATTGCTACATGCGCAAATATTATTCCAAAAATGACAAGCTATTATATTTGGCAGAAAAAATTGCGGGAAGAAAATGAGGCATTATTGATATGCAAAACAACAGAAAGGAAGATGAAACTTCTTGAAAGCAAGGTAAAAAAACTCCATTCTTATTCTGTGCCATGCATTGCTTGCATAAAAATTGATAAAATGAACAAGGAATATGAAAGATGGGCAAAAAAACAGCTATTATCCTAAGAAAATTCGGCTAGAGACGAACTCTAATTCGTTAAAATGCCAATATTTAAATTCAGTTTGAGCATGTCTAAGGTATGGCAGAGCAGAAAAAGCACCGAGCTATTACTATTTATGGCAGGGGCGGCCAAGGGGCTGTGACAAGTTCAGAGGTATTAGCCATAGCTGCCTTTTACGATGGCAAAAAATGCCAAGGATTTCCAAGTTTCGGGGTTGAAAGAAGAGGAGCTCCGGTAACTGCCTATGCAAGGATAAGCGAAAAGCCAATAAGGATAAGACAGCAGGTGTACAAGCCAGATTATGTTATTGTGCTTGATCCTTCATTAACTAAAGCAATTGATGTGGGTGCAGGGACAAATGAAAATAGCACAATACTCATTAACTCGGACAAAAAACCTGCGGATTTTAAACTGAATACAAAAGCAAAGATTTACACAGTAAATGTTACTAAAAAAGCAATTGAAGTAATTGGTAAACCTTTTGTGAATATTGCAATGCTTGGATTTTTTTCATATGTTACAAAGGAGATAAGTTTGGAATCTTTGAAAAAAGCGGTAGATGAGGCATTTGAATCAAAGCCAAAAATAGCTGAATTGAATAAAAAAGCAATTGAAGCAGTTTTTGGCGCTTGCAAGGATAATGTTTGTTTGAAAAATTGAAGTGAAAATATGGCTGAGCAGAAAAAAGAGAAAAAGATTTCAGTTGGCGCAATAATAACTGAGATTGGCTCTACCCTAAACAACAAAACCGGGGGTTGGAGAACTGAAAGGCCAGAGATTGACCAAGCAAAATGCATAAAATGCGCAAACTGCTGGATTTTCTGCCCGGATTCTGCAGTCTACAAAGATAAAGATGGAAAATTCCAGATAAATTACGATTATTGCAAAGGCTGTAGCATTTGCTCAAATGAATGCCCGGTAAAATGCATAGCAATGAAATTGGAGGAAAAATAAATAAAATAATTAAGCAAATAAAATAAGTTATAGCAAAAGACTTTAATTTTGAGACTTTTATTGTCTTTTGCTAGATACAAATTAAATCCAAAGGATTTAATTGTACACTTAAAGCTTGCTTTAAGTTGTAGTAAAGGATTATATTATGGCCAAATATTTATGTCCTTTACTATAATTAGCAAAATTTATTAATAATTAATCACAAAATCTGATGATGTTTATGGTTCAAAAGGTAATTGAAGCAAGCAATGCAGTTGCTGAAGCCGTAAGGTTAAGCAGGGTTAAAGTAATTCCTATGTATCCAATAACACCACAGACGCACATAGTTGAAAAATTGGCTGAAATGATTAATAATGGCGATTTGGAAGCAAGCATGATTCCGACAGAATCAGAGCATTCTGCTGCTTCCGCGCTTTTTGGTGCACAAGCTACTGGGGTTAGGACATTTACTGCCACAGCATCACAAGGATTAGCATATATGTTTGAAATGCTGCCAATAATTTCAGGCAATAGAATGCCTTGCGTGATGGCAGTTGCAAACCGAGCATTATCCGCCCCAATAAATATCTGGAATGACCATTCTGATGCTGTTTCCGCTAGGGACCAAGGATGGCTGCAATTATATGTTGAAAGTTCGCAGGAAGCATTAGATACAACAATACAGGCATATAAAATCAGCGAGAATTTTGATGTTTTATTGCCAACAATGATTTGTTTGGATGGCTTTACATTAAGCCATGTGTATGAAATTGTTGAAATGCCTGAGCAGGAAAAAGTGGATAAGTATCTGCCAGCATACAAGCCATTTGTGAAATTGGATCCTGAAAACCCAGTTACTATTGGGCCGGTTGCTTTCCCTGACACTTTTATGGAATTCAAATATGAACAGCAGAAAGCAATCAATAATTCAGCAAAAATAATTGAAAAAGCAAATGCTGATTTTGAAAAAATATTTGGAAGAAGTTATGGAAATGGATTGCTTGATTTGTACCGAATGGAAGATGCAGAATATGCTATTATTGGCATGGGTACATTATGTGGGACGGCTAGAAAAACTGTTGATAAGTTAAGGGAACAGAATAAAAAGGTTGGATTGATAAAAATAAGGTCATACAGGCCATTCCCTGCAGAACAATTAATTAAAGCTGCAAAGAATCTGAAGGGAATTGCTGTAATTGACAGGCATATTTCATTAGGGAATAATGGCCCATTGTTTGAGGAGGTAAGAAGTGCAGTATATGGCAATGCAAAGGATATATTTGTGAATGGATTTATTGCAGGCTTGGGCGGAAGGGATATTACAATTGAGCATCTGAATAAAGCTTTGGAAATGACTATGAAAAAGGAAAATGGGGTGTGGTTATTTTGAACCAGCCAAATGTAGGAAATGGAATGATAAGGGCAATGCCTGAGGAAGAATTCTTTGTTTCCGGGCACAGGGCTTGCGCAGGATGCGGTGCAACAATTTTGCTAAGGCATATTACGAAAGCTGCAGGAAAGGATACAATAATAGTGAATGCAACAGGCTGCATGGAGGTTGTTTCAACACCATACCCTGAAACCTCTTGGCGCTTGCCTTGGATACATGGGGCTTTCCAGAATAATTCTGCCATAGCTTCTGGGATTGCTGAAGCCCTAAAAATTCAGGGAAAGAAAACTAAAGTAATCTGTATTGGGGGAGATGGCGCTACATTTGATATTGGCTTTGGAACATTAAGTGGAGCCTTAGAAAGAGGGCATGATTTCCTGTATATTTGCTATGATAATGAAGCCTATCAAAATACTGGCGTGCAGAGAAGCGGCGCTACACCTAAGTATGCAAATACAACAACAAGCCCTGCAGAGAAAAAGGTGCATGGAAAAACTGAGCTCAAAAAGCCCTTGCCTTTAATTATTGCAGCGCATAGAGCGCCATATGTTGCCACGGCATCTGTTTCACATATTCCTGATTTATACGCTAAAATAAAAAAAGCATTGAGCATTGAAGGCCCAAAATACTTGCAAATATTTGCTACCTGCCCAACTGGATGGTATTCCGATATTTCAAAAAGCATTGAGATTCCAAGGATGGCTGTGCAGGCTAGGGTATATCCGTTATATGAAATAGTGAATGGAAAATTGAAATTCACTGTTGAAGTAAATAATCCAATTCCAGTAAAGGATTATCTGAAAACGCAGGGAAGATTTAAACATTTGACTGAAGAGGAGATTGCCGAAATACAAAAAAATGTTGATTCCGAATGGAACAAATTAAAAACACTTGAGAAACTTGAGGGCATTTTCTGATTTTTTTTGAAAATTTAAAGAAATCTGCTAGGGAAACAAATATAAAATTGTGCAAACGTAATATCTATGGCAGAAGGGATTCTTTTTCTAAAAAGAATCAACCAACTCTCTTAGCAGCACCTTCTGCCATTTTTAACGCTAATTCTGGTGAAGCTAAATATTATAAATGCCAAGAATACAATAGTTCTACCGCAAGGTGCAAGATATGGTTAAAAGAAATAAAAAGTTTGAAGATTCAGAAAATGATAAGGAATCTGAGGAAGAATTCCTTGATGAGGAATATGATTCTAAGGATATTGACGAGAATTACTCTGAAGAGGATAAAGCAGATGAGAGCGGAGAATACATAAAAGGCTATAATGAAGAATTATTAACCTGTGATTTTTGTGGAAGGGATATTGACCCAGACCAAGCAATCTTAAAAGAAATAGATGATGAAGAACATACATTCTGCTCAGAGAGATGTGCAGCTAATTTTAAAAAAGAACACAGAACCGAATAATCAAATGCTTACAATGAGCAATAAAGTACAGCAACAGTGGATTCAGCGACATAGCTACATTAAACTAGTTAATTGAACTGATTTAACACTTAAAAAAGAAAAAAATTATGATGAATCAAACAAGGAAACTTCCAAATCCTCATCGTCCAAATCGTTCAATTCCAGGACTTTCTGCATCATCCTGTCCTTTACAAGTTCTTCTTCCCTTTTTTTCTCCCGAGTCATGCTATCTCCTAAACTTGGGAAAGAACGAAACCTTAATATAGGTTATCTTTAGCATAAAAATAAGGCAGAAAATGAATGAAGCTGATAAATACTGGGAAAAGATACAGAACATAAGGAAAAAAGAGGCTATTTCAATTGGCAGAACCCTTATTATTGCATTGCTTGTTTCGGTATTGCTTATCCCGTTTCTAATTTTGCTGCTTGATGAAAATATTTCATTTGCAATTTACTTCATAATTATGACTACAAACATAATCTGGATAATAAAGGATATTATGGAATATGAAGAGAATATTTTTAAGGTTAGAGAAAAAATAAGGGATGCTAATTTAGATAACAGTCAATAGGGCAAATGGTTTAAAGCAGCATTTATAAATCGTTATAGATAGTTATAGTATATTATAGGTGATATAATGACACAGACTTCAATACAAATACAAACAGGGCTCAAAAAAGAATTGGACTGCTTTAAAGAGCATCCAAGAGAAACTTATAATGATACTATACAAAAATTAATATACATCGTAAAAAATGTAGAGTCCAATCCAAAACTAAGCAAACAAACATTAAAGGAAATAGAGAAAGCAAGAAAAAGGATTAATTCCGGGCAATATTTCGGCTCAGAGCAAATAAAGGCAAAATTAGGAATATGAATGTCTTACTTAATAAAATGGGACAAAAAGGCACTAATTTTTCTCAGCAAACTAGACAAAGATATGGCAAAAAGGATTTTTGACAAAATTGAGAAATCAAAAGAAAATCCCAATTATTTTTATGGCGAATTATCAAACAGCACAGCGTCAAAACTGAGGGTCGGGGATTACAGGGTTGTTGCCGATATTAGCCACACAACACAAGAGATTCGCATTTTGCTAATTGGGCACAGAAAGAATGTTTATGATAAAATGCAGTGAATCAAAATGAAAAAAACATTTTTGCCAGAAAAATTTATTGAAAAATATTCTGCAATATTGGGCAAAGATTCTGAGAAATTCTTCAAAAGCTGCTGCACAAAGATTCCAAAAAGCATCTGGGCAAATTCATTAAAAATAAATCCAAAACAATTGGAAAAAATCCTGAAAGAGAAAGGCTGGGGAGTAAAGCAATTACCCTTCCATAAGAATTCATTTTTATTAGAAGGGGTAGAAAAACCAGGAGACAGCGAGGAATTCAGGTTGGGATTATTTAACCTTCAGGAAAAGGCTTCCATGCTTCCAGTGCTTGTTTTGGATCCGAAAGAAAATGAAAAAATCCTTGATTTTACTGCCGCCCCGGGTTCAAAAACACTGCAATTGAGCTGTATTGTGGGAAACAAAGGAAAGATACTTGCAATAGAAAAGGAATTCACAAGATACAAAAGCCTGAATTTTAATATTAATAAATTTGGGATGGAAGATGTTGAAACAAAATGCATGAATGCACTTGCATTCAGGGAATGCAATGTTTTTGATAAAGTATTATTAGATGCGCCCTGTTCAAGTGAAGGCTTGGTAAGAAAGGAATTTGATACATTAAAACACTGGTCTTTGCATTTGGTTAAAAGAAAATCAAAATTGCAAAAAAGGCTGATTTTGAAAGCATTTGATGCACTGAAGGAGAATGGAATACTTGTTTATTCTGTCTGCTCGCTTTCCCCTGAAGAATGCGAAAATGTTGTTGATTTCCTGCTGAAGAAAAGGCAGAATGCAAAAACAGAAAAGATAAAAATAAAGGGAATAAAATGCGGAGCAGCTATTTTAAAATATGGTGAAAAAGAATTCAACAAGGAAGCAAAAAATTGCTGCAGACTATGGCCGCATGTGAATGATACACAGGCATTTTTTATTGCTAAAATCAGGAAACTAAAACAAGAAAATGAAAATGGTTATTAGAAATTTAATGGAATTGCCTTCGGAATCTGTGTTCTTTTAAATTCGGAATTTTTAATTAAGCTAATTATTTTTTTAACTGTTTTTGGGTCAAATCCTGCTTTTATAATCTCTTTTTCAGATTTCTTTTTATCCAAATATAAATCTAAAATTTTATCCAAAATAGGATATTCTGGCAAAGTGTCTTGGTCTGTCTGGTTGTGTTTTAATTCTGCCGAAGGCTTTTTATCAAAAATCCTTTTGGGAATGATCTCTTTTTTATTTCTTTTATTTATGTATTTCGCAAGTTCATAAACCTGCATTTTGTAAAGGTTGCCGATTGGTGCAAGAGCGCCAGTAGCATCGCCATATAGGGTAAAATATCCTGCCATAATTTCAGATTTATTCCCTGTTGCCAAAACAAGATAATTGGATTTATTGGAATATGCCATCAAAATATTTGACCTGATCCTTGATTGCAGGTTTTCCTCTGCTTTTGAGATTTCTTTTTTATCAAGGATTTTTAATTCCCTTAAATAGGAATCAAAAAGGTTGTGTATTGGAATAATTTCATAACCTATGCCTAAATTTCTTGCTAGAATTTTTGAATCCTCAAAATTATGGGAAGCAGTAAACTTGCTTGGCATAAACAATGCAAGCACATTTTCTTGGCCAAAAGCCTCTTTCGCAATGCATGCACAAACAGCAGAGTCTATGCCGCCGGATAACCCTAAAATTGCCTTTTGGAATTTATGCTGCTTGGCATATTTCTTTAGGTATGAAACAATTTGCAGGAATGTTTTTTCTGAATCCATAAAAATAAACAGCAGGAAAGGAATTAAATAAGGATTTGTAACTAAGATTTAAAATAGCTTTTTTGGCCTTTTCATAAAATCATAAACAATTAGGATCAATTATTTTATGATTCAGGTTCTGCGCCATATACTTTTCTTAAAGCCTTTTGTGCTGCTTCAAGAGGTTCTGACTCAAGACCTAATGCATTCAAAAAATCTAACGCTGCATCAAAATCTGCTGGCTCAGCTTCATTTATTCTCCTTGTTATTAGTTCACAAAAATTAACAATCTCTGGGCGAAGTGCACTAACCTCTACTCCAATCTGTTCTGCAGCATTACGTCTGAATTGCATTATAAAGGCCTCACTAAGCTCTTCGAAACGCCTTTCCCTTGGAGGCATATCTCTCTCTAGCTCTCTCCTACTAGATTCATCTCTTTCTTCTGCTGCTTCTTCTCTGCCAGCACCTCTTTCTTCTCCTGCATCAAAGGAATCTCTTTCTTCTGCTTCCCTGTCAGAACCTTCTTCTCTTTCATAAAAATCATCGGATTCACGTTCTGAACCAGCACGTCTTGAATCAGCAGGTTCTGAACCACTATGGGCTGCTGCCTCTTCTCTATGTTTTCTTGCCTCTACTTTTCTTTCCAAGGCATCAATTGTTCGCAATAATTTAGCCCTTCTTGAATCAAGCTTTAATAATTCAGAGTTAGCCCTTTCAACATTAGTTTTTATTTGTGCAAGCCTTATAGCTTCTCTTTGCCTAATCCTTTGCTGGAAATAACCTGCATCTTTTATGTGCGCTTCAATCCTTTCTTTTGCCGTAGTAATTGCTGCTTCCCTTTCTGTTTTTACACGTTCTAATTTATCTGCCTTTGCTTTGGCGCCTGCAACTCTTTTCCCTCTCCAATTAGTCCTAAAATTTTTAAGAAGCCATAAATCTTTTGCAGCATCTAACCTTCTTTGCTTATATGCATGAATAGCTTGCGCTTCTGAAAGCCTTACTTCTGCTGCAACTAATTTTGGATTTAATTTAACCTCAATTTTCTGTTGCTGGGCAGATACTTTTCTTGCAAATCTAGCAACTTTTTTTGCTGCTCTTTTAACGCCGAATTCTCTGGCAGCACTCTCAGAAGCTCTTTTAGCAATCTCAGTATCAGTGTGCTCTGCTACAAATTGCTGCAAACGCTCAATCCTTGAATTTGTTTTGCCTAAAGCCAATCTTGCAGCATTCAATCTGCCTTCTGCAGCAATATATCTTTGATAACCTAACCTAATGCCTGCCCTAACAGGCAAGCTAACTGCTTTAAAAAAACCGCCAGCTTTTCTTGCAAAAGGGGAAATCCTTTCACCCAAAGGTTTTCTTTGTGATTTCCTTGCTATCCTCCTTAGAAGATTAATTCGGATTGGCGGCATAAAAATCATTATTTGCAAAAATCATTTATTGGCAATATACTAATATATGCAAAAGGAGGTATTAAAACCTATTTATTAACTGAATAACGTTAAATAAGTTAGAATTGAAATGAATCTTTTAATATTTGGCATTTTAGAGATATTTAACATTTAGAGCTTGTTTAAATCTTAAGGTATTTGGCAGTTAGGATCAAGTTAAATTTTAGGATACCTAGCTTTTGTGCCAAGGTATTCTTCTATGCGCAGAAGCTGATTATATTTACACAGGCGGTCTGTGCGGGCTGGAGCGCCAAACTTAACAAATTTGGATTGCAATCCGACAGCCAAATCAGCAATAAATGTTTCTTCTGTTTCTCCGCTTCTGTGCGAAACAATAATCTCCCATTTTGCTTTCTTTGCAAGCTCAGCTGCCTGCATTGCCTCTGTCAAAGTGCCTATTTGATTTACTTTTAAAAGCAGTGAATTGCAGGCTTTTTTAGAGATTGCTTTTTTTATCCGCAAGGGATTTGTAACGAGAAGGTCATCGCCGACAATCTGCACTTTTTTTTCAAATTCCTTAGTGAATAATGAAAAAAATTCCCAGTCCTCTTCTGAAAAAGGGTCTTCAATTGAAATAATCGGGAATTTTGAAATCAAATCCTTGTAATAATCAACCATTTCGTTTGCAGAATATGACCTATATCCTATTTTGTATTTTTGCAAGTCTTTATTGAACAATTCTGAAGCAGCGCAATCCAATGCAAAGGCAAAATTATTTTCATAACCCAAATTATCAATTGCCTTTGAAATGAATTCCAAACGTTTTTCTGCATTAGGCAATTCCTTTGGGGCAAAACCGCCTTCATCGCCAATTAAGGCAGCTGATGGGCCAAATGATTTTTTCAATAATGCTTTTAATTCATGATAAACCTCGGAAGAAATCCTTAATGCCTCGGAAAAAGATTTTACATTCACAGGCACAATCATGTGTTCCTGAATATCATTATCTATGCCTGCGTGCTTTCCTCCATTTATCACATTTAAAAATGGAATAGGCATATTGAAATAATTAGGCTTTTTTGCATGTTTGTTTTCTAAAGAATTGGAATAATCAAATAAATATTCAAACAGCTGCTTGTTTTGCGAGGCAGCTGCTGCTTTTGCACATGCAAGTGAAACAGCAAGGATTGAATTTGCGCCCAAATTACTTTTATCTTTTGTGCCATCCAATCTGCGCATTAAAGAATCTATTTTTTCTTGGTTTGTGCAGCTTAATCCCTTTATTTTTGGTGTAATTATTTTTGTGATATTTGAGCAGGCTTTTTTTACTGATTTACCGCCATATGCTTTGGAATTATCCCTTAGTTCAAAGGCTTCAAAAGAGCCTGTTGAACAACCAGAAGGAACACTTGCACTAAAAAACCCGCATTCTGTTTTTAATTCACATTCAACTGTCGGATTGCCCCTTGAATCAAGGATTTCGCGGCCTTTTAAGGAAAGGATTTTATCACACATTAGGCACAAGAAAGAGCAAAAAAGATTTAAATAGAACGATTGTTCTGTATATAGAACGATTGTTCTGTGACGCTCCATGGGCTGAAGCCCATGGCGTCTTTATATTAGTGGGCTTCAGGCGGAAGCCCAATACAGAAAAAAATGAAATGGGTGCGCTCCTCTCCAACCTGAAGGTTGGAGCTTCCGCGCACCCATGGAGCGTCAGTGATAGTATGTTTGAAAAATATGGGGGAGTAAAGGTATTGGGGTTTATTACAAGAAACCCATACAATGAATTCTATCTTAGGGAGATTGCAAATAAATGTTCGATGGCCCCAAGCAATGCAAAAAGAATACTTGACTATTTGTGCGAAATAAATATTGTTTCAAGTACAAAAAAGGCCAACTTAGTCATGTTTAAAGCAAATGTTAATTCACCGCTTGTTAAACAAATAAAAATATGCTATTCTTTGAATAATATTATGGGAAGTTCATTGATTGAGAAAATTAAGGAAGAACTCTCTGCTATCTCAATAATCTTATTTGGAAGCACAAGCAAGGGTTTGGACGATGAAAACAGTGATATAGACCTTTTGGCAATAACTAAAAATCCAAAAAAAATTGATCTAAGCCCATATGAAGAAAAGATTGGTAAAAAAATAAACCTAATTAGTTATTCTTTTAATGAATGGCAGAAAAAAGCAAAGGAAGACAAACCTTTTTATGAGAACATAATAATGGCTGGAATAACCTTACATGGGGAAACCCCTGTGGTTTTATGAACTTTGAGGATTGTTTGGAAAAGAGATTGCTAAGGAAAGAAAAATCAGACATTGAAAAAGCAGAACTTTCTCTGAAAATTTCAGAAGAAAGGATAATTGATGCACAAATTGCAAAGGATGCTGAATTATATTCAGCAGTTATTGTATTGGCCTATGCTGCAATGTTCCATGCTTCCAGGGCTCTTTTATTCAAAGAAGGATATGTGGAAAAAAGCCATATATGCCTGATTGAATTTGTAAGGAGATTCTATGTGGATAAAGGAATTATTGAGAAAAAGTTTATTCCCATATTAAACAATGCCAGAGAAGAAAGGCATGAAGTTTTGTATGGTTTGACCAAAAGAGAGACAAGGGAAGAAGCAGAATATATTCTCAAAGAAGCTGATGAATATCTAAAAAAAATAAATCTGATTATAAATAAAAAGTAAAAAATTAAATATAGGGCAAATTTGAGGGATTGGGGCAAATCTGAGCTATCCAAACAGTTCAGAGACCCAGTCTGAGAAGTCTGAAGCGCCTTGCTTCACCTTTTTCCAGGCATAGGAATATTCTTCAGAAACCTCATCTGCCTGGGATGATGCTATTGATTTTAATTTCTTCCAGGCATATTGATACTGGTCGCCAACATCATTAAAATAATCCTTGGTATAACCATACCATTTTGAAAATACCGAGCACATGCCAGATAACTTATCAGAACAGGAAGTATAATACTCCTTTATTTTAGAACCTAGATGAGAGAATAACCCTGCTGAATCCTCTGCACTATCCGGCTCGCCATGGGATGCATTCCATTCGCTTATCCAGTCTGAGATTTTTTTGCAGGCTTCTGTCATTGTGGATGTTTTTGTACCGGTTTTGCAGTCTTTATAATAAGCCTCAAGCCAGTTTGTTATTCCATTTACTGTTGCAGTAGCAGCAGTACTTGAAGGGCTTATTGTTAAGGCAGTATTTGTTTTTTCAAGATAGAATAAATAATCATAGGCTTTTTCATCAACACATGCTAAGCATTGTAAAACTGAAGAACATTGCTGGCATTTTGCAGACGGTGTTGGCCCGGGTTCTGGATTTGGGATTGGCTCTGGGTTAGGCAGTATTCCGCCTCCTCCTTGTAATAATATCTTTGCAGAGATGACCCTCCAAGGGTAACCTGCCTTTCCAGGGTTTGAATAAGCAGAAGACATAATTAGCTTTATCGTTTTTGTGCTTTCGTCTACTTCACATTTAGATATTCCGCCACCACAACCCCAATTATGGCCTGCTGCAGCTGCTACCTCTGCCACACTTATGCATTGATTTTCTAAGCCTTTTACCAATGCTTGCATATGCTTCGCAGTGCAATTGCCTTTATATTTCTCATTTAATCCTTTTTTAATGCATCCAGAAACATTGCCTGCGATTGCTGCTTTTATATTGGTTCTTGAATCATCCCATTTGGCCCAACAACTTGTATTACCGCATTTACAGCCAGAACAACTTCCTCCTTTATCTGGGCAGTGATATTTTATGGAAACCTGCATTAATCCGCAGGAATTCATCCCATCCCCACCTAAATTTTGATTAAATCCTGTTTCAATCCAGGCTACTGCACCCAAATAATATTCTGGCTTGTTGTAAAAAACATCATAACCGACAATATCATTTAATGCAACACCTTCTTCTTTCATAATATTCAAAATATACTCTCCGGTTTTCTTGTCTGTTTTTTTGCGGTAACTCGCTGCATTTGAAGCAGAATACATCCTATGGTCATGCGAGCCGCCAAATTTCTGCTCTAAATAAGTATCCCCTACCTTGCCTTCTTGGCCTGCCTTTAATATCAATCCAACAGTTTCTGAACCCTCAAATTGCTCGCCATTAACTGCTGCTACTGAAATCACAGTATAAACATCTGGCTGACCTGCTGAAGGGAATTCGCATTGCACTGATTCAACTGTCGGCAATGCTCCTGAAGCTCCTGCTGCTGCAGCTGCTGATCCTCCAGAAGGGCTATCACCACCTGCTGTGCCTTCTACACTTGATGCAACAGCAAGGCATTTACCTGCAAAAATATCGCCAGCATCATCATATTTATGCGAACATTTATTGCTGGAACAGTGGCTGTTTAGGAAACATTCTTCACCTTCAGCTAACTTTTTTCCACAGTTGCCTAACATAGGGTTAGAATATTCTTTTTTTACTTTATCATATTTGGTAAAAACAGAATTTATGCAAATTCCTGAGCTACAATCACTTCCTACCCAGCATTTTTCAGCATCATTTAATTTTTTTCCACATTTACCGGCAACATAACCTGCTTGTACGCCAGCAATTGATTTAGTAGAATGATTTCCTAGGCAAACAAGGCTTTTTGATGAATCACATTCTGCATTTTTTGAACATGCACTGCCTTCACCCTTGACCGAACCAGCCTGAGCTGCATCAATCGCAGTTGCGGCTTTTTTTGCTGCTTCATCAGCTAGCACTTTTTCCAATAATGCAACATCTGAAAATCTTATTTCATTAACAATTAACTGCTTGAATCCTGCGCTTAGCGAATCCCAGGTAATATCAAATTGCTCATAACTTATGCTAGGAGTAAAACCAGAACCGTAATTAAATTTAAACTGCATATCTTTATTGGTCCAGTAATCCCACACCGTAAAACTGGATTTATCATTCAAAATCCTAGGCATATCAAATTTTATTATCTTAACCTTTGTTGAGCCTTTTATGACATAAACATTAATCCTGTTTGACTGGGTAAGGCTGCCTAAATTTGAAGGTATGGCAATTGTTTGCGCAATATCATAGGTTTGGGAAGGGCATACAAAACTAAGGCCTGCAAAAGAGCATTTCTCAACCTTAATTTGAATATTCTCAATCAATGGCCCGCCTTTTGTCGGAGTTGGCTCTGCACTGGCTGCTGGATTTGATCCTACTGCAGCAATAGGCGCAACAGCGGTTGTTACTACACCTAAAGCACCGCCAGAAGTAACTGCAAAAGCTGAAGAAAAAATAAGGATTAAGAAAATTAATGTAAGATATTTATGCAAAGCCATAATCTCAACCGTTATTTAACCTCAATGCCATTTGCTAATTTGAAGCTGTCAAAATCAACCGGCTCATTGAAATCAATCTCAAAGTTATATTTGCCTTGTTCCAAATCAGTTATTTTTAGGGCATATGTTCCGGTACTTAATTTTATCAGGCTTGAGTAAGCATAAATATACTCTTCCGTTTTAATGTCTGCACCTTCGCCCTCTATTTTGTAAACCTTTAATGCAGTTTGGAACAACCCCTCAAGCTTTTTAGTATCGGCAATAATATCCCCTAATAAATCATAATCATTCTTTGTGCATGGCTTTACCTTGCAGCCTTTTTTCTGCTCTGCCTGCGCTTTAAGCGCATTTACTATGTTTGTGACATCTGCTTCATATTTACTATCTCTTTTTGGATCGCATAGCCCAATCTTGGAAGTCATTTTTACATTATCAAAAAACTCTTCTCCATTGCAATTCCCTGATTCACATTCAGTGTTAAAATAACACATCTGACCAATTGCTCTTTTTGCGCTGCAGATTCCTGTAATTATATTTTTATCATTTATTTCATGTGTCGGTGCAATAAATTTCCCTTTTTTCCAGCGTGGCCCATAACAGATAAGGCCTTTCTCACAATCATTGTCTGTCAAGCAAGGATCCTCTGCACTACCTCTTGAATCGGCACAATATCCTGCCCTAAGGTCACTTAGATAAACGCCATTAAATTTAGAGTAATATAGATTTTTGCAAAAATTGCTTGCACAATCAGCATTAGCATGGCAATCTATTCCAGAATTCAACTTAACTGAGCATCCACCGTTATGGAATTCAGAAAGCAAGCTTGTTTTTACAGTCTTTTTGGAATGATAGGAACCAATACAATCAGGTTTTCCGTTCTCTTTTTCGCAATCTGCATCCTTTGAACATTTGGTTGTGCAGCCTAATTCCATAATCCAAATTTTGCTTGCAGAATCAGTATCACAGCGCTTGTACTCAACCCCTGAAGAAGCATAAATGCAATTTCCGTATGCTTTGCTGTCTGAAGCCCTTTTCTTTGTTATATTGCATTTGGTGTTAAAGCCATATCCGCAAGAAGTGTCTGAAGTGCAGAAACATTTCCCTGAAACACAAATTGATGACACGCCGTATTCGGCAACCGTCCCGCCTAACAATGATTTGCAGTCATCATCAGTATCGCAGGAATCTGGCACAATAAGTTTGCAAACTCCTTTTGCATTCTTTTCAGCATAACTTTTTATGTCACAAATCACAGTCCTCTGCTGTTTATCTTCCAAGCCCTCTTTTGCACAAGCTGAATCATTAACACAAGCGGCATTAGGTGCACTGACCTTTTTTAAAATATTACTTGCTGCATTATTTGCAGCCAATTTATTAAGGAATGCTACGCTGACATCTACTTTTAAAATATCCAAAGAATTAGAACCATGGGTATCATGCAAATACGTAACTAAAATATTGCCATTGTCAAATTCTACTGGCCCGATTTCAGCATCATCAAAATCCTCGCCATGCCCTTCAGCTATTGCATTGCCTTCGGAATCTTCAATAACATAATCAGTTATATTGTCTATTACCCCTACAAGGCTATTTGCTGAACATCTTGCAGCCCCTTTATAGGTAAGATAATTAGTTGCATCGCCTAGTCTGGATAAATAAAACTTATAATAACTCACTGGGCACCACTTTAATTCATCTGGTTCTATCCAGAAAAAAGGAAATTTTTTACCTTTAACAATTATGCCTAATTCAATTTTATCTTCACCGTTAAGCTCTGGATTATTTAAAAGGCCTGTATCGCCAATGAAGGTAACATAAGTATCGCCCCAAAGTGGCTGGGAAAATGATGTACTGCTATTTATGCCTGACCTATCTACATAACTCACATATGCATCAAATTTGGTGGATTTTGCGCTAATGCTTAATGAGATTAAAACAATAAATGCAAACAAAAGGATAATTTTTTGAACGTTCATCCGCACACCTCTTCAAGTGCCATAAAGCTTGATTTCATTGATTCGAAATCCTGATTTGCAAAATATTCCATTTTTCCCAAATACTCAAAATTTAAAGATTTGATATCTGCATCATCTTTATATTTTGAGGTTAATGTATCCAACTTAGATTGTTTCAATGCAATCATTGGCAAAATATCTTTATACAACGCAAGGAAATCATCCTTGAACTGGAGCAGATTGCAGGAATCATCAGTTATTGCCAATTCTGCCTCTTCTGACTTTATTAATAATAATTTATTCTGTTTTAGTTCATCGGCCAAAGAGGAATAAACATCTGCCAATAATGCAACCTTTTCTTCATCCTTGCATTTTGATTTCAATGAAGAAAGCTCAGCTTTTATTGAATCTAAATCTGCATCCTTAATCTTGGTTACTTTATCTGATTCATATGTTTCTAATGAGTAAATATCAATGCCTTTGCCGGAAAAAGCAGCTGTTAAATCTGAGGTAGAAACAGTGCAAGGCTTTGCTACTTGCTGCTCTTCCTGCTGATTAATACAGCCAGATAAAAAGATTAATATAATAAAGAATCCTAAAAACCACTTAATTGACAAAGTATCACCATTTCCAGTTAATTATTGATTTATTAGAATATATAAGAATATATATTAATGAATATAAATAGCTTTGCATCAGGTTAGCTGCTTCTTTTTAGCAACTCAAGCAATTGCAGCTTCTTAAGCTTGTACTGCCTTGGGGTAATGTTGAAATAATCAAAATCCTTGAAGGAATTTATGATGTCAAAAAGATGCCTCTTAAATCCTAGTATCTTATATTTTTCCAATATGCCTGCATATTGCTTAAAGTCAAAGTGGCAATTAAGGAGAATGGAAATAATGTCAATCCTGTCTTTCAACCC
This sequence comes from archaeon, assembly GCA_038046645.1. Classification (GTDB taxonomy): domain Archaea; phylum Iainarchaeota; class Iainarchaeia; order Iainarchaeales; family 0-14-0-20-34-12; genus 0-14-0-20-34-12. The sequence continues at coordinate 19,567 of JBBSVU010000022.1, forward strand.
TTTGCTTGAATGTGCCCGGTCCTGCTCTGCCTGCTGTTTTAATAGGATAAGATATTCTGGTTTCAGAACCTTAAATCCTTGTACTTGATTAACCTGTTTGATCAGATCCTCTGTCGGAATTATGAATTTAGAATAATAAGGAACATAAATATCTATATCGATTTCATCAATAATTATTTCGTATTTGTTAAGTTTAACATTCTTCTTAAGGGCATAATTATTCCTTATCTTTTCAAGCTCAGTAAAATCAACTATCAGATCAATATCCCTAGATTTATTTGTTTTAGCGTAAAGGTATGCTGCCCAGCCGCCAATAAGGACAAAATCAAATTTTCTTTTGAAATCCTGCAGAACTTGCCAACTCCTTTCAGTTACAATATCATTCCAAAATTCCATTTATTCTCAACTCCAGCGCTTTAATAAAGTCAGAAGAATACCATTCCCCTAAATTCCAGATATCAACAAAGGTCTGGGCCAAAGAAGTTATCTTGCCATATCTTTCCATGGCCGCATCTTTTAAAATCACAAAAAGATTTGGCTGCCCACTTTTACTTGGAAACCTTTTTTTTATTTCATCCAAGGAATCTGCATAAACATACACTTCAGAATAATCAGCAGGCACTTCTTTGAAACTAAATTTGTATGCAGAATATGCGCCAAATAAGCAATTTGCAGGGATATTTTTTTCAATCTCAGAAATAGAAATATCGACCCTTGTTTGATACACCACATCCTTAGCCAAATTTCTTACACTTGCCCAATACAGCAAAATTTTTTTTGGATTAGTAATTTTGAGATTCATCGGATTAACTTTAATTGCATTCATTCTCCTTAATGGCTTAAGGGCAAGGTTTACTGTGGATAAAGACATTCCAAGCAAGCTGCTTAATTCTTTCTGCGTCAGCAAAAAATTATTCTTCTCCAATGCCTGGAATAAGAGTTCTCGATATACTAATTCTACCTTATTCATAAACGATACTTAGGGCAAAGAATATTTAAAGGTTTCGATATTTATCGAAAGGTACAAATAATCTGTAGATTAAGGAATATGCACCCCCAAAAAGGGCTTACAGAGCTTAATGCAGAACATATTCCCCCATAAAATTATTTTCATCAACCGGATTTGCCAGCTGCCCCGCTTCAGAATAAAAAAAGGGTTCACATAATGAAAAGTTTTGTAATGGTCTTTGAAGTGGATGAAAACAAAAAGATTGTAAGGATTTTGGATCTTAACCACCACGATAATATTTACCGCTAAAATCAAAAGAAAAGAAAAACCATGGAAGTATTTAATTAACCTTCGTTTCTAATTTTGTTGGCAAGAATTGAGGGAGATAATGAGGCTTTTTGCGGGCAGCTCAAACATTGAACTAGCTGAAGAAATCACTAATTCTTTAAAACTAAAGATAAGTTCAAGCGAATTTGAAAGATTTTCAGACAGGGAATGCATTGTAAGGATTAAGGAAGAAATTAAGGGAGAAACAGTTTATCTAATTGAAAGCACTTGCAACCCGGTAAATGAAACCGTGATGGAATTATTAATAATGGCAGATGCCTGCTTGAATAATGGTGCGCATAAAATACATGCTGTTATTCCGTACTATGGATACAGCAGGCAGGATAGAATTAGTATTCCTGGGGAGCCTGTTACCACAAAATTGATTGCAAAGCTGATTGAAGCTTCAGGCATTTCAAGTGTTACAACAATGGATATTCATTCAAAAGCAACTACTGAAGCATTTAATATTCCATTCAATGATTTGCATTTTACAAACACTTTAATCAGGTATCTGGAAGGCAAGATAAAAAAAGGGAAAAAGGATTTTATGATTGTTGCGCCAGACCATGGTGCTTTGGAAAGGGCAGAAAGGATTGCAAAAGCATTGGGAATTGACTCAACATATATTGAAAAGAAAAGAAGCAAGGCAGAAGCTATTTCAACAATGGAACTAATGGGAAAGGTAAAGGGCAAAAATGTTGTATTGGTTGATGATTTGATTGGCACAGGCGGGACAATAATTAAAGCAGCAGAATTATTGAAGAAGGAAGGTGCAGAAGAAGTATCTGTTGCAGCTACTCATGGAGTATTTGCAAATGATGCAATTGAACGCTTGAATAATTCTTTGGTGAATGATATAATTGTTTCAAATACAATTCCGCAGAGAAGAAGGGTAGATAAATTAACTGTCTTAAGCGTTGCTGAAGAGTTTGCTGATTTTATAAAAAAAATTTAACTATTTGATAAACAAAATATTTGGAAATCCTCGGAAAGCTTCATCCCCAGTAACAAACACCAAATCATTTTCTTTGGCAAGAACATATCCAATACAATCAGCATAAGAAAAATTCTTGGAATAATTTTGCTTCTTAAATTCAGCAATCTTTATCAAATCATTTTTGGCAATATCTATAATCTTTGGCTCCAACATAGATAACAAACGAATAACTTTGTCTTTAGGGAACTGCTTTAATAAGGCATAAGCTAGCTCTGCAAGATTGACCATAGAACAATAAACAGTTTGACCTGCAAAGCAAGAATAATTTTCATTGCCTTTTATTATTTCATACAGCGCGTATGTGTCCAAGAAGTTTCTTGTCTCTCCTTGCATCATCTTCCCTCATCAAATCCTTAACCTTCTGTGCACTTAGTTTTAGAGTTTTTGCGGCCCCAAAAACTTCTTTTGACAAAACAGGTTCTTTTGTTTTGATCTCTATGACTATGCATTGGCGTTCCCTGATATTTGCTTTTTTAACTATTTCTGCAGGCAATGTAACCCCTAAAGAATTGCCCCATTTTCTAGTGGTAGTAGTAATTTCCATCTAATCACTAAGATAATTATATCTAATTATCTTTTTAAACCCTTCTAGCCACAGTTGGGACTTTTACTGCTTTACGCACAGGTCTCACACCTGCAGCAGGAGGATTTTCAAAATAATAAAGAGCAGCGTTTGCCGTCCTAGCAAGCCTAAAGTCTGCAGAATGCAGTGCTTTTGAGATAATGGTTCTGGCATTTCTCCTTGTTCTTCCGCTTAATTTGTGGGAAATATCAGCTAGGCCCAACAAGGCAGCCCTTTGAACGATTAAATCTTCTTCAAGCGCCAAAGGCCTTAGCATTGAGAATATTCTTTCTGCATGTTTGGAACCAAATTTGCTTTTACCATATTCTGCCAAAGCAATAACTGCAGCCCTTCTTTGCCTTCTATTCGATGAATTTAATTCAGCAGAAGCCTTATCAAAAAAATCCTGCTTATCATTAACCTTTGATTTTCCGCGCCAGATTCTTTTTATTGCAGGCAGAATTTTTATTCGCTTTAAAAATGCAGGCAATCTGGGCATATATAATCAACAAAATAATTAATCAATTGAATGAAAATAATAAGGAATTGAATAATATAAACTTTAGCAACAGCCATAAAAAAGCAAATAAGCATTACAACAAACCTACTGCATTCTTTGAATAGCCATAAAAAACAAATAAACATTACAACAAGCCTACTGCATTCTTTGTATTATTATTGGCCTTTTAATGTCTGTAGTTTCAATTAAAATTGTCGGAGAGTTACCCTCCTCAATCAAGCTTACCCTTACTGCATTATTTCCCATTTGGGATGCAGGCACTTCCCTGACAATGAAATATCCAACAGCTTCAGGGTCAAAATCTGTTAATACAATAACATCTTCACTCAATCCTTTTGCAAAAGAGACTGATGAGAATGGCTGTTGTTGCCCAAGCAGGCCAAACTGATGGACACCCTTATCTGTTTTAGACCATACCAAAAATTGCTGTGTATTGGATCCGCCAAATAACACACTTGGTTTAGAGGCTGCGGCTGATTCAACCTTTGCTGGGGAAGGCAGTGCCCTAGTCTTGCTGGTATATTCCACAGGCACAGCAGTATCATAACCACTTGCTTTTGCAAGGTCATCTGCAATAGCCTCAGGTGCAAATTCATCTATTATTATTTCATTGCCTATTTTTTTGCCCAAAAATTTTCCTTCGCTTCTCCTTAGAAAACTAATATCCCAAGATACCTTGCCTGCATTTTGGCCTTTTGTGATTAATGAAGGGGTATCTCCCCTAACCCAACGCTGTGCCTCTTCCCATGCTGCCTTGTTTACCCTTAAGACAGTTTCATTATCAGTAAAAACAACATATTCTGCTGTTGAAGGTTTTCCTGCTGCATACTTTTTAAAGAGCGTATGGAATGTTTTGCTATCACTAACTGATATTAATTGAGCATCTAAAGTCTCTAAACCTGTCCATTCTGAATTCGCTTTCAGTACAGAATCTTTTATTGCTAAATCTAGCCTATATTTTTGGACAGAAACGCCTGCTTCTGTTTCAATTGCTGTATTACCAACAAATGCTTTCATCTCTGGAAGCTTTTCTGTTTTGTTAAAAGATGAAGCTAATTTCATATCTCTTTCAACTGCATCAAGCACAGCTAGCGACTTACTTGTGGTTGTAGAAGCTGCTTGTGGCAGGTCACCAATAACAATATCAACAGGTTCTCTCCATAAGGAGCCTTTTACACTCATAAAATATTTTTCATCAACAGTAACTAATCCTTTATTCCCCCCTTTAACTCCGGCAAAGAATCTGACTTCAGGGCCTCTTGCAGTTATATCAATAACATTTATGTTTCCTTTTAGAGAACCTTGAAGTGCAGAAGGTATTTGTTCTTGTGCTACTGTTGCCGGATAATTTGAGGCTAATTTTCCTTCTAAGGATATTTCAGAGACTTTTATTGGCGAAATTGCCCCTTCTGCCTTTGAGCCAACCTTAACCACTGTTGCAACTGTTGTTGTTTTTTCCATGCCTAAAGCAGCACGCAGGTCTTTTGCATAAGGTGCAGGAGATACTTCCAAAATGTCTATTGCTTTCTCTACTATTGTTTCTGCTTCTTTCTTCGGATAAAACAAACCGTGCTTTTTTAAAACCTGGACAATATCATCCGGAAGATCATAAAGCGCATTAGAAAGATTTTTCCCAAACAACCTAGAATTGAAATACGCACTGCCTTCATCAACTATTGTATTAAGGCTTGCTGCCCTACCGTTAGGCATAATTCTTACTGCTGGCACTTTATAGCCGCTTTCTACAAGCAAACTTTCTACCTCAGGAGTAATATTAGAGGTTTTCAATCCAGCAAAAGGATAATGCAAATTAGTTTCATAAATGCCTTTTTCCATTAAATTAGCATATATCTGCTCAACAAGTTCTGGATGATTTCCATATGCCTCTAAAATTTCTGCTTGTGCTTCTGCAGGAAGACTGGCAAATCGTGCATGAGTTAATTCATGACCTACTGTTCCAGTTAAGCTTTCAATAAACTGAGCCTCGCCTCCCTGTGTCCAAACATGGCTTCCTGTATACACTCGCAGGGTTTCACCTGATCCTCCTATGCCTTTACTAAAATAGCCACCCGCGTTAGGGTCTCTAGTCCCTAACTCTACAATACCTTTAAATCCTGGGACATCTGCTTCAAAGCCAGCAACTACTGAAGAATCAAAAGTTCTTCTTACTGCAGACAATGCTTCCTTTTGGGCAGTCTGAGAAAACCTTTCTGCCCTAGCAATTAATCCTTGCGGCAAACCTGCATTATTTGCAGCATTTGAAAAAGCCAAGGGATTGCCTGAAACAGCTGCTAAATTTTCAACTGTTTCGGGGGCTAAACCTGCTTGTGTTACTGCAGTAACAGGTTCAAGCGATTCTTCTATGGATTCAACTGCTTCAGCAAAATTTTTAATTTCTGGGATTTCTGAAACCTTCAGTTTAGATAATTGTGCTGCTTGATCCATTATTGCTTCAAGCTCCTTCATAATTTCAACATCCTGCGAAGCTGCAATGCCATTTTTTTCAAGATAAGAAAATGCCTTTCTTAATAATTTGGATTTTGCAACTAATTCACTTAATGTTTTAGGATCTTTTGGAACTGCCAAATAGCCTCTGCCCGTATCAAACAACAAACTTTTTTCCAGATCCCAGATTTTCATGGTTCTTCCTGCAATTGTGGCTTCATAATTTGGCAATTGGGCAATAGCGGGAATTTCGTTTGGCGCAATGTCTAAAATAAAATGTAAAAAAGAGCTTTGAGCTGATTTTGCTTTTAGTATCAGTTTATTAACATTCCAAGTCCTGTATGCCATAATGGGCTTTGCAGTAATCCTTGCTGCCAAATCATCAAAAGGGCTATTTAAGATTGATTTAAGCTTACCTAATTTTGATACATCTTTTGCTGCATCACTTGCTTCAACCAGAGGAAGGGATTTTCCTGCTGCAGCCAATCTTTGAGCCCTTGTTGCATAGACTGATGCCTTTGCACCTAACTTTACAAAAAATCCCACGCCCATAGTAATTAATGTCATCGCAGCCATTTCTGTGTTGGTAAAGCCTTCAAGCACTGCAAGGTATTGTTCAGATTTTTGTTTGCTTGTCAAAACATAGATATCTGCCTGCGCTACCTTTCCGTGCTTGGTACCTGAATACGCATCTTTAATGTGCGAATAATTAGCCAAGGCCTTCTGCCACAAACCATCAATTTCCCTTTTCTTTGCAATCAAATAGGCCATCTCAGCCAGTTTTTCTTTGGGCAGTTCTTTTTTATCCAATGCTGCTTTATACTGCTCTGCCTGCACATTCAATGTTGCATTATTTAATGCAAGGGAAATAAGATTATCTTTGGAATCATCAGTTTCTGATTTTGGCATTTCCACATTTTTATAATAAATAGTCACCTTTGCTTTATTTTCCTGCTTTGAAATCATATCTGCATTCAAAACTAGGCCGGGGAAATTTTTTGAGGCTATTTCAAAATTGTCAATCTCAATAGGGATATCTTCTAAAGCAGCCTGCGCTTTTCCAGATGGGTCTGCTGCAGTTGGTGCTTGCTTTATTGTTTCATCAAATGTTTTTTGTTTTCTTTTACTAATATATTGCAACTCTGCCTTTATCCCTGATTCCGGATGCTCCTCTGAAAATTTAAGTATTTCATCATACAAATCCAGAAGGCTTTTTC
>JBBSVU010000023.1:0-29779 GCA_038046645.1 archaeon
GGAAAAGGAAAATTATAGTTTAGATACTGTTAAGCTGCAGACCGCTTTAGATGGAAAAACACTGACCTTTTACAGAAGTGTGGTAATGCCTATGGGAATCCAGTTGGCAAAATATCTTCCAGAAGGGCAGGTAGGCGGAAAGTATGAAGCATTCTATAATTTAGTTGAAGGCGAGGACTCTAAAACAGCAATAGCTCAAACTGCTTGGTATACTGGGGCAACCCTTTTTGGTGAAGCTACTGGAAAGGTTTTAGCAACCCCAAGCACTGAAACAACCTGTGCTGCAAATGTTTCCGGTGCATATGGGTTTTCTCAAGATACTAAAAAGAGTTATTTTACAGCATTTGCTGTTCCCTATGTTAATATTGACAAGGTATTCCTAAAGAAGGTTTGCCCTGCAGATGCAGGATTTAAGTCTTTGCAACCCTTTGTCCAGCAGATTGGGTTTAATTCTGCAGTTGATAGGGTAATTACTTTAGAAGACCTTATAACGGCAATAAAGAATGAAAAAATCTGCATGGTAAAAGACCTTAGTTCAGAAACATATTCTTGGAATCCAGGAAGGCTTATTTTACAAATAAGTTACATAGGACAATAATAAAAACAACCTAATTTGCTTTAATTATTTTATGCAGGATACTTTGGCCCAATTATTATCCACAAAGGATTCCAATATATTTATAAATATAAAAAACATATTTCCTACTGATTATTTTAGGAATAGTAATACGTTAATTGAATTTGGTTAATATGGACTTTTCAGCAATAATTCAAAAAATAAAGGATTTCTATTATAAATATGAAGACAAATGGTATGATATCCTTGATAAAATAAATGAAAAGGTTCCTGTTTACAAGATAATAGAGCCAATAGACAAGGTATTTCCCAGCTTTATCCTGTTTATCCTAATTGTTCTGCTGATTCTTTTCTCAATCATTTTTTTGCTTATTGCCCCGCTTTTGGTGCCGGCTTCCTTGGCTATAACTGTAAGTGTTTCTGATTCTGATGGTCTGCCAATAAATTCTGCAGACGTTTCAGTAAAACTGGCTGATGACAATTCTATTCTTAATTCAGGCATTACTGACGAATTCGGTGAATTCAAGTTTGATATTGAGGCAGATGAAGTAGAAGTCATTATCTCTGTTGAAGCCATTGATTATGAAAAAAAAGAATTAAAGACAAGCGTTGCAAAAGGTGAACTAGTTGAATTAACCTTGAAGAAAATTGGTGGTTTAGGTACAGGGCCAGCAGCATTAGGAGAAGCAGAGCTTTATACTATTAAGGTAGTGGATAAGCAAACAAAATCAATCATAAGCAATAAGGACATTACTCTATCCTTAACCTGCGGTTCAGGTTCAATAAATCCTACCTATTTTGAAGAGAAATTTGGGGAATTTAAAGTAAACAAACCTAAGGAATGTACCCCGTTGTATGCTATTGCAAAGGCCGAAGGTTATGTAGATTCAACCAAGCAGGCAATAATAAAAAATCCCTATGTTATTGAGCTTGCAAAAGGCTCATTGCAGGAAACAAAGGGGAAATTAAAAATAACTGTTTATGATGAAAAGAACAATACCTTGCCTGATGTTACTGTTGTTTTAGTGACAGAGGACAATACAGACGAAAAGGAGAAGGTAACAGATTTCTTTGGTTCTGTGCTGTTTGATGATTTATCGCCAGGAAAGTATAATATTTCGGCAACTCAGCAGAATGAAAAAGGCGTTGTAAGGACTGCTGAAAAAAGCGATGTTCAGGTTAATTCAGGAAAGGTTAATGAGGAATCCTTGGAATTTAAGGCATTTGGCGATGGCTTGTATAAAATTGTTTTGAAAACAATTGACAAGGATAAAAAAGAAATTCCTAATGTCGGAATTACGCTTTACAAGAATGATGTGCAGCTTAAGGTGAATAATTCAAAAACTGGGTCTGATGGAAAATTCTCAATAAAGCTTGATGATGTTGATAAAAATGCAAACTTTAAAGCCCTGTTATTCAAGGAAAATTATATCCCCAAAGTAGTTACATTGAATGTTATTCCTAAGGATTCAGCAGATGTGCAGGAATTTGCCCTTGATGCTCATGATATAAATAACCCTTCAACTTATGGGAAGGTTCAGGTTAAGGTTTTGGATGAAGACGGTTCCGCAGTCGAGGATGCTTTAGTAACTGTATTTGATGGCCCAACTGCAATTCCCTATTATGCTAACGATACTGATGAATCTGGTTTGGTTTTGTTTGAGCCATTGCCTGCTGGCACATATTATGTCAAAGCAGAGAATGCAGAGCACAGTAAATTTGGAAAATCCGAAACAAAGGCATTAAGTTTAGGTGAAACACTTTATTTTGAAGTAAATATCATAACGGGAAAAGGTTCTATTTCTGTCCTTGTCCTTGATGCAAAAAATGGTTCAAAGATATCTGGGGCGTATGTTGAAGCATATAACATAATGCCAAATCCTGAAGAAGCGGATGCATTGATTGCAGTGTGCACAACAAAACAGGATGGGAATTGTGCGATGAATAATCTAAGCACAGATTACCAAAATGTTTACATCAAGGTTTCAAAGGAAGAATATTATTCTTATATTGTTGGCGGATATTACGGGAGTAACATAAAGATACTTGCAAATGACAACCTCTCTCTTACCGCTAAACTTTATGAAATTGAATCAGGCGATCCTAGCTCTGGTGTGATTGTTAAAGCAGAAAGCATTTACAAGGAAGCAGATTTAAAGCCAGGCTCTTTTGTTGATGTTGTTGGTTCTGATGCAGAAAAAGACCTTGATTATTATGCCTTATTTAATATGTTTATTTATGAAGCAGAAGAGGATTCAAATACCGCTTATTTTAATGCAAGGGTTGGTGCAGAGGTTTCAGGTTTGGTGAATATTTCAGAGGATGACCCAATTTATATTGATTCAGTAGAGCCGATAAAAGCCCCTTCTTTGAAAGCTGTTTCTGTAAGCAGCTGTGCTGACCTTTCAAATCCAAAAACAGAAACATTATTCAAGATGCCAATATGCCCTTCCCAAACATTAGCTGGAAAATCTGCATTATTGGAAACTGCAAAATTGGCAAAAACAGTTGTTCCGGTTATTGTGCATTTTAGAGTCAGGAAAGGCGTTGAAGAAGGCACTACCATAACAATAATTTCAAATGCTAAAATAAATAATTATACCTCAGTCATTGATGCCCAGGCAGCAACAATAATAAAGCAGATAGGCAAACAAGCAACCCTGGATGAGCTAAAACAATTTTGCAATTCCCTTGTTCCACCGATTGAAATGCTCTGGCAGCAGATTAGCTTAAGCAAGCCAACAGAAATAATTCCAGGAAATTTAAGTAGCATAACCCCTGAAGAAAGGTCGCTTGAGGATGTTGAGGATAATGCCTGGAAATTTGGAACTCAGGATAATCCCCTGCTTAGCAAAACTGATTATTTTTTAGGCTATCAAATATTCAATTGCACAAATGAAAATAAGCAGAATATGAAATTCATTATGGAAGCAGAAGGGCAGAAATTTACTATATCCATAGAAGATTCTGCAGCAAGCCCAAAACAGGAATTGAAAAATGTTGAGATTTCCAGCTATTCCTCATTTAAAGAGCCTTCTGAAACATCAGTTAATTTCGATAAAGCAGGTGGTTATACACTTGATTTAAACCTCTTGGAAGGAAGCTCTACACTGATAAAGGCAAATGCTGAATTTAGTGTTGCGGATTTGGCATTTTTAGGATTGAAAACCAACCTAGATTTCTTATTCCCTGACCAAAAGAATGAAATTACTGGCACAGTATTTGACAAGAAAAATAATTTAGCGGTAGCAAATGCAACTATTACCTTGAATAAAATCTATGCAGATCAGTCTGAAGAAATAGGCAGCACAACATCAGATGAAAAAGGAACATTTTCATTCACACTGGCAAAGCCAAAAATAAATGAAACCTATGTATTGACAGCATCAAAGAATGCCTTTATGCCATTTTCAAAAACGCTTAAGGTAATGTATCCAGGCAATTATTCAAAATTAAAGTGCGTAAAGGCAAAGGATTATGTGAAGGATACGCCTTTCCTGGTTCAATTACCTGACAATAAAGAATTTTCATTTACTTTGGAAAATCAATGCACAGCTGACTTGAATGTTGAATTTATTGATACTGAATCTGAATTTTTATACAGCAAAAAGAAGATTGAGCTAAAGGCAGGGGAATCCGCTGAAATTACAATTACTGCGGAGATTAAAAAAATAACCCAAGGAATACATCCAATCTATGTGCTTGCATCAAATTCTTTTATGGCTAAAACGCCTGCTGGCTTAATAGAAACTATCGTTTTAATGCATGATTCCATATTTTCAATTGATTCGCCAAGTAATTTTACTTTTGATTTCAGCGAGGGTTTAATGAGCCAAAGTATTACTTCTGTTTTGCTGAATAAAAAGCCAGCTTACCAAAAAGTTACTTACGAACTTTTAGATAAATGGACCTTAGATTATTTTGCTGTTTCATTGTTGCCTAAAAAAGAAACTTTTGGGCAAATATTTTTCCCAAAAGCTGTGAATGAATCTGCTAATATTTTAGCAACATTGAGTGGAACCGCTTCATGCGATAATGATCCAGTTATTGTTAATCTTGCAAATTGGCAGAATGTTGGCATTGGCAATTATTCCCTTGATTTCGGCCCTGTTACATATCCTATTACTATACCTTTAATGCAAAATATTTTGGATTTGAATAAGGAAGCGCAGATTAGCTGCATTGATTCTTTTTATTGTGGTGAAAGCATAGAAGGTTGCTATGACTGTATGCAAGTTTTTTTAGATGAATGTGCACATGGTGAGCCAACGGATTTTTGTCTTGGTGGTTGCATATCTGAGTGCAATAATGATGCTATGTGTGGCAAGTCAGCATACTCTAGTTTGGATGAACAGGTAAATAACCTGAATTTGAACATAACCTCAGATAATCCTTCAGTGCATCCTTGGATTTCAAAGCAAGGTGATGGCATTTATCTTAATGCAGTAAGTGATTTACCGCCAACAGAGCTTAAGTTTACAGGAAATGCGCCAAAGGAAATTCCGTTTGACCTTTATTTGAATCAGGAAATTAAAGGGGATGTTTATGTCAATTTAAAAGTAGCAGACATAATAAAGAGTGATTAAAATGAATAAAAATATTTTATATCTGGCGATTGGCTTGTTTTTTATATTTATTTCACTAAATACATTTGCTGACTATTATAAGATGGCAGATTTTGAATTTACCCAAGTTAACGAAAGTGATTGCCCAAACATGGATGAATGCATCCAAATAACTGATTTGCAGGGCATTTATTTGTTTTCAAAATATACAGAAAAAAATCCATTGCTGATTTATTATGAAGAAGGGAAAGCTCCAAGTTATTCTTTAGATGCAACCCTGGTTAACCTAAAGCCAGAGGCTTTTGATTCATTGCCCTGCATTAGTGCATCAGACAAAGGTGAAGCCATAGCCCAGTTTGGCATTACATTAATCCTTGCATTCTTTGGTGCAATTATTAAGGTTTTGGTAAATGGAATATCCTTTAGTATAGCTTTACAAGAGACGTTGAATACAGCAGGCGGCACATGTCTTACCGGGACAGCTATTGAACCCTATGCCGTAGTTTCCAAAAACTTCACAGGTAAAATTATTGATTTATCCATTGTTGAAAAGATAAAACAAAGTAACTCATTAGGGCTATCTTTTATCAAAAGCCCAAAAGAAAAGAATGATCCATATGAAGTCGCAATATTCAGCATTCCAGCAAAGGTAATTGCCTATAAATCAGAAAAATTCAAGCTTAAGCTTAAGGGCATTCCTCCATGTGAATCAGGCCCTGAGGCTATGCCAAACATAAAATATTCTTGGAAATGGGATGAGATTGGAAATGATTTTTGCACTTCAAATCCTTTACTTGCTGAAGAAGATTCCCATTACTGCGATTCAACTCAGCTTGCAATTGCTTTGCTGAAAAGGATTAAGCAAATGGAAGAAGAATCTTCAATAGGATATTCTGATACCATATTACTTTTGAGGGATGCATTTTCTGATGATTTCTACAAAGACTTTTATAATTATTATCTTAGTTCAAACCAATTCTTTGGAGGAGCACCGGAAGAATTTAATCCAATGCTTGAAGATTTGAAGAATGGTAATAATGCAGGCATAGTGATTGAAAAGAACCAGGTGCAATGCCTAAATCTAAATGCTGCAGGTGAGTATTCTTTAGCAATTGATAAAGCGCAGGCAGGCCAGCCTTACAAATATAAGGTAACATTGAATTGCACAATAGAAAAAACAGGTACAAATTTATTGGATATTGCAATTGATTCAGAATTAGGCTCAAGTGCTTATGATGGAGACGGAACAAGGATAGGCTATGGTTCAAATTTTGACGCAGCAAAAGAGAACCAGTCTGTCTGGATTAACCTAAAAAGCACGGTTGAGGAAGCTTTGGTAAAAGTGCCAACAGAAGGAATTGCAGATAAGCAGGGAGTGAACAATATTCTGGCAGAGGTAGAAGCTCCTGAACCTGATGCTGTGCTTGATTTGCAAAGATACAAAACATTGCTTGACTTGAGTGCAAATCCGGAAGAAGGATATGATTACAAATTGAAATTATTCCAGAGCATGGCATTGCCAATAGCAGTCAAAATAAACCAAAAGGCAGCATATGAATTGAGCACAAATAATGGTGTTTTATTCTCAAATGATGCTAAGTGCTGGACTTATTTATATGCCCAAGACTGTTCGGGTTCAGGAAAAATATGTGAGCAAGCAAAAGATGAAAATATCTGGGGTTCTGGTGGAAACATCTTAACAACACCTATTTCAGGATTTGTTTTATATGCCCCGTTTGATTTAAGGGATAACCTTGTTTTTAAGAAGAATGATGCAGAATCAGGGCAAAATGCAGTATTCAAAACCCCCTATAATGGGCAGAATCAATTTGGTTTTATTCCTAGCAATATGTCACGCTCCTTAGATGAGGTTGTAACAGCAGTAAGGTCAGGAAGGGCATGCATAATCGAGCCAGGTTCAGATAATGAATCAATTATCTGGAATGAGGATATGCTGCTTTCACAGCTTAAAGATGTAGCATCAGGCATGAAGCCAAGCAATTATGTGAAGTGCTATAATTTCAACCAATGATTGCCAAGCATTCTGAAGTAGTCAATATCTTTTTTTGCTAATTTCATCAAATGCAATAGTTATCAAAAATGATAACTATTGCGCATATATTTATAAATGGTTTTATTTAGTATTCTAATATGGTAAATGCTATTGAGTTACTTAAAGAACTTGATGTTTATCCAGTGTTTGATGTGAACATAGTTTCAGCATTAACCGGCAAAAGCACACAATATTCCAAGTTGCTGCTTAATCGGCTGAAAAATAAAAAATACCTGTTTCATTTAGGGAGAAATAAATATACTATGAGAACCGATCCTTTTGTTTTTGCTAGCCGAATTTATTGGCCTTCTTATATCTCTACCTGGAGTGCTATTCGATATTATAATATAAGTGAGCATCTTCCTCAAGCAATAGATATTGTAACGGCAAGAAGACCAAGAAAAAAAACAATAAAATTTATGAATTCAACAATTAATTTCGTGAGCGTGAAACCAAAAGTAATGTTCGCATACAAGAAAATCACTATTGGGGGATCGGAAATTTTCATTGCAGAATTGGAAAAAGCAATTGCTGATGGAGTAGCATTTAAGCGCATTTCAATGTCTGAAGGAATAGATTTATGCAGGAATAAAAAAGTTGATTCAAATAAAGTAAAGCGTTATTTGTCCATTATTGGAAATAGGTCTCTTAAGCATAAAATTGATATTTTATTTTAAGGAATTGGTTGATTAATATGATTGCTAGAAATCAGTTAGCAAAAATAGCAGAAGCAAAAAAATTGACATTAAAAAATGCAGAAAAAGATTATTTGCAAGAACTTATTTTGTTTAATTTGTATGGGGAAGTAGGTAATAGGTTAATATTTAAAGGAGGTACAGCACTTTACAAAACCCAGGGATTGAATAGGTTTAGTGAGGATTTGGATTTTACCCAGATGGCAAAACGATTGGATATTCAATCTATTTTATTGAAGATATTGAAATCTTTAGCCCTTTTAGGAATAGAAGGCAAAATTAAAGAACTCAAAGAATTTTCGAATGAATTAAATGTGAGATTAACCTTTAAGGGGCCATTATATGCCGGTAATCCAAATAGTTTAGCTTTTATCTCTTTAAATATTAGCAAGAGAGAAAGGGTCTTATCTGATGTAGATAAAATGTTGATTGTAACAAGTTATCCTGAGATTGTTTCATTCGGGGTATTTGCCATGAATTGCGAGGAGATTTTGGCAGAGAAAATCCGCGCAATATTAACTAGGGATAAGGCAAGGGATATCTATGATCTGTGGTTTTTATTGAAAAAAGGAGTAAAATTGAATCAGAACCTAGTTTTGAGAAAGCTTAAGAAAAAGGATATTGAATTTACTATGGAGTTACTCTTTAACGAAATTGATTTAAAGAAACAACAATGGGACGCTGATTTAAAGCCGTTTATAATAGGAGAACTCCCAAAATTTGAATCGGTTTTTCTAGAACTTAAGCAAAAGTTGTTTTTTTCTTAAAAATTAGCCTTCTTTCCTCAACAAATTCTTTTCAATCAAATTCTTTATTTTTTCAGCTTCAAAACCCAATTTTATTACCTGGGTATTTCCCCTAATCCCTTTTCCTGAAGCAGTTGTTGTTATCAAACCATACATTTCAAGCTCATTTATATATTCTCTGTACCATCTGCTTGAAACAACATTCTCCTTGACTTTTTTAGCTATGCTTGAATAGCAGTCATATACCTCTCCAGATAATAAAATATTTTCTTCAGAATTCGAACCAATTCTTCTTACGCCTTTTTTCTCATATGTTAATCTTGCTATAGAATACAAAACAAGCTGCTGCTGCTCTGGCAGAGTGGAAATCATGTCATACATTATTTCTTCTTCTACTTTACTTTTTGCCTTTTTTACCTCAACATCTGTTACTTTATCAGATTTTTCCTTTTCAGCCAATTCCCCCGCCCTTAATAACAGCATTACTGCTGTCCTTGCATCACCAGATTCCTGAGCAGCAATTGCCGCTGCAAGGTTTATTGCAGAACCATCCACTACATTTTCAAAGAATGCTTCCTTTACCCTTTGCTCTAAAATAGCTTTCAATTCATTTGCATTATATGGCGGGAATAATAATTCTTTTTCGCAGAGTGAGCTTTTGCTTCTCGGGTCCAAGCGTTCCTTAAAAGTCAATTTATTGCTAATCCCAATAATGCTTATTCCAGCTTTTTTCAATTCATCATTTGTCCTTATCAATGAGTAAATCAATTCATCCAAATCCTTTATTTTATCAACCTCATCAAGCACAACAATCAATTGCGTTGAATTATTTTCTAGAAATTCAGTCATTTTTTCGTAAATAAAAGTAGAGCTATATCCTAAATAATCATTATCTTGGTAGAATTTTTTTACTATGTGCCCAATAACTTTGTATTTGCTGTTATAATTTCTGCAGTTTAAATAGACATCCATTACCGCAGATTTTGATTCTTTTTTATATTCTGCTAGCTGGTTCAAAACATATTTTGCAGTGCTTGTTTTCCCTGTCCCTGTTTTTCCATAAATAAAAACATTGTCAGCTTTTTTCCCCTTTATTGTCACGCCTAAAGAATCAACAAGTTCATCAATCTGCTTTTTCCTGAAAAGTATCTTTTCTGGGATGTAATGCGGCCCGATAATATCCCTATTTTTGAATATCTTTGATTTATTTTCAATGCCCTTAAAAAGATTGTCTGACATGTTTCCACTTTTTTAGAAATAGCAACTTAGTGTATATACCCTACTGTGGCAGGTAAGAATTAAAAAAGTGAGCATGACCTTTAAATTACTGGTAAATTAAGAATAAAGGCATTATACAGTTAATATTTAAAGCATATATGCGCCAGAATAAATAACAAACATACTTTTAAGGAGGGGTGATTAGTTTGGCTTTTTTGGAAAAACTCATGAAAAAAGACGATGACTTGGACATTCAGGACTTTTTGAACAATTTGGATGTGGAGAAAGAGGCGATTGCAGAGGATGCAGATGCTTTGGTAAAGTCATTGACTTTGACTGATGAGGCAGATTGCCAGTTAGTTTTAAAAGAAACAAAGGACGGAAACCTTGTTTTATTGAACATTGAAGGCTTAGTAAAGAGAAATGCAGTAAAATTGAAGGAATTAGTGAATATTCTAAGATCTGGTGTCCATTCAATAGATGGGGACATTGCAAGAATATCCCTAGATAAGGTTTTGGTAACTCCAAGCAAGGTTAAGATTGTCAAAAGAAGGGCAGCTTAATCTTAGCTTCCTTTATTTTTTACAATTTTGCATTGCATATTTATTGTATTTATTATGCCAAAATTAAGCAATCCAATTATTGCTCCAGTGCTTTCCGCCGCAGATCTTGAAAGGAAATTAAAGCCAATCATAAGCTCAAAGAACTGGGGTTCTTTTTCTATTAAATCAATGAGATTAATCCTCTGCCCAATCTACTTATTTTCTTACGAAGCCTTTAAGGAAGAGAATAAAAAAGGGCATAAGATTGTTACTGAATCATTCAAAGGCAAGGCATTGTTCAATGCACATACCTCAACCCTCCTGCTAAATAAAACAATTGATATAAGCAAAGCAAGCGATGATTCCCCTAAGGATATTGATTTTGAAATACTTGAATCGCATACAGATGATTCGCATATTGACAGAATTCTTGCATTAAACCTTTCAAAGGCATTGATGATTCAAAAGGATAATGTAATTATTTCAAACCTGAAAAAAGCTTATCTTTCTGAATTGATTGCTTCAGTGTATATTGATGATAAATTGCATGAAGTAAAGGTTGACGGCATTTCAGGAAATATCTCAGAAAGCATTCCAATTCGGGAAAAAACATTTTCGGAATTGGCCAAGGAAACAGTTTCAGAATTAAAAGAGCCTGAAGCCTGGGTTGAATATTCTAAATCAATCATTCAGGGTGCATACAAAGGAGAACACTTCAAAGGCATTAATCCGTTATATTTTCAGTTAGGGCTTTTGCTGCTGATTTTTATAATTTTGATATGGGTTGCATTGCTTAAATAACCTATTTTTTATAGATATTGTCATGATGGTCAAAGTCAACAAAAAGGATAAAATTGTTTTTTTTATCA
Source organism: archaeon (assembly GCA_038046645.1). Taxonomy (GTDB): domain Archaea; phylum Iainarchaeota; class Iainarchaeia; order Iainarchaeales; family 0-14-0-20-34-12; genus 0-14-0-20-34-12. Next base: position 11,266 of record JBBSVU010000023.1, read on the forward strand.
ACCCTAAAAATGAGCACAAAACTCTTATCAATATGAACTCTTTTTCTGTCGCTTAAATCATATCTTAAGTTTTTATAGTGTTCAATTGTAAACTCATCACAATTTGTTATTTCTTTTATTTTTTTATAGATTATTTCTGACCTTGTTTTGTCTTTTTTTACTAGTTTTTCAATTATGCTTTTTAATTTGTCAGAAATAGAATACTGAAAAGCCATTCTTTCACTTTCCAAATAGTTTGTCTAATTCTTTATCCGTCATTGGTTTATGCCCATATTTCTCAAAATGCTTTCCTTCTGTGCTCAGCATTTTTTTGACATATTCTTCACTTATCTCAGGTTCTACCTCTTCTTTGCCATATATTTGAATAAATTTAGTAATAGCTTCACTTTTATCCTTTAGGTCATATCTTGCCTTTATGACATTTAATACTCTATTGGAATAATCATCCAATTTAATTCTAGCAAATACCATTTAGTACCACCATGTGCATTCCATATGCATATCCTGTGTATATCTTTATTTAAAGGTGTTGTTCGAGTTAGAGGAAATCAATCAGGCTTTTCTGCGCAGGCTTATCATGCCTGAACACAGAATTAATCTCTTTTTCAACAAGATCTATCCTTTGCTTCAAATAATCACTTAATGAATACTTTGCAATAATCCTTTTTGCTATGTCCAAGTATTTGATAACTGAGCCCTCAGATATTGTCAGTATAAGGTTTCCATTATTGCATTTTGCGCATTTTCCAGTTAATGGGATTCGCCTATATGATGCATTGCAGTTTGTGCACCTTACTTTCTGCCTACTAAAGGCTCTTACATTACCTATACAGTCAGGAAGGAAATGGCTTACTAAAACCCTTTCAATTGAATCCTTTGTTTCTACTGCCCTTATTTTGCCCTGCAATTCCACTTGTTTATTTATTTTTTCTTCCATTGATTTTAATTGCACATATCTAGATTTTGACGGGCCGTCATCAAAGCGCTCTGCGGCGTGTGAAAATTTAAATCCGGAATATTGTTTTATAGTTCCTAATCTGTTTTGCACTGTTTCAATACCTTCAACATCCGGTGGGCACATCTGTAATGTTTTTTCATAGAAATCTAGGGGATATGTATCTGTAACTTCCAGATTGTATACCTCATCATCTATTTCTAATGGATTTATGATCGCAGTATACACTAAAGGAGCATCCATTCTTCCACCCCTAGTTTCTGGCAGATAATGGTTTGAGAAATTCAATAAAGCATCCATAATTAAGGTAATTGAATCTTGCTCCCCATCACAATCATAAATTGCAAGATTTCCAAAGCCGCCAATAAATGTTTTCTCGCCCTCAATTATCAAATCATAAACATATTCTTCCTTGCTTTTTAATTCTTCAACCTTTACTATTTTATCAAGTATGAAGCTTCCAAGCTTATTGACCCTTTTTTTATTTATTGGAAATTTTTGCATATTCCTTTTTGCAATTATTAATTTCTTGCCGAATAAATGATTTGAGATGGCTTTAAAATCCCCCGAGTACAGCCGTAAACCATAGGCTTTTATGAAAATCCTTTTGCCTTTTTTTGAATAGAATTCTCTTACTAAACCAGTCTTTATCTCCCTTTCTTTTTCTTCAAATACATGTGCAAATAAATTAAGTCTTGCTGCAATAAAACAAAAATCGTTTATTAATTCTTTATTGACACTTGTTGCTTTTATGCAGGTTTTATCTATGCCAGCATCGCCAACAAGATATGCGGCCAACATAGCACTAATGCATTCTTTATTAGAATTTAGTAATTGGACCGGAATTCTCTTATCTCTTGCCCCTTTCCCACATTTTAATATGCGTGTGAATAAATCATAATAGACCCTACCGCTAAGGGTAATTGTTTCGGTTGTTTTTATTTTTTCAATCGTGGCGTTTCTTCCAGAAATGCCCTTTAGTATTTTTGCAAACCTTCTAGTTAGTTCTTTTTCTGCAGAAACAAGATTTATTTGATACACATATTTCGTCCTTTTTCCATTATCTGTTGTTCTAGCATAGCCTTCTGCTAGGTAATAACCAACCAATTCCCCTATTTCTTTATTTAACTGAATTTTAGCCCTAATCCTGCTTTTTTGTTTATTATATGAAATTTCGCAGTCATCAAATTCAGATAACGGCAGTTTCAGTTTTGCAATTAATTCCTGAAATATGTTCAAAGGCAGGGCGTCAAAATCAAGTGCCGTATGTAGCATTTTTCCCTTTTTATAATGTTCCTTGTTTTTTAGGCAATCTATTTTTTCAGCAACCTTCCAGCAGCCTCCTTTTTTCTCTATGGTTTCTGATAGTTTTTCCTTTATCCTATGTACCCTTATTTTTCTCTTTTCCTCTTCACTGCAATTTTTCAAGTACCAGTCTAAGACATTTATCTCATTGACAGGTTTAGTTAGGTCAAATTTGTTCAATGAAAGTAGCCTGTCCTTTTCCTTTAGATCTTTTGCAAATTTATAAATAGCTTTTCCTTCTTTTTCAACAAGGATTTTTTGTTTTCCAGTTGCTGTTATGGTTCTCCCAAACTTTGTTTTTATCTTAAGCAATTTTTTTGGGTTTTTTTGTTTAAATAATGCCTTTATTCGCTCCTCCTTTATCTTTCCATTCTCATTGATTGTAAATGCTTTCAAGTTCTCCAAAGGAATTTCTTTTTCTTTGCTGCCATTATCTAGGGAACCAATTTGAATTATTTTTGCATTGTTTCCTTCCTTTATTATAATTGGGGTATCCTTTGTTAGGCAATTCCTTCTTTTAGCCTGGTGGAAATAAGGATGGGCAAAACATCCTCTTGATTTATTATAGCCGAGAATTCTGCCAACAACAGCCGCAGATGTGTGCGGAGCTAATGCTAAGACAAAGTGCCCTATTAAATCTTCCTTTGTTTGCGCTTTGTAATATGGTTCTTTATGATATAGCCTTTCCAATTCTTCATCCAAAAAATTTGACAAGGATAACAAATGCGAACCAGCATCTTCACAAATTACAATGTCCTGCGGCATTAATTCAACGATTTGGTCGTCATCAGTTAATTCCTTGCCCAAATAATCTTTCAAATACCCTAATTCATGCAATTTTGAAATGCTTACATTTATTTCTTTTGGTTTGAAATGAGTTAATGTGTTATTTATCATTTCATACCTTACTGTTCCATCCCTGAAAATGTGCAAATTATACTTAGCTCGAAGTATTGCTTTTTCAAGTGGTTCTGCTGTTCGTGCTTTATTCATTACCCCTCTAACGCCTTTTACTATTGTTGGCATTTTTATTTTTAAATTCTCGGCAGCCTTTCTTAATTCAGTGTCAATTTCAAGTATTTTTGAAGTATAACCAACGCCAGAATCTTTTTTGCAGGCATTGCATCTTTCATCCGATGTTTCTCTGCCACAATGTTTGCATTTAAACACACCAACAGTTCTTACATTACACTCTTCACAGAGATAATGGTGACTTTCCTTCTTACATTTAGGGCATCGTTTAATTGCAACATCAACAGTAATTCTGCCATATTCTGCAGCTTTATTGATGCTTCTTGTGCTTCCGCCATAATTCCCGACAGGAAATAACCCATGGGGATTTCCTTTCATTTCCCTTGGGCAGCTGGATTCCGGCCTGCCCATTCTTGCCCCAATAAATGTCCCGGCTTTATCCCTTATTTTTATTGGGCTTATTGCATTAATTATCTGCAGAGCATCCTCTTTATTCTCAAGTTCAGCATAATCTATGCGTGCATCTGAATAGCCTAAAGTTTTAAGGAAAGCATAGGCATATTTTTCTTCAATTAAGATTTTATTTTCCCTAATTTTATGCTCAAGCAATATTTTCTCAAGGATGTTTTTTGTCTTGGTTTCATTAGGCATTAATGCACCCAAAATCCTGTTCCCTTCCTTGACTATTTCAGCATCCTTTACAGCTTTTATCAATTCAATTGTTTCATTTTTGCTCATTAGTGAATAATATGCTGAATAATCAGGATGCAAAGGGACAGAGTATTTTTCACTTAACTCAACAGCTTTATATGCATCAATATTGCCAAGGTTTTTTGAAATTAATTCAAATTCATTTTTTGGAACATTTTTTTTCAGTTCCTGAACCCACCATTCCCCACAATAGCCCGCTGGAAGCAATGGATGTGCCAATTTTCTAAAATCACCGTAGCATACTAAAATATCCCCTAATGAAAGAATCTCATAAATATCATTGACTATTTTTTTTGCTTCACCCGAAGTTTTTAACTGGACAATATCTGCATTTTTCAGCTTTACAATTGGCCCTTCAAGTGAATCACAGGCATATACACAAGTGGCTTTTCCCGGTTTTTCATTTTTTAATTGTGTTCCAATTGCAATAAATTCGTCAAGGACATACATTGTTGCAGGGTGTATTGTTGTGCTCATTATTCCACCGGTTCTTGACCTTCCATACCTTAATCTAAAGCCGCCTGCTGTAGATGGGTAGGCAAATATTGGCCTGCCTGCAGCCAAACCTTCTAAATATTTCCAATTTGCTTGGTTGCTTGATTTTCCATCAGCATGCTTACCTACTTTTATTATCCCTTCAAGCCAGCTCCAGTCAAGGTTTAGCATCTTTGCATAGGTAAGAATTTTTTTTGCTTTTAGGGCAACACCCTCGCTAATTACCAAACATGCTCCGCCTCGAATCCTATTTGAAGGAATCCTTTCCAAATCACGATGGACTTCTACTTCTTTTTCTTCAGTTGGCTCGCCATTTATGCAGACCGGGCATCCTTCAATAATTTTTCTAACCTCATCCGGTTTTATTTTATACTGCCTGCTTACTATGTGTTCATATAACTGCGTTTCCTCACAATATCTTTCAATCTCATCCTCTGTTGGTTTATATCTATCCAATCCCAAAATTTTTCTGCCATAATCCCCAAGGATTAAGGGAAAGACAGTTGATGTCCCACCAGCAGCCCTTATTGGTCCGGCATAATAAATGTCAACATAGCTTGTGCCGTCAAAGTTTTTGCTTATCAAAACTTTTGGCACACCCTCAATTGGCGCAATTACTACCCCCTCAGTGTTTAACATTAATGCTGTTTTAATTGCCAATTCAAGCCTTTTTGACCTATCCCCTAAATTGCCTAAGTCTCCACTAAGGATTTCTTCAAATATCTTAAATATTACTTTTATTCTATTTCCTTTAAATTCCTCAAATAATGTTCTGTACCTATTTGCAAGCCCCTCTAATTTTATGATTTTCTCGGTTCTTTCCGCTAAATCCAGTGCAGGGTGTGTTTCTGCTTCTGGTTCGGGGTCAACACCTATTTTTTTCGCATCATTTGCCAATGCGTGTATGTTAGTTACTTTTGAAAGTATATTCGCATAGTATTCCTTTATGTGCGGTTCAGCGATTAATTCCTGCATCCAAAATCATCTTCCCTTTTATTTCAATTATCTTTTATCCAATTATTTTTTAGTTACTTTTTTTCTAATTAATTTTTTTTGCTTTGTTTTAATTAAATAAATATTAAAATTCATTTAGGTTTACCTGCTCTAATTTCCTTGTTTTCAGGTTTATCACAGAGACAATTCCTGGCGTGGGAATATGCCCTAATTCGGCCTGGTATGCAGTCTGTGCCTGGAATGTGCTGTTATTCACAACAGTAACGCCCCTATAAGTTTCAGTATCAAATCTATGGTGCTCTCCCATGAATACTAGGTCTGGTTCTTCCCTCATAACCATATAATCAATGTTTTCAGGCACATAAGGCCTTGATAACCCATAGCCGCACATAAGGTCCCTTCTTTTAACCAAGGAGGCCATGCCTTTTGCAGGCCTTGATGCATTTAGATAGCTTACCTGCGAAAATAAGTCATGCAATGCAGGGCCATGGTAAAGCATTATTTTTAAGCCCTCAATATTTACCCAGCCAGGCGAGCTTAAGAAATGGATATTTTTTTGTTTGTAAAGTTCTGGGGCCATCTCTTCAGGTATTTGTGGTTGGGGGTCTGCCCAGCGCACAGCATCATGCTGCCCAGGTATGATAAAAATTTCAATATATTTTGGAATCTGCAATATCAATTCAGTAAATATTTCATACTGCTTTGAAATGCTTTTTACTGCAAGTTCATCATATTGGTTAGGATAGATACCTATGCCATCAACGTTATCCCCTGTAATTACCAGATATTTTACATTTTCAGCCAATGCAGAATATTCATTTGCATTTCCATTTATCCATTTTAAAAAATTTTCAAATGTTTTTTCCTGAAATAATTTGCTGCCTATGTGCATATCTGAGATGCCTGCAATGCTGACATCTTTTGCAATTGTTTTTTCTGATTTTATCTGAACATCAGGGAATAAAATAGCTTTTGCAATAATTAACTCATTGCTTAATTTTGTCCCTTTTATTGCTATTACGCTGTCAGGTATTGCAAGTTCTGCTTCCCTTAATAATGCCTCATCCTTTTTCATTACCAAGCCAATGCATTTTCCCTCAAAATCCTCAAGTTCAATTGCAAGATGGCCGTTCTTTGAGGTCCATTTCCTATTGACCATTCCGATGACATCAACCTCACTTTTATTTGGGATTGCTTTCAACCTTGATGTTTCCTTTGGCGTTATCTGGTGTTTTCTTAATAATCCATCTAGGAATTTAAATTTGTCTTGGAAATAAATTAGGAAATCCGCGACTTTGCCTTTTGAAAAGCTGTCCTTATTTACATTGTATTCATCCAAAATTTTATAATTGGCTTCCATATTTTTTGCTTCGGCAGCCCATGTTTTTTTTAATTCCACATTTAATGGCTCTTTATGCTTTATCCTTTTGTTCTTTTCCACAAAATTAGCATCAATTACAAAAACATTTTCTAAAGCAGCCTTATCCACAATATCTTTCCATTCTTCAAGTTCATTAAGCAGGGTTAAAGCATCCTTGTTTACTAGTACCCTTTTTTCATTTGAATATGAAAGAATTCCTTCCAAAATTTCACCAACAACATACTAAAAGCAGCCACAACGTTGACTTGCAACACCAATGTACTTATATACCATGGCTAAAACATTGTGAGTAAATCAATATGAACCAAAACCTATATAGTTTTGACTTTTGGTGGGGATATAGGTTAGGCATATTAATGAATTAGGCCTTATTTTACCTCTTCCTTTATCCTTTCCATTTCGCTTATAATCTCCCAAATAGAGGTTCTTGTGTAAGCAGGCATGTTGATATTATTGGAAATATCATCTAAGGCATAGATGGCACTTGAGAAATCCTCGCTTGTCGGCGTTTCCGCGCTAATCTTACTTTTTACCTCTTCAATTGTGGCCCTTATGTTTTTCGGGATTCCCCTGTCTTTTAATACCTCATCAATCATTGCCTTAAGGCTCTCAATCTGCTGTGGCAAATTCATGTTCATCGTATCACCCTAGTAAAAAGCGTGCATTAGTGCTATACTGTAAATAAGGTAATAGTTACCTTTTTTATTGTTTGCTTATACCATATGTTAATTAAAAAAACTTAAATAACTAGATTTATAACAATATTTTTTTGAATTTTATTCGTGATACAATGCCAGATAAAAAGCCACTTTTGCCAAATATTTACAAGGGCAATTACTGGAAATATTCAATAATACCGACTATTTTATTCTTTGTATTCTTATTCATGGCATTTGTTTATCCAGGTATACCCCAAGGCATAGATTTGAAGGGCGGAAATATGATCCTGGTAAAAACATCAAACCCGGCGGATGCAAAGGCAATTGAATCTGCCTTGAGCCAAAAATTTGATTTGGAGAATATTTCTGTAACAACAATTATTTCGCCAACAAGCCCAGGTATTATCGTAAATTTCAGCAAAAATGTATTTTTCTATGAAAATGAAAAAATTTACAAGCAAGGTACAGATTTATTGAAAGCAGGGAATGAATCTGAAGCGATTGCACAATTTGAGGCTATTTTAAGCAACCTTTCCAGCAAGGTTAAAATTGACAATAAGCCAAGTGCTGCAAAGGATTTGCAGGAATTTACAAGCACAAAGCTTGATGAGGCAAAGCAGTTATTTTACAATGATATACAAGATTTTTTGAAACAACAGCTGAATGAAAGCAATTTAGCATTCCAGATAAAAGAGGTTGCGCCAACAATTGGTGAAATCTTTTGGAATAATGCATTGTTTGTTGCATTTATTGCGCTTATCTGCATTATGATTGTCATATTTATTTTCTTTAGGGAATTGATTCCAACCTTGGCAATTATCCAGGCAGCATGTTTTGATGTTGCTGCAGCTTTAGGGGGAATGGCTTTGCTAGGCATTCCATTAAGCATAGCAACAATTCCTGCCTTGCTTATGATAGTAGGTTATTCAATTGACACGGATATTTTGCTGACTACTAGGGTTTTGAAGCACAGGGAATTAAATGCAAGGGATCAGGCATATAAAAGCATGGCTACTGGTTTGACAATGACAGGCACAGCTATTGCAGCTTCCTTAATAATGTTGATTTTATCCTATTCTTTCCAGATGTTTAGCATATTTGATATTGCAGTTGTTTTATTCTTTGGGCTTATTGGCGATCTTATTTCAACTTGGCTTATGAATGCCCAGATTCTTATATGGTATGCTGAAAAAAGCAATAAGGCGAAAAAATGAATTCATTACTTAAAAGTTATAAACTTTGGCTTGTCCTGATTGTTTTGTTTATTGCTACTTTACTTCTTTTATTTAATGGAATAAATTTTGGTATTGAGTTTGCCGGTGGCACATTATTCCAGATTCACTTTTCTGAAAAGATTAAATCAACAACTGAAATGGAAAAGGTTTCTTCCATTATCGAGCAAAGGCTTAATTGGACCGGATTAAAGGATGTTAAAGTTTACAGTGTAGCTAATGAATTTGTTATAGCGCAATTGCCAGAAACAGACCCTGCTAAAGTGCAGCAGATAGAATCCTTGTTGAAGAAACAGGGCAAGTTTGAGGTAATGATTGACGGAAAAATAGCATTTGTCGGGGAAGATGTAATTCAAGTAGATCAGGAAACATCCATGCCTGCAGTGCAGCAGTCCAGCGCAGCATATAGGTGGAATCTGCCGTTTGTCCTGAAAAATTCTGCTGCCAAAAATTTTAGGGATTTGTCATTCCACAAATGCAGCATGATTGGTTATGGCAATGATTCCGAAGAGAATTATGATTGTGAAAATACTTATTTTTTCATTGACAGGCCTAATGCAGTAATCCTTATAACCGAGGATCAATATCTGCTTGATAGGGATTTATTTATGGGTGGAAATTCCTTGAAAGGAATGCCTTCAAACCTTTCAGTAGATGAGGTAATATCCAATAGTGCATTGCCGCTTATCCAAATAACTAAAGAAGGGTTGCCTGCCGATGATTTATCCGCATTAAAAGAATATTTAAAACAACATTCTGAAGTTGTATTGCAGACTGGCATTTCTTTAGATATTAAAGAAAAGCTTAAATCATTGGGATTCAAGGTTAGAGAAATTAAAGGAGAGGAAAATCTTCCATGGCTTTGGACTGCTTTAGGCATAAAATCAGTTGTACGATTGCAGCCTTCTGTCACTGGTGATGAACCTTATGTTGAATCAGTGGAACAGGCAAAAGTAATTACGGATTTAATAATTACAGGGACATCACAGACACAGGAAGAAGCATTTAATGAAAGAGGCTATACCAAGATATTGCTTGAATCAGGCTCATTGCCTGTTGCAGTTGAAAGCATAAATAAAGAAACAATCTCTCCATTGCTTGGTGAGAATTTCATTTTTTCAGCAGGCATTATTGGTTTATTGGTAATTATCTCTGTTGCATTGGTGCTTTTCTTTAGGTACAGAGCACTTAAGCTTTCACTTGCAATACTTGCAATGTCAATAAGCGAGGCATATTTAGCTTTGGTATTTACCTCACAGTTTGGTAGCATTACCTTGGCAGCAATTGCTGGTGTTTTAGCTGCGGTTGGAACTGGTGTGAATGATCAGATTGTGATTACTGATGAATTAACTTCAAGCGAGAGCAAGGAAAGTTTGTCATTAATGAGGAAGATTAAGAATGCATTTTTCATTGTGTTTGCCGCAGCAGCTACCTCATTGTCTACAATGTTGCCAGTTATTATATTTGGTTCAGCAATGATTTCCTTAATGGGCTTTGCAATTGCAACAGTAATTGGTGTTGTAGCAGGTATCTTCATTACAAGGCCGTTCTATGCGGAATTCGCGAAATACATGCTTGAGAATAAAAAAGACTAAATAGCAGTTAGTTGTTCTAATTTTTTAGGGAATTTTTTAAATTTTAATTGTTTTTAAATTTTAATTGTTTTTAGATTATTTCTTCAAGAGTATGTTTACTCAATTCTTTTTTGCTTAGCACATACCATGCAGCAAATATAAATGCTGTTGTAAATAGCCAGCTTGCCATATGCGCAAAATCAACAAGTGAGAAATCAATTTTGGCTATCTCAACAACCGCAATAATTCTCACAAGGTTTATTGCAAGCAAAAACATTCCAGCAATTGCCAAATTATAAACTTTTTTATTAAATTCAGGTTTTTTCAATGAGAAAATGACAGCAGCTAAAATTATTATGGATTCTAAGCCTATGCACATATTTGTTACTTCAAGTGGCTGATTTTTTACATATAAAATATTCCCAAACGCAGTAACATTGCTTATTGCCGCAACAATATCCGCAAGGCTATTTGTAAATAAGCTGAGGTTAAGCAATGGCAATATTATTGTTCCAGTTGCTGAGATAATTGAGAATTTAATTAAAAAAGGAATAATTTTTTTGTAATCTTTTTTTTCTCTGTGTTTATTTTTTGCTCTTTGTGTTCTCATGCGCATCTATAATACTAAACCAAATAGCTGTTAATAAATATTTGCAAATAAAAAATTAGATTGTTGAAGCACTACCAAGGGTGTTTTTTTAGCTTCGCATTATATGCAAACATGTTTGCTAACTTATGTATTAATGGAGTGGCAATAACTATTATTAGTATTTCAATAAATGACAATTGAATAAAAGGCATTGTTAGAATTATGCCGCCTGCAACAAAATCAAGCTGATCCAAAAACAATACTGGTTTGCCTCTTTCAAGCCCAAATCTTCTTTTAATAAATGCGCCGCACATATCCCCCAAGATTGCGCCAAAGGCAAGCACAAATCCTGCATACAAATAATTGTTTGTCAAAAGCAAGGTAGTTTGGGGCAGCAAATAATACAGCAGAACCGCAGAAAGTGTCCCGAACAAAATGCCGAAAAAAGCCCCTTTTACTGTTTTTCCTTCCCCTAAAATTGGATAGCCATCCATTAATTTTTTATGAAAATCAATTGGGGTTTTTCCGTGAAATACAACAGCGGAAGAATTTGCAATATATAATGGAATTACAAATAAAAGAATCCTTGCGATTGTATCAAATCCTAAAATCATTTCTATTTCCCCACTAATATTCTAATCCTTGTTTTCTAGCATATATTGAATTGAATTATATCTAAAATTATACCATTTGGTATTTAAATTACTAGCGCCAAAATGATGTTATGGACAATAAAAAAGTCATATTCATTGTAATCATTGCAGCATTTATGCTTATAGGGCTGTCAGTAATACTTTCAGCAATGTTTTTTCCAGAAGGGTCAATAACTGCTTTTTTTGGCAGTAACGTAGCTTTAGTGAAATTGGAAGGTGAAATAATAACTGAAGGTTCTTCTTATTTTGGCACAAAGAGCGCTTTTGATGTTGTTTCAGAAATAGAACAGGCTGACGAAGATTCAAGCATTGCAGCAATTCTCCTTGAGATAAATTCTCCAGGTGGGTCAGTTGTTGGGTCAAAACAGATAGCAGATGCATTAAAGAGTGCAAAAAAACCAGTTGTTTCATGGATTTCTGATACCGGGGCTAGCGGTGCATACTTAGCAGCCGCATCCACCGATTATATTGTTGCGGATTCTGCTTCCCTTACAGGAAGTATTGGGGTAATATCAATACTTCCTAATTATTCAGGATTGATGGAAAAAATAGGGCTAAAATTTGAGGTCTTGAAAAAAGGCGATTATAAAGATATAGGGAATCCATTCAGGGAAATGACTGATGCGGAGAAAAAATTATTTTATGATTCGCTTGAAGAAATATTTTCAGAATTTAAGGATTCAGTAAAGGAATACAGGAAAGGAAAATTAGACCTAAAGGAATTCAATAAAATAGCGGATGGCCGTTTTATCACGGGAAAGCAGGCACTTGATTTAGGATTAATCGATTCTTTAGGGACAAGAAAAGAGGCAATAAATAAAGCAGCTGAACTTGCTGGAGTAAAAGGAAAGCCAAATGTAATGGACTTTTCAGGATCTAGTTTTGAATTCGGAAACTTATTTTCAGAAGCAGGATATTTCCTTTCAAAGGGTTTTGTTTCAGGGTTGCAAGCAAATGCAAGCATTCAGACAGTGAAGATACAATAATCTTATTATTGTAGAGCAATGCCTTTCTTTTTTTGCCATTTTAGCGTTGCTTTAACTAGCCAGGACTTTTATGTAGATATGCCCTTAGATTGAGATTCCAAATATGAAACTAGCTATCTGTGCTATTAAAGCACCGCACAATGACCCTAAAAAATTAACCTGTGTGTTGTTTAATTGCCCCTTAATTTCGAACTTAGCCCCTAGTATGGAGTCAAATAAGGAGCCTAAAACCCCTGAAATCACCAATATTAGCGCTAGGAGCATGCTTGGAAATGCATAAAGTACGCATAAGGCTATCAAAAAAGCCCCTGCTATGGCAGCTAAGACACCTAAAATAGTCACACCACCATCTGTTCCTGGTTCTACCTCTTTCTTCAAATCAGTGATTAAAACAGGCTTTTTCTTCGATAAAATGCCTATTTCTGAAGATAATGTATCAGCCAAGGCAGCAGCAACAGCCCCAAAAAAGGCTATTTTAAAGCCAAGAAGGATTGCAAGAACTGCAGGCCCGCCATTTCCAACAATATTCCATTCATTCCTTTGCTCATGCTTTCTCTTGTTCTTTGGGTATATTGTTGCAATCTCAGCAACCATATAAAAAATAAGTAAAGTAAGAAAAGCATGAAGCCCACCATTCAAGAACACAATAAGGCCAATGATATTTCCTATTAATATTCCATCAAAACTAAGCAGCCTTTTTTTATGGCTTATTAGAGAAAATATGCCTAATGTTAAAAGCAGAAAAGCAACCTCAACAAGTGTTGTCATATTTTCACTGAAGTTTTATGGCTTCATTTAGCCCTGCCCAAGGATATTGCCCAGGGTATTAAATAAAATAAGAAGAATCAGTTAATTAATCTGATTCTTTTTTGCTTGCATTTAATATCTTTGATTTTGTTATTTCAATTCTCTTTATGGGTGCAATATCCTTCACTTTTTTGAATATGTCTGAAGCTAAATTCCCAAAAATCATTTCCTGCACGAATTTGTCATAGTCGCTATGTTTTGCTTTTTCTTTCACTGCTTCAAGCATCAATTTTCTTACCTCAGATTCCTTACCTTTTTCAACCTTTATTCCGGTTAATGTAAGTGCACTTACCCTTAACTTCTTTTTATCGGCAGTTTCAACATTTAAAGTTCCAAATATTTTGCTCTTTCTCCTGCTCACCAGCCTGTGTATATACCCTGGGTTAATTACATGGCCGTCAATGTCTGTGTATGCATTTGTGCCCTTTATCGAATTTACCTTGAAGCGCATTGAAATATGCTTGAAATTTTTTTGTCCGGTTATCTGTCCTAGGTTTACCAAAATTACCCTATTAATCAGATTTACATCTTTCACTGCAGGGGTTTCGCCTATTTCCCTTAAGTCAAATGCTTTTGGCGCCAGAATTGTAAACCATATCTTCCTTTTCCATTTATCAACTACTGCTTGCATCTTAGCCATATAATCACTTTCTCATTTGTAAAATTTCATCATCTATTTCTTTTAATATTTTTTTTAAGGATTCATCACCTTTTTTATGAATCACTTTTTCATCTGCTTTCAATATAAAATCATATTTCATGATATGCAATCACGCATATTTATTTAACCAATAATTGACCTTTCTCAATTGTGAAATACCAGTCTTTAGGCAATATCTTTTTCTTTTTGTAATAATCAACCAGCCTTTTTATTTTTGAGGTTGTATTGATATAACCATGTTTTGCAGTCATGTCATTTTTATTTTCATGGTAATGCTTGTCAATAGTTACAACCCTTTTAATAAGGTCCATTAAATCTTCAGGCAGTTCAGTATCCAGTTTATTGTCCTTTAATAAATCGCCGATTGTTTTGCCTGTAGCTTTTTTTACTGAAGGAATTCCATGCTGGTCCCTTAAAATCATGCCAATTTCGCTTTTTGAATTTCCTGCGTTTGCTAATTCTACAATCAGATTTTCTATCTCTTTTGGGTTTGATTCAACCCAGTCCTCAGATTTTTCTTTAGTTTCTTTTTTTGCCACCATTTTCACCCTCACTGGTATGAAAAAGCTTATTTATGGGGCAAACAGGGTTTGCGCCCATTAGAATAAGACTACTTAATAACCCGGAGAAATATTTAAAAACCATCGCTTTTCCCCCTAAAATGGGGTTTGGTGATAGAATCTAACCTGCGCCCAAAGCCTATGTGATTACTTATATCTTGCTCTTTTTTCTATCTCTTCTAATTTTTCAAGCACTTCCTTCCCTGATTCATAGTTTTTGCAGTATGCCTTTGTTATTCCTGGCCAGCCATTTTTTATGCCCGAATGGGTTGCCAAAAAGGTTTTTTTCAGATTTAAGAGATCAGTAGCTTTATCCTCAATTTTGTGGCTTCTAAAACCCAAACCAAAATCAAGCAGGATTAATTCTTTATTTACAATAAAATTGCTTGTTGTTAAATCCCCGTGGATTATATTATTCTTGTGCAATACAGCTATGCTCTTTCCAGCTTTGCTGCACGTTTTTAAGTTATCCTTATTTTTGCTTTTCAAGCCATCTGTCTTTTTGTTGTTCAAGCTAACCTTATTTTTGTTGTTCAGGTAGTCTTTCAGCCTAACCCCCTCAACGTATTCCATATTAAAAGAACCATTTTCTGAATCCAAAGAATATGTGTTTGGCACTTTTACACAAAATAAATTTGCTTGGTTCAGCAAATTGTATTCCTGTTTAGTTCTCTTTTTTATTAATGAGTCATTTAATGCTTTATTTCTGTATGTTTTATTTATCCTTTTTTTCAGTACAGCTTTCCTGCCCTCAAATTCCGTAAGAAAGAGTTTTGCCTCTGCCCCTTCCCTTATTAGTTCCATAAAATCAGCCCTGCCCTAACAAAAGTTTTTCCTTCAGCTGTTCGGTTAACACTCTTCATTAATTATTTGTTTCTGGTTTTCAATTCCCTGCTTCATCCCTTCCATGCTGTCCTTTAAGGCTTTAACATAGGCATCATCCTCGTATGCACTAAAATCCTTTTCAAACTTTGCAGCCATCTTGGCTATTGCCTCTAAATCAGATTCCAAGGAATCAAACGCTGAGGTAAAATCAGCATAATATATGCTGTCACAATCTAAATTCAAGGTATTAAGCAGTTTGTATTTTGAATCAAGTGCTTTCTGCGCATCTAAAAGCTCTATTGTTTTTAATCGCATATCAATCAATGCCATAATTGCGTTCTTTTCAGCCGATGGCCCCCTAAATGCAAATTCGTTTTTCAATAAACCCATGGCAGTTTTATATTCAGAAGATTTTTCCTGCACCGGAATTACCCCGTTAAGATATTTTTCATCCAATGCGTTAAGCTTTTGGTTTGCTGCCTTGAAATCAAGGTTCCAATAAAAAAAATAAACTGCCGCAACAATTATTATCAAAAATATGATTGATTTTAGTTTCATACTATCCTCTTTAATTAACGTTTATTTAAGATTATGCTAGCATTTTTGCCATTATTCCTCTATTAAAACCCTCATTTTTTTATTGATTTCAATTGCATTTGCATTTTCCCCTATCTGGATTTCAAATGACCCAATCTTGCATGTTTTTCTTATGGTTTCCTTTGCTGCCTCAATATATTCAAGCATGCTTGAATCTTCAAGGTAAAGCACAACCCTTTTCAGCTCCTTGTTCAGGGCAAGCCCTTTGGAATTTTTATATTTCCTAATTGTGCTTATTACTTCAGTTTTATGTTCCCCTACTTTTTCATAAAAATCATTTATTAAGGAAGCATCTGCCTTTGGATACTCTGTTGTTGTAATGCTTTTCTCCTTTTTCTTTAACGCATTCAATGATTGATAGCATTCCTCTGCTATATGCGGCATAAACGGAGAGAATAATTTCAATATTGTTAAAAATACCTCAATCAGCACAAATTGTGCTGTTTGTTTCTCTTCATCTGTTCCGGAATAAAGCCTGTCTTTTACCTCTTCAATGTACATGTCGCAGAATTCAAGCCAGAAGAAATCCCTTGTTTCTGCCAAGGCCCTTGAGAAACTATACTGGTCCATATTTTCTGTGCTGCTTTTTACCACAGAATTCAACCTGCTTAATATCCAGATATCCTCGGTTGCATATTTCTTTTTGCTTTTTGAAAGTTCTGCGTAGTCAACATTTTCAGTAACAAGATTTACAAATTTGCTTGAATTGTATATTTTATTTATCAGCCGTATTGCGGAGACAAATTCCCTTTCATTGTAAGGGACATCTTCCCCAAGGACAACAGAACAACTCCAATATCTTAAAGCATCAGCGCTATATTTATCAATCACTTCCTGCGGCTTTACTACATTGCCCAATGATTTGCTCATCTTCCTGCCTTTTGAATCTAATGCCCAGCCGTTTACCATCATGTTTTTCCATGGTATGCTCTTGTGGTGCAAATAAGATTTTACAATCGTGTTGAATGCCCATAATGTAATTATGTCATGTCCCTGCGGCCTTAAATCAAGCGGATATATTTTTTCAAAAAATTTATTATCAAGGTTCCATTTTGCATTTATTTCAGGTGTTAATGATGAGGTAAACCAGGTATCAAGGACATCCTTTTCCGGCTCAAAATCTGTGGAGCCGCACTTTTTGCATTTTTCCCTTGGCTTGTCTTTTAATGGGTCTACTGGCAGGTCATCTGGATTTGCAAGTGCTATTGTCCCACATTTGCTGCAATACCACACAGGAAATGGAACACCAAAAAATCTCTGCCTTGAAATGCACCAGTCCCATTGCAATCCTGAAATCCAATTTTCCAGCCTTGAAATCATATGCTTTGGATTCCAATTAACCTGTTTTGCGTATTTTAGGAATTCATCTTTCAAATCAAGGTATTTGATAAACCATTGCTTTGTTACCAAGAATTCAATATCTGTTTTGCATCTTTCATGCACATTTACTGCATGGACTATTTTTCTTTTTCCAGAAGCTAAGCCTAATTTTTCCAATTCAGCAGTTATCTTCTCCCTTGCTTCCTTTATTTTCATTCCTTTATAAATTCCGGCCTTTTCATTTAAGGTTCCATTTTCATTGATTATAATTTTCAAGTCAAGGTTATGTGCCTTATACCATTCCATATCTGTCTGGTCCCCAAAGGTGCAGCACATTACTATTCCAGTGCCTTTTTCAGGGTTTACCCTTACATCTTTTCTGATTATTACCCAATTATTGAATATTGGCACCTTTGCTTTCTTTCCAACTAATTTTTCATATCTTTTGTCATCTGGATGCACGAAAATAGAAACACAGGCAGCTAGCATTTCAGGCCTTGTTGTGCTTATTGTAATCTTTTCCTTATTCTCCAGTTCAAATAAAAGGTCAATAAAATGGCTTTCCTTTTCCGAATCCTCTAATTCTGCCTGTGCTACCGCAGTATTGCAGGTAGTGCAGAACATATGCGGGGATTCCTTTCTGTAAGCCCTGTCTTGATTATAAATATCTAAGAATGAATGCTGTGCTATTTCCCTTGCTTCCTCACTGATTGTTCTATATACAAGGGACCAGTCTACTGCTAACCCCAATGCCTGAAAATCATGCATTAATTCTTCTTCAGCCTTTTTTGTCTGTTCCAAGCAAAGCTTGATGAATTCACTCCTCTGTAAAGTATTGCCCCTTATGCCCAATTCCTTTTCAACAAAGCGCTCTGTCGCCAATCCATTGTCATCAAACCCGAAAGGATAAAATAAATTAAAGCCCTGCATTTTTTTATATCTTGCAATCACATCAGCTTGTGTGTACCCTAAAGCATGCCCAAGGTGCATCCTTCCGCTGACTGTTGGTGGAGGCACATCTATGCAAAACAAAGGTTTATTTGACTCTCGGATGAATGCATTGGTTTTTTCAACTTCCCAATGCTTCTGCCATTTATTTTCCAATGCATGCAAATCAAGCTGGGCCATATGTTTCACAGTAATTTAACCTTGTGAGCGGGAAATCTACAGCCTTTAGGATGTAGATAAAAGCGAGCAAAGTTCACAGGAAATCCACTCTCTCCAATCCTTTATAAAGCCCAAAAAGCTTTTATTTGTTCATGCTGCTCACATACAAAT
>JBBSVU010000024.1:0-1233 GCA_038046645.1 archaeon
TTGCTACTGAAAGAAGATATCTTAGGGAATTACTTAAAAATTCAGATTTGGATAATGCAGAGATTGCAAGGCAATTGGGTGCTCGTTTAAAAAGAAAAGTAAACCAAGAAGAGATTAGGTTAGTTAGGGAAGCTTGGGGTTTGAAATCTCAGTCTGAAAAGCAGTCAGAGCGTGCTGCCAAAGTTGTTGCTTTTGCCCAAAGTAATCCTAATATAACTTTTGAGAATATCGGGAAAGAAGTTGGTTTAAGTGGTTCTTATGCAAGTGCGCTTGTTAAAGCAGCTGGTGTGAAAAAGCCTAATGCACACTTAGTTTCTCCTGAAGAGCGTGCTGCCCGTGAAGATTTTTTGCGCTCTGTAGGCATTGAATTTTTCTATAAAATTTACACTCCTTTAGCTAAGATGAAGGCCCGTGCTCTACATCTGTTGAAGAAACATAAATATGTTGTTAGGCATTATCAGCCTTTTTTGAATATGACCTCTAGGAGGGTTGATGCTGCTATTAAGGTTCTAGATGAATTTCATGTTGATTGGCGTGATGATGAAAAGGATTTGTGGAAGTTAATTGGGAATAAGCCAAATGATATTAGGTACAGGCTTAAATTTTTTGAGTATATAGGTGCGTCTTCTGAATTGCATCCTTTTTTGTTTAAAAATTTTAGAAAGCCTCTGCTGGTTTTTAATTCAGAAGGCTATAAGGATCTTAGGCGGGCTGTTGTTTCTCGCGATATTGTTGCGTTGAATAATTTTGCCAAGAGAGTTTGTGTTAAATTTTTGAATCGTGATGCAAGATCTCATGCGCTAGAATATTATGATGCTGCTAAAACTGCTTTTGTTAGTGTTTTGAAAGGTTGTAAGCATCCTGAGAAACATCCGGCAGCTTTTCTTGCTTTAGTTTCTTTTGCTATTGGAGTTGCTTTGGATAAAGAAGCTTTGCGTTTTGCTAGAACAACGTCTGCTGATACTTTTACTGACCTGCCTTCTGGGCATGAAATAAAACCAAAAAGAAAAAAGAGGACCTAATTTTTTGAAATCATCCTTTGTTGATACTGTTTTATGATCTTCTCTTTTTATCTTTAGTTGATTTTTTTTAGTTGTTCAGAAGTATTTTTTTGATTGCGTTGCTTTAATTTTTTCTTGTTTTTTTATATTTTTCAGATATTTCTTATGCTTTTGGTTTAGGCCTTCTTCTTGCTTTTTCATTCCTAAATAAAAATACATTTCCTCTTTTAAG
>JBBSVU010000024.1:1333-3040 GCA_038046645.1 archaeon
AATTTTGGGTCTTCCAGAGCAACAACCTTAGCGCCTTTGCGGTATAAATATTGGAGCATATCATACCAAAATTTTCTTGCACCATATGCGGCTTTCATATCTTCATCCCTAAAGGCACTCCTTAATGCGTCAATATCCATAGCACCAACCTTTTCAGGTTTATGGCCTGCATAAATCAAAATGCTTCGCCTTAAGGATCCCTCAAGTGCATCTCTTTGCATAGGGAGTTTATATTTTCGGATAAAATCATCTGGAAGTTCAACACCAATTCTTTTTCCATTTAAATCAATTGCATCAAGCTGTTTTTTTGCTATGGGAAAACCATCGGTTTGATGTTTTACCCCATAAATTAGCAATTCCTGTTTAGCCATATGCATTTTTTGTTTATAATTATTTAAAAAGCATTACACTGCCAGCAGAGCTTCACTTGCGTTATAATGTACCAATTTGGTTTAAAAACAGTCAAAGGGCTTTTATATAGTAATATATAAAATAATTAAAACAAATTTTTAATGAATTAACCCTTTTAAGACTTTTAATGAATTAAATCTCGTAAGAATTATTATGTGCGGAAATTTTTTTCATAAAAACCGATTAAAGCCAAGGGCTTTAAAGGTCCATTAAACCTTTGGTTTAATTGGAAATTTAGTAAAAACGTATGATCTGAATGTGCGGTATTGTAGGTTATTTTGGGAGAGAGATTTCAGGAAAAGATGCGCTTGATATGCTCAAAAATTTAGAGTATCGCGGTTATGATTCTTGGGGCATTTCAATAAAGCAAAAAAGCGGTTTTTATACTTATAAAAAGGTTGGAAAAATAAGTGAAGCAAAGATTCCGGAAATGCCTAAAGCAAGGATAGCAATACTGCATTCAAGATGGGCCACCCATGGCAATGTTACTGAGTTAAATGCACACCCGCATTTTTCCAATGATGGCAAGATAGCAGTTGTCCATAACGGAATAATTGAAAATTACCAAGAATTAAAAAGAAAGCTTGAGAAAGATGGCTTTAAATTCAAGACACAGACAGATACTGAAGTAATACCTAATTTAATACAGAAAAATCTTGGCAATAAAAAAGCATCTAAGCAGGATTTGCTGCTTGCTTTGATTAAAACTTTTAAGGAATTGGAAGGCCATTACGCTTTACTTATCCTGCACAAGGATGTTGATGCAATTTTTGCAGCAAGGCAGGGTTCTCCGCTTATTGCAGGCATTGATTCTTCAGCCAATGTTTTTTTTGCATCAGATGTTTCTGCATTTTTAAGGCATACTAATAATTCAATATTCTTCAATGACGCTGAATTAGCGGTTGCTGATTCTTTTGGCTTAACTTTTTCTGATTTTAACCTGAAACCAGTTAAAAAACAGCCAAGCAAGGTTGCATTAGATATCTCCAATTTAGATAAACAGGGATATCCCTATTATATGATAAAAGAAATAATGGAACAAAGGGAAACTATAAAACAGGCAATTATGCAAAGTGATGAAAAAATAATGGAATTAGCTAAAGTAATTAATGAATCATTTGGAAGTTACCTTATTGGTTGTGGTACAGCAGGAAGGGTAGCTTTAGCAGGCACTTATTTATTCTCAAAGATAACGCATAAGCACGTTAATTTTACTGTTGCATCAGAATTCCCAAATTATATTGATTTTATAAAAAATAAAAGCCTTGTAATTGCAATCTCCCAGAGCGGGGAAAC
>JBBSVU010000024.1:3140-18110 GCA_038046645.1 archaeon
AACAAAACAAAAGAATTAGCAAAAAAAATCAAAAATAAAAATTCTATTTACATAATTGGACGTGGCTTAAATTATCCGATTGCTTTGGAATCTGCAATCAAGCTGCAGGAGATAGGTTATATTCATGCAGAGGGTTTTGCCGGCGGTGAATTAAAGCATGGGCCATTGGCTTTAATTGAAAAAAACACACCGTGCATTGCATTTGTTTCAGAGGATGAGAATAAAAAAGATATTTTGAGCAATGCAGCAGAGGTAAAGGCAAGAGGGGGTTTCATTATAGGGATTGCCCCAAAAAATAATGCAGTTTTCAATTATTGGATTAAAGTTATGGATGCAAATGACTTAACTATGATTGTAAATCTGATACCTGTGCAATTATTGGCGTATTATTTGGGAGTTGAAAGAGGCCATGATGTAGACTACCCCCGCAACCTTGCGAAATCAGTAACCTGCAAATGATTATCCTCCAAAATTAGAAAATGTTAGTACTGTAAGATAAGTTTTTATATTACTTGTTATATATTTTATTATGGACTTTGTTTTTGATTCGGTAGTACAGAAGGGAAATAATAAAGGAGTAGGTTTTTTGAAAATATCCGAAGTCAGTGATTTATTTGACATAAATCAACAAGTGAGATGCACAATTTTTTCTGATTCTGCCCACCAAGATTTTTTCTCCAAGATTAAGAAATACTCCAATTCAAAGGGAATTTATGTGCCTAAAGATATTTGTGCAATTAATGACTTTTTTGGGAAAAGAATAAAGGTCAAATTAGCAAAAATAAATGGTTTTTATTCCAAAATAGGAGCTGACGGCAAGTTTTACATCCCACTGGAAGTAGCACAGCAATTAAAATTAGAGGATAAGGATATCCTTAAAATAAAAGTAATATTGCCTGATGGCAGCGTGCTAGAAAAGTATTCACTGGTGCGATTTAGGGAACATAAGGGATCTTGTGAGTACTCTTTAGTTCTGAATTCAAAACTAAAGGGCATAGGAGGCATAATTAATCTTGAAAAATTGCAGTCACAGATTTTGAAGAAAAAATCAAATGAATTAGTTATTACTAAACTATTAAAAGGCTTGAATTTTGCGCGGATAAATAATGACAAGTTCATTATTCTAGAGCCGAATAAACAACCTATTTTTTTAAGGTCAGACATAAAACTTAAGGATATTGCTTATTATTTGGGGTGTTACTTTGCTGATGGAACTAAAAGAGGGAATAGCTGGGCAATTGCAGCTTCAACACTGGAGCAAGCGAGATTTTATTTAGATATGCATGCATTCCTGACATTTGAATCAGTACTTGATTTTACTCTTTCATATACTAAAAGTAACAAAAATAATATTAGTGAATCAGAATTAATTCGAATTTGGGAAAGTTATTTAGGGATTACTAGAATTAAAAGAAGATTTCGCTTTGCTAAAGGCGTTAATGCGGGGAAAACAAATGAGTATGGTACTTTAATTATGCGGAAACACAAAATGTTACTGTTAGTAGTATATAATAGGCTTTTAGAAATTTTGATATCTGAAATTATTAAAACAAAAAACTTTGATTTGGCAGAAGATTTCATTTGTGGGGTGTTAGAGGGAGATGGTTGCCCAAATGCTAAAACAAGAGGACACATTATCATTACAACAAACCTAAAAGAATTAAGAATACTGGGTAAGGTATTTAAGTGCTCTGGCATTAGCTATAAATTAAGGGAAGATTCAAAAGGTAAAAACAATGGAACTATTACAATAGGATCTCTGGAGATATTAAAAAATTTTAATAATCTTAAAGATAAACTATTTGCACATTATCCAAAACGGAGGAAATTACTTTTTGAAAGGTTAAAAAAAGTAGGTGGGGTAAGATATATGTTAGGAATGCAGGATTATGCTTCGAGTTGGGTAAAAGCAGAATTAAAAAAACAAGGTTTATTAAATAATAAATATAAGCTTACTGTGAAAGGTCAGAAAATGGCGGATTATTTTAATAATTTGAATATATTTTGATGTGATGGTTTTGAACAAAAGAAAATTATTCGGAACAGATGGCATACGCGGAAAATCAAACCTTTATCCAATGATATCTGAAGTAGCCATAAAAGTAGGAAGAGGCGTTGCTTGCTTATACAAAGACAAGAATGTTGCAAGAGAGCACAGAATAGTGATAGGAAAGGATACAAGAAGATCAGGTTATATGTTTGAGAATGCTTTAACCGCAGGAATACTTGCAGAAAATGTTGATGTTTTGTTGACAGGCCCAGTGCCCACTCCAGCAATCGCTTATTTAACAAAAGCATTGAATTGTGATGCAGGCATAATGATTTCAGCTTCACACAACCCTGCTGAGGACAATGGGATAAAAATTTTTTCTTATAAAGGGTACAAATTGAAAGATTACCGGGAAGAACAGATTGAGAATACTGTTTTTTCTGATTATTGCGAGGCCGAATCCAAAAGAAACATGGTTGGAAAGGCAAAAAGGATTGAGGATGCCTCTGGCAGGTATATTGAATTCCTAAAACATACGATAAATTATAATTCTTTAGAAGGCTTGAGGGTTGTTTTGGATTGTGCAAATGGTGCTGCATATAAAATTGCGCCGCAGCTTTTTACAGAGTTAAAAGCAGATGTCATTCCAATTAATGTCTCCCCGGATGGCTATAACATAAACAAGGATTGCGGTGCATTACATCCGGAAGCAATGCAAAAAGCAGTGCTTGAACATAAGGCAGATTTAGGCATTGCCCTTGACGGGGATGCCGACCGCTTAATTGTCTGTGATGATAAAGGAAATATCCTTGACGGCGATTATTTAATGGCAATCTTTGCAATTGAATTGAAAAAACAAAAGAAACTTAAAAAAGATACCATAGTTTCAACAGTTATGAGCAATTATGGCCTGGATGAATGCATGAAAAAGCATAAAATAAAAATTGTTAAAGCAGATGTTGGCGACAGATTTGTAATTGAAAAATTAAGGTCTGATGGTTATTCCTTTGGAGGGGAGCAATCAGGCCACATTATATTTGCAGAGCATTCCACAACAGGTGATGGTTTGCTTTCAGCACTGCAATTGTGCAATATCCTTGTGCAGCAGAAGAAAAAAATGTCAGAACTGGCAAAAATTCTCCATAAATATCCCCAAATTTTAATTAATATCAAAGTCAAGGAGAAAATTCCTCTTGACAAAATTCCCGAATTTGTTTCCGAGAAAAGGAAATCTGAAAGATTGCTTAGGAATAAGGGAAGGCTGCTTGTCCGCTATTCAGGCACTGAGAATATTTGCAGGGTAATGGTTGAAGGAAAAGATGATTGCAAGATAAAAGAAATTGCCTCTGTTTTAGTAAATGCAATAAGCAAAGAAATTGGAGCTTAATATGAAAAATCTGCAGTTTTACCTTCTTTTAGCATTTACAATAATTTATACTGCAACATTGCCTGCTGTTTTTAAAATTACCCTGCGCGAGGTAAGTGTTGAGCAGATAACCTTCTTTAATTATTTCATAGGTTTTGTCTTGTATTTGTTGTGGTTTATTTCAAGGAAGCAACTGCATCTTGTTAAAGAATCTTTTTCAAAGATCCATTATTTTATTTTTATAGCCTTTTTCGGCTTGTTCCTTAACAGGTTTCTTTACCTTCATGCATTTAATTTTATTCAGGCCACAGAGGCAAATATTTTGTATTATACCTATCCCCTAGGTATTGCATTGCTCGGGTTTCTTGTACTGAAAGAGAAATTAAAAAAAACTGACCTTATCGGATTGTTGTTAGGTTTTATTGGCGCTTTTGTAGTGATAACAAAATTAGATTTTTCCCTTTTTAGCCTTAACCTTGTTGGGGATACTTTGGCAATAGCCGGTGGCTTAGCATATGCTTCATATTTAATTTTTTCTAAAAAATTTAAATTTAACCTTATGGTAATAGTTATTTATTCTGACTTTTTTGCCTCTTTGTTTGCAGCAATTTATATTGCTTTATTCTCCAGTTTTTCAATCCCTTCTTCTTTAGGAATAGCAGGCCTGCTTTATATTGGGTTAGCTGATGCTATCCTGATTTACTTATTTATCCTATTGCTCAGGGAAGCAAATACCTTTAGAATAGCAAGTTCCTTTTATGCCATCCCCTTTGTAGCAACATTATTAAATTACCTCATATTAAATGAAATTATATATCCTTCATATATCCTTGGCCTAATATTGTTGGTTGCAGGGATATTGATACAAAATAAAGGAAAGTGGAAAAAAGTGGAAGTAACTGAAGAGTGAATGGGAAGTGGAAAAATGCAGCTTAATGATTCTTTTGAAAATAATTTGTCAGAATTCATAAAGTTCTTGAAAAAAGAATTAAATGCCGGGGAGGAATTCGAATTCTGGCACAGCTTGGATGAGCTTGAGCACATATTTACTAAATTAAAAAACAAAAATTATGGAAAAATCGAGAAAAATGTCCATATTGGAGGCTGCTTGTTTCTTGAAAATGGCGCAGTAATAAAAGCAGGCACAAGGATTGAAGGAAATGTTTATGTTGGTGCAAATTCTGTTATAGGGCCAAATGCCTATTTGAGGAAAGATGTTTATGTCGGGGAGAACTGCCATATTGCAAACTCTGAAATAAAAAATTCCATAATCTTGGACAATACAAATATTCCGCACTATTCCTATGTTGGTGATTCCATTCTAGGGAATGACATAAATTTAGGGGCAGGGACAAAGATAGCCAATTTAAGGTTTGATGACAAAACAATAACTGTTCAGGTTGGCAGCAAAAAGATTGATTCAGGCAGAAGAAAACTAGGTTCTTTGATAAATTCAGGCACAAAAACAGGCATCAATTCCACAATCTACTGCGGGAAAATCATTGGGAAAGGCTGTTTCATTTACCCTGGAAGGATTGTTGACCGCAATTTGAAAGATAATGAAATTGTAAAATAAGTCCATTTACTGTTTTTCACAATTCATGCAGTAAACTATTTTTTCAAATCATCATTTTTCTTCCAGTAATAGCATCAATTGTTACAATTCTTGTCTGCCCGTTTGGCTGCTTGAATTCTGCTTGGTAAACAGGCCAGTACACCTCATTAACCCTCTGGACAATCAGGTTTGGCCATATTTTTTTCAGCAAAGAGATAACATCCTGCTTTGTTATCTTTTCTTCAATCTTCAATAAAGCCTCACTTTCTTCTACCTCTAAATTAGACAAAGAATTCAGCAAAGGATGCAATGGATTATTTGGCAAATCAAACCTTTTGATTAATTTGTATGTTTTTATCCCATTTTTATTAAGCAAGCCAACAATATTCCTGCTTTTTAAGTCATCAAGCAACCTATTGCATTTCTGCTCAGCAAACCCTGTTTTATTCATCAATTGTTCAAGTGTCTTTTCATTCCTGCCAAGGTAATTAAGAAGTATAATTTCATCCTCTTTTAGCTGGTAAAAGTCTTTAAGCCCTTCGGATTCAACAAATTGGCTGTTTGCGAACTGCAGGAATTCACCGCTTGCTGAGTTTATGAAAAATACGCCCTGCTTGAACTGGTGTTCTTTGGTATAATAATTGAAAATTACCTTAAACACAGGAATATTTGTCAATTCAATATTATCCAAGAATTCCTGTTTTCCTAAAATGCCTAAAAGCCCTTTCTGCCTGTATTTGTTTGCAAGCAGGTTTGCTTCTTTTTCGCCTACCTGCGGGGAGAATTGCAAAAGATCAGGCTCAGATTTTGCTTTTTTCTCAGGCTCTTCTCCTTCATCTTCAACAATATCCTCAAAATCCTCATCTTTTAATTCAGGTTCTTCCCCATCTTCAATATGTTCATCTGCCATTGGTTTCTCTTCTTTTTCTTCAATTAATGAAATAACATTGTCTTCATCATTTAGGTAAGCGCCTTTTTCAAGCAAAAGCTCAAGCACATTTTTTAATTTGCCTGCAGATGAATATTTTTCATTTAAGTCCTTCACAATCTGTTCAAGCCTTTTCACAGGCATGTTTTTCTTTGAACCAAGTTCTGAAAAAGCAGATTCAGCCGCTAGATTCTCAACATTTTTCGGTGATAATTCTTTTTTTCTTTCAACACTTTCCGCTTCCCTTCCTTCATGCTGTGACATCCTTGGCCGTATTGACATTACAAACGACCTTGATGTTTCATCAACCCTATCCCCAACAAGTGCTTTTCCGACTGGCAGTGTTTTTATGAAACTGCTTCTTTTGAAATATGCGGGAATTATGGTAGGGGTTCTTTTGAATACTGCTTTTATGTCATCATTGAATATTAATTTGTGTGCAATTATTACATCCAATTGGCTTAGTACTTTGGAGTCGATTGCACTTGGTTGTTGTGTTGCAAATACCAATGAACAGCCAGGCCTTCTCCCCTGTTTTACATATTCAATTAAGGCTTCGCTTGCAGCTGTCTTTACATTTCCCGCAGGCATTAATGTATGCGCTTCATCAATAAACAGCCAGGTCGGAGGTATGTCTATCTCCAATAAATCTTCGCTTTTTTCACTGTCAAATCGCTCTGCTGCCTCATGCCTTGTTGAGATTTTTCTTGCCGCCAGAATTCTTCTTGCGAGTATTCCTATAACTAATGCACTTACATTATCATCAAGGAATGATGTGTCAATAATTGTCAATTGATTTTCTTTGCTTAATTCAGAAAGTGGAGTGCCTCTTTTATCGAAAACCCCCCAGCTTTTTGCGCTGTCAAATCTTGAGGTTAAAGCCCTTATCGAATCTGATTTATATCCTCTATCTTTTGAATTTATATCTGCATCATTTTCCATGCAAAATATTATATCTTCTAAAGAATAATTGTTCCCAAATCCCTTGATTGCTTTTCCTTCTTTTGTCCTGAAACCATTTTTTACCTTATATACTGTATGGTCTAGCAATAATCCTGTAGGTGAAAACCTATCAATACCAAAGGTTAAGCACCAATCTTGCGGCGTAAGCAATGAAGGCTGCATTGCATATGTTGCATCATATGTTCCCTTAGGCGTGCTTTTTTCTACCCCTCTTGGAATAAATACTTTCAAATTTTCCAATCCCTTTGGTTTTAATCCCCATTCCTTTAAGGTCTGGAGTTCTTTTTCTTCCTTGTTAGGGAATTTCATGCTCCAAAAAACGCCAATAGGGTCAATTACAATCTGCCCAATATTTTTGTTTTTTAATGCAAGCTCTTCAGCAAGTACCCCTAAAAGGTAAGACTTTCCACTGCCGCGCGCGCCGCAAACAAATACCACATGCGGATTTAATCCATCTAGGCAAATATTCTTCTTGTAATTTGCTTCATCAACCTTCCCGATGAATAATGATGCTTCCTCACCATATTTATCATAAACAGATTTTTTTCGCCCGATAAAACTAACTGTGCCGTCCTTGTTTTGCAGCAATCTTAAATCAGGCTTTATTGCTGATTCATCCCCGACATCAGCATCTTCTGGAATATTTTCACTTAAATCCTTATCTGCTTTCTCTTCATCTCCGTCATCTTGTTTATCTGGTATTTTTTCTTTTTGTGGTTCAGGTTTCATTTCTAAAATTTTTGGAGTTTCTTTTTTCTCTTCCCTTATTTTAACATCTTCCTTTTTTTCTTGTCCAATATTAACATCTTTTTTATCAAGTTCTTCTGTTTTTTCATCAGCTGCTGGCAATTCTTTCAAAATTGCAATCTTTTTTTTCTTTGGCTTGTTCAGGCTGAGCAATCTTTCTTTTAACCCTGATTTTTTATTTTCCTCTTTTTCATCCTTCTTAGGCTCTTTTTCTGCATTTTTCACTTTTTCTTTTTCACTTACGTTTTTCTCTTCTTTATTATTGGTTTTTTCTTCGCTTGCAGATTCTTTTGCCATTTCTTCATTAGCCTTTTCAATATCCTTATTCTTTTTGCCTTGCATATCCTTGATTTTCGCCTCTAGCCTTTTCTTTCCTTCCTCTATTTCATCATCCTTTCCGAACATTGAGTCAAATAAGTCTTCTTTCTCAATCTCTTCATTCGATTCAATACGGCTTTCTTCTATCTCCATAATATCCCTTGCTAAAAACGCTATAACTAATATATCATTATTATTAAAAAAGCTAATTGATTTGAATATGCAGTCAAAATGTATTAATATGAGTTACTTCTTATTATTAAAAGTATTTTTGGGATTAAAGGTGATTTAATGGGAAAACTTGAGACCTTAAGGGATGTAATGGCAATCATAAGGGATTTCCTTCTGATTATTGTCCTTTTTGGGCTTATTGTTGGAATAGTCTTGTTAGGTATGTTGCTAATGGGATTAATAAATACAATACAAACACAGGGACTTTCAGGAATATTGCCACTGGTTGGCGGTATGGCTGCCGGAAGCTTAGGAAATTCCGGCTCCAGTTCTTCTTATGCCCAAGGGAAATATACTATGGATTCTGAGACGCAGCAGATTTTTACTGAATTAAGTGATGCCATGAATAGCCAGGATGTAGTAGCACTCTCCACAAAGCTTGATGAGCTTGAAAAACATTTTACTGGCAAGGGCATGACTGATGCTGCAGATTTGACAAAAAAAGTAAAAACTTCAATGATGACAGGGGATATAGCCGGCGCTCAGGAATATGGAACACAGCTTTTTAGCCTATTTAAACAGTCATAACAATTACATTTATTTTTAACTACCCGATCTGGAAATCTGCTGCGTTTTACAATATAACGGGCAGTAAACAGTTTACGGGAAATCCACTCTTCCAAATCCTTTATAAATATCAAAGCAGCGATGTTGTTATGAGTACTTCATATAGGGTTATTTTAGGTAGAAAGTATCTTTTTATGTTTTTTAAATTAATTAGAGAATCTGACAGTTTTGTTTCTTGGGCTAAACTTAGGAAGGATCTTGTTATAGGGGATACTGCTCTGAAAAGGTATAAACGTGGTGAGTTAACAATCCCATTACTTTTATTCTTAACTTTATTAGGTTATTTAAACAAGAAAGATCACAAGTTATTCACACAGAATGTGTCTTTAAGAAACTCTAATTGGGGAGCAAAGAAAGGGGCCCATGCAGCTATTTCTAAACTAAGCAAAACCAAACTTAATGAAAATATGAGTAAAGTTAGATCTAATATCAAGCGTAAGAATATTTTAGATACTCCCTATCCTACTTTATTTGATTTAAGTGCATGCGAATTTTTTGGAGCTATGCTTGGGGACGGTTGCGTTTCTTATTTTAAAAATGAAGGACAAATTAAGTCTGAGGTGCGAATAGTAGGAAATGCAAAAAAAGACAGAATTTATCTAGAGTATATTTCTGGATTAATTAAAAAACTTTTTAATTCACAAGCAAAAGTTTATGAACGGAAAAAGGATAATAGTTTGCAATTATGTACTAGGAAAAAATCAGTTGCTGCATGGTTAAAGAATAATGGGTATCCTACAGGTAAAAAGCCTAAAGATTTTGGCATACCTGAGAACCTTATGAATTTGCCTTTAGACTATCTTAATAGAGTAATAAGAGGTCTCCTAGATACTGATGGGCATGTTAATGCTAGGAAAGATGAGAATTATAAGTATCCTTACATTACAATTTCAAGTGTCAGCCATAATTTAAAGAATCAGTTAAAAGTAATCTTAAGACGACAAGGTTTTCCTGCATTTATCCATTCTGATGCCGTAAGTATTAGGGGTGCTAAGAATTTCCATAAATGGTTTGAGGTTGTTGGAAGTAGCAATCCAAGGATTTTAAAAAAGTATGACGAATTTTGTAATATAGGGCAAATTATTCCGGGCTCGTGGTGAAATGGCATCACGCAACCTTCGCAAGGTTGAGGCTGCGGGTTCGACTCCCGCCGAGTCCATTCCGCCTTCTCTTTCTTTTTCTAAAAGAAAGAGAATGTAGGTTGCCAAGAGAAAGAAAATATGGGTGTTTCAAAAAAGAAAGAGAAAAGCTAGGCGCCCCAAAAGAGAAAGAAACTTTGGTGCACCAAAAGAGAAAGAAAAGTTTAAGTATTGCCTAAAGCAAATAAAATTTGTTTTACAGCATCAGGAAAATCCATTCGATTAAGAAAAACAAAAACATAATGATAAAGCCTGTGCTTGAAAAGAACATATCTCCGAAAATGTTTACGTTTTGGGTAAGCAGCAATCCGAATACTAAATAAAAGGCAATAGTTACATTGATTCCCATCACAATTCTTTTGAAGGTTATCATAATCCCATCATAAAAAAGTTATAATATATCCAAACGCAATACGAGCTAATTTCATTTACCCAGATTAATCTGCTGCTTAATTTTGGGTCATCCTCAGCAAATGCCAAAACCGCAATTTTTACCATGTAATGTATTGATAAAAAACCACCGACAAAGGTTGCCCATTGGAAGATATTCCCAACATCATTTAAGATCCAAAGCATTAGTATTAAGGCTATTGTCCCGGCTATCAATTTTTGGCCGTTTGCAAATACGAAGATTATGGCTATGAAAATGAATAAGAATTGCAGGTTATTTATGATTAAGCCAAAAATCCAGGCAATATCCAATGCCATCAAATGATACAAAAATTCAATTAACATAAGCGGTCTATATAATACTCTGTTCTTTCTAATATAAATAAAAAACTTGTAGATTTTACTAAAAAATAACAAAATATATAAACTTTTTGTAATATATTATTAAATATGGCTAAATCGCTTGATTCAGGCATAGTTGAGCTCGATTCCATAGATAGTAAGATTCTGCATCAGCTTGACTTAAATGCAAGGATGCCTATTTCTCTAATCGCAAAAAGGACAAGCCTTTCAAGGATGGTTGTTGAATATAGAATAAACAAAATGCTTGAGTTAGGGGTCATAAGAGCCTTTGCCACACAGATAGATCCTGCAAAATTCGGGTTGTCAAGCTGGAAAGTCTATGTAAGGTTGCACAATACAACTGCAGAACTCGAGAACCAGATTATGGATTTTCTGGCTGCCAATCCCCAAGTATGGTGGGTTGTAAAATGTTACGGCCAATACAATCTGCTTTATTCAGTTGTAGGGGAAAGCTATTATGAATTTTACAAATCATTAATCGATTTTCACAACCGATTTGGTGAATATATACTTGAAGAAAATATAAACAACCATCTTGAGCCAGAATTTTCAAGCAGAGGTTATTTAAGCGATGAAAATCCAGTGATGGTCTGCAAGCCTTTTTTGGTAAAGCCTGAAAAATCAGATAGTGATTCTATTGACTTCAAGATATTAAAGGTTATTTCAGTAAATGCAAGGCTTTCTGCTGTTGAAATAGCCAAGAAAACAGGGTTAAGCCCAAGAGTAGTTGATTACCGGATGAAGGAATTGATAAAAAAGAAAGTTATTGTTTATTTTAGATTAGTCCTTGATGTGAATAAAATTGGAAGAGATTATTATAAAGGGCTTGTCTATTTAAAAAATACTAATTCTAAGAACATGGAAAGGCTTATTGGCCATCTCAAATTAAATAAGGAAATAACCCAATGGGGAAAAACAGTTGGTCCATGGCAGCTTGAGATAGAATCAGAGTCAAGGAATTTTAAGGAATATAACCTAACAATTGAGGCTTTGTTAAATAAATTTTCAGATTTAATAGTTAGGATAGATACTATTCTGATGTATAAGGAATATAACCCAGAATACAACTTCCTAGCTTACTTGGAAAAAACAAGCCAACAATAATGTTATTTAATCCTTTTACTATCTCATTTATCTGATAAGATGGCAAGAGTTTTTGTTAAAGATAATCTGATTCGCATTGAATTGTCTGAAGAGGAGTCAAAAAAATCTAATTTGAATGCAAATAAAGAGTATGAATTCCTGAAAGCCAAGGAAGGATTGTTTTTGCTGTCTGAAAAAGCACAAGCAGCTGAACAGGTAAAGGATTATTCTGCAATTGACAAGAAAATATTCTCGCTGCTGTCTGACAAAAAACAGCTGAGCAATGCTGTTGAAGGCAGATTTGAAAAATTGCTGAATAAAGAAGAACTCTCTAGATTTAACGAGCTGTTAAAATTAGGGAATATCATAAAATTCAAGCTTTCTGACAAATATAAAAGGGCTATTTACAAAATTTCTGAAAAATTTGTTGAGAAAAAATCGGAACATAAAACCTTTTCTGAGCAAAATATTGGACATAAGCCGAGTGTGCAGCAAATTAAGCCAAATTCCCTGCAAACAGCAGGGGAATATTTCCCTACGTTGACAAAAGACGGCTATACTATTGTCGAGGAATCTGTTGCAAAGGAAATAAGCGAGGATTGTGCTGATAGAATTAAAGATAAAGAGCTATATGGCATGAAAATGTTTGATGGAAAATATTGTGTAATCGAATCCTGGCTTTTTGAAAAGCACGAACCCAAAATTTTAGAATTCATTAAGAAAAATAAATGCTCAGATTTAGCTTCAATTTCTTCCAATTTAAATCTTCCGGAATCCCTTGCTCGCGTAATTTGCGGTTTATTGTGCGAAAAAGGCGATTTAATGGAAAAAAGAAGGAATTTATACTGCTTTATATCTTAATTTTATCTGATGAAAGAGACTGTACCTAATGAAAGTCCTATGAAAGAGACTGTACCTAATGAAAGTCCTGTTTTAATCCCTCTCGTGTCTAAAAGGGAGAACGATCCATTATTCCTAAATGAAGCCCTTCAAGGCATTAAACAAGTGATTCTGCTTTTGATTGTTGATACCAATAATAGTTCAAAGACTTTTGGATTTAATGCAATGGAAATTTCACAGGGAAGCGCATTGATGGAGGATGCCGCAAAAATAATTGGCCAGAAGAAGAAAAAATGCGATACTATTTTGCAATGGGGCGATACCTTTACTGTAATTGACCATATTGCTAAGCTGAAGCAATGCAGTTTTATAAAAATGATTAAGCAAGATGATGAAAATTTTGAAAAATTATATGATAAATTAAAATATCAAAAAGCATACAAGGTTTTGCTGTTTGAATTTCCTAAGCAGGAAACCGAAGAAACATGAAATACTCTTGTTTATTTCTTATTACCAAGAGAAAAACTCTTGTTTATTTCTTATTACTAAGAGAAAAATTAGGAAAAATAATAATTGGTTTTAGCCAATTATTATCTTCTTTGTATCAACATGCCTTAGGTCTAATTCTAAATCATCAAATACTTTTGCTGAAACTAACTGGCCGTCTCCGGCTTTATTTCCATCTGCTCCTTTCAAAATCACCCTGATATTGGTATTTGTGCGCTCTTTTCCCTTTTCAATTTTTCCGGATACTGTCAAGAGTTCGCAAGGCCCTGCTAACTTGATTTTGTTAATGCTTGAATCCATGCCGTGTGAAACAATTGCAATATCTTTTAATTTTCCCCTTCCTCCTGTTATGAATACATAATGCAGATTCTGTTCATTTACCAAATCTTCTAATTCCTGCATCACATCGCTATCAGCGCTTATCTTAACTGTCATATTAGCCATCTTATCAACCCCTCAGTGAATAGCAAATTATCCCTAAATGTTTAATAGTTTAATATATTAAACAGCTATTGCCTTTTTTAAATTACCTTTTTTCGCCTATTTGCTGTAAGGCACATAAAAACATGTAGTCTTTGGCTGGTTTTTTAAAATAATACCCTTATTTTTCTATATTGGGTGAGTTTATGGCAGATAATCTAGGCGAAGCACTTGTTTATGAAGCAGATGATTCAAGCTTTAATTTTCAAGTAATTGAAAAATCCAAAAAAGTGCCTGTTATTGTGCAATTTTACGCTCCTTGGTGCATGCCCTGCCAGATGCTTGCCCCGATTTTAGAATCAGTTGTTAGATCACATGTGGGAAAATGCCTTTTGGCAAAGGTGAATATTGAAGAAAGCCCTTATGTTAGCAATGAATATGGGATTTTTAGCGTTCCTGCAGTAAAATTATTTATGGGCGGAAAGGTTGTCAGTGATTTTTCAGGGTTGGTGCCTGAAGAATACCTAAAATCCTGGTTAGATAAGAATTTAAATAAAAAATGACTTATTATATGAAAGCCTAAATATGGTGATCTTATGGTAATTACTTTTGAAATGGAACCTTATGAAGAGTTTGCAGCAAAAAACGGTTATAAATTAAATCCGAATTATGATGCCGCTAGAGCAATTGTTAAATCCTTGATTGCAAGGGAACAGCAATATGGCAAAAGATATTGCCCGTGCAGAAAACTCTTCAACGATCCAAAAGAAGATGATAAGATTGTCTGTCCTTGCGCATTTGTGCATTCAGACATAAAATCAACAGGCAAATGCCACTGCGGATTATTTTATAAATAAATTTTTTTGGAATTTTGCAGGTTAAGAATCTGCACCTATTTGAATTAATAATTATTTGGTTAACATACATTGTATGCCTGCACCAAAAAGACCTCATAAGAGATTTTTCCCTGTTTATATTGCTTTTATGGCCAGCGAATTGAAGAAGGGCACGAGAAGAGGTGCAATAGCGAAAAGGCTGGTACAGAAAGGGGCAAATCCTGATTCTTCAAATACTTTTTTGTCCAGGAAATTTCCAAAGGAAGAGATTGCAAAAATGATGGAAGAAGGGAAAACAAGGGAACAGGCAATAGATGCTTTATTGTGGAAATATAGGCAAACAGTAAAAAGCAGTGTAGAATGGAATGAGATTGCAAGAAAAAGAGAGGCTGGGAAGACTCCTGAGGAGAGGAGTGAGATTGGAAGGGAGGCATGGGCTGGGAAGACTCCTGCTGAAAGAAGTGAGATTGCTAGGGGAAGAAATGTTGAGAAAGCTAAAAGAGGCAAGGCTATTGCACAGATAATGGCTAGGAAGACTCCTGAGGAGAGGAGTGAGATTGCAAGAAAAGGATGGGCTGGGAAGACTCCTGAGGAGAGGAGTGAGATTGCAAGGAGAAAATGGGTTGGGAAGACTCCTGAGGAGAGGAGTGAGATTGCAAGAAAAGGATGGGTTGGGAAGACTCCTGAGGAGAGGAGTGAGATTGGAAGGGAGGCATGGGCTGGGAAG
>JBBSVU010000025.1:0-13792 GCA_038046645.1 archaeon
AAGCAATCTTTGATACGGCATTCAAAGCAAGTTAATCGCACAAGCATAAATCAGCCTAAAAGAATAACATTATTTAATCCTTTGAAATGTTTGTCGCTTGTTACTAATACTGCATCATTAGATTCAGCTGTTGCCTTTATTGTAGCATCTATAAATCCTAATCCATATTTTACAGTGAGATCTGCAGCTTCTAATGCTATTGAGCCATTAAGATCAATAACTGTATTGTATTGCATTATTTGGGCGACAGCTTCAAGGGCAATTTGTTCATTTTTAGTTGCCCTTATTTTTTTGTAAACTTCATAAAGTATGACAGAAGATACTAGATACTCTTTCTTATTTGCCTTTTCAATGTATTTTGCATATTTATCTGCTAGGGGTCCATTTGTAAAATATTCTATCCAGCCATAGCTGTCAACCAAAACGCTCATTTTCGTACCTCAAATTTCTTGTATCTAATCCAGAAATCATTCCACGGCTTTCTTTCATTTTTTTGTTAGGTATCACATACAGAATTCCATTTTTTTCAATCATAGCCATTTTTTCTCCAGATCTTATATCTAATTCAGCTCTGACTGATTTAGGTATGAGAATCTGAAATTTTGGTGAAACAGTAACAGTTTCCATAACATCACATAAGTATATTATGCATCGATATATAAATAGTTTACCTTTATGTGATCGATGGCATAAAAGTAAACCTTAGGTTGCTTTTCCCCTATTTTTTCTATTACCTTTTGATGCAGCCTTTTGATGAAATCAATCTTTGAGTTATATTTATAAATATAATTGTAAATATAACTAGGTATGAAGACTATTGCAGTTAATGATAATACCTTCCAATTACTCCAAACTTTGAAGGAGAAGGAAAAAGCGCCATCTTTTGATGTGCTTATCCTAAAAATCGCATCAAAGGAGAGCAAAGTACCTAATTCCATGCTTGGTGCTTTGAAGGGCAAGATGAAACCGTTTTCTGAGAAAGATAGAAAGAATTTGTGGGAAGATAGGGAGCGGGTATAATGAGAATTGTTTTAGACACGTTTGCATGGGTTGAATACTTCACTAATCCTAAACGAGGAAAGGTTGTTGAAGATTATTTTTCAGATAATGAGATTTTTACCCCTGAGATTGTTCTGATTGAGCTTAGCTGCAAAGCATCTAAAGAGGGCTGGGCTTTTGATAAATGTCTTCATTTTATAAAGGCTAAATCTTCAATTGTCTCCTTTTCTGAAACTCTTATCAAAAGTGTCGGCAATATTTACGTAAAATTAAAAAGGAGGAACCAAAACATAAGCTTGGCTGATGCGATAATTTATACTACGGCTATTCTTTGTGAGGCAAATGTGCTTACCGGAGATAAACATTTTAGGGGATTAGAGAATGTCTTATTCTTAGATTAATTACTTCTGTTTTGCAATTTTCTTGGCAATCCAGATTCTTTGCAGTGCAGTGAAGTTTGTCAGAACAGCAAGTACAAATAAAACCCACACCAAGTACATTACTTTGATGTAAGCAAGCAAAATCCCCGCAAAAAGCAAAATTAACCGTTCTGCCCTTTCAAAATACCCGCCTTTAATCTCTTCTTTAGCAATTTCTTTTTCCTTTGCCGCAGCTTTTGCATAGCTTGTCATTAAAGAGCCGAAAAGGCAAATATATACAAATAATGAAGAACTGAAATAAAGCTCACCGACTTTTAACAAAGGCAGGTTAAGGAAAAGCATGCTGAATAAAATAATGGCTTCAACATACCTGTCAACAATTGTGTCCAAATAAGCGCCAAATTTTGTTGCCCTTCCTGTTACCCTAGCTACTGATCCGTCTACTAAATCCAAAAAGGCAGCGATTGCGAATAATGCAGCAGCCTCCAAAAATTGCTGCTTTATAATAAAGTATGCTGCTGCCAAAACAGGCAGAAGCGAAAGCAATGTCCAAGTGTTTGGGCTTAATCCGAATTTGCTGAATAAAATCCCAATTTTTATTGAAATTTTATTGAATTTTTCCCTTTTTTTATATAAAACCATATACTAGTGTTTAATACACAAGTTTTTATATTCTTTTATAATAGCAATATTATTAATATAAAACACAGAGGTGCAAGAAAAATGTTAGAATTAATTGTTGGGGTTGTATCGGCAATCGTTTTGTTTTTGATTGTCGTTGGAGTAATATTTACTTACAATTTTTTAGTATCTTTAAGGGCCAGGGTGGATAATGCCTGGTCACAGATAGATGTTCAATTAAAAAGAAGGGTAGATTTAATCCCAAATTTAATTGAAACAGTAAAAGGCTACGCGAAGTTTGAAAAATCAGTCCTTGTGCAGGTTACAAATGCAAGGACTTCAATGATGAGTGCTACAAGTGCAAAGGAAAAGGCTGATGCCAATAATATGCTTACAGGCGCTTTGAAAAGTTTGTTTGCTGTTGCAGAAGCATATCCTGCATTAAAGGCAAATGAGAACTTTATATCCTTGCAGGAAGAGCTTTCAAGCACAGAGAATAAAATTGCATATGCCAGGCAATTCTACAATGATAGTGTAATGAGTTGGAACACAGCAATTTTGCAGTTCCCGACAAATTTAATTGCAGGCATTGTAGGAATGTCCAAGCAAAAGGATTACTTTGGTGTTTCAGAAGCAGAGCGAGCTGTGGTAAAGGCAGACTTCTCTGATCTCTCTAAATAAATTTAGGCAGTGAATGAAAAATGAGCTTTTACGAACAAATATCTGCCAATAGGGCAAAAACTATTGGCCTTTTTATTATTTTTTTCATATTGCTTGCAGTTTTGGGACTGATATTTAGCTATCTGTTAGGCAGTGCTCTTTTAGTAATGCCCATATTTTTCATATTTTCAATTCTTTATCTTCTGATTTCCTATTTCGCAGGAGATAAAATTGTTTTAGCTATCTCACAGGCAAAAGAAGCTGATCCAGCAAAATACCAGAGATTTCATAATATAGCGGAAGAAATGGCAATTGCAGCAGGAATCCCAAAACCAAAATTATATGTGATTAATGATACTGCAATGAATGCATTTGCAACAGGGAGAGACCCGCAACATTCTGTTGTTTGTGCTACGACAGGTTTGCTTGAAACCATGAATAGGGATGAATTGCAGGGAGTAATTGCACATGAAATGTCGCACATAAAGAATTTTGATATTAGGGTAATGATGCTTACTGCAGTATTAGTCAGCTTTACTGTTTTATTGAGTGATTTATTGCTTAGATTTGTTTTCTATGGTGGTTTTAGGTCTAGGAACAATGACAGCAAATCAGGGGGACTTTTCATTGTTTTGCTGATTTTTGCAGTTATTCTCGCAATTCTCACGCCTATAATTGCGCAATTGATTAGATTAGCAATTTCAAGAAGCAGGGAATATCTTGCAGATGCATCTGCTGCTGAGATTACGAGGTATCCACAAGGTTTAGCATCAGCGCTTGCAAAGATTGCAGGGGATAAAGAAGTTTTGGAAGCAGCAAATAAGGCAACAGCTCATTTATATATTGCAAATCCTTTGAAAGGCCAGAAATTGTGGATGATGTCTTTATTCTCAACGCATCCTGATATTAATGATAGAATTAAACGTCTGAGAGCAATGTAATTTTCTAATTAGTACTTTATTTTTTATTTTATTTTTTCAAAAATTCCTTTTTTTACATTCTTTTTTGCATTGCTCCATTTTAATATTTGGCCGTTCATTGT
Source organism: archaeon (assembly GCA_038046645.1). Taxonomy (GTDB): domain Archaea; phylum Iainarchaeota; class Iainarchaeia; order Iainarchaeales; family 0-14-0-20-34-12; genus 0-14-0-20-34-12. The sequence continues at coordinate 3,703 of JBBSVU010000025.1, forward strand.
GATATAAATGCCGCGTGGAATTGTCTGAACCTTGCTTACGGCACATCCTAAATTAAACAAAGCGTCAGAATTATCCTTAGCATAGGGAACCATTGAACCAGTCAATACTATTGTTTTATTTTTTATTCCTTGTCCAAGAAATCTGGCAGTTTCTGCCATTGTAAATGTCCCATGCGTAATAATTATTTTATCTTCCTTGCATTGTTTGCATTTTTTCAGAATTAGTTTTCTGTCAGAATCAGTTAAATCTCTGCTGTCTTTTAACATTAATTTTTCAGTATTTATCTCCAAAGTTACGTTAGCTTGTTTTAGCATTTTAGGCACATGTGTTTTCCTTGATTTAAGTTTGCGATCATTGTCGATATTGTCAATTGTGCCGCCTGTGATGAATAGTTTTATTGCCATGATATATTGCTGTTTTTGGTTTTATTAATACTTTCTAAATGTTAAACCCTAAAGTTTACTTTTTTCATTCAGCGGAAATCTGCTCTTTCATTGCATTTATAAATCAGAAAATTCGATTTTAATAATGAAAGCAGTTGTAACCTTTAATCAGTTTATCAAGGCTTTTCCAACAGTTACTGAAAAAAGTAAAAAGTTGGCTAGGAAAATTCTTCCCCTGTATCCCTCTGTTGAATTAGCCCAGATTGTTGGAGCGCTTTTAACTGACGGGCACGTTGATTGGTATACTTCTGATGGGATGCCAAGAACACGACAAATTCGATTATATTCTAGTAATAAGGCCGAATGTATCTGGTTTGTTGAGCTGTGCAAAAAAGTTTTTGGGGTAAAAGGCAAGGTTGTTGCATATATCCCAAAATATGGAAAATTCAAATTGCAGCCTTACAAAGCAATAGTAAACAAAGCTGTTGTTGCTAGGATATTAATTCTTGCGGGGGCTGTTGCCGGAAATAAATCAAATCAGGGTTATAAGATCCCAGAGTGGATTATGTATTCCAACACAGAAATTAAAATAGAGTTCCTTAAAACTATTTTTACGTTTGATGGCTCAAAACCATACCCTAGAAAAAATACATGGACAATTCATTACTCTGCTAGTGTAAATCCGAGATATTTGGAGACTACCCTAACTTTTTTTGAACAGCTTAGATTCCTGTTGGCCCAATTTGGGGTAGTTATGGGTGAAAATCCTACCAAATACCATAAACTTAATGGGAATGTGATGGTTATCACATCAATATCCTCGAGAAAATCAATAACTAATTTTTATCGATTTATTGGTTATCTTAATCCAATAAAACAAAAGCGCTTAGAATTCGCAGTTGCTAATATAAGTAGATTAGCCAGAGTTAAATGCAAGACCAATCTTTTAGAAAATATGAAGAAAATATTTGGCACAGATACTGATACTCTGGGTTTTATAAATGTCTTTTTATGTTCTAACTATACTTATCGACAATTCGAACATTTTAGAAGAGGGGAGTCAGTAATTCCCATTGAAATATTGGCTCTTGCTGAACGGATAACCGAACGAAAAATTACTCTTCCATTATGGATTGATTTTTTGATATCTCGTTTTATCGTTCCCTCTCTCCAGATATGAATTCCTCTACCATTTGCTTTGCAATAGTTGGGGGATAATGATGGGGTGGATGTTTCATAACATATGCTGATATGGATATAAGTGCACCAGAAATCTTTCTATCTAATGCTAGTTTACAGCAACGGATTGCATCTACTGCAACGCCTGCAGAATTTGGTGAATCCTCTACACTTAATTTCAAATCAAGATGAATTGGCACATCACCAAACTTTCTGCCTTCAATTCTGATAAAGCACAATTTATTGTCTTTCTGCCATGGAACATAATCGCTTGGCCCTATATGAATATTCTCAGCTTCTAAAGGTACTCCTAACATTGCTTGGACAGCTTCAGTTTTGCTGATTTTTTTGCTTTTCAATCTTGCCCTTTCTAGCATGGATAAAAAATCAGTGTTTCCGCCAGTATTCAATTGATAGGTTCTATCAATCTTTACTCCTCTTTCCGTAAAAAGTTTAGTTAATGCTTTGTGTGTTATTGTGGCGCCCAGCTGGCTGCAAATATCGTCCCCAATGCAAGGCAGTTTTGCTTTTTCAAACTTCTTTTCCCATTCTGCATTTGAAACAATGAAAACAGGCATGCAATTGATGAAAGCTACGCCTGCTTCTAAACAAGCATTTGCATAATACTCAGTTGCCTGCTGGCTTCCAACTGGCATATAATTAACAAGAACCTCAGCCTTTGCTTTTTTCAATTCATCAGCAACATCCACAGGTTTTGTTTTTTCATCAACCCTGAAACTCTGGTCTTCAGGATAATCAAGCATATGCGAGGCTACTCCATCTAAAACAGGGCCTTTTTGTACAATTACACCAGTTTTTGGAACATCCTTGCAGAATATTTTTGTACAATTAGGTTTTGCAAATATTGCTTCGGATAAATCCTTTCCAACCTTTCTTTTATCCACATCAAAAGCAGCAACAAATTTAATATCCTTGATTTTATATCCGCCTAAAACATTATGCATCAATCCAGGAATTGCTTCATCGTTTGAATCAACATTTTTGTAATAAAATCTTCCCTGCACAAGTGAAGAACAACAGTTCCCAACACCAGCTATTGCAACCCTAATTTCTTTTCCCACATTTTCACCATTTGAATTTCAAAAATACTTTTTGATTATTTCTATGATCTTTAATTAATTATGCTATTTTACAGCTATAAAATAGTAGTTAATAGCTATTTAAATAATTTTCCACTCTTTTTTATTCATGCAGCTTGACGATTCAGCAGAATTCAAAAGGTTTGATAGGAAACTCACAAAGGAATTGCTCTGGCTTTATATTCTTTCAATCCTGAAAAAGAAAAATATGCATGCATATGCCTTGCGTTCTGCAATACAAAAAAAATTCGGTTTCTTGCCGGGGAATGTTACCGCCTATGTTGTGCTTTACAAATTGCAAAGCCGCAATTTTGTAAAAAAGAAAGCGTCAGGAAATAGGGTTATTTATTCCATTACTCAAAAAGGAAAAGGATTGTTAAAAGATGCTAAAAATTATTTGGAGAAAAGAATCAGATTGATTTTTTGATTTTTTGAAAAGATTTCTTTTTTTGCAAAGGATTAATTTCTTCATGTGCCACTGCTGCTGGATTTTGGTTTATTGCGCTGTTTTTATCTTTTTTGCTGCATTATTCTTTTATGCCAGATATACTTCGCAAGTATCTTGATAATAGAAACTTGCCTTTGTCTAAATCTGTTGAGGATACATTAAATACTGTTTTGGAGGATTTGGCAAAGCAGCCTGAGAATATGAAAGACGGGCTTTTTAGGCCTGAGCTGATTTCTTCATGTGCGGTTGCTTTGAATGGTTTATCCCGAATTAAGGACCCTGTTAGGCTTTTCAGGAATTTAGGTTTGGTTTTTGAAAAAAGGGCAGAATGTATTTATACAAGAACTGTGGCTAATGCATTTAATCGGCTATACTTGGATGCAGTTAAGCAGAAAAAAGGAAAAGAGGTTTTGGGTGTCTGGCTTGGTTTTGAGAATCCTTTAACCAAGGCATATGCAAGCAAATATGTTCCTATTAAAGAATTGAAAGTTCTTCTTTCTCACCCTAATCATGTTGTTAGGGGTGTTGCTTCTAAGGTTTTAGGTTTACGCAAGGATTTTTCTGTTAGGCGTGCAAAAGCCATTTTTTCAAATCCAAAGTCTAATGGTCTAGTTATTTCAGGTGTTGCTGAAGGTCTGGCTTTACGTAGAGATTTTTCTATTAGAAGATTAAAAGCCTTTTTTTCACATCCTAATGACAGGGTTAGGTTTGGTGCTGCTAATGTATTGGTTTCTAGAAAGGATTTTTCTGTTAAGGAATTGAAAGGTCTTTTGTCTCATCCTGAACCTAGTGTTAGATGGAAAGCGGCAGAAGCTTTAGTCTCACATAATTATGTTTCCGCTAAAGAGCAAGGTGAATTTTTTTCCCATCCTGATGAGATGGTTAGATCAGGTGCAGCTGCCGGTTTAAACCCTAAGGAAAGTAAATCTAGATTAGCGCACATTCATGGCAAAAGAGGTTATAGAAAAAGAGAAATGAAAAGGCGCACTCGTCAGCTAAGGCTTTAAAATTTTTTTGAATAAGCACAATAAACTAATTTGAATTTAATCAAAAATTTTTAATATTAAAAACAAATTTCAATTAACCGCAATTTGATTAACTTCTTCTTGGAGTAGTTCTCCTTGTTTCTTTTCTTTTATCCCAAGCTTCTTTTACTGCTTGATAGCCTTTTTTCCCTGCTTCAGCAGCAAATCTTCCTGCTTTTTTTAAATTTTCAGGCCCTGCAGCTGCAGCACCTAAAGCTACTGCCCCGCCATAAGGCGGATACAATAATGCCCCTCCAACCCCGGCACCGATCATTGCAGCTTTTCTGGCAGTTTCACCTGTAGCCCTGCCTTTTCTCCAGCCTCTTTTTCCTTTGGCATAAACATAAGCAGCACCTGCGCCTGCTGCAGCACCAACCCCTCTTTTTGCAACCTGTGATGCAGCTTCTTCAACAGTATTTGCTACATTAGCCCTAAAATTTGGGCTTACTGCCATTGCAGTTCCAAATGCAGCAGCTCCTGCTATCCCTGCAATAATTGCAGCCCTTTTTACTTTCTGCCCAAATGTCCTTCTTCTCGGCCTTGGCATTTTACCATCTCATTTCAATCTTTTGATAAATAAATATTTTCCCAATGTTTTAAATATTGGTTCTACTGAAGGTGTGAGGTTATAACTCTGCAAGTTCTTTGTAAAATTCTTTATATTCTTTCATATGTGCCTTTACTATGTTTTTTATGTCCTTCCATTCTGCCATTGTAATAGGCTCTCTTTTCCCCTTTATCTTCATTATTTTCATCTAAAATTCCTCATTCCTTTTATAATTTCAAAATTTCTGATTTTAAAATTGCATTAACCCTGTCGCGTATGGTTTGCTATCCAAGTTACAATCTCCTCAATGCTTGTTTTTGGTTTTACTGACCAGACAACAACATTAAACCTTGATGTTTCTCCAACCACTAATTTTTTGCCATTTAATTCCAAAAAAGCCAGCATAGATTCAAATGCAGTTCGTTTATTTCCATCAGCAAAAGGATGCCTTCTTGCAATTTCCATAAGAAGGATAGCTGCCTTTCTATCGATTCCTCTTGTATTTGCTACCTTAAAAACAACATACTCAAGTTCTGCATCACTCCTTAAAATACCTTCATGAACTTGCTTGTTTATGCTGATAATAGCCTCTTTTGCTAGCGTTTTAGCATAAATTCTTGCCATGTATTTATTCTGTAAATTACAGAATTTAAACATATCGCCATCTAAAAGGGCATATGGTTTAGCATTGCGAATTTGTAGCAGTTATGTTCCTTAACTATTTTGCTAATATTACCCTTTAATTAAAAGAATTATCCCTAATGCCAAAAATATCAATCCTATATATGGCGTTGCAATATCCACAGGGGCAGGCAAAACCTTCATCCCTGTTCCAACAGCAATCCCAATCATGAATAATGCAACAGCATGCCTATCAGCCATAATATCCCTCCTTTAGTGAATAATAAATAATTGAATTTTATGCTAGTAATCTTAACCGTGTGAGCGAGAAATCTACCGCCTTTAGACTGTAGATGAAAGTGAACTCCCAACAGTAATCCTTCCTGTTCAGCGGAAATCTACTCTCTCACAGTCTTTATAAAGCCCAAAAAGCTTTTATTTGTGCATGTTGCTCACATATAAATTTAGGATATATCCCTCAAAGCAACAAGAACAAAAACTATTTTTTGTTTTGGATAAATGCCGTCTTACATACAACAAACTGCTTGAAATATTAAACAAACAAAATAAAATAAATCAAGCAGAGATACAAGCAGCAATACCTAAACTAAAAGAACAATATCCAGAACTAGATGGAATATACTCCAAAGTACTGCAGTATGAATGTTATAGGCTCTTTTCAAATCTACGGGCATTGTCAAGGCTAAAGAAGAATGGAAAGCATATAGGCTGTTTAAGGTTCAAGGGAAAAGACTGGTTCAAAACATTTACTTACAACCAGTCAGGCTTTGTTCTTGAGATAAAAAATAAGAAATATAACAAGTTAAATCTCTCAAAAATAGGTTCTCTTTCGATAAGAACCCACAGAATAATAAATGGAGAAATAAAGCAGGTGCAGATAAAGCGAGAATGCTCAGGCAAATGGTTTGCCTTATTATGCATTTATATTACCGAACAAAAAAAGCCAAAATCAAAAACAAACAAATCAATTGGCATAGATTTAGGAACAATAAACTTCATTTATGATTCTGATGGAAATCATATTGATCATCCTATGTTTCTTAATAAATCATTAAAGAAGCTAGCAGCAGAACAGAGAAAACTTTCTAAGAAAAAGAAAGGCTCAAGCAACAGAATAAAACAAAAAATAAAAGTAGCTAGAGTGCATGAAACAATCTGCAACCAAAGGAATGATTTCCTGCATAAGCTATCAAGAAAATATGTAAACAACTATGATTTCATAGCAGCAGAAGATCTGAATATAAGAAGCATAATAGAAAAATCATATTCAGCAAAATACATTATGGATGCGTCTTGGAACTCTTTTTTACTGATGTTGAAATACAAGGCTGAAAGCGCTGGTACTTCATTTGTAAAAGTAAACCCAAGGGACACAACAAGCAAGTGTTACAAGTGCGGAACAATAGTTAAAAAACCATTATATGAAAGAATACATAAATGTGCTTGCGGTTTTGAAATAGATCGAGATTACAATGCAGCATTGAATATATTAAAATTGGGTCTGGACAAGGCCTGTATGCCTTTGGAGCTTCTCAATAGAGAAGCGATGAATTAGGAAGCCACGGGCTTTAGCCTGTGGAGGATGTCACTAACTAAGTTTTATTTAAGCTTTGCTTAGAATATACTATATGGCAGGTACTTTAAAATATGGCATTTTTCTGCTGGCCCTTTTATTTTTAATTAGCGGCATTAATGCCCAATTCTGCGCTTCGAATGAAGAATGCCTTACCAACCAAGAATGTTTGGCAGGCATTTGTGTTCCATCTGAGGAAAATGATGTCTGTTTCCAAAATGAAGATTGTGCTTCAGGCCTTGTTTGCAAGGAAGGGATTTGCCAAAAACAAAGCAAAGGGTTAGGTGCATTAGCTAAAAATATTGCAGAAGCCCAGCCAATTTATGCTGTTGGCTCAGCAATAATAAAAAAAATTAAAAGCTGTGAAAGCCCAGCAGATTGTACTCCGGAAAAAGTTGGCGGCAAATTAGGCTATACCTGTTTAGATAAGTCCTGTGTTGAAGGCTATGATGGTTATCCCTGTTTTGGTGCAGATAATTGTTTAGGTGGGATATGCAGTGCTTCTGGTTTTTGCAGTTCTATCGGCGGTGAAGGTTATGCATGTTCTGCTGATTCAGGTTGCCAAACAGGTTTTTACTGTTCAGAGAATTCCTGCAAGGATTCAGCAGTTAATGTAAAGGTATTTTTTGCTGAAAGCCAATATCTGAAACAAAGGAGATATGCTGCATTTTTGGAAGGGTTCCATCCTTTGCTTAAGGATAATTTCAGCAAGGATAAAAAAAATCCGATTGTTTTAACTGTTTCAGAAAATGTCCCAAACAGCTATTATTCAAATTATTTGGTATATCCAAAGGTTTCTTACCCTATTTCAGGCCTCGCATTGGATCTTTCTTTTGGCTCGCAGAACAAGCCAGATGTTTCTTTTAAAGGTTTAAACCCTGCAGGTTTTACTGTAAAGCTTACAGGAGAACAAGAGCCCTATTTTTTAGAGCTTATTTTTAATTCTGACAAAAAGGATGCGATAACGCAAGGAAAAGTAGTAAAGAAGATCTCTGGCAGCATTATTTTTACCTATTCCAAGTTATGGCCTGCAAAGGAAATAGAAATACCAGTAATTATTTTTAACAATCCCTGTAAGATTGAAGCAGCAGAATCTGAAACAGCACAGACATACTTAGATCTAATTGAATGTTATGATGCAAGGATAGCAGCAGCAAAGGTAGATTATGCTGCTGAATACAAAAAGGCAAAGCAGGCATTTGATGGCAATCTGTGGAAGTTTGTAGAAGAAAAGCCTGTTTATTTTGTAAATTTTGCAACGCTAAAAGAAACACTTGAAAGATACAATAAATTTGATTATTGGGGCATTAAAAAGGCGTTATTTGAATCAGATTCCATTGTCGTAAGGGATGAGCAGGAGCTTTTGGGCAAGAAAAGTGTTCAGGCAGAACTTGCATCGCAATTTATGCTGCTTGAAGAAATCCCTGATAAATACGGCAATTTTGTAAATAATGCATTTTCAGATAAATTGGCTATTTATTCAGTATTGGAAAATGAAATCCCAAAACTGCCAGAAGAAACAAAAAAAGAGTTATCTTCAGTCATTGTTCAGGATAAAAAAGTTACTCAAGCAGCATTAAACAAATGGGCAGCAGAAAAAAAGATGATGAAAGACCCGTTTGATAAAGCTAACAGGGATGAATATATTGCAAAAATAATAGAATTGGAAAAAACAATAATAAAAGACACTTCCTATAAAGTTTCATATTCTAATACTCAATTGACAGATTTGGAAACAAAGCTGCAAGAGGCTGCAAAGAAATATAGGGCTGCATTGTTAAGTGATGCACAGGTTTCAACCGCAGAAAATGAATTGAAACAGGTATTAAATGAAATTTTGGATGGGCATTATGGTTCTGCCACTGAGATAATAACGAAATTTGAGGCAGAAATAAAAAGGCTTGAGGAAGAATCTGCAGCATTAAAGAATTCCCTTACCAATTCCATAGGCCTTGATTCACTGCAATCACATGCAATAAATCCTCTTACCTGGGTTGGCAAGCCGTTTGAATTACTTGGCGCGTTAATATTTGGCGGCTCTGCATTCGCATCAGAAGAGGAGATTGCAAAAGCCAAGTCAAAGGTAGAATACAGGATTGAATCATTGGAAAAACAGAGGTATAATTTAATTAACCACATAATTCCTGAATTGGGCAAAGGTAAATCTTTGTTAGGTATTTCTGCTGATATTACCTTAAAGCTTAAAAATTTCGCTTCAGATTCAGACTCGCAGAAATTTAAAGAATTTGATTCTGTGCTTGAAACATTTGAGAATAATGAAGTAGTGAGGACAGAATACAGGAAGCAGCATCTGCTTTTGAACAAAAGTTTCTTGCTTGATATGGCTGATGCATCAACATATTTTTCTACATTGCATGCGCTTGAGCTTGAAAGGGATACCCTGCTTGGCACAGAAATTCTTTTGACTGCGCAGAAAGAGGAAATACTGGAAGGCAAAGAGCTGAGGGAAGAAAATTTAGTAAATTTGATTAGGAGAGTAGTTAAGGTTTCAGAAGATGAGGTTCAGCAAACAATATCGCTTGCGAATAAACTTGGTGAAGAAAGAAAAGGGATTGAAAAAATATTAATGCAGTTGAATTTAGGAACGCCTTTGGCTGAAATTGTTGATGCAAACAAAACATTGAATAAAACGGATTTTGACCTTGTCGAAGGATACTTCTTGAGAGTAAATAATGAAATTTATATTTTGCTGCAGGATTATGATGAGGAAACAAATGAAGCTACAATAAGGGCTTTCCAGAATGGAATAGGAAAAACACAGATTAAGGCAAAGGTTGGTGAAACAGTTTCTTATCCTGAAATTCCAGGATTATCAATTGCATTGGAAAGCCATAGCAAGGAAGGTGTCACTGATATTATAAAAGCAAGGATAGTGCACAATTCCTCATGGAAAGAAAAACCTCTTACCGCCTGGAATTTTACAAACAGGATTGTATTTGATGTCCCAAAAGCAGGGGCGTATGTTGCAATTGATTTAAGTGATGAGAAATACGGTGTTGAATCCCCGCATATCTATGTTTTGTTTTCAAATGGCGGCATAAGTTATAATCAGGCTGTGAAAGAAATAGAGGAGGAAGGAAAAAGCCTTCTGGATTTGTATGATGAAATACTTAAATTTTTCAGAGGAGTATCCGGAATCAGGGATAAAGGCAGAGTTGCAATATATTAGTA